>DASZNR010000099.1:0-144182 GCA_035551175.1 Amycolatopsis sp. | reverse complement strand
TGATCTTCGCAAATCCAGTCCTATCAGGAGCTCCCCGTCCTTCGTCTCCGGCCCCGCAGCTCGTCGGGGTCCGTGCCAGAGCGTTCCCGCGAGCACCATCAGACCATCAGCACCAGAACCACCGTTGGTGAGATCACTTCACTGATGAGTCTGCCACCTGGGCATGGCGAATTCTTCAGCGCTTTGATCGATTGTCCTGGACCACGAAAAGCGCACGTACCCGCTTTTCTCGATCATCCGTTGAGCCGAATGATCGCGCTTGCGCAGGTCTGCGGCGTTTCCCGGCTGTCATTCGGGTCCGCCCACGTCGACGGCTGCCTCCACCACGGCGCAGTTTCGTGAATCAAGCCGCCATCGTGATCGCCTGCCACCAGTCCAGGGCGGTGATCACCGTGTTCGTCGGACGGCGCGTTCACCCGCCGGTCAGTGCCGCACGCGCACCACCCCGTCCTGCACCACGGCCGCCAGCCCGGTCGACGGATTCGCGAGCACGTCGAGGCTCTCCAGCGGATTCGCCCGGGCGAGCACCACGTCCCCGGTCGCTCCGGTCGCGAGCGTGCCCAAAGTGCCTTCCTGCCGCAGCAGTTCCGCCGCGACCGTGGTGGCCGACCGCAGGACCGCGCCGGGCGTCTGGACCTTCGCGCGCAACGAGAACTCCTCCGACTGCCGCGCCTGCATCGCGCCAAGCAGGTCGCTGCCGTAGGCGATGCGGACGCCCGCGGAGTCCGCGAGCTGCAGGGCCTGGTAACCGTTTTCGGTCACGCGCACGACCTTTTCGTACTGTTCCGCCGTGAAACCGAGTTCGCGGCTCTGCTCCAGCAGCGCCTGGTAGGTGATCAGCGTGGGCACGTAAAACGCGTTGTGCGCGAGGAACAGATCGATCGACGTCTCGTCGAGCAGGTTGCCGTGTTCGATCGTACGGACGCCGAGGCGCAGACCGCGGTTCACGGCGTCGGCGGTGTAGGCGTGGCCGGCCGTGTAGAGGTTCGCCGCGGCTGCCTCCTCGACGATCGCGGTCACCTCCTCGTCGGAGAACTGCAGCGAGTCGACGCGGTCGGTCGGGCTCGCGCAGCCGCCGGACAGCATGATCTTCAGGTGGTACGCGCCTCGGCGGATCTCGTCGCGGGCGGCGCGGCGGACCTCGTCGACGCCGTCGCAGACCCGGCCGAGCACGGGGATCGCGTAGTGCTGGTCGTGCACGTCGCGGCCCGCCGGGCGCAGGTCGCCGTGCCCGCCGGTCTGCGACAGCGCTTTGCCGCCGAAGAAGATCCGCGGACCCGTGAACAAGCCCTCGGCGACGGCGGCCGCGATGCCGAAGTCGGCGCCCCCGACGTCCCGCACGCTCGTGAAGCCTCGCGCCAGCATGTCCTTCAGCAAGTGCGAGGCCTGTGCTGCCACGTACGCCGGCGACGCGTCGGCGACGGTGCCGAGCGCGGCGCTCACCGCGTTCACGTGCACGTGGCAGTCGATCAACCCCGGCACCGCGAACAGACCCGAGCCGTCCAGTTCCCCCGACCCGACAGGGTCGCCGGGATCGGGCTCCACGGCCGTGATCCGCCCGGCCGCGATGCGGATCGTGTGGTCACCGGCCACCTGCTCCGTCGCCGGGTCGACGACGCTCACGTGCCGGACGGTGAGATCTGCTGCCACCACTGCACCTCCCGATAAGGGTTCACTCACGACCGATGGTCGCCTGTCCGATCGCCTCGAGCGAGCGCCCGGTCGTGCGTTGCCCAAACACCGCCACCACCCCGGCGCCGATCAGGAGCAGCACCAGCAGCATCGCGAACACGCCGCCGAACCCGACCGTGCCGTAGGAGAACCCGATCACGATGGGCGCGATGATTCCGCCGATCCGCCCGACCGCCGACGCGACACCGAGCCCGGTCGTACGGATCATCGTCGGGTAGATCTCCGATGTGTAGGAGTATTCGAGCGCCGCATTGCCGTTCATGAAGAACGACAGCACGATGCCCCACACGAGGATCTGCGTGCTGCTGCTCGCGAACGCGAGTCCCAGCGCGCCGACGGCGCCGCCCGCCAGGTAGATCACGATCGTCCACTTGCGCTCGAGGCGTTCGCTCACGAACGCCGCCGAGTAGTAGCCCGGAATCTGCGCGAGGTAGATGAGGATCGAGAACAGGAAGCTCTTCGAAATGTCGAAGCCCTGCTTCACGAGCAGCGAAGGGATCCAGGTGAAGAACCCGTAGTAGGTGAAGATGGCGACGAACCAGTAGATCCACGACGTGATCGTGGTCTTGCGCAGGCCCGTCGACACCAGCGAACGCAGGTTCCCCCACACGGTGCCCGACGAAATCTGTACGTCTTCGTCCTGTGTGGACAGCTGCGGTTCGGGCAGGGGACCGACGCGCTCGCGCACTTGCCGTTCGATGTCGGAGACCACGAGTTCGGCCTCGGCGACTCGTCCGTGGACGTGCAGGAACCGCGGTGACTCCGGCAGCGTGCGCCGCCACCACAGCAGCATCAGGATCGGCACCGACGTGAGCACCTGCACCCAGCGCCAGCCGTGCGGCACGTCGCTGACCACGAAGTAGCCCAGCAGGCTCGCGAACACGTAACCGAACGCGAAGAACCCGGCCAGCGAGCCGACGTAGCGCCCACGCACGCGTGAAGGCACGAACTCCGACAGGTACGGCGCGATGATCGCACTCTCCGCCCCGGTGCCCATGCCCGCGACGACGCGCGCGACGAACAACACGGCGAAGTTCGGCGCGGCGGCCGCGACGAGGCTCGCGATGCTGTACAGCACGAGCGCGCTGACCATCACCTTGCGGCGGCCTATCCGGTCGCCGAGGATGCCGGCGCCGAGCGCGCCGAAGAGAAACCCGATGAGCAGGCTGCTGCCCAGGATGCCGGTGGCTCCGCTCGAGAGCCCCCATTCCTTCGTGACCGAGGGGAGGATGAAGGCGACGATCGCCCCGTCCATCGCGTCGAAGGTGTAGCCGAAGCCACCCGCGAAGAGCAGCTTGTAGTGGAACCGGGAGACGGGCAGCCGTTCGAGCCGGGCCGCCAGCCCGTGGGACGTGAGTTGCGGATGGGCCGCACCAGTTGTCTCGGACATGGGACCTCCAGGGCGGGGAACCAGGTCAGGTCACTGTACAATGTCACATGACACATGGCACCATGAATTTCCGACGGATTCACCGCACTTGCTGGAGGGCTCATGACGGGGCGCGACAAACCGTGGCACGGCGTGCTGGTGGCGGCGGCACTGCCGCTGCGGGAGGCCGGGCCGGGTTCGCCGGCCCTCGATTTCGAGGCGTACGCCGAGCATCTGGCGTGGCTGGCCGAATGCGGCTGCGACGGCGTGACCCCGAACGGCTCGCTGGGGGAGTACCAGACACTGAGCGCAGAAGAGCGCACTCGCGTGGTCCACACGGCGGTCGAGGCCGCACCCGAAGGGTTCACGGTGATGCCGGGCGTCGCGGCCTACGGGGCGGCCGAAGCGCGGCGTTGGGCCGAGGACGCGGCGGAAGCCGGCTGCCCCGCCGTGATGTTGCTGCCGCCCAACGCCTACCGGGCCGACGAACGCGCGGTGATCGCGCACTACCGCGAGGTCGCGAAGGCCGGCGTGCCGATCGTGGCCTACAACAACCCGTTCGACACCAAGGTCGATCTCGTTCCGGAGCTGTTGGCCGAGCTTTACGCCGAGGGCCTGATCGCCGGGGTGAAGGAGTTCTCGGGCGACGTACGCCGGCCGTACCGGATCGCGGAGCTGGCGCCAGGGCTCGACGTGCTGTGCGGGGCCGACGACGTCGCGCTGGAGCTGGCGATCGCGGGAGCGCCCGGCTGGGTCGCGGGCTACCCCAACGCCTTCCCGAAGGCGACGAGCGAGCTGTGGGCTGCGGCGTCGGCGGGTGAGCTGGACAAGGCCGTGCCGCTGTACCGGCTGCTGCACCCGTTGCTGCGCTGGGACTCGCGCACGGAGTTCGTGCAGGCCATCAAGCTGAGCATGGACATCGCGGGCCGCTACGGTGGACCGTGCCGGCCGCCGCGGGTGCCGCTCACACCCGAGCAGGAAAAAGCGGTGCGGCAGGCGACCGAACGAGCGCTCGAGGAAGGACTTTTCTAGACCATGCGCGCCAAGCGGCTGTTCCACGCCGTCGACTCCCACACCGAGGGCATGCCGACCCGCGTGATCACGGGTGGGGTCGGCGTCGTGCCGGGAGCCACGATGTTCGAGCGCCGGCAGTACTTCGTCGAGCATCTCGACCATCTGCGGCAGCTGCTGATGTATGAACCCCGCGGGCATTCGGCGATGAGCGGTGCGATCCTGCAGCCGCCGACCCGCGAGGACGCCGACTGGGGTGTGCTGTTCATCGAGGTCTCCGGGTGCCTGCCGATGTGCGGGCACGGCACCATCGGTGTCGCCACCGTGCTCGTCGAGACGGGCATGGTCGAGGTCGTGGAACCGGTCACCACGATCCGGCTCGACACGCCGGCCGGGCTGGTCGTCGCCGAGGTCGCGGTGACCGGCGGTGCGGCGAAGGCGGTGACGATCCGGAACGTGCCGTCGTTTTCGGTGGCGCTGGAGCGGAAAGTCGACGTGCCAGGGTACGGCCAGGTGCGCTACGACCTGGCGTTCGGCGGGAACTTCTACGCGATCCTCGGACTCGAAGAGCTGGGCCTGCCGTTCGACCGTGCGCACAAGCAGCGGCTGCTCGACGCGGGACTGTCCATCATGGACGCGATCAATACGCACGATCGGCCGGTGCACCCGGAGAACCCCGCGATTTCCGGGTGCCACCACGTGTACCTCGCGGCGCCGGGTTCCGACGCGCGGGTTTCGCGGCACGCGATGGCGATCCACCCTGGCTGGTTCGACCGTTCGCCGTGCGGCACCGGCACCAGCGCGCGGATGGCGCAGCTGCACGCGCGCGGCGAGCTGGCGCTGCACACGGATTTCCGCAACGAGTCGTTCATCGGCACGCACTTCATCGGGCGGCTCGTGGCGGAGACGACCGTGGGTGCACACCCGGCCGTGGTCCCCACGATCACCGGGCGCGCGTGGCTCACCGGTACCGCGCAGTACTTCCTCGACCCGGACGACCCGTTTCCCGCGGGGTTCCAGCTGTGATCGAGGTGCTCGACGCCCGCCCGTCGATGACTTCGGCGATCGCCGCCCTACGGTCCGCGCTCGCCGACGGGCTCGACCCGGCCGCCGACCCGGCGCGCGCGGTCGTTCCGGTGCCGAGCGGGCAGTTCCTGCTGATGCCGGCGTTCTGGGACTTGTACGCCGGGGTCAAGGTCGCGACCGTCGCTCCGAGCAACCCGGCGCGCGGGCGCCCGCGGATCCAGGGCGAGTACCTGCTGCTCGACGGCGAAACGCTGACGCCTCTGGCCCTGCTCGACGGGGTCGCACTGACCGCGGTGCGCACGGCGGCGGTGTCGGCCGTCGCCGTCGACGCGCTGGCGCCTGCCGATGCGGCGCGGCTCGTGGTGTTCGGCACGGGTCCGCAGGCGGCGAGTCACGTCGAGGCGATGCGGGCGGTGCGACCGGTCGAGGACGTGGTGGTCGTGGGCCGGTCGTCGGCGGAGGCCTTCGCCGTGGCCTGCGGCGGGCGCGTCGGGACGCCGGCCGGTGTCGCTTCGGCCGATCTGGTGGCGTGCTGCACGACGGCGTCCGCGCCGCTGTTCGACGGCTCGCTGGTCGCCGACGGCGCGGTCGTGGTGGCGGTGGGTTCGCACGAGCCCCGCGTCCGCGAGGTCGACTCGGCGTTGGCCGCCAGGGCGGCCGTGGTCGTCGAAGCCGTGCCGACGGCGCTGCGGGAAGCCGGTGACGTGGTGCTGGCGGTGGCCGAGGGTGTGCTTTCGCCGGACGCGCTGCTGCCCCTCGCCGACGTCGTGCGCGGGGTGGCGGTGCCCGGGCCGGGGCCCCGGTTGTTCAAGAGCGTGGGAATGGCGTGGGAGGATCTGGTGGTCGCCGCCACTACTTACGAGGCCGCAAAGGGGGAAGCGCGTTGACGACCGAGGAGCACCTCACGCTGACGTTGCCGGCGTTCGGTGTCCAGCGCAACCTGCGGGACCAGATCACGCAGACCCTGCGCGCGGGCGTCATCTCGGGCGAGTTGCGCCCTGGCGTCGTGTACTCGGCGCCGAGCCTGGCCACGCAGTTCGGCGTGTCCGCCACGCCGGTGCGCGAGGCGATGCTCGACCTCGTCAAGGAGGGCTTGATCGACACGGTGCGCAACAAGGGCTTCCGGGTCACCGAACCGTCCGAAAAGGACCTCGACGACCTCAGTGAGCTGCGCGCCCTCATCGAGGTGCCCACCGTCCGCCGCCTGGCCGCCGTCGGCGTGGACCCCGCCGTGATCGCCGAACTGCGGCCGCTGGCCGCCCGCATCGAACAGGCGGCCGCCGAAGGCGACCTGATCGCCCACGTCGCCACCGACATGCAGTTCCACCTGCGCTTGCTCGACCAGGCCGGCAATCCGCACCTCGTCGAGACCGTCCGCTCCCTGCGCTCCCGGTCGCGCATCTACGGTCTCCGCGGCCTCGCCGAACGCGGCGAGCTCGTCCCCTCCTCCCGCGAACACGCCGAACTGCTCGACCTCGTCGTCGCCCGCGACGCCGATGGCGCGGAGGCCTTGATGCATCGCCACATCCGGCACGTGCGGGGTATTTGGGCCGACCAGACTCGTGAGTGGCCAGACCGGTTCTAGCCGGTCTGGCCACTCATGAGTCCTGAACCCGCCCGATTTGTGCCACAGTGGGCCCTCGACACCAGAGGGGAGTCCGGGATGGGTGACGAAGCGGTGACGGCCGAGGAGCTGTTCGACGCCATCGGAGCGCGCTACGAGGCGGCGTTCGGACGGCCGCCGGTGGTGGAGGGGGCGGTGCGGGAGTTGGTGGCGGCGCTGGAGCCAGGGTCGCGGGTGCTCGATATCGGCAGCGGCACCGGGCGGCCGGTGGCCGAGGAGCTGGTCGCGGCGGGGCACCGGGTGACGGGGCTGGACGTGTCGGGCGAGATGGTGCGCATCGCGCGCGAGCAGGTGCCCGGGGCGGAGTTCCGGCACGTTGACGTGCGCGAGTGGGAGTCGACGCCGGGCAGCTGGGACGCGGTGTGCGCGTTTTTCCCGTTCCTGCAGATGACACGCGGCGAAACGGAGACGGTGCTGGGCAAGATCGCCGGCTGGCTCCGCAGCGGCGGCCGTTTCGTGCTGGTGACCGTGCCGGCCGACATCGAGGACGTGCCGCTGGAGTTCCTGGGACACCCGGTGCGGCTGACGAGCTTCGCGCCCGACGATCTGGAACGACGGGTGCGGGCGGCCGGGCTCGAGGTGACCGGCCGGCGTTGCGAGGTGTTCGAGCCCGGCGAACCCGGTGCGCAGCCGGAGGAACACCTCCTGATCACCGCGCGCAAACCCTGATCATTCTCCGGAAAATCGCTGCTCCAGTTCGCGCACCTCGGGCAGCCCGATGAGCGTCGTGAACTCCTCGAACGTCGGCACGTCCGGCAGCGCGGCCGCGGGCGTGCCGTCGCGGCGCACGACCTCCAGCAGCGAGCGGATGCTCGCGGTCGCGGCCAGCAGGGTGCCGATCGGATACAGCACGAGGGAAAACCCCAGCTCCTCGATGCGCGACAGGGGCAACGGCGGGGTGCGGCCGCCCTCGGCCCAGTTGAACACGAGCGGCGCGACGTCCCTCAGCTGGCTCGCCACGCGCTCGATGCTCTCTTCGCTGGTGGGTGCCTCGACGAACAACACGTCGGCACCGGCGTCCGCATAGGCTTTCGCTCGGCCGATCGCATCGTCGAGGCCGTGGACGGCCGCGGCGTCCGTGCGGGCGATGAGCACGAAATCGGGGTCGCGGCGCGCCGCGGCGGCAGCGGCGATCTTGCCGGTCATCTCCTCGCGCGAAATCACCGCTTTGCCCGCCATGTGACCGCACTTCTTCGGCATCACCTGGTCTTCGAGGTGGATCGCGGCGACGCCGGCCTGTTCGTATGCGCGCACCGTACGGATCACGTTGATCGCGTTGCCGTAGCCCGTATCGGCGTCGGCGATCACGGGCACGTCGACGGCCGAGCCGATGCGCGTCGCGTTGTCGACCATTTCCGCGCCCGACAGCAGGCCGACGTCCGGCCGGCCGATCAGCGACGCGGTGGTCCCGAAGCCCGTCATGTACACGGCGTCGAACCCGGCCTGCTCCACCAGCCGGGCCGAAAGCGCGTCGTACGCCCCGGGCGCGACGAGCGGAATGGCGGCGGCGAGCAGCTCCCGCAGGCGCTTGCGCGGGGTCCCGGCGGCACCGAGCAGATTTCCCACGAAATCCTCCTTGCATACATTTTCACCGAAACTACGCTCTACACTTGGCGCTGTACAGGCCGTCGTGCTGAAGCCGGCTTGGATTGCACACAATCTGCGGAGACGGAGTGACGGTGACGCAAACAGCGACCTCGACCGCCCGGACCGTCGACGCCGTGCGTGAGCTGATCCTGCGCGGGGAGTTTTCGGCCGGCTCGCGGCTTGGCGAGGTAGAGCTGGCCGCCCGGCTCGGCGTGAGCCGCACCCCGGTGCGCGAGGCACTGACCCGCCTGGCCGCCGAGGGGCTCGTGGAGCTCGTCCCCCATCGCGGCGCCCGCGTGAGCCGGTGGAGTGTCGAAGAGCTGGAGGGGATCTTCGAGCTGCGCACGCTGCTCGAACCGCAGCTCACCGCGCTCGCGACGCCGCACGCGACCGACGAGGACCTCACGGCGCTGGACGAGCTCGCTGCCCGCATGGTCGTGGCCGGCCGCCCCGGGCCGGCGCGGGACCTCGACACGCTGGTGCCGCTCAACCGCGAGTTCCACAGCCGCATCGTGAACCTCGCCCGGCACCCGGCGCTCGCCGGCGCGCTCGCGACCGCCGTGCACGCACCGGTCGTGCTGCGCAACTTCCACACCTACGACGAATCGTCCCTGCAGCGCAGTCTCGCCCACCACGTCGAGATCGCCGCCGCGTTGCGCGCCGGCGACGCCGAATGGGCACGGGCCGTGATGACCGCCCACCTCCGCAACGCGCGGGCCGTGATGGTGCGGGCCGCGCGGGACCAGGCGAACGCCTGACTCCCGGTTCGGTGTCGATCCGCTTGGCCCGTCGGCCCTGGGCGCATCAACCTGCTTGGTCCCTCGGCCCTGTTGGCGCGTCAACGTGCTTGGCGCTCTCCTTGGTGAACGCAGCCGCGCGGAATCTCAGCACGCGCGTCAGGATGAGACGTGGACCGACGCCTTCGCCGTGCATCCACTGTAGACGTTCGCCCGGTCCACGCCGGTGGTGTACGACATCAGCCATGGCCGGAGATGACGTGTCGTCCCGTGCTCGCTTGCCCGGGTCGGAGTCGCGGCCGGTGCTGACCGTGGACCGGCGCTGAAACCCGTGGCCGCATGGCGGCTCCGATCGTCCACTTCGGTCAGATCCGAAGTGGACGATCTCGCTCTCGCCGAGGCGCACATGCGGGTCTCGGCCGGAGAATCCCGACGAGTGCGAAGAGGCCTCCCGCCGGCTCGGGAACCGGGTCGGGAGGCCTCGTCGCCGGTGGTGCTACTGCTGGTCCTGGTCGCCGCCGCCGAAGCGTTCCTTCAGTTTGTCCGCGCCCTGGTGGATCTGGTCGCCGTGCTTGCCGCCGGTCCTTTCGTCGGCGTAGTCGGCGGCCTTGTCGACGCCTTCGCCGACCTTGTCCTCGTGCTGGCCAGCGAATTCCTGAACCTTGTCCTTGGCCTGGTCGAACATGCCGTCCATGCCGGCTCCTTCCGTCGTGCCGATTTCCGGGGTGGACAATTGAGCGGGTACCCAGCCTTCTGTGGGCTAGCCATCCTCTCCCCGGATCGGGTGAGAAGCGCTGGTCAGGGCGCCACTCGGCGGTGGTGGCGGAAAGGCCACTGTGAAGTGGGCCGGGCCAGCAGGTCCTCCGGCGGGTCGGGCAGGCGTGCCGGAGTGGCGTCGCCCCAGCGAGCGATCACGACGACCCGATCCTGCCCGCCGAGGTACACGTCGGCGGCGGCGAGGCCGTCGGTGGCAGTGAGCGCAGGGACGGCGGTGGTCTCGACCCACGCAAGGAGCTCCTGCTGCTTGCCGGGTGCCGCGCGGACTTCCCACATCAGTGTGTCGCTCATGCCCGCGACTCTAGTGGTGCCATCGCCGGCACTTCGGTGGCCGGCGTGAGGTCCGCCGCCGCGAGCCGCAACTCCTCCGGCGGCGCGGACGGGTCCGGCGCGACGACGGGCGGGTGAGGGAGGGCATCACGTCACCGTCGGGGCTGACCTTCGTGAACATCGCCCACCTCACCTGCGGCAGGTCAACGGATCGACGTCCTCGCGGTGGCGATCCCGGTCGTCGAGGGCGTGAACGAGTCGATGCTGGCACCGCTCGACGCGGGCGTGCGCGAGCAGCTCGTGGCGCTGGTCACCCGACTCGCCGTGTGAGCACAGGTAAGGTCCCCGGGGGATCGGGCATCGGACGAGGAGGAGCGCACGTGGCGGGACCGCTGAGCGGGCTGAAAGTCGTGGAACTGGCCGGGATCGGGCCGGGGCCGCACGCGTGCCTGGTGCTCGCCGATCTGGGCGCGGACGTCGTGCGCGTCGAACGGCCGTCCGGGTCGCTCGACTTTTCTGGTGGCAAGCCGGATCCGATGCTGCGCGGGCGGCGCTCCGTCGCGGCCGACCTGAAGACCCCCGAGGGACGTGACCTCGTGCTTCGGCTCGCGGCGAAGGCCGACGTGCTGGTGGAGGGCCTGCGCCCTGGCGTCACGGAACGCCTCGGCGTCGGCCCGGCCGACTGCCACGAACGCAATCCGCGCCTGGTCTACGGCCGCATGACCGGCTGGGGTCAGGACGGCCCGCTGGCGCAGCGAGCCGGGCACGACATCAACTACATCGGGCTCGTCGGCGTGCTGGGGGCCATCGGGCGCGCCGGCGAGCGGCCGGTGCCGCCGCTCAACCTCGTCGGCGACTTCGGCGGCGGCTCGATGTTCCTGCTCACCGGCATCCTCTCCGCACTGTGGGAACGCGAACGCACCGGCGCCGGTCAAGTCGTCGACGCCGCGATGGTCGACGGCACCAGCGTGCTCGCGCAGATGCTGTGGTCGCTGCGTGGCCTGGGGGTGTGGTCCGACGAGCGGGGCACGAACCTGCTCGACGGCGGCGCGCCGTTCTACGACACCTACGTGTGCGCGGACGGGAAGTACGTCGCCGTCGGCGCACTGGAACCCCAGTTCTACGCGGCGCTGCTCGCCGGGCTGGGGCTCGCCGACGCGGATCTGCCGCCGCAACTGGACAAAGCGGGCTGGCCGAAGTTGCGCGCGGCGTTCACGCGCGAATTCCTCACCCGCACCCGCGACGAGTGGGCCACGGCGTTCGCGGAGGTCGACGCCTGCGTGACGCCCGTACTCGAACCCGCCGAGGTCGCGGCTCACCCCCACATCGCCGCGCGCGCCGGTCTCGTGGAACTCGACGGAGTCGTGCAACCCGCGCCGGCACCGCGATTTTCGCGCACGGTGCCCGACGTGCCGTCGTCGCCACCGAAGCCGGGCGCGGACACCGAAGCCGTCATCGCGGATTGGGGCGCCTGAGCCCTGCGGAGGCGCCCCGTCCGGTTCGGGTCAGCCGTCGGAACGACGGCGGTGCAACGAGAACTTCTCGAACACCGACAGCTCGCCGTGTGGTTTGTTGATGTTGTAGTAGGTCACGTGCATCGTCGTGGTGTCGCCGAGGTGACGGCCCGGGTCGACGGTGAAGGCCGCAAAACCGTAGGGGTGCTCCTCGTCGCGGACAGCGCTCCACACGGCTTGTTCCCTGACGTAGGTCGGCACGCGCTTGCCGGTTGCCGGGTCGGCCTTCGGCGACACGGCCGTGATGACCTTTCCGGTGCCGTCCTTGAAGAAGCTTCCGTTGCTGGTGCCCGAAACCCCGCCGCCGCCGAGGACCATGTGGACGGTGCCGTGAGTGGCGTCGATGTTGTCGGTGACCGCGGAAACCGGGTTGGGCGTGAGCGTTTCGCTGCCGGAGACCACGCCGTGCACGGCTAGCGACCGCTCGTAGTCGTGCTCGTGCCCGCACAGCACCAGGTCCACACCGTACTGATCGAACAGTGGGCCGTACTTCTGGCGCAGGCCGAGGTCCGAATCGTTCGCGTCCGAGGTGCTGATCATGACCTGGTGCATCGCGACGACGATCCAGTCGATGTCCCGCGAGGCCCGTGCCGCCGCCAGCTCCTTCTTCAGCCAGGCCAGCTGGCGGCCGCCGGAGTAACCGCTGATGTAGACGTCACCGCCGTCCTGCAGCGCATTGTCGTCGTTCTGCAGCACGATCACGCGCACCGAACCGGCGGTGAAGCCGTACCACAGGCCGGAGAGCTCGGCGTCGGTTTCGGTCGAGGGCAGCGCGAAATACGTCTGGTACGCGCTGAGCCCGATGGCGCCGTTGAGCTTCTCGATCTCGTGGTTGCCCGCGGCCGGCATCCATGGCCGGTAGCGCGCCGAGCGGGTGTTGTTGGTGAAGAAGTTGTTCCACGTGCGCACGCGGTCGAGGTCGAGGTTCGCGTAGCACAGATCGCCGTTGAGCAGGTGGAACAACGGCGCGACAGTCTCGATGCCGGTCACGATGTCCTTCGTGGCCGGCGTCGAGTTCGCGTCGAGGCCAACGGCGCCGGCGGAGTTCCAGGTGACCTGTGGCGCCGACTGGTCGCCGAAGCTCGTGAAGGTGAACGCCGAACGCCCGGCGGGCGCGGTGCGGAAGGTGGCGGCGTCCGGGGTCGCGCCGTCGTGCTGCGCGGCGTAGAGGTATTCGGTGTTCGGGCTGAGCCTCTCCAGCAGCGCGTGGTGCACCCACACGGTGCGCCCGGACGTGCCGTCGACGTAGGTGCGGGTGTCGGCCTGTGCGACAGCGCCGAAGCCGCCGTCGAGCGTGCCGTAGTGGACGCGAGGTTTGCGCACCGACGCCTCGGTGATCCACGAAACCACCATCTGCCGCGCCGGGTCGCGGCCGAACGTGAGGTGCAGGCCCTGCACCGGCGTCGTGCCCGACCCCTCCTGCGGCCACGAACGCGGCGCTCCGCGGCGCGGCGCTCGCCACGCCGGTACCGAGCAGCGGCACGGCCGCCCCGGCCCCCAGCAGACCGAGTGCTCCCCGGCGGCTGACGGTGTGCTTGCTGGACTCGGACATCGGTCCCTCCTCGGCGTCGGCCAGCAGAACCTAAGCGCGCCGCCCGATGTCGCGATGAACGAGACCTGTCACCTGCGTGAAGTGTGTCCGCGGAGGCGTCGACTCGGGCCGGACGGTCCATTAAGGACGCCCGCATGGCGCCCTCGGACGTCCGGGTCGACACGGGCAGCACGCCGGAATGCATCGGCGTCCCGGCGCGTCGTGTGCACGGCCCGTGGCCGTCCTTCGGCGGCCGAACCCGCAGGCCAGCGGTGAGCTGTCTCGGCCGGGGCCGGGGGCGTCGGTACCTGGGACGTACGCGCGCCGGGATCCATCGCCGAAAGTTCAGGATCGATTCAGAATTTTCTGCTAATCTCCCCCTGATTCGCGGCTCACCGTGGTGCCGCCGGTTGCCGCAGCGCCCACGGTCGGTGTCGACGAGCGCTCCGGCCGAACCTTCGAGGAGCGAGATGACGAGCATCGTCCGGGTCAAGGGCCGCGAGGTGCTGGACAGCCGCGGGAACCCGACGGTCGAGGTCGACGTGGAGCTGGCCGACGGGTCGCGCGGGCGCGCGGCCGTGCCGTCGGGTGCGTCCACCGGCACGCGCGAAGCCGTGGAGCTGCGCGACGGCGACAAGTCCCGCTACCACGGCAAGGGCGTGCGCAAGGCGATCGACGCCGTGAACGAGGAGATCGCCGAGGCCGTCACCGGGCTCGACGCCGAGGCGCAGGCCGAGGTCGACCGCGCGCTCATCGCGCTCGACGGCACCGCGAACAAGGCGCGCCTCGGTGCGAACGCGACGCTCGGGGTCTCGCTCGCCGTGGTCAAGGCGGCCGCCGCCGCCAACCACCTGCCCCTCTATCGCTACGTCGGCGGGGTCTACGCGCACCTGTTGCCGATGCCGATGATGAACATCGTCAACGGCGGTGCTCATGCCGACAACCCGATCGACTTCCAGGAGTTCATGATCGGTCCCGTCGGCGCCGAGACGTTCGCCGACGCCGTGCGCATGGGCTCCGAGGTCTTCCACACGCTGCGCAAGGCTTTGCACGAAGCCGGACACAACACCAACGTCGGCGACGAAGGCGGGTTCGCCCCGCAGCTCGGTTCGGCCGACGAAGCGCTCGAGTTCGTCGTGCGCGCCATCGAGCAGACCGGGTACACGCCGGGGGACGACATCGCGCTGCTGCTCGATCCCGCCGCGTCGGAGTTCTACACCGGTGGGGGCTACGACTACGCCGGCGAAGGCCGCAAGCGCAGCGTCGAAGAACACGTGGCGTACCTGGAAGGCCTCACGCGGCGCTTCCCGATCGTGTCCATTGAGGACGGTCTGGCGCAGGACGACTACGCCGGCTGGAAGCAGCTCACCGACTCGATCGGTGACCGCGTGCAGCTCGTCGGCGACGACCTGTTCTGCACCAACGTCGAGATCCTCAAAGACGGCATCGAACGCGGCATCGCGAACTCGATCCTGATCAAGGTCAACCAGATCGGCACGCTCACCGAGACGCTGGCAGCCGTCGAGACCGCGCACAAGGCCGGCTACTCGGCCGTGATGTCGCACCGCTCGGGCGAAACCGAGGACACGACGATCGCCGACCTCGCCGTGGCCACCAACTGCGGCCAGATCAAGACCGGCTCGCTGTCGCGCTCGGACCGCACGGCGAAGTACAACCAGCTCATCCGCATCGAGGAGGAGCTCGGCGCCGAGGCCCGTTACGCGGGACGCGACACGCTGCGCTGATCGCAGCGCGATCTTCCCCCGACTAGTATCACCGAGACTAGTCGGGGGCTAGAGTGGCGGGCGTGGAAGATCGGTTGTCGCTGAGCGAATGGATCGTGCTGTGCTTGGTGGCGGAGTCGCCGACGCACGGGTTCGCGCTCGTGCGGCTCACGTCCGGCGGCGGTGCCGTCGGACGGGTGTGGCGGCTGCCGAAGCCCGTCGTCTATCGCGCCGTCGATCGTCTGATCGCGCGTGCGCTCGTGGTCGGAGCGGGCACCGAGCCCGGCGATTCCGGCCCGCCACGCGCACTCGTGCAGACGACGCCCCAGGGCCGCGCGGCGGTGGGGGAATGGCTCGGCGAGCCGGCCCGCCACGTGCGCGACGTGCGTTCGGAGCTGCTGGTGAAGCTCGCGCTGCTCGAACGCCGCGGAGGTGATCCGGCGCCGCTGCTGTCCGGCCAGCAGCGGGTGCTGAACCGCATCGTAGCGGGCCTTGAAGCGCAGCTGAGTGGCTCCGACGGGTTCGACCGCGTGCTGCTCACCTTCCGGCTGGAGAACGCGCGGGCGGCCGTCGCGTTCGTCGAGACGACGCTGGGCGGGCGGGCGCTCGCCGGCACCGGCGAGTAGGCCCCGATGCTGGACATCGGGCGCCTGCGGATCCTCGTCGAGGTGGTGGAAGGCGGCTCCTTCGCCGCCGCCGCGCACCGGTTGCGGCTCACGCCATCGGCTGTCTCGCAGCAGTTGTCGGTGATCGAAAGCGAGGTCGGGTTGCCGTTGCTCGACCGGCCGGCGCGCGGCGTGGAGCTCACTGCGGTCGGCAGGGTGCTGGCCGCACACGCGACGAGCCTGTTCGGTGAACTCGCGGCGCTCGAACGAGAAGTACGGTCGCTCGGCGCCGCGTCTTTGCAGCTGCGCATCGACGTGTTCGCCAGCGCCGGAGTCGAACTGCTGCCGACGGCGATCAAAACGTTTCGCGAACAGTATCCCGGCGTGCGGCTGCGCCTTTCGGCCACCCACGGCGACGATCCGTTCACCCGCCTGCGCGAGGGGTCCGCCCACGTCGTCCTGGGGTGGGGTTACGACTTCGCGCCTTGGCGAGTGGACCGCGACCTGCACCACGTGCCGATGCCCGACGATCCGCTGCACGTGGTGCTGCCATGGGACCATCCTCTGGTCGACGCGGAGGAGGTCGCGCTCGCCGACCTGGCCGGCGAGCAGTGGGTCACCCGCACCCACCGGCCGCCGTACGAGCAGGCCTACGAAACGATGTGCCGCATCGCGGGATTCGAGCCGCACGTGACCTTCCGTGCCGCCGACTATCAGTCGCTGCAAGGACTCGTGGCGGCCGGCCAGGGCGTGAGCCTGGTGCCGCGGCGTTCGCTGACCGCGCGCAAGCCGGGTCACGCGGATCTGGCCGACCGGCCGCTCGCCGGACGGGGCTTCGCGCGGCAGGTCTCGGCGGTCACGCTGCCCGAAGCTCACCGGGACGAGCCGGTCGCGGATTTTCTGGCCGCGCTGGGTGGTTCGGCGGTTGCGTCCGGGTAGTGGTCTGGACCGCGCTGATTGCTCGATCCGTCGCGATGCGGACGACCCCGAGTTTCGCGCGTTGCCCTGGATTGTCCGGTTTGCCAAACCCTCTACTCGGGACACTCGAAGATCGGTAGAGCCCGAAGTAGGTTGATCACCAGGTGAGACAGCGGCGAGTCAGTTTCCGCAGGCGACGTGGACAGGTGAGCCGTTGCCGGTGTAGTTGTATGCGTAAGGCAAGCACCGGGCCGTTGGCTGACCCGGGTACGAATCTGGGACGGGTGGATGGCGGGGTACCTTGGACGCCGCGTCCTGCAGTCGATCGTGGTGGTCGTACTCGTCGCGGTGGTCACGTTCGTGCTGCTGCACCTGCTACCCGGTGGCCCGGCCCGCGCGATTCTCGGCCCGAGGGCCACGCAGCAGCAGATCGCCACTTTCCTGCACGACAACGGCTACGACCGGTCGTTGCCCGCGCAGTTCCTCACGTGGGCGAGCCGGGTGCTGCGCGGTGATCTCGGCTACTCCTACAAGCTGAACCAGCCGGTGACCGACGTGATCGCCGACCACCTGCCCAAGACGATCCTCCTCATGACACTGTCCACTTTGGTCGCACTCGTGGTGGCGGTGCCGCTGGGCGTGTACCAGGCGCGCAAGCGCAACACGATGGGCGACTACGTGGCGACGGGGCTGTCGTTCGCGTTCTACTCGATGCCGAGCTTCTTCCTCGGTGAGATTCTGGTGCTCGTCTTCGCCGTGCAACTGCAATGGTTCTCACCACTCGGTCCGAGCGGTGATTCGCTCGGCGAGATCCTGTCGCAGGCGCCCTCGCTGATCCTGCCGGTGCTCACGCTGGCGCTCATCACCATCGCGACGTTCAGCCGCTACGCCCGCTCGTCGGTGATGGAGAACCTGAGCCAGGACTACGTGCGCACCGCGCTGGCGGGCGGCGCGAGCGAGGGCAAAGTGCTCACGCGCCATGTGCTGCGCAACTCGCTGGTCCCGATCGTGACGCTGTTGGGGCTCTCGCTGCCGCAGCTGTTCGCCGGCGCGCTCATCACCGAGCAGGTGTTCAACTACCCGGGCATGGGCTTCACGTTCATCCAGGGTGCTCAGGTGCACGACTACCCGGTGCTGCTGGGGATCGGGCTCGTCGTCGCGATCGCGACCGTGGCCGGTTCCCTGCTCGCGGATCTCGGGTACGCCCTGCTCGACCCGAGGGTGAAGTACTGATGACCGAGTCGACGGCGCCGGTGAGGTCCGCGTGGCGGGCAACCGTGGGGGCATTCCTGGAAAATCGCCTCGCCATGGCCGGGCTCGTCCTCATCGTGGCGTTCGTCCTGTTCTGCTTCCTCGGCCCGCTGGTGTACCACACCGAGCAGGTGGCGACGGACCTCGCCGGCGCCAACCAGCCGCCGGGTGGCGGGCATCCGCTGGGCACCGACGACGTCGGCTACGACGAGCTCGGCCGGCTCATGGTGGGCGGGCGGTCGTCGCTCGAGATCGGCGTGGCCGCCGCGGTGCTCGCCACGCTCTTCGGCACGCTCTGGGGCGCGGTCGCGGGTTACGCCGGCGGCGTCGTCGACGCCGTGATGATGCGGATCGTCGACACCTTCCTCGCGATCCCCACACTGTTTCTGGTACTCATCTTGTCCGCGATCTTCTCGCCGTCGGTGGGGCTGCTCATCGTGGTCGTGTCGTTCGGAGCGTGGCTGAGCCCGGCGCGGCTCGTGCGCGGCGAAACGCTTTCGCTGCGCACCCGCGAGTACGTACAGGCCGTGCGCATGATGGGCGGCGGCGGACGACGCGTGGTGCTGCGCCACATCATGCCCAACGCGATCGGCACCATCGTCGTCAACGCGACTTTCCAGGTGGCCGACGCGATCTTGCTGGTGGCGGCACTGAGCTACCTCGGTCTCGGCATCGCCCCGCCGCACGCCGACTGGGGCAACATGCTCTCGGACGGCACGGAGTTCGTGCAGAACGGCTACTGGTGGATGATCCTTCCGCCGGGGCTCGCGATCATGCTCGTGGTCGTCGCGTTCAACCTGCTCGGTGACGCGTTGCGCGACGCGCTCGAAGTCCGGCTGCGGAGGCGCTGACCCATGACCGATCCCGTGCTGCGGCTGGAAGATCTGCACACCACCATCGACGTGCGCGACGGCGTGGTGCGCCCCGTCGACGGCGTGACGCTCCAGCTGGGCCGCGGCGAGCTGCTCGGCCTCGTCGGCGAATCCGGGTCCGGCAAGACGATGACCGCGCTGTCGATCCTGCGGCTGCTCCCGCCCGGCGGGCTCATCGCGTCGGGCCGGATCCTGCTGGGCGGCGACGATGTCGCGGCCATGGGCCCCGCCGAGCTGCGAGAGGTGCGCGGCAAGCGGGTCGGCACCGTGTTCCAGGATCCGATGACGTCGCTCAACCCTGCCCTCCCGATCGGGCGCCAGGTGAGCGAACCGCTGGAACTGCATTCGACGCTGTCGCGGCGCGAACTGCACGAGCGGGCCGTGACGATGCTTGAGCTCGTCGGCCTGCCGGATGCCCGCGCCCGCGCCGAGGACTACCCGCACCAGCTTTCGGGTGGCATGCGCCAGCGCGTGATGATCGCCCGGGCACTCGTGTGCGAACCCGAGCTGCTCATCGCCGACGAGCCGACGACGGCGCTCGACGTGACCGTGCAGCACCAGATCCTGGAGCTCATCGACGAGCTGCGCCGTCGCCTGGGCATGGCCGTGATCCTCGTGACACACGACCTCGGCGTGGTCGCGGGCCGCGCCGACCGCGTCGCCGTGATGTACGCCGGGAAGATCGTGGAGCTCACCGGCACGCGTCGGCTGTTCGGCAATCCGCGGCACCCCTACACGGAGGCGCTTTTCGAGGCACTGCCGGAAAACGCGGCCGAGTCGGGCGGAAAGCTCTACAGCATTCCCGGCCTGCCACCGGATCTGCGCGAACCGCCGGTCGGCTGCCGGTTCGCGTCGCGGTGCCGGTACGCGACCGCCGGATGCCGCGAAACGGAGCCGGAGCTGCGCGCCGGCTCGCCCGGCCACGACTACGCGTGTTTCCATCCGGTCGGCGACCCGGGCGGCGACGACCCGCCCGGCGTCGTGCGGGTGCACGAACCCGGTGGCGCCCCGGCGACGGGTACCGACCAGGGCGTGCCGCTGCTCGAAGTCGAAGGCCTCGTGAAGGACTTTCCCGTGACGAAGGGCGTGCTGCGGCGGCGCACGGGGACGATGTCCGCGGTGGCCGGCGTGAGTTTCACCGTCGCGGCAGGGGAGACCTTCGGTCTGGTCGGCGAATCCGGCTGCGGCAAGACGACCATCGGCCGGGCGGTCGTCGGGCTCGACAAGCCGACTGCCGGGCACATCCGCATCGGCGGAACCGAGCTGACTTCCCTGCGTGGCGACCAACTGCGGCAGCACCGGCGCGACACGCACCTGGTGTTCCAGGACCCGTACGCTTCCCTCGACCCACGCATGCGGGTCGGCGCGATCATCGCCGAACCGCTGGAGATCCACGGCGCCGGCACGCGGGCGTCGCGGACGCGGCGCGTGCGTGAGCTGCTCGGTGAGGTCGGCCTGTCCGCCGACGCCGCCGAGCGCTACCCGCACGAGTTCTCCGGTGGCCAGCGCCAGCGCGTCGGCCTCGCCCGCGCGCTCGCGCTGGAACCGAAGGTGATCGTGGCCGACGAACCGGTGTCGGCGCTGGACGTCTCCGTGCAGGCGCAGATCCTGAACCTGATGAACGATCTACGCGAGCGCCACGGGCTCACGTACGTGTTCATCTCGCACGACCTGTCCGTGGTGCGCTACCTCGCGCAGCGGATCGGCGTGATGTATCTCGGGAAGATCGTGGAGACGGGGCCGGCGGAGCAGGTTTACCGGCAGCCGCGCCACCCCTACACGCGCGGGCTGATCGACACCGTCCCCGTCGCCGACCCGTGGGCGGATCAGCGCGGTGGCGGGGTTTCCGGTGAACTGCCCTCGGCGATCTCGCCGCCGTCCGGCTGCCGGTTCCGCACGCGGTGCCCGTTCGCACAAGACATCTGCGCGGCCGAAGAACCGCTGCTGAGGTCCTTCGGCGACGGTCACGAAGCCGCCTGCCACTTCCCGCTCGACGCCGCTCGTGAATACGACGCGACGAAGGTCTACCAAGGAGAAAACGGATGAGAGTGCGTGATCGCCTCAAGGCTGTTGTCGCGCCGGTGGTGCTGCTGACCGCGGCGGCGCTGGCCACGGCGTGCAGCGGCGGCGGCTCGGGTTCGGGTGGCGGCACCCCGAGCGAAGGCGGTACAGCGGTGTTCGCCGAATCGCCGGGCGCCCAGCCCAACTGGATCTTCCCGTTCGTCGACGCCGCCCACAACAGCGGGTACGCGACGGGCGACCTGCAGCAGCTGATGTACCGCGAGCTGTACTGGTTCGGCGACAACAGCGGCAGCATCGGGCTCAACACTCGCAAGAGCCTCGCGGATCCGCCGGTGTACAGCGACAACGACACCAAGGTCGTCATCAACCTCAAGCCGTACAAGTGGTCCAACGGCGAAGCGGTGAATGCCAAGGACGTGCTCTTCTGGATGAACATGATGTTCGCGGAAAAGGCCAACTGGTACCAGTACGTGCCCGGCCAGTTCCCGGACAACGTGAAGTCGGTGACCGAGACCGGGCCGCAGCAGGTGACGTTCCAGCTCACCGACTCGTATTCGCCGACGTGGTTCACCGGGCAGGAACTCACACAGATCGCGCCGCTGCCGATGGCGTGGGACAAGACGTCCGACTCCGCGGCGCCCGGCAGCGGCGGCTGCACGCAGGACCGCGCGAAGTGCGACGCGGTGTACAAGTACCTTTACAACAAGAGCAAGGGCCTCTCGAAGTACGCGACCGATCCGCTGTGGCAGGTCGTGGACGGGCCGTGGCACCTCACGTCGTTCGACGCCGAGGGCAACATCAGCTACGACCCCAATCCGAAGTACTCCGGTCCGGACAAGCCGCACCTGGCGCACTACAAGATGCAGCCGTTCACGAGCACCAGCGCCGAGTTCAACACGCTGCGCAGCGGCAAGACCATCTCGGTCGGCTCGGTGCAGGGCGCGGATTTGCCGACGAAGAAGGCGAACGAGAAGGTGCCGGCGACGAACCCGTTGCAGGCCAACTACAACCTCGTGCCGGCGGCGTCGTGGGGCTGGAGCTCGACGTTGCTCAACATGGACAATCCGAAGTTCGGCGCCGCGTTCAAGCAGCTCTACGTGCGCCAGGCGCTGCAGCAGACGCTGGACCAGGAAACCGACGTGAACGTCGCCTACCGCGGCTACGCCACCGTGACCACGGGCCCGGTGCCGATCAACCCGGACAACCCCTACGTGACCGACGCCGAACGCGGCGCCGGCCCGTACCCGTTCGACAAGGCGAAGGCCAAGAGCCTCCTGACCTCGCACGGCTGGACACTTCAGAACGGCGCCATGACGTGCACCTCGCCGGGCACCGCGGCCAACCAGTGCGGGGCCGGCGTGGCGGCGGGTACCCGGCTGGAGCTCACTTTGCAGTACTCCACCGGGAACCCGGCCTACGGGCGGATCATGCAGCAGTGGAAGTCCGACGCCGCCGCGGCGGGCATCGTGCTCGACCTGAAAGGCGCGGAGTTCAACTCGCTGCTCTCGGACCTCAGCGGCTGCCACGGTTCGGGCCCCGGGTGCGAATGGCAGCTGGGCTACTTCGGCTACCAGCAGTACAACGCCGTGCCGACGGGTGACCAGCTGCTGCTGCCCGGTTCCACCGGCAACATCGGCAACTACAACGACCCGCAGCTGAACAAGCTCATCGACGCGACTCTCCACAGCGACGACAAGAACGCCTTTTCCGCCTACGAGGACTACGCCGCGAAGACCCTGCCGGGCCAGATCAACATGCCTTTGCGGGAGGGCATGGAGGTCGTCGCGAAGAACATGGGCGGCGTGGCGTTCCCGGCCGTGCAGACCGCGCGCAGCCCGGAGGAGTGGTACTTCACCAAGTGAGCCAGAGCATCTGAGCCGCGCCGGTTCCAGGACTCGTGAGTGTTCGCGCCGGTTAGAACCTGCGTCAGAACCGGCAACCGCACTCACGAGTCTTGGCCAGGAGAACATCGCGCGTCAGGTCGAGGTGCCCGCGGTGCTGGGCGAGTTCTTCGTACACGTGCTGCAGCGCCACCCCCTGCGTCGTGCCGATCGGCGTGCCGCGGTACTTCGGCGGGACCTCGCCGCGCGGTGGATCCGCCGGCACCGCGCCTTCGACGTCCGCGCCGAATTCCTCGCGCACGACGCGCAGTCGCGCCACCAGTGGTGCGACGGGTCCGGCCGCGGAGAACTCGGCTTCCCGGTCCCGCTCGACGGTCCGGCCTGCCACGACCTGGCCGCCCCAGAACGTCATGACGCCGAGACAGTGCGTGACGATCGCGTACGGCGAGTTCGCACCGGGCAGCGCCGGGCGGGTGTTGGCGAGGTCGTCGCCGAGTTCGGTGAGCGTCGAAGCCATGCCGTCGAGGGCGCGGTCGACCAGGTGGAGGTAGCCGTCGGTGGTGAGCATGCCGGTGAGCCTAACGGCTGCGACCGGCCGTGAGTCCACAGTGGACCTACGGCCGGTCGGGTTCAGCCGGCGGCCAGCCGCGGGCCGATCACGTCCTTGAACGCCGCGACGTCGGCTTCCGGCAGGTCGTAGCCGGACTCCGCGGTGTGCGACGGGAAGAAGAACACGTGCTCGACGCCCGATTCCTCCTGGGCCTGCAATAGCCGGTCGGCGCAGTATTCGGCCGGGCCGAACAGCCCGAACGCCTCGCTGATCCGCTTGGCCTCGGCCGCGGAGAAGGCGGTGGGGTCGTGGTCGGCGGGGATGTCTATCCCCGCGGCGCGCAGCCAGCGCAGATTGGCCGTGCTCGGGTAGTTGAGGAACGGCTTGCCCGGCCGGAAGTCGCGCCGCACCCACTCGTGGGCGGTCTCGAACGGTTCGATCGCCGTCGGCACGATCAGGATCTCCTGCACCGACTCGGGCGCCCGCCCGGCTCGTAGTGCACCCGCCCGCACGTGCGAACGCGCTGCCTCGATGCTGTCCGGGTGCAGTCCCGCGAGCATGACCACGCCGTCGGCGACCTCGCCGGCCAGCTCCAGCATCTTCGGGCCCGCGGCGAGCACGAAGATCCCCGGCGCCGGTTTGGCGACGTTGTTCATCTTGATCTCGTGACCGTCCACAGTGGCCGTTTCGCCCGCGACGAGTCGTCGGATCGCCGTCACGGCTTCACCCAGCTGCTCGCGCCGGCCCTGCGGCCGTCCCGCCTTCTCCACACTCAGGAACCCCGGCGCGAGCGTGAGCAGCACGCGGCCGGGGCCGATCTCGGCGAGCGAGTTCGCGATCGCGGCGAGCACCAGCGGATGGCGGGTGACCGTGTTGGTGGTGGCCGGGTACAGCTGCAGCCTCGACGTCGCCGCCGCGGCCAGCGTCAGCGCGGAGTAGACATCGCGGCCCGAGTGGTGGTGGTCGTGCACGCCGACGCCGTTGAAGCCGGCTTCTTCGCACGTCACGATGAACTTCGTCAGCTCGGGCAGCGGCCGGCCGACGGGAACCCGGATGTCGACCTTCACGGTCATGGATGGAAGTCCTTTCTCCAGCGAACAACACTTCGGCGAGCGGGATCAGGCGGGGAGCGGCTTGCCCTTGGTTTCGGGGAGGAAGAGCACGGCGAGCACGCCGAGCAGGTAGATCGGGGTGAAGATCGCGGCCGCGGGCCCGAACCCGCCGACCGCCGACGAGAGCGGGCCGATCAGCACCGCGCCCGCCATCGCGAGGTAGCGCGACCCGCTGAACACCACGCTGATCGCAGTGGCGCGGATCGACGTGGCGAACAGCTCCGGCGTGTGCACCGTGTACCAGCTGTAGACGCCGCCGGTCAGGAATCCGGCGATCAGCTGCAGCCACGTCGCCGTCGCCGCGTCGTGCACGGTGAGGAACACGATCGGCACGATCGCCAGGCTGCCGAGGAAATACGCCTGGATCGACAGTTTGCGGCCCCAGCTCTCGGCGAGGAACCCGAGCAGGACACAGCCCGCGATCTCCCCGAGGTTGTAGAGCGCCCCGGCCCAGCCGGTGTAGAACGCGATCCGCTTCGGATCGTCGACGAGGCTGCCGACGAAACTCGGCAGGAACGAGCTCACCGCCCACCACCCGCCGGTGATGGCGACGGACACGGCGAGCGCGGCGAGGAAGTTGCGCCGCACCCCGGGCGCGAACAGCTGCGCCACGCCCGTGCGGTCACGGCGGCGCGCCGCCCAGCGCTGCGACTCCGGGATGTGGCGGCGCACCAGCAGCACGACCACCAGCGGCAGCACCCCGAACAGGTACATCCAGCGCCACGATAGCCCGAGCGTCGAGCCGAGCAGCACCCACAGGCCCGATACGAGCACGCCACCGACGGAGAACCCGCTCTGCAACAGCCCCGCGCCCTTCGCCCGCCACTTCTCCGGCCACACCTCCTGAAGCAGCGAGGTGCCCACGCCCCATTCGGCTCCGATCCCGATGCCGGTGAAGAAACGCGTGAGCCCGAAGACCCACCAGGTGTCCGCGAGCGCCGAGCACGCGGTGAACACGCTGTACACGGCCACCGCGACGATCATGGTGCGGCGCCGGCCGAGCCGGTCGCCGACCACACCGCCCACGATGCCGCCGGTCGCCCAGCCCGCGAGCGTGATGGCGACCAGATAACCTTGATACGTCGTCAAATGCGCGAGCTGGTCGTGGGGCAGCAACTCAGTGAGCGTCGGCCGGGCCGTGATCAGCAGCACGAAGGTGTCGTAGCCGTCGGCGACCCAGAACACGAGGGTGAGGGCAAGCACGCCCCACGCCTTGCGGTCGAGCCGCGGCGTGTTCGCCAGTGTGGTCATCGCTTTCGCCGCTATTCGTCGAGGTAGGTCCGGATCACGGAGAACCGGAGGTATTCGTCGTTCACGTGCACGACCGTGACCGCCACGGGCCGCTCGTCGGGCTGCAGGTGCGTGTGGCGCAGCCGAAGCACCGGCTGCGCCAGTGAAATCTTCAGTGCCGCCGCCACGTCGGCCGGTGGCAGGACCGGCCGCACCTCGGCCACGGAGTAGCACACGGGCGGGCCGAGGTGGCGCTGGACGAATTCGAACGTCGACCGCGCGGGGTCCAGCGTTTCCGGCTCGCCCGGCAGCAGCCGGACGGGGAAGTGGTCGACGCTGTGCACGGCCGGATCCGAGTCCGCCGCGAACACCCGCTCGATCCGCAGCGCGAGCTCGCCGTCCGGAACTTCCAGCGAAGCCGCCTTGTCCGCGTCGAGCACGACGACGCGCCGGTCGGCCGTGCGCACCGACGCGGTGTATCCGGCTTCGGTGAGCAGGTCCATGAACGCGCCGGCCTCGGCGAGGTTCGCGCCAAGGCCGAGCGCGTGGCGGTTGATGAACGTGCCGTGGCCGTGCAGGCGCCGGATCCGCCCCTCCTTCTGCAGCGATTGCAGCGCCGACCGCAACGTCGCCCGGCTCACGCCCAGCGCGTTCGAGAGCTCCGCCTCCGAAGGAAGCCGCAGCCGGCCCTCCTCGCCGAGGCGCGCGATCACCTCACGCAGCCGGCTTTTCACCTGCCGGTAAGCGTCGGCCGTGACCGCCGACAGGTCGGCAGGCAGCGCCGGCTGCGCGGGTTCGGGGTGGATCCGGGCGACCACCGGCTCAGCCCTCGGCGCGGTGGCCGATCGGGCCGTCGTAGGTGCGCAGCCAGTCGACGAGGTCACCGAGGCGCCCGACGATGTGGTCGTGGTAGCGCTTGCCCTTGTCCTCCGACAATCCCTTGGACGAGCTGAACGAGCCGGTCGGGGTGAACGCGCGCTGTTCGGCGCCGGACCAGATGATCTCGACGCCGTCGGGCGCCGGGCCGAACAGGTCGTTTCCGACGAAGCCGCCGAAGACCTCGTCGAAGTCGACGGAGGCGTCGGTGAGGCGGTCGGTGCGGATCTTGCCGGGGTAGCGGTAGTGCACGTGGGACAGCTCGAGCTCACCGGCGTGGTGCTCGTTGGTCTCCTTGATCGTCGGCGAGGCCGAGCGCGCCAGGTGCAGCGGGTCCGCGACGGCGAACAGAACCTCCGGCAGCTCCTCGTCGTGCAGCACGCGCACGGCGCTGTTGAGGGCGGGCAGGTTCGAGCCCTTGTGTCCGTTGAGCAGGATGATGCGGTCGAACCCGTGGCGCGCGAGGCTGCGCGCGACGTCGCGGATCAGCAGGGTCAGCGTGTCGGGGCGCACGGTGATGGTGCCGGGGAACGCGCCATGGTGCGACGAATCGCCGTACCAGATCGGCGGCGCGACCAGCACGCCCTTGCGCTGGGCCGTGTCCTCGGCGAGCGTGATCGCCACGTACGAGTCCACGCCGAGCACGCCGGCCGGTCCGTGCTGCTCGGTGCTCCCGATGGGCACGATCACGATGCGTTCACGCTCCAGGTAGGAGCTCACTTCTTCCCAGGTCAGATCCTGGATCCAGACCGACGGCAGGGCTTCCGTCACGTCGCCTCCCAAATGCTGATACAGGTCGTAAGACGTCAGACGTCTAACTTAAGCTGCCGGGCAACCCCCGCAAATCGCGACCAAGGAGTGGGATGGACGGCGTGACGACAACCGAGGGCCGGACGGGCCGGCTGCGGGTACCTCCGCTGTTCGGGGCGGCCCTGCTCATGGCCATGAGCGCGGCAGGTCCCGGATTCATCACCCAGACCGCCTCGTTCACCGTGCTCTACGGCGCCTCGTTCGCCTGCGCGGTCGTGGTGTCCATGATCATCGACGTCGCCGTGCAGCTCAACGTGTGGCGCATCCTCGGCATCTCGGGCCAGCGTGCGCAGGACCTCGCGAGCAAGGTGTTCCCCGGCGCCGGCCAGGTGCTCACGACCTTCGTGGTGCTCGGCGCGGTCGTGTTCAACATCGGCAACATCGCCGGCACCGGCCTCGGCCTCCACAACCTGCTGGGCGTCGACCCCCGGATCGGCGCCGCCATCAGCGGCATCCTCGCGATCGGGATCTTCCTGGTCCGCTCGGTGATGACCGCGGTCGACCGCGTGATGGTGGTGCTGGGCTTCGTGAAGATCGCGCTCATCATCGCGCTGGTGATCGCCACGGCGCCGCCGGTCGGCCAGGCCGCCGTCGGGACGGTCGACCCGAAGGGCCTGCCGTTCCTGCCGATCCTCACGCTCATCGGCGGCACCGTCGGCGGGTTCATCACCTACTCCGGTGCGCACCGGCTGATCGACGCCGGCCTCACCGGCGTCTCGAACCTCAAGCGCATCAACCGCGGCGCGTGGACGGGCATCCTCGTCGCCTGCGTGCTGCGGATCGTGCTGTTCCTCGGGTTCTTCGGGGTCGTGGCGACCGGTGCGCATCTGGCGAACAAGAACGACGCTGCCGGATCAAGCTTCCTCGCCGCGTTCGGCACGGTCGGGCTGCATCTGTTCGGCCTGGTGTTCTGGGCGGCGGGCATGACGAGCGTGATCGGCAACTCCTACACCACGGCCACGTTCTTGCAGTCGTACGTGAAACCGGTGCGCACGCACTTCAACCGTGCCGTGATCGTGCTCATCGGCCTCGCGACGATCATCTTCATCGCCGCCGGCCAGACCCCGCAGTCGATGCTCGTGTTCGCCGGCGCGATCAACGGCCTGGTGCTGCCCATCGGCCTGGCCATCATCCTGTGGGTGGCGCTGCGCCGCCGTGACCTCATCGCGGGCTACCGCTACCCCAAGCTACTGCTCGGCGTCGGCCTCGCGGCGTGGCTGTTCACCGCGTACGCCGCCGTCGATTCGCTGACCTCGCTCGGTTCCATCTTCTCCTGAGGAGTGCCATGACCGTCACCCCCGCTGCCAGCCCTGCCGAAGCCCGCGAAGCGTTCCGCGGCGGGCTGCGCGTGCCCACCGCGGGCTGGGCGCCCGGCTACGCGCAGGCGAACATGATCATCGTGCCGCGCGAGTACGCCTACGACGCGCTGCTGTTCGGCCAGCGCAATCCCAGGCCCTGTCCCATCATCGGCGTCACCGACACCGGCAGCCCTCACACCGACCTCGCACCCGGCGCCGACCTGCGCACCGACGTCGGCGCCTACCGCGTGTGGCGCGACGGCGAGCTCGTCGACGAGCCGGACGACGTCACGAAGTACTGGAACGACGACCTCGTCAGCTTCCTCATCGGCTGCAGCTTCACGTTCGAGACGCCGATGCTGGCCGCCGGCATCGAGATCCGGCACATCACCGAGGGCCGCAACGTCTCGATGTACACGACGAACCGCGCGTGTGCGCCCGCGGGCCGGCTCAGCGGGCCCATGGTCGTGTCGATGCGCCCGATCGCCGCCGACCGGGTGGCCGACGCCGTGCGAATCTCCGGGCAGTTCCCCTCGGTGCACGGCGCGCCCGTGCACGTGGGCGCCCCCGAGGCGCTCGGCATCGCGGACCTGTCGAAACCGGACTTCGGTGACCCGGTGGACATCCGCGAGGGTGAGGTGCCGGTGTTCTGGGCCTGCGGCGTCACCCCGCAGGCCGCGATCATGACCTCGAAGCCACCGTTCGCGATCACGCACGCGCCCGGGTACATGTTCATCACCGACGTGCCGGACCACACCTACGCCGTGTGAGCCCGCACCCGCTAACGTCGCGGCTGTGACGATCTCCGAGTTCGGTTCCTGGGCCACGCCGATCACCTCCGGCCTCATCACGAAGACCGCCGTCCGGATCACGGACGTGCGGGCCGACGGCGACACCGTGGTGTGGTCGGAGGCCCGGCCGTCGGAGGGCGGCCGGGTACAGCTCGTGCGCCGGGCCGCCGACGGCACGACCGCGGACCTCCTGCCGGACGGCTTCGGGGCGCGCACCTCGGTGCACGAGTACGGCGGCGGGGACTGGTGGGTGCGCGACGGTGTGGTGTGGTTTGCCAATTGGCCCGACCAGCGCCTCTACCGGCTCGCGCCCGGCGGCGAGCCGGTGCCGCTCACGCCCGAGCCGCAGGTGCCCCGCGGCGATCGCTACGCCGACGGTGACCTGAGCGCCGACGGAACGCGGCTCGTCGTCGTGCGCGAGCGCCATCCACAGGGCGGGCGCGGGGCCCTCGACGTGCGCAACGAGCTCGTGCTGATCACCGAAAGCGAGCCCGAGGTTCTCGTCACCGGACCGGATTTCGTTGCCGCGCCGCGGTTCTCCCCCGACGGCGGCCGGCTCGCGTGGGTCGCGTGGCACCACCCGGACATGCCGTGGGACTCGACCGAGCTGCGGGTCCGCGACCTGGTGACGGGGACGGAAACCCCGGTCGCGGGCGGCCAGGGAGAGTCGGTGTCCGAACCGCGCTGGCACCCCGACGGCACGCTCTACTTCCTGTCCGACCGCACCGGCTGGTGGAACCTCTACCGCCTGCCACCGGGCGGGACGGTCGAACCGGCAGTGTTGCTGGCGGCCGAGATCGGGGTGCCGGGCTGGCAGCTCGGTACCGGCCGCTACGTGGTGCTCGCCGACCACCGCGTGGTGTTCGCCCGCTGGTCCGGTGGTTTCGACGGGCTCGCGATCGCCGCCACCGACGGAACCGTCACCGACCTGGACACGCCCTTCACGGCGATCTCGGCGCTACGCCCGGCCGGGGACGGTGGCGTGCTCGTGCTCGCCGGCTCGCCGAAAACGGAGCCGAGCGTCTACGCGATCGCCGAAGACGGCGCCGTGCGGACTCTGCGAGAGCCGCGCGACCCCGGGTTCGACCCCGCCTACGTCTCCACGCCGGAGGCGATCGACTTCCCGTCGGGGGAGCGGACTTCGCACGCGCTGTTCTACCCGCCGGCCAACCCGGCCTTCGCGGGTCCGGACGGCACGTTGCCGCCGGTCGTCGTCATGGTCCATGGCGGTCCGACGGCGCACGCGATTCCCGTGCTGTCACTGGGGATCCAGTACTGGACGAGCCGCGGCTTCGGCGTCGTCGACGTGAACTACGCGGGCTCGACCGGCTTCGGTCGCGCGTACCGCCAGGAGCTGCACGGCACGTGGGGCCTGCTCGAGGTCGCCGACTGCATCGCGGCCGTGCGCCGGCTCGCCGCCGACGGGCGCGTCGACGGTGGCAAGCTCCTCATCCGCGGCGGTTCGGCCGGTGGCTTCACCGTGCTGGCCGCGCTCGCCCGCGAGGACACCCCCTTCGCCGCCGGCACGGACCTTTTCGGCGTCGCCGACCTGGAGGCGCTGGCCGCCGAAACGCACAAGTTCGAAAGCCGCTACCTCGACCGGCTCGTCGGGCCGTACCCGGCGCAGCGCCAGACCTATGTGGACCGTTCGCCGCTCAGCCACGTCGACGCGTTCAGCCGGCCCTTGCTCGTGCTCCAGGGCGCCGACGACCCGGTCGTGCCGCCGAAGCAGTCGGAGCTGATCGTCGAAGCCCTGCGCTCGCGCCGGATCCCCGTCGCCTACCTGCTCTTCGAAGGCGAACAACACGGCTTCCGCAAGGCGGAGACACTCCGCAGGGCCCTCGACGCCGAACTCGCCTTCTATGCGCGGATCCTCGGCTTCCCCCTGCCCGTGGGCGAGGCCATCGAGCCACTCGAGGTCGAAAACCTGCACTCGTAATTTCGCGAACGCCGTGCTCCGGCGGCAGAGCCGCTCGGCCGGGGTCACTGAGTGCTGTAAGTCTCCAGCGAGTGGGCGATCCACCCGGCGGTGCGGGCGATCACGAAGACCGCTTCGCCCGCGCCTTCGGCCATGCCGTGCACGAAACACAAGGCGCCCAAAGCGAATTCGACGTTGGGTTCGAGCCCGCGGCGGCGTCGCACCAGGGCAATGGCGGCTTCGACGATCGCCAGGCGCTCGGGGTCGGCGGGGGCGGCGGCGAGCAGGCGCAGCAGTTCGGCCGCTCGCGGATCGATGTCGCGGTAACGCGGTTGCCCGAAGCCGGACAGGCGGTCGCCGCGCAGGAGGCGTTGTTCGAGCACGCGCGAGACGGCGGCGGGCGCCGTGATGTCGCCGAGCCAGGCCTGTACGGCCAGCGAAGAACCACCGCCGAGCAGCAGTCCACTTGCGACACTCATGCCGGCGAGCACCGCCGAGTACGGGTCCGCTGCCTTGGCCGCGGCCTCGCGGACCGCGCGCGTCGACGGGCCGAGGCCGTGGTCGGCGAGCAGCACGAGCGCGGCCGACAGCGCGGCGATGGCCTCAGGTGTGGCGGGTTCGGGCGTGAGCCTGCCCCACAGGCGTTCGGCGATCGGCAGGCCGGGTTCGCATTCGGGACCCGGCAGGGACTCCACGAACGCCGGCGCCATCGTGCGCGCCGCCGCCACGACCGACGGTGCGGACAGGTCGTAACGGAACGAATCCCGCGCGCCGAGCAGCGTCGCCGTGACCTTGAGCCGGTCCAGGGGCAGGCTGGTACTCGGCATCGTGTCCTGCAGCCGCCGGATGGCCGTGACCACCTCGGGTTCGAGTTCCCGCACGGGCTCGGCGTCGTCCTGGCCCCACAACAGCTCGGCCACTTCCTCGTACGAACACGTGCGCGCGAGCTCCACGGCGTCGCGCTCTCGGTAGAGCAGTGTGTCGCCGTCGAGGCGCGCGACCTGGCTGAACTCCGCGAGCGCTGTGGGTTCGTCCTCGCGCAGCAGCGTCCGGGTGCCCTTGCGCTGCCCGAAGCCCTCGACCTCGCTCCTCGAGAGCCAGCTGCGGCGGTCGCGGGGCAGCCGGTGGCGCTTCAGCAACCCGCGGCTGATGTAGGCGTACACCGTGCTTTGCTTGACTCCGAGGACGTCGGCGGCCTCGGCGATCGACAGCACCTCCGTGTCGGTGCTCACGTGTGGTGAACCCTCCTCCTGCTGCGCGGACGTCCGTTCGCCGCGAGTCTAGTAACCGCGGATCCTCATCACGGGCGGGAAACTTCGGGTTGACAAGGGATTCGGGCCCTGACTACGGTCTCGACGTTCTCATCAATGTTGATGCTCAATGTTGATTATATTGATTTTCGAGGTGGCTGCCCGTGGAGGTTCACGACATCGCCGTCATCCGCGGCGACGGCATCGGTCCCGAGCTGGTCGACGCGGCGCTCACCGTGCTCGGCGCGGTGACCAGCCGCGGCGGCTTCGAGTTGCGGTACACCGAGGTCGACGCCGGCGCGGACACCTACCGCCGCACCGGCGTGGCTTGCTCGCCCGACGACCTCGAGTACCTTCGCACCGGCGTCGCGGCCACGCTCAAGGGCCCGGTCGGGCTGCCGGGGGTGCGGTTTCCCGACGGCACCGAGGCCGGCCTGCTCGGCGGGATCCTGCGGACCGGGCTCGACGCGTACGCCAATGTCCGGCCCGCGCTGCTGCTGCCCGGCGTCACGTCGGCGCTCGGCGGACGCACGGCAGGGGACATCGACTACGTGATCGTCCGCGAGAACACCGAGGGTCTCTACGCCTCGCGCGGCAAGGGCGTCGGCAACCGCTGGGCCGTGTCCGACACGCTCATGACCACCCGCGAGGGTACGCAGCGCGTCTGCCGTCGGGCGTTCGAGCTCGCGGCCGCCCGCGGCGGCGCACCCGCCGACGGCAAGCACCGCGTGACCTGCGTGGACAAGAGCAACGTGCTGCGCAGCCACGCGCTGTTCCGCGAGATCTTCTTCGAGGTCGCCGAAGAATTTCCCGAGATCGAGACCGAAGTTCTGTACGCCGACGCCGCGGCGCAGGCGCTCGTGCTGCGGCCGGGTGACTTCGACGTGCTCGTGATGGAGAACTTCCTCGGTGACGTGCTCAGCGACCTCGGCGGCGCGACGGTCGGCGGCATTGGCCTGTGCGGCTCGGGCAACCTCGGCGACGTCAGCGCGTACTTCGAACCGATCCACGGCAGCGCGCCCGCGATCGCCGGCAAGGGGCTCGCGAACCCGATCGGGCAGATCCTCGCCGCTGCGATGATGCTCGACCACCTGCATCACGGCGCCGAGGGCGACCTCGTGCGCGCATCGGTCGCGGGCGCGCTCGAAACCGGCGACATCACGCTGCGGCCGGACGGCTCGGCGGCCGGCGGACCGCGGGCCGTCGGCGAAGCCGTGGCGGCCCAGTGCACCTCCCGGTCCCGATGAAGAGAACGGAAACCTCCGCAATGAACACCGAGCTCGAGTTCACCGGCGCCCGCCGGCGCCGCATCATCATCGCGGCGTCGGCCGGGAACTTCGCCGAGTGGTACGACTGGGGCGTCTACGGCGTCGTCGCCACGATCATCGCCGCCAAGTTCTTCCCCGGCCACGATCCCGCGGTCGCACTGCTCAACACCTACGCCGTCTTCGCGCTCGGCTACATCGCGCGGCCGATCGGCGGCATCTTCTTCGGCTGGATCGGCGACAAGTACGGCCGCCGCCGAGCGCTGTCGATCTCGATCCTCTTCACGTGCTTCGGCACGGCGCTCATGGGCGTGGTGCCGACCTACGCGCAAATCGGCCTTGCCGCGCCGGTGCTGCTGCTCGTGTGCCGGCTCGCGCAGTCGATGGGCGCGGGCGGCGAGTACGCGAGCGCGATCAGCTTCGTGTTCGAGCACAGCCCCGTGCGGCGGCGGGCCCGCAACGTCAGCTCGCTGATCGCCACCACCTTCATCGGGATTCTCTGCGGGTCGCTGCTGGCGCGGGTGTTTTCGAGCGTGCTGAGCAAGGACGAATACCAGAGTTTCGGCTGGCGCATCCTGTTCCTCGTCGGGCTGCCGCTCGCCGCGTTCGGCGTGTACCTGCGTTCGCGCGTCGAGGAGAGCCCGGAGTTCGAACTGCTGGCCAAGGCCCGCGCGAAGGCGAAGGAGACGGCGACCCCGCTGCGCGATGCCCTGCGGCTGCACTGGATCCCGATCGTCGTGTTCATCGTCTGCACCGCGAGCTACGCGTTGCTGAGCACCACCATCACGTCGTTTCTCACCACGTTCCTCATCAACATCGGGAAGCTGGGCAGCACCGAGGCCTACAACGTCACGATCGTCAGCAACGTGCTGGTCATCCTCGGGTCCCTGGCGATGGGTCCGGTGGCGGACAAGATCGGCCTGCGCCGCACGTTGAGCTTCACCGGGCTGGCGGTCGCGATCATCGGGATCCCGGCGCTGGCGCTCGCGGCGGATGGCGGGCTCGGCGCGTTCGTGGGCGGCGCGCTGATCGGGGCCTGCAAGGGCGTGCTCGCCCTGCCGGCGTTGCTCGCGATCAGCCAGATCTTCCCGACCGCCGTGCGTGTCACCGCCGGTGCGCTCGCCTACAACGTGACACAGGCCGTGTTCGGCGGCACCGGGCCGATCATCGGCGTGTGGCTCAACAAGGTGACCGACGGTCCGTGCGGCCTCGGTGTGTACCTGGCCGCTCTCGGTTTCATCACGGCGGTCGTCGCGTTCGTCGCCAAGCGGACGTTCGACCACGACGAGACCTCGGCGCCGATGTCCGGCGCGGTGTCCCCAACTCCGGAGGCCCGGTGAACGTCCTCGCCCTGACCCAGGGTTATCCCGGCAAGAGCACGCAGCACGGCGGACTCGGCTGGAGCAGTGTCACGCTCGTGCGCCACGAAGACCGGCTGATCCTTGCCGACACCGGCTCGTTCGGCATGCGATCGCTACTGGCCCAGCGGCTGGATGCGCACGGCGTGACCCCGGACGAGGTCACCGACGTACTGCTGACCCACGCGCACTACGACCACGCCGCGAACTACCTGTTGTTCCCGCGGGCCACGGTGTGGGTCGGCGCGGCGGAGCTGGCGTGGGCGACGAGCCGGGCGCCGGCGTTCGACCCGTTGCCCGAGTTGTACGCTGCCGACCTCGCGAGCAACTCGCGCACCCGGCAGATCGACGGCGACGGCGAGATCCTGCCCGGGGTCGAGGCGTTCGCGACGCCGGGGCACACGCCCGGTTCGACGGTCTACCGCGTCGGCGGATCCGTGCTGTTCAGTGGTGACGCGGCGAAGAACCGGGCCGAGCTGCTGAGCGGCGAGGTCGACATGACGCTCGACCGCGAGGCGAGCCGCGCATCCGTGCGCAGGATTCTCGAACTGTGGCGGGAAAACCCGGATACGTTGCTCGTGCCGGGTCACGACGTGCCGATGCGGTGGCGCGCCGGCCGTCCGTCCTATACGGACACCCGCAACGCGGGGATTCGTTCGTGGTTCGGTGAAGATCTCGCCGGCACCACCGAGTTCGACCTCACCGAAGGAGAAGGAAACCGATGACCGGCGACACCCAGATCACCGCCGAGGACCTGCGCGGGCTGGCGGCCCGCGCGCTGGCGGGGAACGGGATGGCCGAAGAGGACGCCGCCCGCGTCACCGACGTGCTGGTGCTCGCCGACCTGTTCGGGATCCGCACGCACGGCGTCGCGCGGATCCCGCAGTACCTCGACCGCGCCCGCGTGGGCGGGGTGGACCTGCACGCGAAAGTGACCGTGGACCCCGTCGCACCCGCGTTGTCGCGAGTGGACGGTGCGAACGGCATCGGCCCGCTCGTCGGCTCGCACGCCCTCGACGCGGCACTCGCCGGCGCCCGCGCGACCGGGCTGGGTGCGGCGTTCGTCCGCGGCAGCAATCACTTCGGCCCGGTGATGCCCTACCTGTTCCGCGCCGCGGAGCAGGGTTTCGCCGCCGTCATTGCCAGCAACGCGACCACCACCATCGCCCCGTGGGGCGGGCGCGAAGCGCGGCTGGGCAACAACCCGCTCGGCATCGGCGTACCGTCGCCGGGCGGTGATCCCGTGCTGCTCGACATCGCCATGAGCGTCGCGGCACGCGCCAAGATCCGGGCCGCTGCCGCCGAGGGCCGGCCCATCCCCGCCACGTGGGCCACCGATTCCGACGGCCACCCGACCACCGACCCGGCCGCCGCGTTGGACGGCTTCCTGCAGCCACTCGGTGGCCACAAGGGCTACGGGCTGTCGGTGATGATCGACCTTTTCACCGGCGTCCTCTCCGGCGCCGGCTACCTCACGCGCATCAGCTCCTGGAGCGCTGACCCGGAACGCCCGCAGAACCTCGGCCACATCTTCTTCCTCATCGACACCTCCCGCCTCGTCACGGCCGCGGACCTGACCTCCCGCATGACCGACTTCACGGCGATCCTGCGCACCACACCCCCCGCCGACCCGGCCCAGCCCGTCCGTGTCCCCGGCGAACTCGAACTGGCCCGCTACCACCGCCATCTCCGCGACGGCCTCGCCGTGGACACGGGCGTGCTCACCCGCCTGTTGGACCTCGCCGGCGCCGTGCGGTGACCGCGGTGCCTGCGGGTGCGTGTGACTGTCACGTGCACGTGTTCGACCCACGGTTTCCCTACGCGGCGCACCGGACCTACACGCCGGGCCCGGCGAGCGGGGACCAGCTCGACGAGCTGCACTGGCGCCTCGGCATCAGCCGGGCCGTGCTGGTGCAGCCCAGCCCGTATGGGACGGACAACGCGTGCCTGCTGGAGCAGTTGCGACTGCGTGGTGAGCGGGCGCGCGGGGTTGTCGTGCTCGACCCTTCGCGCGACGCGCCGCTGGCCCAGTGGCACGAGTCGGGGGTGCGCGGCGCACGGGTGAACCTGGCGACGTTCTCGGTCGACGATCCGGCGGTGGCGCTCGCGCCGCTGCGGGCGACGGCCGAAATCGTGGCCGAGTTCGGGTGGCATGTGCAGGTGTTCACCTCCCTGCCGATCGTCGAGGCGCTGGCGGGGGAGCTCGTACGGCTGCCCGTGCCGGTGGTGCTGGATCACTTCGCGCTCGCGCGCGGGTCGGCGGGAGTGCTGATCGACCTCGTGCGGGCCGGATCGGTGTATGTGAAGCTTTCGGCGCCGCACCGGATTTCGAGGGAACCCGACCACGAGGACGTCGCGCCGCTGGTCCGTGCGCTGGCCGAAGCGGCGCCGGAGCGCCTGGTGTGGGGCACCGACTGGCCCCACACCGGCGGCCGCGTGCGCACCGCCGAAAACCGGCTGACGGTCGAGCCGTTCGAGCCGGTCGACGACCCGCGCGCCCTCGCGCGGCTGCTGGAATGGACCGGGCCGGAGACCGGGCGGCGGATACTGGTGGACAACCCGGCCCGGCTGTACGGGTTCTGACCGCGGGTGGCGTCCGTCTCACTCGGCGGGCGCGCGTCCCCGTCGCGAGTTAAGTTGCCGAGCTAAGTTGTGTGGAACAACTCGGTGTCGGGAGGCGCTCGTGAGCACGACGACCTTCGCGGCGGTGTCCGCCGTCAAGCGGCGGTCGCCGAGCGTGTTCGAGGCGGACATCAGCCCGCTGTGGACGATCGGCGGCAAGCCCAACGGCGGCTACCTGCTGGCGCTGCTCGCGCGGGCCGCGGTCGCCGACCGTGAGCACGCCGACGTCCTCGCCGCGAGCGCCCACTACCTGCGCTCGCCCGAACCCGGGCCCGCGGAGATCGAGATCGAGGTGCTGCGCACCGGCCGAGGCGCCAGCCAGGTCCGCGGCCGCCTGATCGCCGACGGCAAGCCGTGCGTCGAAGCCCTGTTCACCGTCGGCACGCTCACCCCGGCGAGTCCGTACTGGCAGGAGGGACTGCCTGCCGCGCCGTCGCCCGCTGACGCCACGTACCGGGTCGGTGGGGCCACGCCCTCCGGTGTTCCGGTTGCGATCATGGGTGAGATCGACGTTCGCCTCGAACCGGCGAGCGCCGCTGCGTTCACCACCGGACCGTCGGGGCGTGGCGAACTTCGGGGGACCCTCGCGCTTCCCGGCGGAGAGCGGTTCGATCCGGTCAGTCTGCTGTTCGCCGTCGACGCCTTTCCGCCTGCCACGTTCGACATCGCGAGTTCGGGGTGGGTGCCGACGTTGGAACTCACGGCGTATGTGCGTGGCATCGCGGCTCCCGGGCCGTTGACCCTGCTTCATCGGGCGCATCTGATCGCCGACGGGCGGGTCGACGAGAGCTGTTTCGTCTGGGACAGCGACGGCGTGCTGGTTGCGCAGGCGACGCAGCTGGCCGGAATCCGGTTGTGAGTATTCCGTCCGGTTGGAAGCGGCTTTCGCACTCACGAGTTCGGACAGGGCGAGGGCGGGGTCAGCCGAGGGAGGCAGCGCGGGCGACGCTGTTGAGCAGGGACGAGTTCATGAGGAACTTCAGTTCCGCGGTGCGGTCGTCACCCAGGGCGGCCAGTTCGGCGAGGCGTTCCTTGCGTCGGACGGGGTCCTTCTCCTCGAGGCGGCGCTTGTTGGTCACGGTTTGTTGCTGTACGAACTCGATGTTCACGGTCCGGCGGCGGTGGGTGTAGCGCTCGAGCACGGTCTCGTCGCGGGTGTCGGCGTGGGCGTGCAGCGAGGAAGCCAGCTCGACGGCGTCGTGGATGCCGCAGTTGAGGCCGAGGCCGCCGATGGGGTTGTTGACGTGGGCGGCGTCGCCGGCCAGGAAGACACGACCGCGGCGGAAGTCCTTCGCGACGCGTTGGTGCACGTTGTACAGCATGCGGTGCACGAGCTGGTCCGCCGGGTCCGCCGAGAGCGCGAGTCCCGACAGGCGGGCCCGTGCACCCTCGTCGCCGACGGCTTCTTCGTCGGATTCGCCGACGGTCGTGGGGAACACCGCGCGCCAGCGGCCCTTCCCGTCGTCGCCTGCCACCTTGAACAGGTTGACCCACTCGCGCGGGTCGGCCCAGTAGTTGCGGTAGCTGCAGTCCAGTTCGGACTGGAAGTCGAACAGCGTGGTGAGCACCAGGAACCGTTCGGGCCACGTGTAGCCCTCGAATTCGATGCCCAGCGCCTTGCGCACGGTACTGCGCCCGCCGTCGCTGCCGACCACGTAGTCCGCGGTGATCGGACCTTCCGTGGTGTCCACTGTGGCCGCGTCCGCGGTTTGTGACACGCCCGTCACGGGAGTGCCGAACCGGACCTCCACTCCGGACAGTCGGTCCAGTACCATCTTCACGATCTTGTGCTGCTCGATCTGGACCACGAACGGATAGGGGGTCACCCCACGTAGCACGTCGTGGTCCAGCCTCGCGACGAGTGATCGCTCCGGACGGTCCCAGAAGTCGAAGTAACGCGCCACCAGCCCTCGCTTGACCACCTCGCCCGTCAGGCCGAGCTCCCCGAGCATCGCGAGGGTCGACGGGTGCACCGTCGCCGCGCGCGGAGCATCCTCGACGACCTGCTCGGCTTCCAGCAACGTCACGTCGAACCCGCGCCTCGCCGCTGCGAGCGCGAACACCGCGCCCACCGGACCGGCACCCACGACCACAATGCTTTTTCCCATGTCTGTTCGGGATCCTTTCAGTCGAGTTTCGCGAGCCAGCCGGCCACGGTGTCCACGAGCGACTCCGATGAGCCTTCGAAGCGGTGCCCCTCTGTGCCTTCCGGAGACAGCAGCGTCACCGAAGTGACCGAAGGCGACAGCCCGTGCTCGAGCGCCGCCTCCAAGCAGCCCGGCTCGAAGTCGTGGATCACGGTGTCGTGCTCGTCGCGCACCATCAGGATCGGATTCGGCACCCGCGCGATCCAGTCGAGGCTGCGCGCCCCGCGGTGCCGGTGCGCCGGTAGGTCAGGAAGTGCTGCGCCGCCACGGGAACGGACGCCCCGCCGAGCCACGACATCCGAGTGGACAGCGTGCGCCCGAAGTCGCCGGCCCGCACCGCGGCCACGGCTTCTTCGGTGAGCGCGCGGTAGGTCGTCTCGTCGTTGATCAGCAGGTGGCGCGACTTCCACGGTAGATCCGCGAACATCCCCGTCAGCACGACGCCGGCGGTCCAGCTGTACCAGTGCGTCGCCGCGAACAGAGACCTGTGACGTGCCGAGGCTGTGGCCGTGCAGCACGATCTTCGCGTATCCGAGTGCTCGTGCCGTCCAGTAGGCGGCTTCGATGTCGCGCACCGTGGCGTAGTAGTTGTCCGTGTTCACGGCCGCACCCGATTGGCGGGTGTTGATCGCCAGCACCGGCACCCCTCGCGCGCTCAGTCCCAGCGCGAGGGTCCGCACCGGCAGGCTGCCGATGCTGCCGCCACTGCCGTGCACGCTGAGCACGAGCGGCGCGTCGGCCGCCGGGCGGGCAGGCACCAGGTGGGCGGCCGGTCCACCGCGGCCGTCGAGTGAGGTGATTTCGTAGTACCGCAGCGCAACGCCTTCGGGGGCGTGGAAGTCGTCCAGCGACGACGGTGCTTCGGCCGGGCGGTAGGTCACCGCCGCGGCCACCGAGCCCGATGTGGACAAGTCTGGTGCTCCCGTCACTCCGAGCCGATGTAGACGAGCTTGCTGTAGTCGACCGTGCCGCCGAACCCACCGAACTGCTTCATTGCTCGCGATCGTCGCCGAGATCGTCGGCGACCCGGAGGGCATCGGCTACGCGCTGGTCCAGCAACAGCAGGCGCTAAGCCCGGCCGCGATGTTCTCCTACATCCTGCTGACCGGCGTGCTCGGGATCGCGCTCAACTTCGTTCTCGTGTGGACGCTGCGGTTCGTGCCGGGTGCCCCCCAAGCCGTCCGTGGAGGCGACGATGCCGCGTAAGAACCGGAAATCCGGTGTGGCGCCCCTGCGGGGCCTGCTGCCGCTGGCGCTGCTGCTGGTGCTGTGGCAGGTCGTCGGCGACACGTCGAGCACGTTCTTCCCGCCGCCGGCGGTGTGGTTCACCCAGACCAGCGAGCTGTTCGCCGGCGGCGGGCTGCTCACGGGATTGCTCGCCACGCTCCAGACGTTCGTGCTGTCCCTGCTCGCCGCCACCGTGCTCGGGGCCGTGCTAGGCCTGCTGATCGGTCGCGTACCGCTGGCGGAACGGCTGCTCGGCCCTATCCTGGAGTACTTCAGGTTCCTCCCGGGTGTGGCGCTCGTTCCGCTGGCCGTGCTGCTCGTGGGCTACACCGAGTCGATGAAGCTCTACGTGGTGGTGTTCGGCGCGCTGTGGCCCGTGCTGCTTCAAGTGCGGGCTTCGGCGAAGGAAGCCGACGTCATCCTGTCCGATGTGGCCTCGAGCCTGCGGCTTTCGCGGTTCGCCGCGTTCCGCAAGATCCACCTGCCCTCGATCGTGCCCGGGCTGTTGCTCGGCGTGAAGATCGCCGCGCCGCTCACGCTCGTGCTGGTGCTCGTGGTGGAATTCAGCACCCAGGTTTCCGGGCTGGGCAAGCTCATGGAGACCGCGCAGCAGAACTTCCAGTCGGGCCAGGTCTACGGGCTCGTCGTCGTGGTCGGGATCGTGGCGCTGGCGATCAACCTGCTCGTGTCGGCGGTGGAAGGGTTCCTGCTGCGCTACCGTCCGCAGCACTGACCCGCGGCCGACCCGGCGATAGGCCTACCGTCCACATCGGACCGAGATCCTTCGGTCGTACGTGAATCTCAGTGGTGGTGCGCCTGTCGGCCGGCCGCGGACAGCAGCAGCGCGAGCCGGGGGTCGGCGTCGAGGCCGAGGTAGAACGAGAACGTCGCGAGCGCCCCGAACTTGCCCTCGTCCGAAAGCCCGCGCTGGAAGTGGTTCACGTGGTGGTGCACCGCGTTGTCGATTCCGCGCAGCACCTCGATGCCGGCCTCGGACGCGTGGACGGCGCTCACGCGCCGGTCGTCGGGGATGCGTGCCCGGTGCACGAGCCCCTTCTCCTCCAGTTGACGCACGAGCCGCGACGCGAGCGCCGGCGCGATGTCGAGGCGGTCGGCGACCTTGTTCACCGGCAGCGGGCCCTCGGCACCGAAGATCTGCAGCAGCGCCTGGTGCTGCAATGGCTGCAGGCCGCCCGCGATCGCCTGCTCGTCGAGCAGCCTCAGGATCTTGCGCAGCACGAACCGGGCGTGCGCGATCGCCTTGACGTGGTTGGCGAAGTCGAGGTCGCTCGCCGCGTGCGCGCCCTTTCCCCACAGGGCGAGCAGCTCGGCGGTCCCGTCCTTCACCGTGTTCGGTTCCAAGGCGTGCCCCTCCGTGTCCTCCTTGATGACCGGCGTCCTCCCAGATGACATCATCAAGTCAATAACCTGAGGACACTATATCAGGGTAAGGTCAGGATTCGGCCGCCGCGCGGATGGCTTCCGCGATCGCCGATTCGGGGTCGAGGCCCACGTAGAAGGCAAAGATCGACAGCGCCGAAAGCCGCTCGTCCTCGCGCAGCTGGTGCTGCAGGAACGCGACGTTGTGGTGCACCTCGTCGTCGATCTCGGCGAGCTTCTGCGCGCCCGAGGCGGTGGCGACGACGTTGGTGGCCCGGCGATCGCTCTCCGACGCCTCGCGGGTGACAAGCCCCATCTCCTCGAGCCGGCGCACCATGCGCGACGCGAACGCGGCGGCCACGTCGAGCCGCGCGGCCAGCGTGCTCACGGTGATGCCGTGCGCCTGGCCGGCGCCGTACACCTGCAGAAGCGCTTGGTGCAGCAGTGGTTCCAGGCCGTGGGTCTTCGCCTGCTCGTCGACGATCCGGAACACACGCCGCGTGACGTAGCGGGCGTCGGCGATGTTCTTCACATACGCCTGGAACTCGCGGCTGCGCTTGGCGTCGCCGATGTCGGCCCACTTGCTGTAGGCACGCATTGCGTCGTTCATGGGGCCGAGTTTCCTCTCCGGCGGGCGCGGCGGCGAGCGGGACGCGGCGATCATACGTGTCACGCTTTTTATTGACTAAAGTAAGGTAGTTTTGTTAGCCTTCTGCGCCAGGAGGTCACCCATGGCTCTGAAGTCCGCGGACAGTGATCCCAGCGGGTTCAAGGCGGCTCTCGGTTCGTTCGCCTCGAGCGTCAACGTCATCACCCTCTGGGACGCGGCCGGGCGCCCGCTCGGCATGACGGCCACCGCGTTCGCGTCGGTTTCGATGGACCCGTTGATGATTCTCGTTTGCGTCAACCGGTCCACCCGCACCTACGACCGCATCGTCGAGACACGCCGATTCGGCGTGAACATCCTCGGCTCGCCCGCCCGCGAGATCTCGGATCACTGCGCCCGCCCTGGCGCGGACAAGGCACTGCCGGCCGAGTGGCTGACGCGGCGGGAGGGCTGGCACAGCCCCGCGCTGTCGGGCGCACTGGCGTTCCTGGACTGCGAAATCGACCAGGACGTGCGCGCGGGCACGCACGCCGTGCTCATCGCGAGGGTCGGCGGCATCGGGCTCAGCTCGGCACTCCCGCACCACGAACCACTCCTGCACTTCCGCGGCAGCTACCGGCAGCTGCAGGCAGGCATCCACCACCCGCGGCCCCGGCCGCTACCGATCGCACTGGAGGAATCGGCGTGACGCGTTCCGGCAAGGACTACGTCGAAGGACTGCGCGACGACCGGAGGGTGTTCGTCGACGGCGAATTCGTCTCCGACGTCGCCTCGCACCCGGCGTTCAAGGGAGCCGTCGAGTCCATCGCGCGCGTGTACGACGTGGCCGACGACCCGGCCAACGAGGCGGAGATGACGTTCCCGTCGCCCGTCACGGGCGCACCGGTGAACCTGTCGTTCCTCATCCCGCACGGCGAGGACGACCTGCGCCGCCGCCGCGTGGCGCTGCGCAGGACGGCTGAGGCCACGTTCGGGCTCATGGGCCGTGGCCCGGAGCACGTCGCCGGATTCCTCGCCGGCTGGGCGGGCCGCTCCGACATCTTCGCGGCGGGCGGGCAACGCTTCGCCGACAACGTCACGAAGTTCTACGAATACGTGCGCGACAACGACCTCTACTGCTCGTACGCGATCGTGCCGCCGCAGATCGACCGCAGCAAGCCGGCGCACCAGCAGGCCGACCCGCACCTCTACGCGGGTGTCAAGGAAGAGCGCGAGGACGGCATCGTGATCGCCGGCGCGCAGATGCTCGGCACCGGCGCGGCGATCTCCGACTACCTCGTGCTCAGCTGCATCGTGCCGCTGCAGCCCGGTGACGAGGACCAGGCGATCTCCGTGGCCGTCCGGATCGCCGCCGAAGGGCTGAAGATCTACTCGCGCCGGAGCTACGCCGAAGCCGCCACGAGCGTGTACGACTACCCGCTCGCGAGCCGCTTCGACGAGACCGACTCGCTCATCGTGTTCGACGACGTCTTCGTGCCGTGGGAGCACGTGTTCGTGTTCCGCGACCGCCAGATCACGAGCGATCAGTGGAGCCGCACGCCGGCCCACCTGCTGGGCAACAACCAGGCCCAGATCCGCTTCTCCGTGAAGCTCGATCTTCTGGCCGGCCTCGCGCTGCGCGTGACGCGGATGAACGGCTCGGACAAGTTCCCGCCCGTGCGCGGGGTCCTCGGCGAGCTGGCGGCGCACGCGGCCATGGTGTCGGGCCTCGTGTACGCGCAGGAGCAGAACTGCGAGCTCGACGAGAAGGGCGTGGCCTGGCCCGGCCGTGAGGAGTGCTACGCGACGATGACACTGCAGTCGGACTTCTACCCGAAGCTGCTGCACCTCGTGCGTGACCTCGTGGGCGGCGGGGTGATCCAGCTGCCATCCTCGGCCGCCGACTTCGCCAACCCCGAGGCGCGCGCCGACTTCGAGCGGTACGTGCAGTCGCCGGGCAACCCGACCGTCGAGCGCGTGAAGCTGCTGAAGCTGGTGTGGGACCTCATCGGCTCGGAGTTCGCGAGCCGCCACCAGCAGTACGAGATGTTCTACGCCGGTGCGCCGTTCCTCGTGAAGTCGCGCATGAGCCAGATCTACGATTTCACCCGCGCCGAGGCACTCGTGGCCGGTGCGCTCGCCGGCTACGACCTCGACGGCCGCATCGAGTCCGTGCGGTCCTGAGCGGGGCAGGCAGGCCGCGGGGCGTCCGGTTGAGGCCGGCCGCCCCGCTATCCCGTGCTCGCCGTCAGGGGCGCGGAAGTGAAGGGGCGCCCGGGTCGGGCGCCCCTCTGGTGTCCGCTGTGGACGGTTGTAAACGGTTCAGCTCACGCGGTAGCGCACCTCGAACGTGAGGCAGCCTTCGTCGCTGGTCCACGGGCCGTGCTCCATACCCGGCGGGCGGCAGGCGTAGTCGCCCGCGGAAAACGTCTTGCCGAGGCGCGTGTCGTGGAACGAGCCTTCGAGGATGTAGACTTCTTCCCAGAAGTCGTGCACCTGCACGCCGTTCGGGGTCGTGTCGGTGCCCGGCTCGAAGCGCAGCATGCGCGTCGCGACGCCGGTGTCGCCGTCGGCCGCGAGGATGCGCTCCGTGAGCTGGGGCACGACCCCCGCGCACGGGGTGAACGCGACGGTGTCGGCGGGGAAGAACTCGTGTTCCGGTTTGGCCATGGAAACTTCTCTCCAGATAACGGGTCAGGAAACGGAGTACGTGTGGGTGAGTTCCGGGCCGCCCGGCAGGGCGAGCGACAGCGTCCACGTGCGGCCCGGCACGAACTTTCCGTCGATCAGGGGCAGGGTGCCACAGAACATCACCAGGTCCCGGGAATCGGAGCCGCCGCGCAACTCCAGCACGTCGGTCGGGATGCGCAGCGCGCTGAGCGGGCCGTGCTGGTAGCGCACGCCGTCCACAGTGGATTCCGCGAGAATCGCGTCCCAGTCAGGATTCTCGACGGCCACCACGGTGGTGCCGAGCGGCTTGGGACACGCCGCCTTCGAATTCTTGACGCTGGCGGTCTCGATGTCGCGGTCGGTGTGGTCGGAACCCACCGTGAGGTACAGCTTGCCGCCGGCGCGCACGAGCACGGGCTCGACCTCGCCGGAGGTGTTGGTACCCGACACGGAGATCGTCGCGTCCTGCGTCGCCAGCTCGGCGTCGAGCTCGTAGAACGCCGGTACGGAGTCGGGCGGGGGCACGCCGATGGCGGCGAGCTCGTCGATGTGGTGTTTCACGGCCGCCTCGTCGCGGCCGGTGTACCCGGCGACGACGAGGTCGAAATCGCCGATCGTGACGGTTTCGCCCGTCCCGGCGACGGTGAAGGCGAGTGCGGTCATGCGTGCGCTCCTCGGTTGGTCGGTGCTCGGTGGCGGCGGGGGCCGGCGCGCCTCACGGAGCCTGCCACAGCTCGCGCGTGGCCGTGGCGACCATGTCGTCGTAGGTGAGCTCGCTCTCGGTCAGCCCGCTCGCGCGGGCGAAGCCGGCGAGCCCGGCCGCGGCCTCGGGTGAGATGGCGGGGTCGTAGAACGGCCCGTCCCGCTCGATGAGGCCCGCGATCAGCCCCGCTTCCATCTTCGGGAACAGCTTTTCACCGACCCGCGTGGCCAGCGTCGGATCGCGCCGAAGCTCACGCTGTGCCCGCACGACCCCACGGGTGACGGCTGCCGTTTCCTCGGGCCGATCGGTGGCCGTGCGGCCCGTGGTCATCAGCGCCGGGAACGTGTACAGCGCGGCTTCGCCACCGTCGCGGCGGGCGTCGACCACGACCTTGCCGACCCCGCGTCGTCGCACGGCGACCTCGGTGCCCATCCCGTTGGCCCAGAAGGCGTCGATCTTGCCGTCGGCCAGTGCCTTGGCCGCGGTGACACCGAACGAGACGTCGCCGGCGACGCCCGCCACGGGGGCGATGGTCACGGCGTCGAGGTCGGTGCCGGCGGCCTCCAGCATCCGCCGCAGGCCGAGATCGGGGCCAGGGGCGGCGCCGATCCGCACGTCATGCAGCTTCCCGAGGTCTTCGCGGGTGACGTCGAGGTCGGGGCGCACCACAAGGAACCAGTACATGTTCTGCGCGAGCGCGGCCAGCAGCTTCTGGTCGCCCCACGCGGGATCGGCGTAGAGCGGGGAGTGGGCGGCACCGGCGAGGAAGTCGATCCGGCCGTCGCGCAGGGCGCGCGCTGCGTCGGTGACGGGGAAAAGGAGCTCGAGCTCCACGTCGAGACCCTCATCGCGAAGGAATCCCAGCTCCACCGCGGCGATCGCGGGAAAATAGGAGTTCGAGACGAGGTCGGGCACGGCAAGGCGCATGGCGGCCTTCCTGGTCAAGAAATTAGCAGTACTCAAGTAATGTACTTAACTTAGTATTTAGGGTCAAGCTGACGGGTCACGGCGGCAGGCTGGGGTTTCCGGACGGCCCTCAGTACGACCACGGTGACCGAGCACAGCACGGCAGGCACGGCGAAGACCAGGAAATACACCGGGAAGGGCAGCGAAGCGGCGAGCAGGTAACCGCCGATGAGCGGGCCGAGCAGGCCGCCGAGCCTGCCGATGCCCAGTGCCCAGCCGAGGCCGGTCGCGCGCGCCTCCGGGCCGTAGGTCGCCATCACCAGCGTGTGCACCACGTTCTGGCCGCCGATGATGAACGCGCCGGCCAGTGCGTTGAGCAGGTAGAGGCCGACCACGGACGTGGCGAACCCGAACAGCACCAGGCACACGCCTCCCGCGGCGAACGCGATCGCGAGCGCGGCGTAGGGGTTCATCCGGTCGAGGATCCAACCGAGCACGAACCCGCCCAGCGTCGCCGCGGCGGCCTGCTCGATGGCGTAGGAGTAACTGCCGACCAGCGACAGCCCGTGCTTGACGAGCAGCGTCACCATCCAGAAATCGAGCGCGTACACCACGAACTGGAGGAAGAGGTACAACAGCGAGATCGTGACCGTCGAGGTGCGGTAGCGCCCGGCGAACAGCGTGCTCAGCTGGATCTTGCCGTCGCGGGTGCGCGGGCCCGTGAAGAACTCCGCGGGGTCCGCGTTCCGGGCGACCGGCCAGATCGCGGGGTAGACCTTCCTGACGCTGGCGAGTGCTTCGGCGTAGCGGCTGCGTGCGGCGAGGAACTGCGGCGTCTCGGGCACGAACCACGCGATCAGGGCGGCGACGATCAGTGCCGCGTAGGAGAGGTGGAACAGCGGCCGCCAGCCGAAGTGCGGCACCAGCACCGTCGCGGCGACGGCGGCGAGCACGAAGCCGAAGGTGAAACATCCGGCGGACACGGCGATCATACGGCCACGGCGGCGCACGGGCACGTACTCGCCGAGCATCGCGATCGTCGCGGGCAGCACGCCGCCCATGCCGATGGCGGCGAAAAGCCGCAGGATCGCGAACTGCGTGTAGTCGCCGGCGAACCCGGCCGTGCCCATGAAGATCGCGAACACGGACACGCCGGCCACGAGCATGCGCTTGCGTCCGAAGCGGTCGCCGAGCGCGCCGAGGCCGACGGCGCCAAGGAAAAGACCGATGAACGTGTACGACGCGAGCAAGCCCGCCGCCACGGGGGAGACGTGCCATTCGCCGACGATCTTGGGCAGGGCGTACGCGAGCGCCTGCAGGTCGTACCCGTCGAAGATCACGGCCGTGCCGCCGATCAGTGCGATCGCGACGACCCGGCGGGTCAGGGGTGTTCGGGTGAGACAGTGGTCGAACGTGGCAGCGGGTTGCATCCGCGCTCCTCGGCCAGGGCGGCGTCCCGGGCGCGGCGCGCACGGTGCCGCCGGTGGGGGAGGGATGCCGCGGGTGGACAGGATTTATTTAACTTCAGTACCTGACTTGACAGCCGTAAATGATGCGGGAGACGATAGGTCGAGCCCGACCGGGTGTCAACGCCGAACAGGGGAGCCGCCCGGAAGATACGGAACCGAAACAGTGGCGACATCCTTGCCGGGCAAGGAAACCCGATTGCGGGGTCACCCGCTGTGAACGGCTTCCGGCGCGGTTTTCCGCCGATGAAAGAGGAACGGTGACGAGCGCGAACGAGTACCCCTATGGTGACCTCCGCGAGTACCTGGCGGAGCTGGATCGCCGCGGGCTGCTGGTCCGGGTGACCCGGCCGGTGAACAAGGACACGGAGCTGGTTCCGCTGGTGCGTCTGCAGTTCCGGGGCCTGCCGGAAGCCGAGCGCAAGGCGTTCCTCTTCGAGAACGTCACCGATGGAGCGGGGCGGAAGTTCGCGGGCACCGTGGTGATGGGCGCGTTCGCCTCCTCGCGCGCGGTGTACGCCACGGCGCTGGCCGCGAAGCCGGACGAGGTCGGCGGCCGATGGGCGGCCGCGCTCGCGAATCCCGTCGAGCCGCTCGTGGTCGAGACGGGGCCGTGCAAAGAGAACGTCCTCACGGGACAGTCCCTCTTGGACTTTCGCGGCGTCGACGGCTTCCCGCACCCGATCTCGACGCCCGGCTTCGACCCGGCGCCGTTTCTCACCGCGCCGTACTGGATCACCAAGGACCCCGAGGACGGCGCCTACAACGTCGGCATCTACCGCGGCATGGTCAAGGGCCCCGACCGCATCGGGCTGCAGACGGACACGCCGACGCAGCACATCGCGATCCACCTTGCCAAGGCCAAACGGCTGGGGGTGAAGCTGCAGGCCGCCGTCGTGCTCGGTGCCGTGCCCGCCGTCGGGTTCGCCGGCGCGCAGAAGATCCCGTTCGGGGTCAGCGAATACGCTGTCGCCGGCGGGCTCATGGGCCGCCCGCTGGAAGTCGTGCGGTGCGAGACCGTGGACCTCGAAGTGCCCGCGCACGCGGAGATCGTGCTGGAAGGCGAGATCGACCCCGAGCACCTCGAGCCCGAAGGTCCCTTCGGCGAAGCGAGTGGCTACATGGGACCGCGCACGACGTCGCCGGTGTTCCGGATCGGGTGCATCACGCACCGCGCGGCGCCGGTCGTGCAGGCGTTCATCAGCGAATTCCCGCCGAGCGAGTCGACGCTCATGCGCAAGATCGCGTTCGAGAACGTGTACCTGCGGTTCCTCAAGCAGGCGTGCAACATCAACGCGGTGCAGCGGTTCGTCACGCACGAGAGCGGCACCTGCAACATGTTCTTCGTGATCCAGCTGAAGAATCCGACGCCGGGCCAGGCGCGCCAGGCCCTTTACGCCGCCTCGGGGTACGAGGCGTCCATGGGTAAGACGATCATCGCCGTGGACGACGACGTCGACCCCGAGGATCTCGACGCGGTCGCGTGGGCGATGAGCTTCCGCATGCAGCCCGCGCGCGACGTCACCGTGCTGCCGGGCAAGCTGCCGCGGCTCGACCCGTCGGCGGCCGAGGACGGCAGCCTGTCCTCAGCGCTGTTGATCGACGCCACGCGCAAGCGTCCGTATCCGCCGACCTCCTTGCCTGCCAAGGAGTTCATGGACCGTGCGCAGGACCTCTGGCAGGAGTTGGGGCTGCCGGAGCTCTCACTCGCCGAGCCGTGGCACGGCTACGAACTGGGCGCCTGGTCCGACGCCGACCGCCAGGCGGCGGCCGATGCCACCCGCGGCCGTTACGCTGGTTCCTGACCGTCCGGGATGTCGTAGGGTTCCACGGCCCCGCTCGTCCAGCAATGGCACGAAACCCTTCAGCACGAGCGGAAGTCGTGCTTCGTACTCGGGCAGGACTGTAGCTTCACCATGAGGTGAGCAGCCGCGAGCGGTCCGTTGTGGGGGAACCCCGTAGCCTGGCGCGATGGGGGAAACCTTGGGCGAGCTCATCACGCGGTACGACGTGCCGGGCGCGCAGGTCGCCGTGCTGGCCGGTGGCGAGATTCGCGACGAGGCCGCCGGTGTGCTGAGCCGGCACACGCTGGTCGAGGCCACGACCGACTCGGTGTTCAAGATCGGCTCGATCACCAAGATCTGGACGGCCACGCTGGTCCGGCAGCTGGTGAACGAAGGGGTCTTGGACCTCGACCGGCCTGTGCGCCACTACGTGCCCGGCTTCCGGCTCAGCGACCCGGCCGCCACCGAGACTTTGACTGCTCGTCACCTGCTCACTCACACCGGCGGTCTCGACGGCCAGCACGTTCCTGACACCGGCCGGGGCGACGACGCGATCGAGAAGTTCGTCGCGACCCTCGTCGACGCGGACCACCTCCTGCCGCCGGGCGCCCTTTTCTCCTACGCCAACAGCGGGTACGTGGTGCTCGGCCGACTCGTGGAGGTGCTGCGCGGCAAGCCTTTCCATGACGTGCTGCGCGAGCACCTCGTGACCCCGCTCGGCCTGGCCACCGTGGCTCCCACGCCGTACGAGGCAATCCTGCACCGGGCCGCGGTCGGCCACGTCGAGTGCGACGGGCAGCTCGTACCCGCGAAAAGCTGGGCCGTCCGGTACTTCTCCACGCCCAGCGGCTCCCATCTCGCGATGAGTGCACGCGATCTGCTGGAGTTCGTCCGCTAGCACCTCGACGACCCCGCACTCGCGGCACTGCGCGAGCCCCAACCCGTGTCCGTGCCGGACTTCGGTGGCGGCGTCGTCGGCTGGGGGCTCGGCTGGATGCGCTACCGCGACGGCGTCGTCGGGCACACCGGCGTCTCCCTGGGGCAGAAGGCGTTCCTGCGGGTCTCCCCGGCGGCCGGTCTGGCGGTGGCGGTGCTGACCAACAGTGCGGGAGCCGAGCCGCTGGCGTACGAGATCTTCGGCACCGTGCTCAGGGATCTCGCCGGCGTCGAGACGACACCGCTGCCGGTGCCGCCCGCTGATCCGGCCCCGCTCGACGTGGACCGCGTGTGTGGCACCTACCGCACCACCCGGTACGACTTCACTCTCACCGCCAAGCGCGGCCGCGCGTTCCTTACTCGTCGCGGACCCGGCCGGCCTGCGGAGCGGGTGGAGGTCGTCCGCTTCGGCGACAGCGCGATCATCACCGTCGAGCCCGGGCTCGACGGCCACCAGGTCCTCTCGTTCGTCGGCTCCGACGAGCACGGTCGCGCCCGCTTCCTGCACAACGGTGCGGCCGCCTGGCGAGTACCAGCCTCGACGAGGTAGGATTCGAACACCTGTTCCCCTTGGGCAGGTCACGCTGTCTTCCCCGCGGCGAACATCGGTGCGAGCGAGGACGGTGCAGTGGACGAGCAGGACCGGCGAGGCGGCTTCACGAATCCGCTGATGCGGTGGGCCGAGCTGGAGCGGATCTCCGCCGGGCGCGCGCCTGTGCGCGGCGACGGCGGAGACTCGCCCGCGTGGTCGCGCAAGCGGGACGGCTACCGGCCGCCCGAACGGCTGTGGCCGCGCGCGGACATCGAGGGCGACGGGCGGCGCGTGCCGTATGCGGAGCTGCACTTGCATTCGTACTTCTCGTTCCTCGACGGTGTTTCCGCGCCGGAAGCGCTCGTCGAGGAAGCCGTGCGGCTCGGTCTCGACGCGCTCGTGCTCACCGACCGCGACGGCATGTACGGCGCGGTCCGCTTCGCCGAAGCCGCGCGCGAGATCGGCGTCCGCACGGGCTACGGCGTGGAGCTGTCGCTCGGGCTACCGGCGCCGCAGGGCGGCGTTCCCGACCCGGCGGGCACCCACCTGCAGGTGATCGCCCGCGACCTCGACGGCTACCGGCGCCTGTGCGCCGTGATCTCGCGCGGCCAGCTGGCGGGGGAGAAAGGCCGTCCGGTGCTGGAACTCGACGACGTGGCCGACGAGCTGCGCGGCCACGTGCTCGTGCTCAGCGGCTGCCGCAAGGGCGCCGTCCGTGCCGCGCTGGCCCGCGGTGACCACGACGGGGCTACGGCCGCGCTGAGGACGCTGGCCGAGCGGTTCGGGCGGGACAACGTGGCCGTCGAGCTGCTCGAACAGGGCCTGCCCTCCGACGACGTCGACAACGACTTCCTCGCCGCACTCGCCGGAAACCTCCACCTGCCGACGGTCGCGAGCAACAACGTCCACTACGCGCGGCCCGAGCAGGCGCGCCACGCTGCCGCGGTGGCGGCGATCCGCGCCCGGCGGTCCATCGACGACCTGGCGGGCTGGCTGCCGCCCGACGGCACGGGGTTCCTGCGCAGCGGCGCCGAACAGGCCGGCCGCTTCCGGCGATACCCGGGCGCGGTGCAGCGGGCGGCGTTGCTGGGCGTGGAGTGCGCGTTCGACCTGACGCTCGTCGCGCCGGACCTGCCGCCGTTCGCCGTGCCCGCAGGCTTTGCCGACGAAGACGACTGCCTGCGCCACCTCACGTTCGAGGGCGCGGCGCGGCGCTACGGCTCCCGCGCGGACAACCCGAAGGCCTACGCCCAGCTCGACCACGAGCTCGAGGTGATCCGCACCCTGGGTTTCCCCGGCTACTTCCTCGTCGTGTGGGACATCGTGCGGTTCTGCCGCCAGGAGGACATCCTCGCGCAGGGCCGCGGCTCGGCCGCCAACTCCGCCGTCTGCTTCGCGCTGCAGATCAGCCACGCCGACCCCGTGAAGTGGAACCTGCTCTTCGAACGCTTCCTCGCGCCCGAGCGCGACGGACCGCCGGACATCGACGTCGACATCGAAGCCGACCGGCGCGAAGAGGTGATCCAGTACGTCTACCGCAAACACGGCCGCTTCCACGCCGCGCAGGTCGCCAACGTGATCACGTACCGGGCCCGCTCCGCGATCCGCGACGCGGCGAAGGCGCTCGGCTATTCACCGGGACAGCAGGACGCCTTCGGCAAGCGAGTGGACCGCTGGTCGTCGGTCGCGATCGGCTCGGAGCCGGGGGAGCGGGGGCACGAAATCCCCGAAGACGTGCTGGAGTGCGCCGCCTGGCTCGAAGACACCCCGCGCCACCTCGGTGTGCACTCGGGCGGCATGGTGATCGCGAAGACGCCGGTGAGCGAGATCGTGCCGGTGGAGTGGGCGACGGCGGCAGACCGCTCGGTGCTGCAGTGGGACAAGGACGACTGCGCCGCGATCGGGCTCACGAAGTTCGACCTTCTCGGGCTCGGCATGCTTTCCGCGCTGCACTACACGATCGACCTCGTCGCGCGGCACCACGATGTCCACATCGGACTCCACGACCTCGACCTCGCCGACCCGGCGGTGTACGACATGCTGTGCGAAGCCGACGCTGTTGGCGTCTTCCAGGTCGAATCCCGCGCGCAGCTCGGTGCGCTGCCCCGGCTGCGGCCGCGGGAGTTCTACGACCTCGTCGTGGAGGTCGCGCTCATCCGGCCGGGCCCCATTCAGGGCGGGTCGGTGCATCCCTATCTCCGGCGCCGCAGCGGTGAGGAGCAGTGGCAGCACGCGCACCCGCTGCTCGAGTCGGCCTTGGAACGCACGCTCGGCGTGCCGTTGTTCCAGGAGCAGGTGATGCAAATGGCGCGTGACGTCGCGAGCTTCACCCCAGCCGAGGCCGATCAGCTGCGGCGCGCCATGGGCGCCAAGCGATCCGGTGCGAAGATGCGCCGCCTGGCGGGCCGCTTCTTCGAGGGAGCGGCCGCCAACGGCGTGCCACCCGAGCTGGCGGCGCGGATCTTCGAGCAGATCCACGCCTTCTCGGGCTACGGCTTCCCCGAAGCGCACTCGATGTCGTTCGCGCTGCTGGTGTACGCGTCGGCGTGGTTCAAGCGCTACTACCCGGCCGCGTTCTGCGCCGGGTTGCTGCGCGCGCAGCCGATGGGGTTCTACAGCCCGCAGTCGCTCGTCGCCGACGCCCGGCGCCACGGCGTGATCACCCGCTCGCCGGAGCTGAACGTGTCGTTCCCGCACGCCACACTCGAACCCGAGCCGGCTTCGGAGGGCGGCGTCGCCGTTCGCCTCGGCCTTGCCGGGGTCCGTGGGGTCGGCCAGGAAGTCGCCGAACGCATCGTCGTCGAGCGTGGCGCCGGCGGCCCCTTCGCGTCGATCGGTGACCTGACCGAACGAGTGCAGCTGGCGCGTCCCGTCGTCGAGGCTCTCGCCACGGCGGGGGCGTTCCCGGGTGAACGCCGGTCGGCACTGTGGGCGGCCGGTCCCGCGGCGAGCACCCGCGCCGGTCATCTGCCCGGCCTGGCGCTGGGTCACCGGGCTCCGGCACTGCCCGGCATGACGGCCTTCGAACTGGCGACCGCCGACCTGTGGGCCACCGGCGTCACCCCGGACAGCTACCCGGTCGCGTTCCTGCGCGGCCACCTCGACATTGTCGGTGCCATCCCGGCGGCCGAGCTCCTGGCCGTCCCCGACGGCACCCGCATCCACCTCGGCGGCGCCATCACGCACAAACAGCGGCCCGCGACCGCCGGCGGCATCACATTCCTCAACCTGGAGGACGAAACGGGCATGGCCAACGTGATCGTGTCGCCGGGCTTGTGGCGCCGCAGCCGCCGGGTGCTGCAGAACCACAGCGCCGTGATCGTGCGCGGCATCGCCCAGGTCGCCAAGGGCACGGCGTCGGTCGTGGCCGACCGGATCACGCCGCTGGACCTGAAGAAGCTGGCGCTCAAGTCGCGCGACTTCCGGTGAGCTCGAGCCGTTCGGTGGTCGCGAGTAGCGAGCTCGCCACCGCCGCACGAAGTGGTCACCGACGAAGGCTCGCCGGAGCGTCAAGTCGTGCGCGCCGAGCAGGTGGACGAGGTGCTGCCCGCCATCGCCCGGCCTCTGATGGCTCAACCTCACGGGCCATGCCGTGCGATTCGCTGGTGGGTGCTGTGCCGCTCAGCGCCTCGTCTCGTACCGGGTCAGGACCACACCGCCGGGAAAACTCAGCGTCTGCACCAGGTTGAGGTTCACCGGGCTGTCCAGCCTGGTGAAGAACGGCGTGCCACCGCCCACCAGGACCGGATGGGTGACGACGTCGTACTCGTCGACCAGCCCGGCCCGCACGGCAGCTCCAGCGAGCGTCGCACCACCGACCCTCATCGGCCCGCCGTCCTCGGCCTTGAGCCGGGCGATCTCAGCGACCGCGTCGCCGGTGACGAGGCGGGCGTTCCCGTCGACCTTGTCGATCGTCGAGGAGAACACCACCTTGGGCGTGTCCCGCCAGTTCCGTGCGAACGCGATCTGCGCCGGGGTCGCGTCGGGATGCTGGTCGCCGGTCGGCCAGAAGGAGTTCATCGTCTCCCACAGCTTCCGCCCGTACAGCATCACGTCGACCGCCAGCTCCTGATCGAGCCACCACTGGAAGAGCTCGTCGCTCGGCGCGCTCCAGCCGATGTCGTCGCCGACCGCCGCGATGTAGCCGTCCAGGGTCAGGTTCATGCCGTAGATCAGTTTTCGCATGGCTCAGCCTTCCGTCCACGGGTGGCCAGCGCGGCGCGGGAAACTTATCGGTGCGTGATCCGGGCTCGCCGCCAGTCCGGGTGCTCCGGCTCAGCCTGGCGTGCTCGCCCGGCTCGGGCAAGCCGCCCGATCTCGCCCTTGGCGCGACGCACCGGTTCGTGGCTGTCCGGCGATGACCGCGCCGGGCCCTTCCGCGCGGGGAAGAGCCCGGCGCCGTGCTAGGTCCGGTACCGAAACAGGATCCGGCCGCGGTCGAGGTCGTACGGGCTCAGCTCGAGCAGCACGCGGTCGAACGGCATGATCTTGATGTAGTTGCGCCGGATCTTCCCACTGATGTGGGCGAGCACCCGGTGCCCGTTGGCCAGTTCCACGCGGAAGGTCGCGTCGCGCAGGCATTCCACGACCGTGCCTTCCACTTCGATCCCCGTCTTGGCCATCAGCGCAGCACCAGTTCGAGGTTGCTGCCCACGCGGCGTGCGCCGAAACCGTCGAACAACGCCAATGCGGCGGTGTTCGCTTCGTTCAGCTCGGCTGACGCCGTCGCGATTCCCCGGGCGTGCAGCGAACCCAGCGCGTGGCCGAGCAAAGCCCGTGCGACGCCCCGGCGCCGCTCGTCCGCGCGGACCGCGATGAGGCCGATCCGCGGCAGCCGTCGCACTTGCGTCACCCTGATCAAGCCGACGTAGCGGCCGGATTTCGTTGCCACCGCGTAGTTCGACGGGTCCCCCACGCCCGGGTCCAGCAGTTCGGCCGGCATTTCCCGCCAGCCGACGCCCGCCTCGACTTCCTCACGGATCACCCGGTCCAGCTCGGCCAGCGGCTCCGCTTCGGGGGTGATCACCGGCACGCCCGACGGCGGGCGGGTGGGGATCAGGCATTCCCATTCCCGGCGGCGGACGGAGAACCCGGCGGCCCGCCAGCGGGCCGTCAGCTCCGTATCAGCTTCGTCGACCACGGTGTACAGCGGTCGCGGCAAGACCGGCAGCATCGCTTCGGCCAGGCGGCCGAACGCGTCCTCGCGCCAGACGTCGATGCTCAGAAACGATCGTCCGTCGGGCCGCTCGAACACCTCACCGCGGCCGATCACCCGGTCGTCGTCGAGCGCCTGCCAGCAGGTGTCCGACACCCGGGTCACACACAGAGAATCCAAGGTAGTCACCTCTCGGGATGAGTACATCCGAAGGCGCTCCTGGGCGGACCCCGCGTGGGAACAGGCCTTAGCCGCCCAACCGTGACGACGAGGGGAGCACCCACATCGAAACAGCGTTCATGGGTCCTCACCTCCTGGGTTCCGTGCCACGGCCGAGCAGGACGCTACCGTCGCCGCGTCGCCGCGTCCAGCGGATTTCCAGCGGTGCGGCACCAGGACCGCAGGCGACGTGGCGCGCGGGACGGACGCGTTGACGGTGCGCGCCGTGCCGGGAAGAGCGGGCGGCCGACGTCTTCGAGCGGGCAGGGGGTTGATTCTCCGCGGCGGTGGGTACCTGGCCAGTACTCGATCATCGCCTCACAGGGGAGGGCTGAGCCGTGACCGAGGAATCCCCCTCACCGGCACCGGCGGCCGTTTTCAGCGGACCGGACACCGCCGCGGCCGCGCGGGTCACCGTGCGGGCCATGCTGGCCGGCGTGCCCGACGCGTTCGTCGGTCACGCGGTCGCGCTCGTGGACGAGCTCGTCGCCGACGCCGCCCGCGACGGCGCCACCTTCCGCGGCCTGCGCCTCGGCCTGGTGAAGAGCCCGCTGCGGCTGCGCATCGACGTCGAACGCGAGGAACCCGCCGAACCCGCGGCCGGCGGGCTGTGCGCCGACCGCATCGCCGGGCGGCTCCTGCTGGAGGACCTCGCCTCCACGTGGTGGTCCCACACTCTCGGTGATCTTTCGGTGACCCGAGCGGAGCTCGTGCTGCCGGTCCGCTGATCCGTGCCGACTTCGGGCAGCCGCACCATGTCCGCGGTCATCGTCGCTGCTCCAGGAATTCCGCCCACGCCGCCAGTCCCTTGTCCGGATTTCGCCGGCCGATGCCCACACGGAAGCGGTCGGTGGGCGTCGGCGTGAGCGCCGAGCGGTAGATGCTCGACGGCAGCAGCAGGACCCCGCGCTGCTCGACGAGCTCCTGGCACATCGTCTCGACGCCGTCCGCGCCGAGGTACCGAGGGAAGCACACGCAGCCGCCGAGCGGCGGCGCCCACTCGAACAATCCCGGGAACCGGGCGAAAAACGCGTCGAACTTCGGACGGTTTTCGGCGAGCACCGCGCGGTTGCGCGAGAGGATCCTGTCTCGCGCCCGCAGCCCGATGAGCGCGAGCACTTCGCTCGGCGCCGCGTTGCAGATCGACGTGTAGTGCTTCGCCCGCTCCAGCCGGCGCAGGATTTCCGGGTCGCGGCAGGCGATCCAGCCGACGCGCAGGCCGGGGAGCCCGTAGGCCTTGGACATCACGTTGAGCGAGAGAGCCGACGCCGAAAGGTCAGCGGCTTGTGGCAGCGTCGTCGCCGGATCGGGCTCCAGCCCGCGGTAAACCTCGTCGCTGAACAGCAACACCCCGCGCTCGGCACACAGCCGCACGAGCCGGGTCCACGTGGCCTGGTCCGGAACGGCGCCGGTCGGGTTGTTCGGAAAGTTCACCGATACCAGGCGAGTGGTGGGTCGCAGCTGCCGTTCGAGCTCGTCGACGTCGAGCGCCCAGCCGTCCTCGGCGCGCAACGCGACACCGCTGACCTCGCAGATCGACAGCGGGACCGTCTCGGCCGCCTGGTAGTTCGGCGTGATCACCACGGCGTGGTCGCCTGGTTCGAGCAGCGTTCGCATCGCGAGGTAGAGGCCTTCCTCGGCGCCGGCGAAGCACAGCACGTGTTCGGGTCCGACGTCGGTGTAGGTCGCGGCGATCGCTTCGCGCAACGCGGGCAGGCCGGAGGTCTCCGTGTAGCCGAGGGCGAGCGTCTCCCAGCGTTCGCGGGCGTCGTCGTCGGCGAGGTCCAGGAGTTCGCGGACGGTCAGCGTCTGCACGTCCGACGCGGTCAGGTGGTGGCGCGAGGTGAACTCCCAACGGGAGAAGAACGTCTCCAGTCGGAAGTCGGGAAGCGTCGGCATCGGGCTCCTTGTGCGGCTCGGCGGCAGACTCGTGAGTGTTCCGGCCGGTTCTAACCGGCGCGACCACTCACGAGCGGGTGTAGTTCGTCCCAGCCCGGCACATGCGGGGCGAACCGCAGCTTGAGGCCGGCCTCCGCCGGGGTTCGATCGGCTTTGCGGGCGTTGCAGCTGCGGGCCGTGCCTCCGCACGCGGCGACGGTGTTGAGCCAGCTGGTGCGCTCACCGCCGCGCGAGAGCGGCACGACGTGGTCGACGGTCGTGGCGTGGCGGCCGCAGTAGGCGCACCGGTGGCCGTCGCGCTGGAGCACTCCTCGGCGCGACCAGCGGGGCGGGCCCGCGTAACGCCACTTCATCACGACGTACCGCAGCAGCCGAACGACCTTCGGCCGCGGGAAGATGCCAAGGTCGGGACCGTCGCTCTCGTGCACGACCGCGACGTGGCGCACCAGCATCCTGATCGCGTGCGGGACCGAGACGGTGTGCAGGGGCTCGTAGCCGGCGTTGAGGACAAGCACGTCCATGGCGACCGGCACCTCCTTCGGAGGATCGGGGTGGAGACCACGACCGGAGTCGAACCGGTATGCGCCGCTCTGCAGGCGGTTCCCTTGCCGTTCGGGCACGTGGCCGGGGGGCTGTGCGAAGTCACGGAGTACGAAAAAAGCCGCCCGAGTCGGTTCCCCGACGGGCGGCTCCCAGCTGCGACGTGCGCGGGCACGTCACGGCGTGGAGCCTGGTGTTCCGGCCGCGTGCGGAAGGCACGCGGCGCCATTGCGGCACCACGGCATGCACACTTCCCAGCCGGTCATCTCGTTACTCCTGGGTGGGCGATGGTGGGTGGTGATGGACGGTTGCTGACAAGAACATCATGACCGACCACGAGCGGCCACGCAACGGTGATGATTCGCCCGCCGAACGACCTCACGAGCCCCGTGAGTCACTCGCGGGGCCGCCCACGCGCCACCGTGTCTCCACAGTGGACGGGACGGCCCCGCACCTCGCCGCCCGGCGGGTCGGAGCACCACCGGACGACGGGAACCCCGGCGGGGCGCCCGCGCGCCCGCCCCGGCGTCCTCCCGCGATCAGCCCACCCGTCCGCGGGAAGCCATGCGCCCGACGTGTCCGAATTGGAGCATTCACCGCCTGCCGCCGGATGTCTTCCCCAGCACGGGTTTATGGCCCGAAGAGGTGAGGAGTCCGCCGTGCGGTCGCCGGTGTACAGCCGGGTTCAACAGTGTTCCAGCGGCGTTCAGCGGTTGCCGTACAGCTCGCTCAGCAACGCCACCGCAGCGTGCGTGGCCGGGTGGGGATCGTGGTTGCGCCACGCCAGCCGCACCGGCACCGGGGGCGCGTCGCGCACTCGCCGGTACGCGATCCCGTCGCGGCGGTACTGCGTGACGGTGGAGTGCGGCGTGACGCCGACACACCGGCCGGTCGCGATGGCGGCGAGCCAGTCGTCGATGTCGTGGGTGAGCTCGACCCGCGGGCGGGTCTCCTCGGGCCACAGGTCGGCGGTTGTCGTCCCGGTGCGCCGGTCCATCACCAGCAGGCGCCCGCTCAGCTCACCGAGCATGACGGTGCGCCTGCGCACCAGCGGGTCGTCGGTGGCCATCGCGCAGTAGCGGGCCTCGTGGCCGACCACCGCGTTCGCGAAGCGGCGCGTGTCGATCGCGGTGCGGACCACGGCGAGGTCGCACAGACCCTCGGCGAGGCCGCCGGTCGCGGTGTTGGTGCGGACGAGCAGCAGCTCGACATCCGGATACCGATCGGCCCACCGGCGCTGGAACTCGGCGGTGTGCCTGCCCATCGCCGACCACGCGTGCCCGATGCGCAGCCGGGTGTGTCCTGTCGTGGCTTCTCGCACGAGGTCGTCGGCCTCGGCCAGCAGGTGCCGGGCACGGGCCAGTACCTGCACGCCCGCGGTGGTGGGAGTGATGCTGCGGCTCGTGCGGTGCAGCAGCCGAACGCCCAGCGCTGATTCCAGTGAAACCAGCGTGCGCGACACCGCCGCCTGGGAAACGCCGAGCTCGATCGCCGCGTCCGTGAAGGTGCCCGCGTCCACGATCGCGACGAGGCAGCGCAGGTGCCGCAGCTCCAGATCCATGACTTCACCGTATAGGTGAAGCGATGAATGCATTTTGTGCATGCTCGGCCGTGGCGCACGCTCGCGGTCATGAGCAAGCAGACCCAGGGCGTGGCGCTCATGCTCGCCGGTGCCACGGCCAATCAGACCGGCGCGGCCGCGGCGGCGTTCGCGTTCCCCGTGCTCGGCCCCGCCGGCGTGGTCGCCGTGCGCCAGTGGGTCGCCGCCGTGGCGTTGTGCGCCGTTGCGCGTCCGAAGGTCCGGGACCTCACGGCCCGGCAGTGGCGGCCGGTGCTGGCGCTGGCGGCGGTGTTCGGCACGATGAACCTCACGCTCTACACGGCCATCGACCGCCTCGGTCTCGGTCTCGCCGTGACGCTCGAATTTCTCGGCCCGCTCGTGATCGCGCTGGCCGGTTCGCGGCGCCGGACGCATCTCGGGTGCGCGCTCGCGGCCGCCGCGGCGGTGGGGGTGCTGACCCGGCCCCGGCCGAGCACGGACTACGCCGGCATCGGGATGGCACTGGTCGCGGCCGCGTGCTGGGCGGGCTACATCCTGCTCAACCGCACCATCGGCCGCCGGCTGCCGGGCGTGCGAGGGCCGGCCGTGGCGGCCGTGGTTTCGGCGCTGGCCTACGTTCCGGTCGGCGTCGTCGTCTTCGCACACCACCATCCGACCGCGGCTTCGCTCGGCGCGGCGCTGACGGCAGGAGCGCTGTCTTCGGCCGTGCCGCTGTTCGTGGACCTGCTCGCCCTGCGGCGGGTGCCGGCGCGGTTCTTCGGGGTTTTCATGAGCGTGAACCCGGTGCTCGCGGCGCTGATCGGGCTGGTCGCGCTCGGCCAACGACCCGACCTCGCGTCGTGGGTCGCCATCGGGGTCATCGTCGCGGCCAACGCGACGGCGTGTCGGGTGAGAGGCGCGGAAGCGAGGCCCGTACCGTCGGAGCCGGAGGAGGTGCCGAGTGGTTCGGATGGCGGACCGGGCGTGGCCGTCGACGGTGATCCCGAGCGACGCGTACGAACGCGCGCAGGCGACCGGTGTCCTGTTCCGGCGCATGGGCTGGGTCACGGAGCGGCTGACCCGCGACGAACGTGACGACGTCGAACGCCAGCTCGCGTTCTGGTACGGCAACGGTTACTGCCCCGACGCCCTGCTGATCGCGTTGAGCGCCCTCCCCGACGGCACCCGCCAGCGGCCGCGCGGGCCCGGCGAACGGCCGGGTGATTTCCTGCGCACCCGCCTCGCGGGCTGGTTTCGCGAGGGCCCGGACGCGGTCCACGATCCGCCCCGCAAGGGGCAGTCGTTCGAGGCGTGGTTCGACAACGCGCGGCGGCAGGCCGCGGCCGAGGGCACCGGACGTCGCAGCCCGCGCCTCACCGAGGCCGGGCAGCGTGCCCGGCAGCAGGCGCTCGCCGCCGCGAAGCGCAAGGATCCGCTCACACGGCTTCGTGAACGCGAACGGCGCCGCACCGCCGCACTGGACAGCCTCCGCGTCGAGGGCGGCCCGGCCGTCGTCGACGCGGCGCCATCCCCTTCGGCCGCCCAGCGGGCGACTCCGCGCATGGTGGCGTCGTTCGCCGCCCGCCAATCAGCGGCCGCAAGGTCCCCTCAGGTCGTGCGGATCGTGGCACGGCTCCGAGCCGAGAAGCGCGCCCCGTCGCCCGCCGAGCTCGCCCTCCTTCGCAACGCGCTCCGCGACGCCCACCACCACGCGGGCCTCGACACGCTGTCCGCGGCCACCTCCCAGGTCGGCACCGGCGGGCCCACCGGTGATGGCCTCCGCGCACTGTCCTTCCTCGATCACGCGACCGACGACGGCCTGCCCCTGGACGCGACGGTGCTCCTGCTGACCACAGCGGTGGACGAAACGCCGATCACGGAACAGCAGTGAGGCGAGACGCGGGCCGATCTGCTCCGGGACGGGCCATGGGTCCGGTCGCTGGGGGTGCGCATCGCGCCGGGTGGGTCAGCTGGCGTTGCGAGCGCAGTCGGGGCAGTAGCCCCACCAGGTGACCTCGGCGGCTTCGATCGCGAAGCTTCCCGTGGCCGTGGGGTTCAGGCACGGCGTGGCCCCTTCGGCCCACGGCACGTCTTCGATCCGCCCGCAGCCGCGGCACACGAGGTGCTGGTGGTTGTCGTGGTGATCGAGCTCGAAGCGCGCGGGGGAGCCGGCCGGTTCGAGGGTGCGGAGCAGGCCGACGGACACGAGATCCTCGAGCACGTTGTACAGCCCCTGCCGCGACACCCCGCCGGCGCCGGAGTCGACGAAGACGGCGATCTCGGCCGCGGTCGTGTGCGGGTGGTCGCGCACGACCCCGAGCACCGTGCGGCGCTGCGCCGTGTTCCGCAGTCCTCGCTGCCTGAGCAGGCCCGCGAAGTCGTCCATGAATCGATGGTAACTTCACCGCCGCCTCACGGGCGTCCGAGGGGACCGGGGTCACAGTTCCGGTTCGTGGTCCACAATGGACGGCGGATCACCCGATCCGGTGCCTTCCGCGTGTCGGACCCCACCGGACCGTCGTCGGCCTCCCAGACTCGCCCGGTGACGAACACCGCCCTCGACGACGCCGGACGCTGTCTCCTCTCGGTGGCCTGGAACATCCGCACCGGCGTCCCGCGGGCGGGCGCACGCAAGGAAGAACCCCGCAAGCAAGAAACCCGCAAGGAAGAAATCCGGGCGCACCTTCAAACGGTGTGCCGCACGATGGGACACGCCGCTTGTGCCCGCGCGGCCGGCGCGAGTCCGGCGCCCGATCCGATTGCCTTCCTACGCCTCGCCGACCTCGCCTACGAAATCGACACCCTCCTGCTCCTCGCCGGCACCTCCCTGGCTCCCGACCCGCTCCGCGACCGTCGCCGCTGGGCCGAGATCGAGTCATTGGCCACGGGCATCGACGCCCTGGCCGAGCGCGCCTGGGAAGTGCTCGGGGAGGAGCTCGCGGGCAGCCACTGAGAGCTCGTCCGATCGCTTCGTGGCGGGAGGGCTTGGACACCGGCCCGCGGTGGTGAACGATCGAGGCATGATCGGCGACCGGTGGGGTGTCAGCGACAGCGAGATCGTGCGTTCCTACCCGTGTGACGACTTCGTCGCCTCACCCACGCTGGAGGCGTGGCGTGGCGTGAGTGTCGAGGCACCGCCCGAAGCGGTGTGGCCGTGGGTCACGCAGGTGCGGCTCGCGCCATATTCGTACGACTGGATCGACAACCTCGGGCGCCGCTCACCGCGTGATCGGGTCGATCTTCCCGAGCCGCACGTCGGAGAGAAGTTCACGACCGCCTGCGGGCGCAGGCTGGGCCGAATCGTTTCGGTCGACCCAGGAGTACAGCTGACCGGCAAGATAATGGGCGGCGTGATGTCCTACGTACTCGTGGCCGAAGATCGCGGCACGACGCGGCTGCTGTTCAAACTCGTCATGCGCACCAGCCGTTTGGTGGCGCTCGGCGTGTCCGTCGGCGATCTGGTCATGGCTCGGCGGCAGCTGCTCAACCTGAAGCGGCTCGCCGAACAGTACTGACGAGCACGCCGAGCAGCCGAGCACGCCGAACAGCACCGACGAGCACGCCGAGCAGCACTGACGAGCACGCCGAGCAGCACTGACGAGCGAGAAATCCGGGGTCAGTGGCGCACGCGAACCGCGGCCACCACCGCGCTCAAGCTCGGCAGCCAGCGGCGGCACGGGTCGGGTGCGGTGAGCCATTCGGCGGTGATGCCGGGCAGGCCCGGGCCGGTCGGCAGCGGCACGAGAGCGCCGCAGTCGAGGAGGGTGGCGTCGGGCGGCAGGGTGGCGCGCGGGGGGACCAGGCCGTCGGTTTCGGCGAGGATGGCGACGCGCGGGCCGTGCGGAGTCGGCAGAACCAGTGCCGGGCCCTGGCACCCCGTGGCGGCCAGGCGCCGCAGCACCGGATTCGCCGCGAGTTTCGGCACTGTGACGGCACAGAGCCCGTTTTCGAGGGCCAGGCTGAGCCGTCCGCCCTGCCGGCGCACGGTCCAGCCGAAAAGACTCCCGTAGTAGGTGTCGAAGTCGAGCGCGACGGTGTCCGCAGGCGACAGGTGCTGGTCGAGGGTCATCGTCGACGCCTTCCGGATCGGGTGGTCAGGTCTGCTGTCCGAGTCTAACGGCACTGAGTGCCACTAGCAAGTGGGGCTGCTACCGTCTGCGAACATGACGGAATCGCCGCGGACCCGTGTGGGGGCCACGCCCGCCGGACGGCGGCAGCTACGCCGGGCGTTGTCGACGGCGGCGGTGGATCTGTTCACGGTCAACGGCTACGAGGCGACGACGGTCGACGACATCGCCGCGGCCGCGGGCGTCGGCCGGCGCACGTTCTTCCGCTACTTCGACACGAAAGACGACGTCCTCTTCGCCAACCACGACGAGATCGTCACCGAGATGGAGCAGGCCTTCGAAGCCGCCGACCCGGCACGCGACCCCGTCGAGGTCGCGTGCGAGACGGTGAGCCTCGTGCTCCGCGACTACGCCGCCGACCTCGACGTGTCGCTCAAACGTTTCACGCTCACCCGCACCGTGCCTTCGTTGCGGGACAAGGAAGTCGCGACTGTCGACCGATACCAGCGGGTACTGGCCCGTTATCTGCAGAGCCGCTTCACCGAACGTGGCGACCCGGCGGCGAGTCTTCGTGCGGCCGTGGCGGCCGCGGCGATCGCGGCCGCCAACAATCACGTGCTGCGCCGGTGGCTGCGCAGCGGCGGCGAAGACGACATCGCGGCCAGCGCCGCGCGCGCGTTCGCCTTGGTCGGCGAGGCCTTCCGGCCCGCGAAAACCGCAGGTGAGACCACGGTCGTGGCGGTCCTCAGCACTGCCGCGCCGCTGCCCGACGTGATGGCCCGGCTCGGCGCGGTCTTCCCCGACGGCGATCGCTAAGTGCACTCAGTGCCACAAGCGTCGATCTGCACCGGGTAACCGGCGCGCAGCACGGCCACCGTCGACGGCGGGGTGACGACGCGAGCGGTCCCCGCGCGCGGACGGCGGTGGCGGGTGCCGTAGCCCGCTGTCGTCCACTCGGTCAGCGCGTCGCCGGCGACGACCGCCGGCCCTTCGTCGAGCAACACGAACGCCCCGTCCGGCAGCCCTCGCCACGGCAGCTCGTGCAGCCGGCGTCCGCGGCCGCGAAGCCGCTCCGCGTGCAACCGCCGGTTCATCTCCCGCGCCGACGGCGCCGCGCCACCCAGCTCCGCCGCCCACGCGTCGCGGTACTGCACGTACGCCGATCGCCGGCATTCGCCACACGGACGGTGCCCGGCGGCGAACGACACGGCCTCGTCGTGGAAGAACAGGTGCGTGTACCGCCTGGGCAGCCACTGCTCGCGCCAGCGGCTGCGGAACTCCAGCACGCACGTGATCCACAGGTCGCTCGCGTGGTTCCGCACGATCTCGCGCCCCGAATGCAGGATGCCCCGGTTACCGGTCCACGCCCCTCGCAACGGGATCGCGACGATCTCGCCCAGCGGAGTCACGCGATTGCGCGCCGGCGAGCTATCCACAGTGGACCTTCTGCCCGCGGTGGCCCGCACCTCGCTCGGGGGCGACAATGGATTCATGGTCCGCATTGCCCGCGTCTACGACCCCGCCGGTTCGGATGACGGCACCCGCGTGCTCGTCGACCGCGTCTGGCCCCGCGGCCTGGCCAAGGCGAAGGCCGCACTGGACGACTGGTGCAAAGCCGTTGCCCCCACCACTGAGCTCCGCAAGTGGTACGCCCACGACCCCGAGCGCTTCACCGAGTTCCGCCGCCGCTACCTCGCGGAGCTCACCGAACCCGGCCCGGCCGCCGACGCGCTCGCCGACCTCCGCGCGCTCGCGGCGAAAGGCCCGCTCACGCTGCTGACCGCATCGAAGGCGCTGGACATCAGCCAAGCCGCCGTCCTGGCCGACCTGCTGAACGACGGCTGACCGGCTCGCACAGAACGCCCGCACGGGGCTCGCGACCCGCGGCGAACGACGCCCGTTCTCGACCGCCTGCCGAACGGGAACTCCCGGTGAACCGGCCGGACGGTCCTGGCGGGCCGACCGGGTGGACCCGGTATCGGCCGACTGCACTGCCTGGGCGGAGCCGCAGCCGCGCGCGGACGCACTGGGCGAACGAGAGCCCGGTCGCGGCGCCGAAGGCGGCCCGGTGAACGGCGGACAGGACATGGTCACAGCCACGATCGTCGCAGAACCACGTCGGCCTCCGCTGGCAAGTTCGCGACGAAGACCTCGATAGCCGTCCCGACGGTGGGCTCGCGGCGGACCGCGAAGAAGCAAGGCAGGGCTTCGACTCCTGATCCGTGCCGCCAGCCGCCGTCCGGTCAGCTCGCTGCGCCGACCGCCCCGCCGATGGTCATGCGGTGCGGCGGGCCTCGGCGCGGGTGCGTGGTACCGATCGCCTTGAGCAGCAGGCCGTCGCGGCCCCGGAGACGCCGCTCAGAGCGTGGTCGCGTGCTCGTGGAACTCGCGGCGTACCGTCTCGATCCCCGGAGTCGTCCGCGACGGGTGCACGCGGTTGGTCAGCAGCACGTAATACCGGCCGCGACCGGGTTCGACGAACAGGCTCGTGCCCGTGAATCCCGTGTGGCCGAACGCATCCGGGGCGAGCGCGGTGCCGACAGGCGAGCCGGGCACGTCGAGCCCCTGCCACGCGAGCCCGCGTCGCAACCCGAGCGAGGCAGTGTGGCACGTGATCATCGCCTTGTGCGACGCCGGTGCCAGCAGCTCCGCCGCGCCGCCGGCGAGTACCTGCCCGAGCCGCTCGATGTCGCCGAGCGTCGAGAACAAACCCGCGTGCCCGCAGATTCCGCCCAGCACCACGGCGTTCTCGTCGTGCACCTCGCCGCACACCACCCGCCCGCGCCACGGGCATTCCTCGGTGGCGACCGCGTCCGGCACCGGCCCGAACGTCGTCGCGTCCAGCCCGGCGGGCCGGCAGACGAACTCGGCCACCAGCTCGTCGAGCGGCCGTCCGGACGCCGCCGAGGCGATCAGTCCCAAGAGGACAAAGCCCTGTGACGAGTACTCGACCCGGGTTCCGGGCGCCGACCGCAGCGGTCCGGTCCGGATCGCCTCCAGGAGCGCCTCGCGCGTTTGATGCGTGCGCCACAACGGCGTTCCGCCCGGCAGACCCGAGGTGTGCGTGAGCAGCTGCCGCACGGTGATCGCGGACTTGTCACCACCGGCATAGGACGGCAGATGCCGGGGGAGCGGGTCGTCGAAGCTCAGCAGGCCCCGCTCCGCCAGCGCCGCGACGACGATCCCGACGACCGGTTTCGTCACCGAGGCCAGATCCCACCGGCTGTGCTCGGACACAGCCGGACCGCCGTGCCACCGGGTTCCCAGCAAGCCCCGGTCGAGCACCGTGTCCGCGGTTCCGACCGACCATGCGGCCGCGGAGAACACCGAATTTTCCCGTCCTCGAAGGAGGATCGACGCGAGCTCAGTCCTCATCGGACACCAACGACAACGCCGAGGGGAGGTCGGTGAGTTTCGCCGAGATCCGGCTGGCCGCCTCGGCGACGAGCGGTCCGAGCGACTCGAGGGCATCCGGTGGCAGCGTGAAGGTCAGTCCCGCCACGCTCACCGCACCGGCGGCCCCGACGACCGGCGCGGCGACACACCGCACATGGGTTTCGTGTTCTTCGTCGTCGACGACGTACCCGCACCGGTCCACAGTGGCCAGTTCGGCACGGATCGCCGCCGGGTCGGTGAGCGTCTTCGCCGTCCACGCCTTGAGCGGCGCGCTGTCGAGCACCGCGGAAACCTCCGAAGCCGGCAGCCGCGACAGGATCGCGCGACCGACGCCCGTGCAGTAGAGCGGCACTTCGCCGCCGGGCCGGGTGTTGAGCCGGTACGCCTGCTGGGGCTCGACCTTGTCCACGTACACGGCCCGGTCGGCGTGCCGCACGGCGAACTGCGCGGTGAGCCCCGTCCGCTTCCGCAGGTCGACGAGCACCGGCCGCGCGGCCCGCGTGAGCCGGCTGCCCGCGAGCGTCGCTGCCGACAACCCGAGCAGCCGCGGCCCGACGTCGTACGCGCCGCCCGTCCCGATGGCGAACCCGGCGTCCGCGAACGTCTGCAGCATCCGGTGCGCCGTGGGTTTTGGCAGGTCGCAGGCCTTCGCGACTTCCGCGAGCCGGTGGGGGCCGCCCGGGCGCGCAAGCGCGGCGAGCACTTCCAGCGCTTTGTCGACCGCGCCGCGGGGCTCGGGCCGGGCGGGCGAGGAGTCGTTGACAGCCTTGTTCACGCGGCCTACTTTAGCGCAAATGCGTTCCATGTGACGGAATGACATTTCATCAAGCGAAAGGAGTCGGCTTCCCGTGGCCTCACCGCGTCCCCGCCTGTCGCGCCGCGACGCCCTCCGGCTCGGCGGCCTCGCGCTGCCGGCTCTCGCCCTGCCCGGTCTGCTCTCCGCGTGCGGCAGCGCCGCGGGCGCGACCGGCAACGTCCTGCGCGTCGCCCAGACCGCGGACCCGAAGACGCTCGACCCGCAGAAGCAGGGCGACCTCACGTCGATGAACGTGCTGATCAACCTGTTCGACACCCTCACCACGCGCGGCCAGGACAACCAGCTCAAACCCGGGCTGGCCCTGTCGTGGTCGGCGCCCGACCCGTTGACGTGGCGTTTCACGCTCCGGCCGGGGGTGAAGTTCCACAACGGCGAACCCTGCGACGCGAACGCGGTCGCCTTCAGCATCAACCGCCTGCTCGACCCCGCGACGAAGTCGCCGATCGTCGAGCTGCGGTATGTGAGCCACGCCGTCGCGGTCGATCCGCTGACCGTCGACCTGCGGTGCAGCCAGCCCGACCCGATCATTCCGGCCAAGGTCTCGCTGTTCGGCGGTGTCGTCGTGCCGCCGCGCTACCTCGAGCAGGTCGGTTCGGCCGGTTTCGCGAAGCACCCGGTGGGCACCGGTCCGTTCACGTTCGAGGAGTTCGAACGCGACCACCAGCTGCGGATGCGCGCGAATCCCGCGTACTGGGGTGGGAAACCGGCCTACGACGAGCTCGTGTTCCTGCCGATGCCCGACGCGTCCTCGGCACTCGCTTCGCTACAGAGCGACGAGGTCGACATCGTCGCGAACCTCACGCCCGACGCCGCGCTGCAGATCCAGGGCTACGCGGGCGTGGAGATCCGCCACTTCCCGGGCATCCGCACGTCGTACCTTTCGCTCGACACGACCCAGGGCCCACTGCGCGACGTGCGGGTGCGCCGCGCGCTCAACCACGCCGTCGACGTGCCGCTGCTGATCAAGGCGGTGCTCGACGGCAAGGCGCGCGAGGTGCCCACGATGTTCCCGCGCGAGTCGTTCGGCTTCGACCCGTCGATCACGCCCTACACGCGCGACCTCGGCGAAGCGAAGCGGCTGCTCGCGGAAGCGGGCTATCCGAACGGCTTCGACACCACGATCACCGCACAGAACGCCGACTCCAACGTCGCCGAGGCCATTTCGGGTCTGCTCGCCAAGGCAGGGGTACGGGCGCGGGTCGACCTCGTGGACCCCGGCACCTACTCGAGCCGTCTCACGTCGAGCAACCGCGGCGCGCTCGGGCCGATCTACCTCGCGGCCAGCACCGGCTGGACGCTCGACGCGGAAAGCCTCGTGCAGTCCAACGTCCGCCACGACCGGCGCCAGAGCCGCTGGCACAACGCCGAAGCCGACCGGCTCGTGGACGCCGAAGAGCAGTCGCTCGCCCCGGCCGACCGGCAGCGGGCGTTCACGTCGCTGCAGAAACTTCTCAAGCAGGAGGCGCCGTTCGTGTTCCTCTACCAGATCGACAACATCTACGCGGTCGACAGGCGGCCGACGTGGCAGCCCGGTGTCGTCGGCGTGCTCGCCATGGCCTCGGCGAAGGTGAGCCGATGACCGCCCCGGTCGCCGCGGCCGGCCGCGTGCCCGCCGCCGGCACGGGTGTGCTGCGCGTCGTCCTGACCAAGGTGGCCACGGCGATCGTCGTGCTGTTTTTCGTGGCCACGGCGGCGTTCCTGCTCGTGCGCCTCTCCGGTGACCCGGTGAAGCTCATCCTGCCGCCGGACGCGACCGCCGCGCAGGAGGCGACGCTGCGCGCGAGCCTCGGGCTCGACCGCCCGCTCATCACGCAGTACCTCGACTACCTCGCCGGGCTGCCCAGGCTGCAGCTCGGCACCTCGCTCGTCTACGACCAGCCGGTGACCGACGTGCTGTTCTCCCGGGTCCCGGCGACGCTGGAGCTCGCCGGGGCGGCACTGCTGGTGGCGCTGGCGCTCGCCGTGCCGGCGGGCACATTCGCCGCGATGCGCCGCGGCAAGGCCGGCGACTCGGGCGTGATGGCCGGTGTCCTCATCGGACAGTCCACGCCCGCCTTCTGGGTGGGGATCCTGTTCATCCTCATCTTCGCCGTGCAGCTGAAGATTCTGCCCGCTTCGGGTTACGGCGGAATCCAGCACCTCGTGCTACCCGCGGTCACGCTCGCCGTGTACTCGGTGGCGGTGATCGCGCGGCTGCTGCGCTCGTCGCTGATCGACGTACTCGGCTCCGATTTCATTCGCACCGCCCGCGCCAAGGGCCTCGGTACCGGCGGGATCGTGCTGGCCCACGGCATGCGCAACGCCGCGCTGCCCGTGGTCACCGTGGTCGGCCTCGAAGTCGGTTCGCTGCTCGGCGGCGCGATTCTCACCGAGCAGGTGTTTTCGTGGCCCGGCCTCGGCCGGCTCACGGTCGAGGCGATCCAGAACCGCGATTTCCCGCTCGTGCAGGCCGCGGTGTTGTTCTTCGCCGCGACGTTCGTGGTCGTGAACCTGCTGGTGGACCTCTCCTACACGATCCTCGACCCCCGAGTGCGGGTGACCTCATGACCGCCATCCCCGCCACCGCAGCGGCGATGCCGTCGGCCCGGCCGAGCGCCGTGCGTGCCGTGCTGCGCAACAAGCTCGGTGCCGTCGCCGTGACCGTGCTCGTGCTCATGGTTCTGGTCGCGCTGTTCGCCCCGCTGATCGCGCCGTACGACCCGGGCGCGCAGGACCTCCTCGTCCGCCTGCACCCACCGGCGTGGCAGGCGGGCGGCGACGCGAGCCACCTGCTCGGCACGGACCAGCTGGGCCGAGACATCCTTTCGCGGCTGTGCTACGGCGCCCGCGTGTCCCTGCTCGTCGGTGCGTGCGCGGCGCTGCTGGCGGGGCTCGTCGGCTCCGCGATCGGCGTGGTGGCGGGGTTCCTCGGCGGCTGGTTCGACCGGATCCTCATGCGTCTTGCCGACATCCAGCTCGCGTTCCCGCCGATCCTGCTCGCGCTCGCCATCGTCGGCTTCCTCGGTTCGGGCCTGTGGTACGTGGTGCTCGTGCTGGGTCTCACCGGCTGGGTCTCCTACGCCCGCGTGATCCGCTCCGAGGTGCTTTCCTTGCGCACCAGGGAGTTCGTGACCGAGGCGCGGGCGATCGGCGTGACCGACGTCGCGATCATGCGCCGGCACCTGTTGCCGAACGTGATGGCGCCGATCGCGACGATCGGGACGCTGCAGGTCGCGGCGGCCATCGTCGCCGAGGCGTCGCTGAGCTATCTCGGCCTCGGCGTGCCGAAGCAGACCGTGACGTGGGGCGGCATGCTCAGCGACGGCCAGCTCTACCTCGGCACGTCGTGGTGGGTGGCCGTGTTCCCCGGTCTGGCGCTGATGATCACCGCGCTGGCCGTCAACATCACCGGCGACGTCCTGCGCGACGTCGCGGACCCGAAGGCGTACCGCTCATGAGCCTTGTGGAGATCAGCGACCTGCGCGTGGAGTTCCGCGTGGACACCGGCACGGTCACCGCCGTCGACGGCGTGAGTTTCGCCGTGTCCGAAGGCGAAACGCTGGCCGTGGTGGGGGAATCGGGCAGCGGCAAGACGGCCACGGCGCTGTCGCTGCTGCGGCTCAACCCCGAGCCGCCGTGCGTCTACGCCGGTGGCGAGGTCCGCCTCGACGGCCGTGACGTCCTTCGACTGTCTGAAAAGGACCTCCGGAGAATCCGCGGTAACGACGTCGCCATGGTGTTTCAGGACCCGATGACGAGCCTGAATCCGGTGAAACGCGTCGGCGCGCAGGTGGCGGAGGTCGTGCGACGGCATCAGGGAGCGTCGCGGGCCGACGCGGCGCGCGCGGCCGTGGCGGCGCTGGAGGAGGCCGGCATTCCCGATCCGGCGCGGCGCGCCCGGCAGTACCCGCACCAGCTCTCCGGCGGATTGCGCCAGCGCGTGATGATCGCGATGGCGCTCGTCGGCAGGCCGCGGGTGCTGATTGCCGACGAGCCGACGACGGCGCTCGACGTGACCGTGCAGGCCCAGATCCTCGCGCTGCTCGTGGATCTGCAACGCCGCCATGGCATGGCGATCGTGCTCATCACCCACGACCTCGGAGTGGTGGCCGAGGTCGCCGACCGGGTCGTGGTGATGCGCTCGGGCCACGTCGTCGAAACCGGCGACGTGCTGACCGTATTCGAGGCGCCGCAGGAGGATTACACGCGCGAGCTGCTGCGCGCCACACCGAAGCTGGAGCGGGTATGACGAACCTGGTCGAGATCCGGGGCCTGCGCAAGGACTACGGCGCGCTGGCCGCCGTCGACGACGTCGACCTCGACGTCGTCACCGGCGAAACGCTGGCCGTGGTCGGGGAATCCGGCTCCGGTAAGACGACGCTGACCCGGTTGCTGCTGCGGCTGGAAGAGCCCACCGCGGGCACCGTGCGCTTCGACGGCGCCGACCTGGCGACACTCTCTGGCGCCCGGCTGCGGGCGGTGCGGCGCGAGATGCAGGTGGTGCTGCAGGATCCGTACTCCAGCATGAACCCGCGCCTGCGCGTGACGGAAATCGTCGGCGAACCGCTCATCACGCACGATCGCAGCCTGCGCGGCCGGCGTGGCCGCGCGCGGTTGCGCGCCCGCGCCGGTGAACTGCTCGACGCCGTCGGACTCGCGCCGCAGCTGCAGGACCGGTATCCGCACGAGTTCTCGGGCGGCCAGCGTCAGCGCATCTCGATCGCCCGAGCGCTCGCGCTGGAACCGCGGCTGGTCGTGCTGGACGAGCCGACGAGCGCGCTCGACGTGTCCGTGCAGGCGCAGGTGCTCGACCTGCTCGCCGACCTGCAGGCGCGGCTGAAGCTCACATACGTGTTCGTCTCCCACAACCTCGCGGTCGTGCAGCAGATAGCCGACCGCGTCGCGGTGCTGCGTGGTGGCCGGATCGTGGAGCTGGCGCCCGCGAAGCAGCTGTTCACCGCCCCTGAGCACGACTACACACGCACGCTGCTCGACGCCGTGCCGGACCCGGATCCGCGGCGTGCGCGGCGAAGGGCGGCGTGATGCGGTCAGTGCTTCGACAGCACCAGGCCCGCGCCGCCGAGCAACGCGACGTCGTCGGCTGGGCCGGGGCTGACCAGTACGCGAGGGGGCTCGGCGCCGGTGGCCCACGAAGAGTCCTCGCGCAGGCGCCGCTCGATGCGCGCGCGGAACGGCTCGCCGCCCTCGGCCGCCTCGCCGTGCACCACGAACAGGCCCGGCGCGAACAGCTGCTGGATGTTGATCAGACCCAGCGCGATGTTGCCCGCGTACTCATCGAGCAGCGGTTCACCGGTCAGCTCGCCGACGGTCCGTCCGGCCAGCCCCCGGCGTTCGGCTTCCTCCCGCAACCACGGCGTGGTGGCGACGGTCTTCCAACAGCCGCGCGCGCCGCAGGTGCACGGGAGCCCGCTCGCGGCCACGGTCATGTGCGCGCCGCTGCGCCCGCCGGGCGGGGCGAGCACCTCGCCGTCGTAGAGGATCCCGACGCCGAGAACGTCGCCGGTCGACACGGACGCGAACGTGGTGCGCCCACGCCCCGGCCCGAACCAGCGGTCGCCGAGGACCTGCAGCCGTGCGCGGTGCTCCACGTGCACGGGCACCCGCAGCAGGTCCGTGAGCACCGCGGCGACCGGGTAGCCGTGCAGCGCGGGTACCTCGTTGAGCTCGATGATCACGCCCCCCGCGGCGTCGACCAGTCCAGCGGCCGCGACACCGACACCCGCGGGCGCGTCCGGGAACCGGGTGGCCTCGGCGAGCGCGGCGTCGACTTGGGCCGGGTCGCTCGTGCCCCGCGGGAAAACCGCTTCCGAACGCCACAGCACCGTGCCCGAAAGGTCGAGCAGTGCCGCGCGCACGCGGCCGGGCACCAGCTCGACGGCGCCGAGCACGGGCGCCACGCGTTCGGGCGCTCGCACCAGCCGCAGCGCCGGTCGTTCGCCGGAACTCATGCGGCAACGATGCCACGCGAACCGCTTCGAGGGGAGACCACATGCCGGACCTGACGCGGATGACCTGGCGGGAGGTCCGCACGGCCGCGCCCGCCGCGATCGCGCTGCTGCCGATCGGCTCGCAGGAACAGCACGCCGGGCACCTGCCGATGGGCACCGACACGATGCTGGCCGAAACCGTCGTCGACGGCGCGCTCGCCCGTCTCGGCGGCGAGCCCGAGGTTGTGCGGCTGCCGGCCCTGCCGTACGGCCACAGCCCGCACCACCTGTTCGCCGCCGCCGTGTCGCTCTCGGCCGCGACGCTGCAGGCCGTGCTGGCCGACATGCTCGGTTCGCTGGTCGAAAGCGGGTTCCGGCGCGTGCTGATCGTGAACGGCCACGGCGGCAACGACGAGATCATGCGCCTCGCGGTGAAGCAGAACGCCCTGCGGGCCGACGTCGCGCTCGCGGCGTGCTCGTACTGGACGCTCGGCGAAGCCGAGGTGCCGGGGCACGCCGGCCGGTTCGAAACGTCGCTCATGCTCGCTGCGAACCCGGACCTGGTGCGCAAAGCCGCGCCCCGGCCCGACGTGACACCACCGCCGCTGTTCCACCGCCCGCCGTATCCGGGACTCACCGTCGAACGCCACGGCGAGTGGGCCCGCGCCGGCGGCAGCACCGACGACGCCACGGCCGCGACGGCCCGATCCGGCGCCGACCTGCTCGAAGCGCGGGTGACGGCGCTCGCGGAGGCGATCCGCGCCTTCGACGCCGCGACTCGCGCGCACGCCACAACCGAAGGGGAGGCATGAAGATCACCGAAGTCGACGTGCAGGTGGTGAACCTGCCGTTGACCAACCCGTTCACCAGCTCGTTCGAGACCAAGACGGGCGAGACCCGCACGGTGGTGCGGTTGCGCACCGATACCGGGGTCGAGGGCTGGGGCGAGACGATGTGGGGCCGCCCGGTCGCCGAGCTCACGCGCCAGCTCGGCGAAACACTGGTGGGCCAGAGCCCGTTCGCGCTCGAAGCGTTTCACCGGCGTCACCACATGGTCCCGTTCTTCCACGGCTACCTCGGCTACGCGGCGCTGGCGGCGCTCGACGTCGCGTGCTGGGACGTCATGGGCAAGGCCACCGGTCAGCGCGTGACCGATCTGCTCGGCGGCCCGGTGCGCGACGAGGTGCCGATCACCGCGCTCGTCACGCGGGCCGACGCACCGGGCGCGCGGGGCCGCGAGCTCGCGCAGGGCCTGGCCGAGCACGCGGCGAAGGTCGTGGCCGAGGGCGGGTTCACGGCCGTGAAGCTCAAGGGCACCACCGACGTCTTCGGCGACGTCGAGATCCTGCGCGAGCTGCGGCGTGCGCTGCCCGACGTCGAGTTGAGGGTGGATCCCAACGCCGCGTGGTCGGTGCCCGACTCGATCCGCGCCGGGCTCGCGCTGGAGGAGCTCGACCTCGAGTACCTGGAAGACCCGTGCGTGGGCATCGAAGGCATGAGCCAGGTGCGTGCGAAGGTGCGGATCCCGTTGTGCACCAACATGTGCGTGGTGCGCTTCGAGGAGTTCGCGCCCGCGGTGCGGCTCGGCGCCGTCGACGTGATCCACGGCGACGTCTACAAGTGGGGCGGCGTCGCGGCGACCAAAGCGCTCGCGGCCCACTGCGAGACGTTCGGACTCGGCATGAATCTGCACAGCGGCGGCGAACTCGGCATCGCGACCGCCGCGCACCTCGCTGTCGTCTCCAGCACACCCGTGCTTTCGCGCGCGATCGACAGCATGTACTACCTGCACTCCGACGACATCGTCGCGCCGCTGCACCTGGAAGCCGGCCGCCTGCGCGTGCCGTCCGGGCCCGGTCTCGGTGTGGAAGTGGACGAGGACAAGCTGGCCTTCTACGCGGCGAAGAACGCCGCCGAGGGCGATCTCACCGGCTGATGGCGCAGGTCCGGCACCCCGGCCGCGTGGCCGAGCGCGTCCTCACCGCCGGAGTACGGCGGTGAGGACCACGAGGCCGGTGACTGCCTCGGCTCAGCGCAGCGCGTTGATCGTGATGGTGAGCGTGTCGGGGTCGCCCGCCTGGACGGCGCCGCTGAAGTCGGGGCCGGGGGTGACGTCGTCGTACGGGAAGGCATACCCGCGGTTGTCGGGCAGCCGGCTGTGCACGATGCGCGCGTAGTGGTTGGTTTCGGCGTTCTGGTAGAACTTCGCGGGGTCTTCGCCGTCGGGCTGGTTCGGATCGTCCAGCAGCGTGGTGCGGTTCAGTGCGGCGGCGAGCCGCGGCACGATCGCTTTGCGGGCGTCGCTCGCGCCCTCGGCCAGTGCGAACGGTCCGCTGTTGCAGCTCCACACGTCAGCGGTCGTCGGTTTCGCGAAGCTCTCGCCGTTGCCGAACGTCAGCTTGCCGTCGGCGCCGACGCGTCCGGTGAACTTGCCGAGGCTGGGGATCTGGGAGTCGACGGTGAGGCCCGTACCGGCGTATTTCTGCCACACGGAGTCGATGTACCCGTCGAGGTACCCGGCGAACTGGTCGGCGTGGTGCTGCGCGGAAAGCGCGCGCAACGGCTGCCCGTCGGCCCCGGTGTCCACGAGCCCGGCCCACGCGCCGCCCTGCGCCTTGAGCGCGTTGCTGATCGGGCCGAGCGCGCCCGCGGGAAGGCCGGGCACGTTCTGATCGCCCGAGCCGGTCGTCGTGAGGTGCAGGCCCATCGGGATCGCGACGAAGTCGACGTAACTGATGTTGGCGAACAATACGTCGTCGTTGAAGGTGAACTCGCTGAACGACCAGTTGCGGTCGTGGTTGGGATCGTCGGGGTTCACGAAACTCGGGTGCACCATCGCCGGGCCGGGGTTGACGAAGAAGTCGAGCTTCGCGTCGGTCACCAGGTAGATCCGCGCACCCGACATCTTCGGTACGGTCACCTGGTTCAAGGATTTCACCGGGATGGCGCAGTCTTCGGCGAGCGGCGTCTGCGGTGCCGATGGCGAGGGCGGGTAGTACGGCGTGCCGTCGGCCTTGAGGATCACGAGCCGGTTGTCCGGCGCGATGCCCGTGATGTACGCGTACGTCGCGCCGGAGCCGGACCGGTCGTCGAACGCGACCTTCACCGTGGCGGGTGTCGTCGCGCCGGCGATTCCTCTGCCCCACAACGGAAACGTCGCCGCGGCCGCCGATGCACCGAGAAATACTCGCCGGGAAATCAAGGAAATCGCCTCCTGGGGCTCGGGAGTGACGCGCACGCCAGCGGGGCCCGTGCGCGGGGGTCAACGGATGCCGGGGATTCCCCGACGAAATATGGTATGGACCAAACGGGACCGGCCCGCGTCCGGACCAGCCCGCGGGATCACCCGACCTGGAGGTCGATGCAGGAGTAGAACGCGTTGGCGGTGTCGGCGATGTTCCACACCGCCAGCACGGTCTGGCGGCCCGGGTGCCCGCTCAGATCCACCTGGTGGGTAACGGTTTCCGGCGGTTGCTGGTTGTGGCCGTCGAAGCTTGCGACCTTGTCGTCGCCGATGTAGTACTCGTAGTTCGCGGTGCTGTGCCGGGCGGTGAAGGTCCACGTGAACGTCACCGTGGTGCCGACCGCGGCGGCCTGCCAGCCTTTGGTGTTGTCGTTCAGCTCGGCGAACTGCTCGTTGCCGCCGTCGCAGCTGTGCAGGCCCTTGGGCCCTTCCACGCTCTGCGGTTCGTACTTGATCGCGCCGCATTCGACCACGCCCTGCGCGCACTGCGCCTGCCGGCTGGCCGGTGAGTTGACGTAGCCGTGCGCGCTCGCGATGCCGGCGGGGCCGACCAGCACGAGCAGGGGAGCGACCGCGGCACCCACGAGCCCGGCGACGAGCTTCCGGTTCGCTTTCATACCAGCTCCTTCGGGAAATGCCCGCGAGCCACCCCCGGGCACGGCGAAACGGCGCGCCGATTCCCGTGCGGTGGCGAGGAGTGCGAGCGAAGGTGAGGTTGTGGTCTAGACCATAACCCCACCAGGTCCATCGGTCAAGAACTGGCAAAGAAGATCGACTGCCTGGTGACCTGTCAACGGAATTCGGGCGCGGAGGGGTGACCCGACAGCAGCTCGAACGCCTCCCACATCCCGGCGTAGCGCCCGGCGCGGGCCAGCAGCTCGTCGTGGTTGCCGACCTCCGCGACGCGGCCACGGTCGAGCACCACGATGCGGTCGGCCGACTGCGCGGTCTGTAGCCGGTGGGCGATCACGATCGTCGTGCGACCGTGTGCCACCGTCCGCATGGCTTCGGCCACGTTGGCTTCGGCGGCGAGGTCGAGGTTCGACGTCGCTTCGTCGAGCAGCAGGATCGCCGGGTCCACGAGCTGGGCGCGCGCGAGGGCGAGCAGCTGACGCTGCCCGGCCGAGAGCGACCGGCCGCGTTCGGCGATCTCGTGGAGGTATCCGCCGGGCAGCGAGGCCACGAACTCGTGCGCCCCGACCGCGCGGGCGGCTGCCTCGACCTCGGCGTCGGTGGCGTCGGCCCGGCCGTAGGCGATGTTGTCGCGCACCGTGCCGGTGAACAGGAACGCCTCCTGCGGCACGTACCCCAGCGTGCGCCGGTAGGCCGCGAGGTCGAGCGTGCGCAGGTCGTGCCCGTCCACGCGGACGCTGCCGTGGTCGGGGTCGTAGAAGCGTGCGATCAGCTTGAGCACCGTCGACTTGCCGGCACCCGTCTCGCCGACCAGCGCCACGGTCTCGCCCGCCGCGATCGTGAGGTCGATGTCCCGCAACGCCTCCGGTGGGCTGGTGGCGACCGCCGACCCGGCGACGAGCCGCGGGTCGGCCGGGCCACGGCGTTCCGCGATCGGCCGCGGCGGTGCCGGATAGGCGAACCGCACACCGGAGAACGCGATTTCCCCACGGAGGCGACCGGGCTCGACGGGGTGCGCGGCGGGCGGCGTGAGCGTTTCGAGTCGCATCAGCTCGGCGATGCGGCTCACCGAGACGCGCGTCTGCAGCCACGAGTCGAACACCTGCGAGAGCTGCTGGATCGGAGAGAAGAAGAGGTCGATGTAGAGGATGAACGCGATCAGCGCGCCGGGCGTGAGCTGCCCGGAGTGGATCATCCCGGCGCCGACGCCGAGCACGATCGCGTCGGCGCCCGCCGACAGGAACTGCACGAACGGGAAGTACGTCGCGGCCAGCCGCTGCGCCGAGTAGCGCGAGTCGAGATAGTCGCGGCCGAGGCGGCGGAACCGGCGGATCGTCTCGGCCTCGTGCGCGAACGCCTGCGACTCCCGCACGCCCGAAAGGCTTTCCTGCAGGTCGGCGTTGACGATCGCGATGCGGTCGCGGGCCACGTCGTAGAGCTTGCCGGCGCGACGGCGGAAGACGACCGTGCCGATCGCCAGCGGTACCACCACCGTGAGCGTGCACAGGCCGAGCAGGGGGTTGACGACCACGAGCGTGACGCCGACCCCGGCGAAGGTCACGAACGCGACCAGTGCGGAGAGCAGCCCGTTCTGGATGAGCGACTCGAACTGGTCGACGTCGGTCGTCATGCGGGTCATGATCCGGCCGGCCATCTCGCGCTCGTAGTAGTCGAGCGAAAGCCGTTGCAGCTGCGCCCAGATCCGGATGCGCAGCGACAGCATCATGCGTTGCGCCGTCCGGCCGGTGACGAAGGTCTGCGCCACCTCGTCGAGGAACGCCACCAGCGTGATCAGCAGGAACAGCGCGGCCGCGACGAACAGCACCGCCTGCGCCCCCTGAAGCACGCCGTCGTCGACGCCGCTCTTGACGAACACCGGTCCGATCACCGACGCGATCGCGTCGATCACCACGAGCAGGAGGCCGAACATCAGGGGCCGGCGGAACTCGCGCAACAGCGTGCCCAGCCGAAACGTCCGGTCCTGGCGGGTTTCGGCGGCGAGGTCCACCTTCGCGAAGTCCCGCACGGGTTTCAGCTCGTCGACGCGCGCGAGCAGCTCCGGTGTCGGGGGCAGCGCGGCCCGCCAGTTGCCACCGGAGCCGCCGAGCCCGCCGCCGAGGCCCGGTGCTTTCGATGCGAAGCGTTGCCGTGCGCGGTCGCCGTTGTTCGCCTGGCCGTTCCGCTCGCCGCGCCACGCCGACGCGGTGGTGCCGGTGGCGGCGAGCACCTCGATGCGGTCGCCGACCTGTTCGGCGGCTTCCTCTTCGAGCCCGGTCAGCAGCGTGCGGTACAGCGCGCTGCGCTCCACCAGCTCCTCGTGGGTGCCCTGGTCGGCGACGACCCCGCCGTCGAGCACGACCACGCGGTCAGCCAGGTGCAGCGTCGACCGGCGGTGCGCGACGAGCAGGGTCGTGCGCCCGGCCAGTACCGTGCGCAGAGCCGTGTTGATCGACTCCTCGGTGTTGGCGTCGACGGCGCTCGTCGCGTCGTCGAGCACGAGCACCCGCGGTTCGGTGAGGATGGCCCGGGCGAGCGCGATGCGCTGGCGCTGCCCGCCCGAAAGTGACAGTCCGCGTTCGCCGACCACGGTCTCGTAGCCCTGGGGCAGGGCGCGGATGAAGGCGTCGGCTTCCGCGACCTCTGCGGCGGTCCGGATTTCCTCGTCGCTCGCCCCGGGCCTGCCGTAGGCGATGTTGGCGCGGATGGTGTCGGAGAAGAGGAAACTCTCCTCGAACACCACGCCGATCTGCGAGCGCAGCGAATGCAGCCGCACGTCGCGCAGGTCATGACCGTCGAGCAGCACGGAGCCCGAATCGGGATCGTGGAACCGGGACACGAGCGTGGTCACGGTCGTCTTGCCGCTGCCGCTCGGCCCGATCAGCGCGACCCGCTCGCCCGCGGCGATCCGCAGATCGAAGCCGCACAGCAGCGGCGACTCGGGCGAATAGCCGAAGTGCACGTCCTTGAAGATCAGCTCGCCGCGCGCGGGCGGGAGATCGATCGCGTCCGGTGCGTCGGCGATCGCGGGTTCGAGGTCCAGCAGCTGGAAGATCCGCTCCACGCCAGCGCGAGCCTGCTGCCCGATCGCGAGCACACCGGCGAGCTGGCGTGCGGGCGCCATCAGCTGGCCGACGTAGGTGGAAAACGCGAGAAACGTGCCGAGGCTCAGTTCGTGGCGCAGCGCGAGCCAGCCGCCGAGCACGAGGATCGCGACCTGCCCGAGCGCCGGGATCGCCTGCAGCAGCGGCTGGAACCGCGACTGCAGCCGGACGGCGCGCAGCTGACGTCCGTAGAGGTCGCTCGCGGCGTCGGCCAGCCGGGCGAGCTCGCGGCGCTCCTGGCCGAACGCCTTGACCACGCGGACGCCATTCACGTCTTCGTCGACGATTTGCACCACGTCGCCTTCGCGCTGCTGTGCGTCCCAGGTCGCGGGGAAGATCCGGAGGCGCATGCGGTACGACACCGCGAGCAGCAGCGGCACCACCGCGAGGCTCACGAGCGCGAGCACCGGCGAGAGCACGAGCATCACACCGAGGGACAGCAGGACCCGCAGGATGTTGCCGCTCATGATCGGCAGCAGGCTGAGCAGGCCTTGGACGAGCGCGGAGTCCGATGTCGCGCGCGACACGACCTGGCCCGTCGGCATGCGGTCGAGGCTCGCGAAGTCGAGGCGCTGCAGCTGAGCGTGGATGTCGTTGCGCAGGTCGTACTGCACCGAGAGCGCCACCCGGCCACCGCGGTAGCGCCGCAGGTACGCGAAGCCGAATGCGGCCGCCGACACCACCAGCAGCGCGGTCAGCCACGGCCACAGCGGCGCCGTGCGGCTCAGGATCACCCCGTCGACGATCCGGCGTTCCAGCAGTGGCACCACGGTCTGGCACGCGCTGCCGAGCACGGCCGCGCCGAGCGCGATCAGCAGCTGGCGGCGGTGGCGCAGCACGTAGCCGCCGAGCCGACGCAGCCAGCCTGCCTTCTTTTCCGCGGCGGTCACCGGGCTTTGTCCAGGCGCTCCGCCATGACCTCGTCGATCGCCCGGCCCAGCCAGGCGAGGGATTCGAGCACGCGGTCGCCGTCGGGAGTGCGGGCGGTCAGCGCGGTGATGCGGGCGATCATCTCGGTCTCGGTCTCCGCGAGCAGGCGTTCACCTTCCGGCGTCAGTGACAGCGCGGTGGCGCGGTGGTCCGCGTCGACGTCTTCGCGCACCACGAGGCCGCGTTTGGTGAGGGCGTCGACGGCGGCGCTGATCGCCGGACGCCCGAGCGCGAGCCGGCGGGCGACCCGCGACGCGCGCTCGTCACCGGTCGCGATGGCCGCCAGCACGCGGTAGTGCGCGAGGTTGAGCTCACCCGTCGAGCGTTCCAGCAGGCGGGAAGCGCGGGCGAGGGCGCGGACCGCGGCCTGCTCGCGGGAATCTCCGGAAGACGGCATGATCCGACTGTAACTCTTGGTTGTTCGATCGTCGAACTATAATGGTCAACGGGCCGAACGGGATTCGGTAACCTGACGGCGACCGGACTGCTGGATGACGAAATGCGTTGCTCGTGGCTAGCGCGGGCAGAACGACGTTCGGAGGTAGCGTGAGCTTCAACCTGGCCACGATCCTGCGGGAGTCCGCTCTCGCCCAGCCGGAAAAGGATTTTCTCCGTTTTCCGGGCGGCAGTCACTCCTATGCCGAGGTCGACGAGCGGTCCGGCCGGGTCGCGGCCGCGCTGCGCCGGCGCGGGCTCGCACCGGGTGACAAGGTCGCGGTACAGCTGGCGAACGGACCCGAGTTCGTGTGCTCGTACTTCGGGATCCTCAAGGCCGGGCTCGTGATGGTGCCGCTCAACCCGTTGCTCAAAGCCGCTGAGATCGCCTACCACCTCGAGGATTCCGACGCGCGGCTGCTGATCGGGGGTGCGCCCGGCGAAGCGGCCGAGGCGCTCGCCGAGGTGGCCGGCGTCGGGGCCGTGGCCGTCGGCGACCTTGACGGCTGGCCTGCCGCCGCCGTGCCGTTCACCGAGTTGCTCGAAGCCCCCGCCGACGACGATCTCCACCCGGGCGCGGCCGACGACACCGCCGTGCTGCTCTACACCAGCGGCACCACCGGCCGTCCGAAAGGCGCCGAGCTGTCGCATTTCTCGCTGTACATGACGTGCACCATCGGCGGCCAGACGTTCGGCGCGGAACCCGACGACGTGGTGCTGGCCGTGCTGCCGTTCTTCCACGTCTACGGCCTCTCCAGCATTCTCAACTCCGCCGCCCGCCACGGCCGCACAATTTCGGTCGTGCCGCGGTTCGAACCGCAGGCGGTGCTGGCGGCGATCGAACGCGACCGCGTGACGATCATGGCCGGTGTCCCGACGATGTATCACGCGCTGGCCGTCGCCGACAGCTCCGCGTACGACACGAGCAGCCTGCGCATCGGCAGCTCCGGTGGCGCCGCGATCCCGGAGCAGGTGCTGCGGACCTTCGAGGAGAAGTACGGCATCCCCGTGCTGGAGGGCTACGGGCTGTCCGAGTCGGCGTCGACGGCCACCGTGAACCCGGGTGCGGCGAACCGGAAGGTGCTCTCGATCGGCAAGCCGATCTGGGGTGTGCAGCTGCGGATCGTCGACGGCGCCGACCGGCCGCTGCCACCCGGGCGCGACCACGTGGGCGAGATCGTGCTGCGCGGGCACAACATCACCAAGGGCTACTACAAGCGGCCCGCCGAAACGGCCGAGGCCTTCCGCGGCGGCTGGTTCCACACCGGTGACCTCGGATACGTCGACGAGGACGGGTTCGTGTTCGTCGTCGACCGCAAGAAGGACCTCGTGATCCGGGGCGGCTACAACGTGTACCCGCGGGAGGTCGAGGAGCTGCTCTACCGGCACCCGGCGATCGCCGAGGCGGCAGTGATCGGCGAGCCCGACGACCGGCTGGGGGAGGAGGTCGTGGCCGTGGTGTCGCTCAAACCGGGTGCCTCGGCGGAACCCGCGGAGATCGTCGCGTGGGCCAAGGAGCGGATCGCGGCCTACAAGTACCCGCGCCGGGTGCGGATCGTGGCGGAGCTGCCGAAGGGCCCGACGGGAAAAATCACGAAGCTGCCGTTGCGGGGCTGACTCGGCACTGGCAGGAACTGGTTCCGGAAACCGTCTGTCGGGAAAGGACACTGCTGGGAAGGACACTGCTGGGAAAGGACACTGCTGGGAAAGGACGCTGCCGGACCACCGCGCCATGGTGACCGGCCGCAGACGGGTGACGACGGTGACCATGCGCGGTGGCCTCGTGACCGCCCGCACCGTGGATAGTCCACAGTGGTCCCTCGCCGAGCGGAGCGCGCTACCGTGGGGTGGTGGTGCGTGGGGTGCGGACGGTGCCGGTCGCCGTCGAGGGCGGCGAGCTCGCGGTCGAAGTCGTGGTGTCGACCTCGGCGCCCGTGCTCGCCGTGCACGGCATCACGAGCAACCGGAAGCTCTGGAACTGGGTGCGGGCGGAGGCGCCGGATCTGTCGCTGGTGATGCCGGACCTGCGCGGCCGCGCGGGCAGTTTCGCGGTGGAAGGGACGTCCTCGCTGCGGCAGCACGGCGAGGATCTCATCCGGGTACTCGACGCGCTCGGGCACGACGTCGTCGACGTCTGCGGGATGTCGATGGGCGGGTTCGTCGCCGTCGAGCTCGCGACCCGCCGGCCGGACCGGGTGCGCGGGCTCGTGCTGGTCGACGGCGGGCTGCCGATGGTCACCCCACCGCGATTCACGCGCGCCGGGGTGCCGAAGGCCTTCGCCCGGCAGCTGGCGCGCGTCTCGCGGCGCTGGACCGGCGTCGACGAGTACCTCGAGTACTTCACGCGCAGCAACCCCTTGCTCGACGCACGGGATCCGCTCCTGCGTGAATGCCTGCAGCACGACCTCGTCGACGGCCGCGTCATGCTCAGCCGTACCGCCGTGATCGCCGACGCCACCGACGTCTTCTTCGGCGATTCCCGCTGGCGGGACCTCGCCGTGCCGACGGAGTTGGTCTGCGCCCAATGGGGCGCGGGCCCGGACGCACCGCCCGCCTACAGCGACGAAGCGCTCGAAGCTTTCCGTGCCGAGCTGCCCACCCTGCGCCGCCCGCGCCGGATCACCGGCGCCGACCACGCGGCCACGATCATGACCCACTCCGGGGCGGCCGTGGTCGCCGTGGCGATCCGGGATCTGCAGGCCCGGTGAGACGGAGGGCGCGTTCCACTCGCCGTGACTTCCTGCTGCGGCTCGTGGTTTCGAGCTGCCGTTAAAGAAGGCCGCGGGAGCAACCCGCGGCCTTCCCCGGAATCACCGGCCGGTCAGTGCCCGGTCAGTGGCCGACGGCCGCTCGGACGGATTCCTTCAACGAACCCAGCGTGGCGATCACCGCGGTGGGCTCGTAACCGCAGTGGGCCATGCAGTTCGCGCAGCGCGGGTCCTTGCCACGGCCGAAGGCGTCCCAGTCGGTTTCCTCGATGAGTTCCTTGTACGTCTTGGCGTAGCCGTCGTCGAGGAGGTAGCACGGGCGCTGCCAGCCGAGCAGTGAATAGGACGGAATGCCCCACGGCGTGCACTCGAGGTCGCGCTTGCCTTCGAGGAAGTCGAGGAACACGGGCGAGTGGTTGAGGCGCCAGCGTTTGCGGTTGCCGCCGCCGAAGGCCTTCGAGAACAGCTCGCGGGTCTGCTGCACACCGAGCCAGTGTTCCTGGTCCGGGGCCTTCTCGTAGGCGTAGGCGGGCGAGATCTGCATGTTGTCGACGCCGAGGTCGTTGAGGTAGTCGAGCACGCCGATCACGTCCTGCGGGGTGTCCCCGGTGAAGAACGTCGTGTTCGTCATGACCCGGAAGCCCTTTTCCTTGGCGAGCTTGATCGCGTCGACCGCCGCCTGGAAGCCCCCCTCCTTGCGCACCGACGCGTCGTGGCGCTCCTCGAGCCCGTCGATGTGCACCATCCACGCGAAGTTGCGGTGCGGCTTGAACTTGTGGATGTGCTTGGGCAGCAGCAGGGCGTTGGTGCAGAGGAACACGATCTTGCGGCGGTCGAGCAGCTGCCGCACGATCTCGTCGATCTTCGGGTGCATCAGGGGTTCGCCGCCGGCGATCGAGACCATCGGCGCGCCGCTCTCCTCGATCGCGCCCACGGCCTGCTCGACCGGCATGCGCTGTTTGAGCAGCGTGTGCGGTTGTGCGATCTTGCCGCAGCCGGCGCACTTGAGGTTGCAGGCGAACAGTGGCTCAAGCTCCACCAGCAGCGGGAACTTTTCTTTGCGCAGCAGCTTCTGCTTCATCAGATAGCTGCCCAGCCGCACGGACTGTCGCAACGGCATGGCCATGGCTCAGAGCACCTCCCGGGGTAGGGTGAAAGTGACTTCTTCTTCCGTCAGCCGGCTTTCGGCGACGGTGACCGGCCCGAGCCCGCCCAATGCCGTCACGACCTCGTCGACGAGGTGCGGCGGCGCCGAGGCGCCGGCGGCGAGGCCGATCCGGCCCGCGCCGGCGAGACGGCGCAGGTCGATGTCGGAGCTTTCGTCGACCAGCACGGCCGGCGTGCCCTCGCGCTCGGCGACCTCCACGAGCCGGCGCGAGTTGGACGAGTTCGCCGATCCCACCACCAGCACGAGGTCGGCCTCCCGCGCGATGGCGCGCAGCGCGCGCTGGCGGTTGGTGGTGGCGTAACAAATGTCGTCCTTGCGCGGCGCCGCCAAGCCGGGGAAGCGCGTCCGCAGGGTGGACGCGATTTCCTCGGCCTCGTCGAGCGCCAGTGTGGTCTGCATGGTGTAGGCGACCCCTCCGGTGGCGGTCACGTGGCGAGCCTGCGCGACGTCACCGACGACCACGACCGAGCCGGGAGCCTCCCCCACGGTCCCTTCGACCTCCTCGTGGTCCGCGTGCCCGATGAGGAACACCGTGTCGCCGCGGGCGCTGTAACGGCGGACTTCGTTGTGCACCTTGGTCACCAGCGGGCACGTCGCGTCGATCACCGACAGGCCGCGGTCCGCGGCGTCGCGGCGCACCGCCGGGGACACGCCGTGGGCGGCGAACACGAGGGTCGCGCCCTCGGGGACCTGCGCCACCTCGTCGACGAACACCGCCCCGCGATCCTGCAGCCGCCGCACCACGTGGGTGTTGTGCACGATCTGGCGCCGCACATACACGGGCGGGCCGTGCTTGTCCAACGCGCGCTCGACGATGTCGATCGCCCGCACCACTCCGGCGCAGAACGATCGGGGGCTCGCCAGAAGCAGCTGCCGCGGCGCCGTCGCCGCGGCCCACGCCGTGAGCGCCGGTCCCGCCGACCGCAGGCTGCGCAGGCCGGCCACCCCGCGCGATACCGTGCCCGGCCGTGCCAGCGGTGCGCCGACGGTGTCCACAATGGACCGGACCACGGCGTACGGCTGGCCCGGCGCGGCCAGCCGGTGCGACTCCATGTCGACGGCCAGCGCCCCCGAATCGGCCAGCGCGGTGCGCTCACGTTCACCCACCACGTGGTCCGAACCGACGATCGGTCCGAGGTGGACGGTCAGCCCGAGCCGGCGCAGCGCGCCCGCCAGCAGGGGAGCCGACGGCACCTCGACCACACCGCCTGGCCCGCGTACCTCATCGGCCACGACCAGGTCACCCGGACGGACGTGCGGTGCGAGCCCACCGCCGATCCCGGCCACGAGCCGTGGCCCGGGCGGCAGCCGCGCCACGCGCGCCGCGGCCCGCCGCGGGCCGAGGCCGGTGCGTACCGTGTGCACCTCGCGCGCGGCCGCCCGCAGGGCTGCCTGCTCGATGCGCAACGGCGTGCACAGCACGGCCGGGATCACGAACTGCTCCGCACGTACCGGCCCAGCGCCGACAGCGGGAACACCACGCGGTACAGGTGGTAGGAGAGGTAGAAGTCGCCGGGGAAGCCCGTTCCGGTGTGGTACGGCTCGTCCCAGCCGCCGTCGCCGCGCTGGCGTTCGCACAGCCACGCCACACCGCGCTCGGTCGCGACCGAGTTCCGTTCGCCGGCGGCCAGCATCGCGAGCAGTGCCCACGCGGTCTGTGAGGGCGTCGACTCGCCACGGCCCGACCAGTTCGCCGGGTCGTCGTAGGACCGCAGGTCCTCGCCCCAGCCGCCATCGGCGTTCTGGTGGTCGACGAGCCACTGCACGGCGCGGCGGATCCGCGGGTCGGACTTCGGGATGCCCGCCACTACGAGGGCCGGCACGACCGCGCCGGTGCCGTAGACGTAGTTCGCGCCCCAGCGGCCGAACCACGAACCGTCGGCTTCCTGGTTGTCCAGCAGCCACTTCACGCCGCGACGGCATTCGCGAGACGACGCCTTGCCCTCGGCCGCGAGCATCTCGACCACGTGCGCGGTCACGTCCGCGGACGGCGGATCGATCACGGCCCCGAAGTCGCAGAACGGGAGCTTCGTGGTGAGCACCTGCGTGTTGTCGGCGTCGAACGCGCCCCAGCCACCGTCGCTCGACTGCATCCCTTCCAGCCACTTCACGCTGCGGTCGACCGCGCCGCGGATGCGCAGGTGGTCCGGCAGGCCCATGCGTCGCAGCGCCAGCACGACTTCGGCCGTGTCGTCGGTGTCGGGGTACCCGTCGTTGGCGAACTCGAACGCGAACCCGCCCGGCGCGAGCGACGGGCGGCGCACCGACCAGTCGCCCGGCACGCTGATCTCCTCGCCCAGCAGCCATTCCGTGGCCCGCACCAGCATTTCGTCACCGGGGGAGACCCCGGCGTCGAGCAGGCCGGTCATCGCGAGCGCCGTGTCCCACACCGGAGACTGGCACGCTTCGAGCCGCCGGACCCAGCCCTGTTCGGTCTTCTCGCGGATGGTGAACCCCTCGAGCCCGTCGAGGCCGGCCTTGAGCGCCGGGTGGTCGAGCGGGTAGCCGAGCAGGTGCAGCGCGAGGATCGAGTACACCCACGGCGGCTGGATACCGCCCCACGACCCGTCGGCCTCCTGGCGGGCCAGTATCCACTCGGCGGCCTGGCGCATCGCGATCTTGCGCACCGGGTTGAACGGCAGCTTCGCATACGTGTGCAGCGCCGTGTCGAGATTCTGGAACACCCCGTCCCACGTCCACGGTGCCGCCGACTTCTTCGGCGACCGCCCGGTGCGCAGCTCGGCGACGTCGAACGGCAGCTTCCGTTTCGGCCGCAGCGTGCCCACGATCGTCAGCGGCACCACGGTCTGGCGCGCCCAGCAGGCGAAGTCGTAGACGTTGAGCGGAAACCACGACGGCAGGAAGATCAGCTCCGGTGGCAGGTTCGGCAGGTCGGACCACGACCACTCGCCGAACATCGCGAGCCAGATCCGCGTGAACACCCGCGTGGCTTCGAGGCCGCCGTTCGCGCGGATCCACTCCGCCGCTTCGACGAGCCACGGCGCGCTCGCGGGGTCGCCCGCGAGCCGCAGCGCGACCCACGCCTCGACGGTCGTCGACAGGTCCGCCGGGCCGCCGGGGAAGTTCGCCCACGTGCCGTCCTCCCGCTGCTGCGACCGGATCCAGCGCGCGGACTCCTCCTTCTGCTGCTCGGTGAGGATGCCGAGGAACTGGCGCAGCAGCAGGTCTTCGGCATCCATCGTGACGTTGGTGGCGAGCTCGCCCTTCCACCAGCCTGCGGCGTGCTGCTCGCCGCGCAGGAACTCGATGCCGGCGGCGAGGGTCTCCTCCGGTGTGCGTGCGGAGGCAGAAAAGTCCGAAGTGGACGTTTCGGGAACGGTCTGGGTCATCACGCCTCCCGGTGCATGATGAAGCGGGCGATGGCGATGAGCTCGTCGCGCGGTTGCTGGGGGAGCCCGGCGATCGCGCGCTCGGCGGCTTCGACGCGGCGAGCCGCCTCGGCCGTGGCCCATTCACGGCCGCCTGCCGATTCCACGAGTTCGGCCACCCTGGCGAGTTCGGCGACGTCGGTGACGGCTTCGTCCGAGGCGAGCCATTTCGCGAGCTCCCGGCCCGGCTCGCCGCCGTGCGTGGTGGCGTACGTGACGGGCAACGACTTCTTGCGGGCCCGCAGGTCGGAGTACACGGGCTTGCCGGTCACCCCCGCGTCGCCCCAGATGCCGAGCACGTCGTCGACGAGCTGGAACGCGAGCCCGATCTCCTCGCCGAACACCGCGAGCGCGTCGACGACGTCGGCCGGCGCGCCCGCGAGCACGGCGCCGATCGCGCAGCTCGCGGACAGGAGCGCACCGGTCTTGCCGCCGGCCATGGTCACGCACTCCGGCAGCGTCACGTCGTCACGCTGCTCGAACTGCACGTCGAGGACCTGGCCGTGGATGAGCCGTCGGGTGGTCTCCGACAGCAGGCGCGCCGCGGGGATCGCGTGCGGGGAACCGCTGTCCAGCACCACTTCCTGGGCGAGCGCGAGCATCGCGTCGCCGGTCAGGATCGCGCTCGGCGCGCCCCACAGCGCCCACACGGTCGGGCGGTGACGCCGTTCGGTGTCGCCGTCCATGAGGTCGTCGTGCACGAGCGAAAAGTTGTGCACCAGCTCCACGGCGACGGCCCCGGGCACGCCGGTCTCCACCGGCGCGCCGGCGGCGAGCGCCGACAGGATCGCGAGCGCTGAGCGCACGGCCTTGCCGCCGTTGCCGCGGACCGGCGCGCCGTCCGCGTCGGTCCAGCCGAGGTGGTAGGCGCTGATCGCGCGGCTGGTCTCGTCCAGCCGGTCGACGGCTTCGCGCAGCGCGGGCTGCACGATGTCCCGGGTGCGCCCGAGTGTGGCCGGCACCGCAGGGGCCGCCTCGGCGGCGGGACGCATGGTGGCGGTCATGCTCCGACTCCCTCCTTTTCCTCGTGCAGGTTCTTCTGGAGGAGGGATTTCGCCGCGGCCGCACCGCTGCGGGCCGCGCCCTCCATCGTCGCGGGCCAGCCGGTGGCGGTCCACGCCCCGGCCAGGTAGAGCCCGCGGGCCGTGGTCTCCGCACGCGGGCGCAGCGACGCCGTGCCCGGAACCGGCCGGAACGTCGCGTGGCGCTCCCGCGTCACGAAGAAGTCGAGCACCTCGGCGCCGCGGGCTTCGGGCAGCAGCCCGGTCAGCTCCGGCAGCAGCCGCTCACGCAGCTTCGCCGTCGGCAGGTCGATCAGGTCGTCGGCGGCCGAGAGCGACATCGCGAGGTACTGGCCCGACGTGAGTCCCGACTGCTCGGTGCGGTCGAACACCCACTGCACCGGAGTGCGCACGCCCGCGACGAACGGTTCGTCGAGCACGTGCCGGTCGAGGACCACGTGGACGTTGACGATCGGCGAGCTGCCGAGCCCACCGGACCAGCCCGGCGGCAGCGGGATCGCGTCGGGGGGTGCGAGCTGCTCCGTCACCGTCGGTGGCGTGGCCAGCACGACCTGGGCGAACGTGGCCTCACCCTCGTCGGTACGCACGGCCCACCCGGTGCCGGCCGGTTCGATCGAGCGGACCTTCGTGCCGGTCCGCACGTCGGCACCCGCCTTCGCGAGTGCCGCCTGCGCCGCGTCGCCGTGCAGCTCCCGCAGCGGCACGAGCGACCAGCCGATGTCGGCCGCGGCCGGATCGGTGAGCAGGCCCTCCTGGAACACCGTCGCCGCGAGGGAAAGCGACGCTTCGTCCGCGGTCGCGTTGAGCGTGGCGACCCCGACGAGGTCCCACAGCGCCTCGATGGCGGCCGCGCTCTGCCCGTGGCGCCGGAGCCACTCGCCGAACGACTGTCGGTCGGTGCGGTCGTCGGCCGGATCCACGCGGCGCAGCGCGATCGCGGCCAGCGCGAACCGGGCGCGATCGAGCGGCCGCAGCGGGTCGTAGCGCAACAGCGAAGCGGCCAGGTGCAGCGGCGCGGGCAGATCGCCTCGGCGCAGCCACGTCGGTGCTGGCGCGCCCGGCGTGCGGATCGGGATCTGAAGCCGCGGTTGGAGCATCACCCGGTCGGCGACGCCGAGGCGGTCCAGCAGTTCGCGGTACGCCGTGCAACAGCGCAGGAACACGTGCTGGCCGTTGTCGACATGCAGGTCGCCACGGGTGAACGAATGCGTGAGCCCGCCGAGGTGCGGCCGGGCTTCGAAAAGCGTGACCGGGCGCCCGGCGTCGGCGCAGCGCAGTGCGGTCGTGATGCCGGCGAGCCCGCCGCCGACGACCGCGACGCCGCCGGTCATCGTCCGATCCCGGTGAGCGCGCGGACCGCCACCACGGCCTTTTCCCGGCCGGACAGGGAAAGCCGGCGGTCGAAGACCAGCGAGGGCGTGGCGTCGATGCGGTCGAGCAACGAGCGGTAGATCCCGGACATCGCCGTGCAGCACGCGGCGCTGCGCCGGTCGAGTGACGGCACCAGCTTGAGGCCGCGGGCGTACCAGTCGCGAGCACGCGCGGAACTGTGGTGGATCAGCGCGGTCAGCGCGCCGCCGTCGTCGGCGAGCTTGCCGTCCTCGCCGACGCGCAGGTCGACGCCGAACCGGTCCAGCTCCTCCTTGGGCAGGTACACGCGCCCATTGAGGAGGTCTTCGCGGATGTCGCGCAGGATGTTGGTCTGCTGCAGCGCGATCCCGAGGTCGTCGGCGTACGTCGGCGCCTGCGGCTCCGGCTTGCTGCCGAACACGCCGAGACACAGCCGCCCGACGGCCCCCGCGACGCACCGGCAGTACTCCACGAGCTCCTCGAACCGCAGGTACTCGCGGCCGGTCACATCCATCTCGACCCCGTCGAGCAGCTCCTCGAACGCCCCCAGCGGGATGGGGTAGCGGCGGGCGGCGTCACCGACCGCGACGTACACCGGGTCGCTGCTCGCGGACAGGTCGCCGAGCGCCTTGCGGATCCCGGCCAGTCCCTGCAGCTTCGCCTCCGCGGGAAGATCGCCGTCGCCGATGTCGTCGACGATCCGCGCGAGCGCGTACACCGCGCACAGTGCCGAGCGTTTGTCGGGTGGCAGCAGCCGGATCCCGTAGTAGAAGTTGCGTGCCTGCTCCTTCGTGACCTGTGCGCAGTGCTGGTACGCGTCTTCGACCGTCGCCGTCATCCCGACCGCCTCTCCGGGTTCGCTCCGCTTGTCTGAAGCCACACCAGCCACGCCAGTACGTCGGCCTTGCGCGGCTTGGCGTAGGTCGAGAGCACGTCTCCGCGGGTGTCCCGCAGCGCGTCCACTGTGGCCATCCCGCCCGCGATGAAGCCGCTGACCGCGACGCGGCCCCAGCCGCGCAGGAGGCCGACCAGACCAGCGCCGCTGCCCAGTAGGGCCGCGGCGCGGTCGATCTCGAAGCGCATCAGCGCTCTCAGCCTGCTCGACGCCCTGTCCTCGTCCAGGTCGTCTTCGGTCACCCGAAAGGCCGCCAGGTCCTCCTGCGGCACGTAGATCCGGCCGTTGCGGAAGTCCTCACCCACGTCCTGCCAGTGTTCGAGCAGCTGCAACGCGGTGCACACCCGGTCGGACAGCTCATCGGCTGCCGGGTCCGCCACGCCGACGAGCCGCAGCACGATCCGCCCGACCGGGTCGGCGGAGAGGCGGCAGTAGGCGCGTAGGTCGTCGTAGGTGGGATACCGCGTGACGTGCTGGTCCTGGAGGTTCGCTTCGACCAGCCTGCGGAACGGTTCGAAATCGACCCGGCCCGCCCGGATCGCCGGGGCCAGCGCCCGGATCACGGGGCGGATGGGCTCGGCGCCGTCGAACGCGGCCGCGAGCTCGTCGCGGAACTCGATCAGCTGCGCGGTGCGGTCGCCATCGGCCTCGTCACCCAGATCGTCGATCGTGCGGGCCACGCCGTAAACCGCTCGCAGATCGGAGCGGAGTCGTCCGGGCAGCACACGGAGAGCGACCGGGAAATTCTCCGCATGCCGCTTTTCCCTCAGCCCGTCCGTGTCCACAGCGTGACCGCCGCCAGGTGAAGTCGATCTCATCCAACCCAGTCTGACCCGCTCGGATGGGCGCCTTCTGCAACCGGAAGAAGAATTTTGCTGGCTTCGACTTGGCACGAGCGGACAAAGTGGGGTGAGGATAAGGCGGACCGACCCCGTGGACCTGGCACCTGCTTCGGAAGGACTAGCTGCGCAGATGGGATCAGACCAAGTTACCCGGCTGGGTGAACTGGAAGCCGTCGTGACCAGGCGGTTGCCGGCCATCCTGAACGAGGTGCGTGATCAGCTGGTCGAGCAGCACCCGGACTACGCCGCGTTCCTCACCGAGGAACTGGCGGAGATCGTGACGGCCAGTGCCGGCTTCGTGCGCCGGCTCATCAGCCTGGCCGAAGAACCCGGTGCCCACCCGTCCGAGCTCGGCTCCGGCGTCGAGCAGGTCGTGTTCGAGGAGATCGGGCGCACCCAGTTCCGGCAGGGCCGCCGGGTGACGAGCCTGCTGTCGGCCTACCGGGTCGGCGCGCGCGTCGCGTGGCGGCACGTGTCCGAAGTGGCGCTGGAGCTCGACGTGCCCGCCGAGTTGTTCGCGTCGCTGGCCACCACGGTGTTCGCGCTTGTCGACCAGCTGTCGGAGTCGTCGCTCAAGGGGTACCTGCAGGAGCAGTCGGACGCCGTGCGCGTGCGCGAGCGGCTGCGCGACGAGCTGACCGAGCTGCTGTTGTCCGACCGTGCGGACGGGCAGGCGGTGGCCGCCGCCGCGCTGCGGGCCGAATGGCGCCTGCCGCGCACGGCGGCGGTCGTGCTGGTCGAGGGTGAGAACGAGCTGGGCCGCGAGCTCGTGTCGCGGCTCGACGACACCTGCCTGCGGCTGCGCCGTCCCGGTCACGTCGTCACGGTCGTGCCCGATCCGGGTGGCCCCGGCCGGCGTGCGTGGCTTGCGCGGGCCCTGCGCGGCGGCGGCGCGGTGGTGGGCGCGACGGTGCCCATCGACCGGCTGCCGGCGAGCCTGCGCATCGCCGAGGTCACGGCGCGCCTGCGGCGTGACCGGCTCCTCGCCGACGACCCCGTGTTCGCCGACGAGCACCTCGACGCGATCATCGTCCACCGCGACGACCGCCTGCTCGAAGTGCTGCGCCGGCGCTGTCTCGCGCCGCTGGACGAGCTGAACGGCTCGTCGCACGAGCGGCTCGTCACCACGCTCCGGTCGTGGCTGCTGCACCTGGGTGATCGCAAGGCCGTGGCCGAGGACCTGCACATTCACCCGCAAACGGTCTCGTACCGGCTCGGGCGGCTCCACGAGCTGTTCGGACCGGTCCTCGACGACCCGGCGGAGCGGGCGACGCTGCTGCTGGCACTGGCCTGGGGGCCGCCGGGGGGCGAGCCCGACCCGTCCTGACCTTCGGGCGACGTGCGCGCGACCACAGCGCCGCGCGAAAAAGATCCGCGTGTGCAATAGTTAGCAGAGCTAAATGTATCGACGGTACATAGTGACGGCGGCGGGAACACAGCCGACCTGAACCGAAGAGGGAGGTGTCGTGGTCGGTCCGTGCGGGGAGCAATCAGCTCTCGGCGCCGAAGCGCGCCGCGAGCGTGCGGTACACACCGGGAACGGCGCCGCGCAAGGCGACCGGCACGCGGAGCCAACGCGGCACGTAGTAGTCGCCGGGCCGGGTGGTCGCACGCACGACGGCGGCGGCGACTCGTTCGGCGGGCACCGGGCGCGGCGTCGTGCGGGTGTAGGGACGGCCGCGGCGCTCGAAGAACTCCGTGCGCACCACACCGGGCACGACCACGCCGACGCCCACTCCGGTGCCGTGCAGCTCGAACCGCAGGCTGTCGGCGAAGGCGTCGAGGCCCGACTTGGTCGCCGCATACACGGCTTCACCGGCGACGCCGGTGCGCCCGGCGATCGAGGTCACGAACACGATGCGCCCGGCGTCGCGCTCGAGCATCCCGGGCAGCAGGGTGCGGGTGAGCTCGAGGGAGGCGGTCAGGTTCACCGCGACCAGCCGCGTGAGGTGTTCGGCGGCCAGTTCGGGCAGTGGCCCGGCCCAGCCGAGGCCCGCGTTGTTCACCAGCACGTCGACGCGCCCGGTGACGGCCAGTGCACGCTCGGCGAGCTTGCCGGCCGCTTCGGGGTCGGCGAGGTCGGCGTCGAACGCGGTACCTGCGGTTTCGGCGGCCAGCGCGGCAAGGCGGTCGCGATCCCGGCCGTGGAGCAGCACGTGGGTACCGGTACCGGCGAGCAGGCGCGCCGTCGCCGCGCCGATGCCGGACGACGCGCCGGTGACCAGCGCGGTCCGGGTCATCAGACCGCGGTGAGCGCGGGCTTGTGCGCGGCCATCCGCAGCACGATGCCCTCCGAGCGCAGCGAGCGCCGGAACCACCACAGCGAGCCGACGATCGCCAGGCCAACCAGCGTGTACGAACCGGCGGTGCTGACCATCAAGAAGTTGCCGACCGTCGCGCGGGCCAGCATCACGAGCGTGACCGACCCGTTCACGGCGAACACGAGCGCCCACAGCACGGACACGCGCTGGAAGAAGCGCCGCATGCCGGGGTGGCCCGAAAGGTTGTCGGGGAACGAGCAGAAGTCACCGGCCAGCCGCGCGAGCAGTGGCCGGTTGAACGGCGCGGACGCCAGAAACAGGCTCGCAATCACGAAATTCTGTAGTGTCGGCTGCAGGAAGTACAGAAAGGCGCTGCCAGTGACCAGGCCCAGCACGGTCCGCGCCACGAGCAGCGCGCTCGTGAGCCATAGGACCGCGGGGATCGGTTTGCGGAGCACCACGCGAGTCACGATCACCATGGCCGACCAGCACAGCGCGGCAATTACGCCGCTGTCGAAACTCACCAGAGTCAGCAGGAGGTAGAACAGCCCGGCGGGCATCAGCGTCGACTCCAGCAGATGCCGGCCCCCGCCCACGATCAAGTTGCGGAACGACGGGAGGTCGATCGTCATGTGGTGTCGCATGCGTTGTGAGTACCTCCGGTGCGTGGTGACCATCCCCCCACGGCCCGCGGATTTTTCAACAGCATAGGCGCAGCGGATGGGAACGGTGTGAGGTGAGTATTCCATGAGTGTCACGGGGGTGTCGCTTTTCGTGGCCGTCCCTGCCGCGGTGCTGGGCGCTGCGTGCATGGGTCTCGCGAGCGCCACCCAGGCAAAAGCGGCAAAAGAAGTCGAAACCGCGAACCCGCTCGATCTCACGTTGTTTCGTCGTCTCGTCGGTCGACCATTGTGGCTCATCGGGATCGTCGCGACGGTACTGGGGTTGGGTTGGCAGCTCGTGGCGCTCGCGTTCGGCCCGTTGATGTTGGTCCAGCCGCTGCTGGTCACGTCGCTGATTTTCGCCGGTTTCGTCTTCGGCAGGCTCGAACGCCGCGGCCCGGACCGGGTCATGACGGCCGGCTCGGTGCTGTGCGTCGCCGGCCTCGCGGCGTTCCTCGTGGTCGCCCGCCCGAGTGGCAACGGCGACGTACTGGTCTCCGGATCCGCATTGCTGCCGTTGGGCATCACCCTGGCCGTGGTGACGCTGGCCGGACTGGCGCTCGCCGCGCTGACCCATTCCGGGTCGCCGCGAGTGCTCGGCCTCGCGGTGGCCACCGGCATCCTCTACGGGCTGACCGCCGGGCTGATGAAGGTCGTGGCCGGGCAGTTCCGGCAGGGGATCGACGAGCCGTTCCGGCACTGGACGCTCTACATCGTCTGCGTCGTCGGCCCGCTGGGTTTCCTGTTCAGCCAGAACACGTTTCAGCAAGGGCGTTACCTCACCCCGGCGCTCGCCGTGATCACGTCACTCGATCCACTGGTCGGGGTCGCGATCGGACTGTCGTGGATGGGGGAGACGGCCAACGGGAGCCCACTCGCGCTGTTCGGCGAAGCGCTCGCCGGACTCGTGATCGTGGTGGGGATCGCGATGCTCTCCACCCGGGCCGCGCACCTCGACGTGGCACTGGCCACGGAGCCGGGCGCGGAGCCGGGTGGAGGCGCTGCCGAGCAGCGGGGAACCGGTTCCGAACACGCCGAACCCGAACACGCCGGATCGGAGCCCGACGACGGGTACGGTCTGGCCGGAACCACTTGTTAGCCGGTGCCCGCGGTGCGCGGCACCTCGCCCAAAGGGGGCACGTTGGAGCGCGTGCTGATCGTCTCCGCGAACATGGGGGAAGGCCACAACGCGACGGGGCGGGCGCTGGAGGGCGCCGTGCGCGAGCGATGGCCGGAAGCCGAAGTGAAGTGGCTCGACGCGCTCGACGAGCTCGGTCCGGGGGTCGGCGGCCTGTTTCGCCGGATCTATGTGACGAACGTCGAGAGCACCCCGTGGCTGTATGAGTTCTTCTACGGCGCCATCTGGCGGCTCACGTGGTTCGCCGCGGCGTCGAAGCGGTTCACGGCGAGCTGGTGCGGGCGGCGGCTCGCGAAACCGGTCGCGGCGTTTCGGCCCGACCTCGTGTTGTCGACCTACCCGATGGGCACGGCCGGGCTCGCGTGGCTGCGCCGGCGCGGCCGGCTGAACGCGCCGATCGGCGCGTGGGTCTCGGACTTCGCGCCGCACCCGTTCTGGGTCTACGGCTCGGCAGACCTGACGATGGTGATGCACGACGTCGCGATCGAGCCGGCGCGCCGCTGCGCACCGGCGGCCGTCGTGGGTGTTTCGGCTCCGCCCGTACGGGCCGAATTCCGGCCCGGCGACCAGGGCGGGGCCCGGCAACGGCTGGAGCTGCCGCCCGAGGCGTTCGTGGCGCTGGTGTCGTGCGGCTCGTTGGGCTTCGGCGACGTCGAGGGCACCGTGCGGGAATTGCTCGCCGCCGGGCCGGAGGTGCTGCCGGTGGTGATCTGCGGGCGTAACGAGCCCCTCGAACGCCGGCTGCGCGCCCTCGGCGAGCCGCGGCTGCGGGTCGTCGGCTGGACCGACCGGATGGCCGACTACACCATCGCGTCCGACGTCGTGGTCACCAATGCCGGCGGCGCGACGGGTCTCGAAGCGCTCGCGTGCGGGCGGCCCGTGCTCATGCACCGTCCGATCGCCGCGCACGGCAAGGCCAACGCGCGGCTCATGGCCGACGCCGGCCTGGCCGTCGTGACCGAAAAGGACGGTGAGCTCACCGAAACCGTCCGGACGTTGCTCGCCGAACCCGAGCGGCTCAAGGCGATGGGCGAGGCGGCCACGCGGCACTGCGACTCCGCGACGCCGCTCGGGACCGCGCTCGAATCGCTGGCGTCCACACCGCTCAATCCGGCGCCGCAGCGGCTGCGCCCGGAGGACGCCCTATTCCTCCACGTCGCCACACCGGCGGTGCCCCAGCAGGTCGGCGCCGTGCTCATGCTCGACCCCAAGGCCGACGGCTCCCGAGCCACCCACGCCGACGCGGTCCACCTGCTGTCCGCGACCCCGGGCCTGCGTGCCCGTCTCCTGCCGGGCGGCGGGCTCTGGCGGGCCAAGTGGCAAGAAGAACCGGCGCGCACGGCCGACGACATCCTCACCGACGCCGAACTCCCGGCCGGCAGTGAGCTCGAATCCTCGCTCACGGCCCAGATGGACGACTTCTTCTCCGAGGCCGTCACCTTCGACCACCCGGTGCGCGCCCGCCTCGTCACCGGCCTGGAAGGTGAACAGGGCGCCCTGCTCATCGCTCTGCACCACGCCGCGAGCGACGGCATCGCGGTCATCGGCGCCCTCGTTGGGCAGACGCGTGGCAAACCGCCCCTCGACCCACCTCCGGCCCCCGTGCGGCACCGGGGTTTGCGCGGGCTCGCCGACCGCGCAGCGGCACTGGTCCGGGATCGGGCGGGCGGCGAACGCGAAGCATGGACGACCACTGGCCCGAGCCACGCGAACTCCGCACCCGCCGGATCGCAGGGGGCGAGGCAGGGCACACCGGCCGGTCGGGCCGGCGTGCCGGGTACTGCGGCGGAGGACCCGAAGAAGTCCGGGCTGCGCGCCGCGGTGAGCCGAGCCGGGGCGCTGGTCCGCGGCGCACCGGGCGGACCCGGCGCCAAGGGTGCTGCGCAGAAAGGCGCGCGGCGCAAGGAAACCGAAGAGCTCGCCCGCGGCGTCTGGGCGCTCGCGAAGGCCGGCACGGCACCGGAAGTGCGCTGGGATCGGGCGGTCCCCGGCCCGGGACGGCATTACGCGAGGGCCCACTTGCCGGCGCCGCAGGTGCGGGCGGCGGCGCGGCGGGTCGGCGTGCCGACGACGGATCTGGTGCTGGCGCTCGTCGCGGAGGCGGTGCACCGGGAGCTCGGGGCGGCGGCGCCGGAGCGTGTGCGGGTGCTGATCCCGATGTCCATCCGGGACACCGGTACGTTCCGCCAGCTCGGCAACCACACCGGCGCCGCGAGCGTCGACCTGCCGACCGGCGCGATGGCACTGCCCGAGCGGGTGCGGGCGACGCGGAAGCTGCTGGCGGAGCAGGTGACGCGCGGCGCGCCGCGCGCGGGCAACGCCGTGGTGCGCGTGATCGGGATCCTGCCGCCGGCGCTGCACCGCCGCGTCGCGCGGCTCGTGTACCGCGGCACGTGGTTCAGCATGATCGCCTCGGTACTGCCCGGCGCCCGGTCGCCGGTCGTGCTCAACGGTTCGCTCGTGAGGACCGTGTACCCGGTCCTCTCGCTAGCACCGGACGTCCCGGTCGCCGTCGGCGTGATGACGTGGGCGGACCGCTTCACGGTGTGCGTCACGGTTCCCGCGGCCCATGCCGGCCGCGGCGACCGGCTCGCCGCCACGGTGCCCTCGGCGTTCGCCCAGCTGCAGTCCGAAGTGGACTGACGTGCGTCAGGAGAAGTGCGTGTCCGGGCGCGGGATCTCGACGCCGTCGACGAAGAGGTCGACCTTCTCGTTGTAGAAGCAGACCAGGCCCTTGATCGGGTCGACCGCGGCGGTCGGGAAGTCGTAGGTCCAGGCGAGATCCTGGTGTACGACGTCATTCACGCGCACGGACCAGTAGCCACCGGTGCGGCCCTTGTACGGGCATTCGGTGACGGTGCCCGTCGGTACCAGCCGCGTGAAGTCGACATCGGTGGGGGAGAAGTAGTAGCGCGTCGGCAGGCCGGTTTCGAACAGCAGCACCGGCGCCGACGATTCGGCGAGCGTGTGGCCGTCGAGAGCGATCCGCACGTGCCGGGCCGAGCGAAGGGCGTCGACGCGCGTGTACGGGTTGCGTGGGTGCACGAAGATCCGCTCGTCCTCCTCGAACCACGCGTCGAGGGCGTCCCACTCGAACCGGACGTGCCCGGCCAGGCCCGCGACGGCGTCCTCGCCGTAGACGCGCGCGGCGGCGGGCCGCAGCTCGTCGCCCGCTTTGAGGGAGTGTCGCCGAGCCGTACCGCGCTTGAGCCGCTGCGGGTGGTCCTCGTCGACGAGGGCGCCGGGCGCGACGTCGTCGGCCGGAATGTAGAACTGCGGGTAGAACGGCCACTCCCACACGTATTTCGCGCGGGTCGTGTCCAGCACCGTCTCCCCGGCGACCACGGCTCGCACCCGCCGCGGGACGGGTTCGACGTGGTCGATCGCGGTGATCGCTTCCGGGTAATCACGCAACGCGGGATCTCCTCGCTCGGGGTAGGTACGCGCCGGCGCGCGGACTCGGTGTCCGCGCGCCGGTGGTGATCAGGCCTTCGCCCGCTTCGGGAGCTTCCACCCCGGACGGGGGAAGTGGCAGGTGTAGCCGTTGGGGTAGGTCTGCAGGTAGTTCTGGTGCTCCGGCTCGGCCTCCCAGAAGTCGCCCGCCGGGGTGACCTCGGTGACGACCTTGCCGGGCCACAGGCCCGAGGCGTCGACATCGGCGATGGTGTCCTCGGCGACCCGCTTCTGCTCGTCGTTCGTGTAGAAGATCGCCGAGCGGTAGCTGGTGCCGATGTCGTTGCCCTGGCGGTTCTTCGTCGAGGGATCGTGCACCTGGAAGAAGAATTCGAGCAGCGCGCGATAGTCGGTCCGCGCGGGGTCGTAGCTGACCTCGATGGCTTCCGCGTGGGTGCCGTGGTTGCGGTAGGTGGCGTTCGGCACGTCGCCGCCGGTGTAGCCGACGCGCGTGGACACGACGCCGGGCTGGTGGCGGAACAGCTCCTCCATGCCCCAGAAGCAGCCGCCGGCGAGGATCGCCTTTTCGGTGGTCACGTCGTCTCCTCTACTTGTCGTCGGTGTCGTTCGTGAACAGGGTGGCGTATTCGCCGTACCCTTCCTGCTCCAGGTCGTCCAGCGGGATGAACCGCAACGACGCGGAGTTGATGCAGTAACGCAGTCCGCCCTTGTCCAGTGGGCCGTCGTCGAAGACGTGGCCGAGGTGGCTGTCGCCGTGCAGCGAACGGACTTCCGCCCGGATCATCCCGTGGCTGAAGTCCTCGCGCTCGACGAGGTTGGCCGGGGCGTCCTTCTTCGCGATCGGCTTCGTGAAGCTCGGCCAGCCGGAGTGGCTGTCGTACTTGTCGACCGAGGCGAACAGCGGTTCGCCGGACACGACGTCGACGTAGATGCCGGCGTCGTGGTTGTCCCAGTAGGCGTTGGCGAACGGGCGTTCGGTGCCGTCCTGCTGGGTCACGCGGTATTGCTCCGGGTCGAGCCGCGACACGGCTTCGGGGTTCTTGTGGTACTGGGTCTGCTGGGGCACGGCTGCACCTTCCCGGCCTTTCGGCGCGAAGCTGGGGGAGCCAGGTGAAACGCACCTGGACGTGCAGATATACAGACACTGTACGGGCCGCGGCTATTCCCCCGGACGGTCTCGTACGGGACTGTTCTCCTTCGGTAAGGACCGCGTTTCGGCGATCAGGTCGAGCAGCGTGCGCAGCGCCCGGCTCGGCGGGTTGCGCTCGTGGGTGACGATCGAGAGCGGCCAGGTGAGGTCCGGGTCACGCAGCGGCACCACGACCGTGCCGGGCGCCGCGAGCGGCACGACGTCGGGCACCACGGCGACACCCAGCCCCGTGGACACGTACTCCGGCAGCATCCGCAGGTCGGCCACCTCGACCGGCACGCGCCGCGCGAAGCCCGCCGCCTCGGCGGCCCGATCGGTGGCGACCCGGTTGCCGAATCCGCGCGGGGTGTCCACGAACCGCTCGCCCGCGAGCTCGCGCAGCGAGATCGCCGCTTCGCCCGCCAGTGCGTGATCCTCGGGCAGCACGGCGTAGTACGGCGCGGTCAGGATCGTGCGCACCGCGAGCCCTGGCACGTCGGCGGCGGGCAGGCCGAGCAGCGCGGTGTCGAGCCGGCCGTGCCGGACGTCCTCGGCGAGCCCGGTCGACCCGGTCATCGACACCGTCACGTGCAGGTCCACCAGGGGGTGGCGGCGGTGGAACGCGCCGAGCAGTGCGGGCAGGTCGAGCGCACCGACGCTCGTCAGCGTGCCGAACCGCAGGCTGCCCCGCAGCCCGGCCGACACTTCCTGCACCACGTCACGAGCGCGCGCGAGCGCCTCCAGCGCCGCTTTGGCCTCCGGCAGGAACAGCGCACCGGACGTGGACAGCGCGACGCGGCGGGTGGAGCGGTCGAACAGCGTGGTGCCGAGCTCGGTCTCCAGTGCGCGGATCGTCGCCGACACCGTCGACTGCACCGTGAACAGGCGCCGGGCCGCGCGCGTGAAGCTGAGTTCTTCGGCCACCGCCACGAAGTATTCGAGCTGCCGGGTCTCCATGGACTCGATTATCTCCTGTGGCGATAACTGTGACCAGGACTTTTCGTTGGACGGAATCAGTCGGCGCGGGGATCGTCGAAGGTACCGCAACTTCGAGGTACCGGAACTTCACGGAAGGCCACCATGCTCGACCTCGTTTCGCCCGTCTCGTCGCGACCACGCCTCGGCCACAGCTGGGGTTTCCGCGTCGTCGTGCTCGCGTTCGCCGCGTCGCTCACCTTCTCCACCGTGCCGACGCCGCTGTACGCGTTCTACGAGCACCGCGACGGCTTCCCGCCGTTCGTGGTGACGGTCGTGTTCGTCGCGTACGCCGTGGGGGTGATGCTGAGCCTCTACCTCGCGGGCCACGTGAGCGACTGGCTGGGCCGCCGCCGCGTGATCATCGCCGCGACGCTCGCCGAGGCGCTCGCGGCCACGATTTTCCTGATCTGGCCCGAGGTTCCGGCGCTGATCATCGCGCGGCTGATCAGCGGCGCGGGCATCGGCGCACTCACCGCGACGGCCACGGCCCACCTCGCGGAGCTGCGCGCGATCGCGCGACCCGGCGAGCACAGGGGCCGCGCCGCGCTGCTCGCGAGCATGGTCAACCTCGGCGGGCTCGGGGTCGGCCCGCTCGTCGGCGGGTTCTTCGCGCAGTACTCGGCGAGCCCGCTGGCCACGCCGTACGCGGTTTACCTGGTGCTGCTGCTCGTGGTCGCGCTGCTGGTGACGCTCGTGCCCGAGACCGTGGCCTCGTCCGACGAGCGCCCGGCCTACCGGCCGCAGCGGGTGGCGCTGCCCGCCGGCGCGAGGCCGGTGTTCTTCGGTGCCGCGATCGGGGCGTTCGCGGCGTTCGCGATCACCGGGCTGTTCGCGGCGTTGGCGCCGACACTGCTGACCCAGGCTCTGCACGCGCCGGGTCCGCTGCTCGCCGGCGCCACGGTGTTCTCGCTGCTGGCCTCGGCGGCGCTCGGGCAGCTGCTGTTCGCCCGCTTGGCCTCGGCCGCGCAACTGCGACTCGGGTTCGTGCTGATGGGCGTGGGTTTGATCGTGCTGCCGGTGGCCGCGCTCCTGCCCTCGCTCGCTCTGTTCCTCGGGGGCAGCGTGCTCGCCGGCGCGGGGCTGGGCCTCGAGTTCCGGGCGTCGGTGACGACGGCCGCGGGGCTGGCGGATGCGCGCAGCCGCGGCGAGGTGCTGGCGGCGCTGTTCCTGGTGGCGTACGGAGGGCTCGTCGTGCCGGTGCTGGCGATCGGCGTCGCGCTCGTCTGGGTACCGGCGCCGGTCGCGCTCGTCGGGTTCTCCGTCGCGGAGCTGCTGCTGCTCGTGTGGTCCGCGAACCGGGTGCTGCGGACGGCCCGATAGCGCGGGTTTCCGTTCGGTCACCGAATGATCTCCGTGGCGTCGCCAGGGTGGTCCGCGAGCCGGTCGTGCGGGCTCAGGCCAGCGCTTCCGGCCCGGGCCGCAGAGGCGGCGCACGCTTCGCCGACCGTCAAGGGCGGCGGTCATCGGCTGTAGCGGCGCGATCCGTGCACAGGTTCACGTCCGGCAGCCCGTTCACGTGCGCGACGCCGTGCCCAGTCCCGCGGCGAAGTCGTGGCGGCAAGCCACTACCGGGTGCCCCAGTAGTGGCTTGCCGAAATCACCTGCGGGCGCGGGATCGTGGCTTGGCGTGCGGGATCGGCGAGGAGGTCACCCCGGAGCGGGCTGGCACTCGGGATGGGGCCGGATGCGGCAGCCCCCCACTTCGGACGAGGATTTTCCTTGCCGAGACGTCATTCTCGCCCGTCCGGCTCGGATTTTCGTTGTGCGCACGAGGATCGTGGACCCGCGCAGCCGAGCCCGGCGTGATCCCGGACGGTTTTCCCGCGGCAATTCGTTCGGTATTCCTCCCGTTCCGGAATGGGTGTACTTCCGTTTTTCGGCTCAGGTGGATTCCGGGAACCGGCCCGTGCGGCATTTCCTTCGGTGACCGAGGAAAACTGGTTTTGTACCGCGTTTCCCGGCGCTGACCAGCATGTGAAACAGTTTTGCCGCCGGTTGCCCGCCGCCTAGTTTTCGATCACGTCAGAGCATTTTCCGTATTTACGAGGGGAGCCGGCGCGTGGCCTCGGGCGAACTCGCGTCGACGGCACCGGTCGGCCTTGGCTGGCTCGCCGTCCGGATCGGCGAACGCACCGCGCGTGGCATCGCGGGGGCGATGTCCGGGCTGATCCGCGGTGGGGAGGTACCGCCCGGCACGCGGCTGCCGACCGTGCGCGCGCTCGCGGCCGAGCTGTCCGTGAGTCCGACGACGATCGCGGAGGCGTGGGCGCAGCTGCGCGCGGCCGGTCTGATCGGTACCGGACGCCGCCGTGGCACGACGGTGCTCGCGCCGCCCGCCGGGCTCGGCCCGGCGCGGATGTTCCCCGGGTGGCAGTCGGTGGACCTGGAACACGGGCTGCCCGACCCGGCACTCCTGCCTCCGCTGGAGGACGCGGTTGCGGCGGGCGTGCGTTCGGCGCAACGGCCGGCGGCGAAGGAAGCGATCAGCCCGCGGCTGCGGGCGGCGGTGCGGTCGGCGTGGCCGTTTCCCGCGGAGGAATGGACGGTCGCCGCGAGCGGGCACGAGGGCGTGGCGCTGGCCTGCCGCGCACTGGCGCGGCCGGGTGACGTCGTGGCTGTTGAAGAGCCGACCGCGCCGTGGCTGCTGCGCCATCTGCGCGCCGCGCGCATCCACGTGACCGGGGTGGCGTGCGACGCCGCGGGGCCGCGTCCCGAGTCGCTGGCGGCGGCCCTCGCGCACCGGCCGGTCGCGTTCGTCTACCAGCCGCGGGCGCAGAATCCCTTGGGACACACCGTATCGGCGGACCGGGTGACGGAGCTCGCGGCCGTGCTGGCGCCGGCCGACACCGCTGTGATCGAGGCCGACGACTTCGGCCCGCTCGCCGCCCGGCCGGGCGCGAGCCTGGGCCCGCACCTGCCCGGACGCGTGCTGCTGGTGCGGTCGTACTGCACCGCGTTCGGCCCCGAGCTGCGCAGCTGCGTCCTCGGCGGCGCGGCGGCGCTCGTGGAACGCGTGCGCGCCCAGCGGGCCTTCGGTGTCGCGTGGTCCAGCCGCGCTCTGCAGGACACACAGGCGTTCCTGCTCACCGACCCCGCCACTGACGCGTTGGTGCAGCGCGCCCGCCTCCGCTACGCCACCCGCCGCACGGCGCTCGCCACGGCTCTGCGCGACCACGGCCTGACCGCGGGCCTCGGCGACGGGCTCACGTTGTGGGTCCCGGTTCCCGACGAAACCCGCACCCTCGTGACCCTGGCCGCGCACGGCGTCTCCGTCGGTGGCGGCAGCCGCTGCTTCCCGACGCGGCCGTCACCGCCCCACTTGCGCATCGCGGTCGGCCAGCTGCCCGACGACCCGGCGCCGGTGGCGGATCTCGCCGGCATGATCGCGCGGGCCGCGCACGTGCGGGTGCGCCGGACGGCGTGAGGGCTCGCTCGCTGCGCGATCGGCGCTGTCTCCGCGACGATGGCGCCGGTGCCGGAGACCGTCCGGTGAACGGTCAGCTCGCCGCGACCCACTTCGACCGGCCGGGGCGGCCGGGAATCCAGCAGCCGGGCGCGGGCGTGGGTGACTCGGGGTCGGGCAGGGCGAGGAGGTCGGTCAGAACACGGATGGCCGCGCCGGCCGAGCGCCAGAGACAGGCGCCTGGGGCAAAGATGTTCTTCTCCGTGGCCGGCATGCGCATGGCAAGTGCGTCGTCCTCGGCGTGGAGGCGGAAGACGTCCACGACGTCGCCGTGGACCCGGACCCCCACGACGGCGAGGAGTTCACCGTCGTCGGCACTGGGGTGCACGAACTGGTAGCCACGGCTGATGAGGGCGCGCAAGCCGGCGTCGAGGTCACCGGGGTGGTCGTTCATCGTCCCTGCCTCTGCCGCCGTCAGCCCGGTGATCCGCGCATCGACGCGGACCGTAGCACGTGCCGGTAGAGGGTAATACATACACACTTCTATTTTCGAGCTCTAGGCATCGGTTCTGTAGAACATGCCCCGCTCGGTGTAGAGAGCGGCTGCGGCCACCGGTCGCGACCGGGCAGGCAAGCGCGACACGGGTACGACGGATCTCGTTCACCGTGTCAAGTGAATTCGCTGGGCGAACGCCACCACGGCCGGGTGGTGATCCTGTTGACCGTTGTCCCGCGGAGCTAGCATCGGGCGCCCCACAAGGCCGGGGTCCGTGTCCGCGCACCCTGGGGGATCGGTGATGGGACAGCTAGTGATGGCATTCGCCGCCGCGCCGATGGCCGTCGGCCCCGTCGCCGCCGTCGTGCTCGTGCTGCGCCGCCGTACGGGCACGCGCCCTTCGCGTGCGACGCGGCGGTTCACCGAAGAGTTGCGCGCGGTCGCGGACATCCTGCCGCGCCTGCGCCCGCTCGCCGTGCCGGCGCCCCCGGCGGGCTCTCCCGCCCACAGCTGCCCGCCGAACGTCCCGGCTCCGCGGCGACCCCACGCGCGAGAGCAGACCTGTGAACTCTGTGCCCGCTGAGCGGCATCGGGCACGTCGCGAACCCCGCACCCGTGCGGGACTTTTCACGTTCCCCTCGGTGTTGCACACCCTGCGGAAGCCGGAGGATCGTGGCGGCCGCCTCGAGCAGGAAGGGGTGAGACCGATGGCGAAGAGCACACTGCGCCCGGTCGTGAAACTGCGTTCGACTGCCGGAACCGGCTACACGTACGTGGTGACGAAGAACCGCCGCAACGACCCGGACCGGATGGTGCTGCGCAAGTGCGACCCGGTGGTCCGCGGGCACGTGGACTTCCGCGAGGAGCGCTGACGGAGACGGACGGAGGGGCCGGGGAGAATTCCCCGGCCCCTCTGCCGTGTCCGCGGCCTGAGGTCGAGTTGGCGGGCGCAGCCGATTGCCGGACCTGGCGACTTCCGGCCGCCGCGACGGGCTCGTCGGGCTGAAGAAGCTGCCCGGCCTGAGCGGTGAACCGGCCGGGCTGGTGGCTCGTGTAGGGAAGAGGACCACCGGCGGACGGGCCGGTTCCGGATGGAAAGGACCCCGGTGTCACTCACTTCGAGCCCCGACGACGCCGAGCGGCCCGCAGCGGGACCGGGGGCCCGGCGGGGGCGCCGGGTGGCCGGACTGGTGCTCACCGTCGCCGCGGCGGCACTCGTGTTGTTCGCGTTGGTGGCGCCGGCGAGCCTGAGGCAGCTTTCGCCGGCGTCGGTGCTGAGGATTCCCGTGGAAGCGCTCGTCGTGGTGGCGCTCGCGCTGGTGTTGTCGCCGCGGTGGCGGTGGGTGATGGCCGTCGTCGTGGGCGCGGTGCTGGGTGTGCTGACGGTGCTCAAGCTCGTGGACATGGGGTTCGACGAGGTGCTGTCGCGGCCGTTCGACCCGATTCTCGACTGGGGTTTCGTGAGCGCGGGCTTCGACTTCCTGCGTGGTGAGGTCGGTGGCGCCGGCGCGGTCGCGACGGTGGTCGGGGTGGTGCTCGTGATCCTGGCCGTGGTCGGGTTCACGACGCTCGCGGTGCTTCGGCTCACCCGGCTGGCCGCCGGGCGGCGCACCGCGTCGACGCGCGTGATCGCGGTGCTGGGCGTCGCGTGGCTCGGGGCGGCGGCGTTCGGAGTGGAGCTCGCGCCCGGCCAGCCGATCGCGTCGCGTAGTGCGGCGGCGCTCGCACTCGACGACCTGCGCCAGGTGGGCACCGATCTGCACGACAAACGGGAGTTCGCCGCGCAGCTGGCCGACGACGCGTTCGCGAACGTGCCCGGCGACCGGTTGCTGCAAGGCTTGCGTGGCAAGGACGTGCTGCTGACCTTCGTGGAAAGCTACGGCCGCTTCGCGATCGAGGGCTCCGACATCGCCCCGGCCGTCGACGCCGCGCTCGACCAGGGGACGAAAGACCTTGCTGCCGCGGGATTCTCCGCGCGGTCGGGGTTCCTGGACTCCGCCACCTTCGGTGGTGGCAGCTGGCTCGCCCACTCGACTGTCCAATCGGGAACCTGGGTCGACAACCAGCAGCGCTACCGAACTCTGCTCGGCAGCGACCGCCTCTCGCTCACGCGGGCGTTCGGCGAGGCCGGGTGGAGGACCGTGCAGGACGTGCCCGCGCACACCCAGCCGTGGCCTGAGGGCAGGTACTACGGGTTCCAGCAGTACTACGACTTCCACAACGTCGGTTACCGGGGCCCGGGCTACGCCTACGCGACGATGCCGGACCAGTACACGTTGTCGTTCCTGCAGCGCACGCAACTTTCGGCCAAGAACCGCAAGCCGGTCATGGCCGAAGTGGATTTCGTGTCGAGTCACGCGCCGTGGTCCCCGCGGCCGGTGCTTGTCGACTGGAGCAAGGTCGGCGACGGCTCGATCTTCGACCCGCAGCCGGCGATGGGGGAGGACCCGGCGCAGGTCTGGAAGGACCCCGACCGGATCCGCCACGCCTACGGCGCTTCGATCCAGTACACCGTGGACACCCTCGTCTCCTACCTCCGGACGTACGGCACGGACGACACCGTGCTCGTGTTCCTCGGCGACCACCAGCCACCGGTCGTCACGCCGCCCGGGGTGTCGCACCAGGTACCGATCACGATCGTCGCGAAGGATCCCGCCGTGCTCGACCGCGTCGCGTCGTGGCACTGGACCGCCGGGTTGCGGCCCGCGGCCGATGCCCCGGTGTGGAGAATGGACGCCTTCCGCGACCGCTTCCTCACGGCGTTCGCGAAGTAGCGTGCCGCCCGCATGTTCGGGAAAGCTGTCGGCGTGGACGACTCGGCGGAACGGACGGGGTATCGGCGCTCGGCGGGCTCACCACGCGGTGAGGCGCGGCGGCGCGAACTGCTGGCGCGCGTGACGGACGACCTGGCCGCCAACGGCCTCGTCGACTTCTCCCTGCGCCGTGCGGCGCGGGCGGCCGGCACCACGCACAAGGTGCTGCTCTACCACTTCGCCGATGCCGAGGACCTGCTCGCCCGGGCCGTGTTCGCGTTGCGGGAGCGGCGGATCGGCAACGCACTCCCGGTGATGGGCGAGGCCGCGCAGGAGCAGACACTCGCAGCCCGCGTGCGGGTGGCGTGGCAGACGTTGCGCGACGAGGAGCCGGGCCTGCGCCGGGTGCTGGACCAGGCCGTGGGGCTGGCCATGTACGACCCGGCACGCTACGGCGACCTCGGCCGCGGCTCGACGCAGCAGTATCTGACGTTGCTGGTGTCGTTCTGTCCCGACGAGTGGGCCGAGTCGCGCAAACGCGAGGTGGCGCAGCTGGTGCTCGCGACCCTGCGCGGATTCGTCATGCACCGCCTGACCAGCGACGACCCCGATGGCGCCGAGGCGGGCTTCGCGGCGCTGGAACGGGCGTTGGAGCGGGAGGAAGCAGCCGGGAACTGAAACCGTAGGCCTGGACGAACTTGTGAACCAGGTGGTTCACTTCCGCTTGACGAGGAGGTCCGCATGGGGCGAGGACGTAGTGGTGTGCGGGAGATCGAGCTGTCGGCCGGGCCGATCGAGTACGAGGACACCGGCGGCACGGGACCGGTGCTGGTCTTCCTCCACGGGCTGCTGATGGATTCGTCGCTGTGGTCGGCGACGGTCGCCGGGCTCTCGGGCGGCCATCGGTGCGTGACGCCGACGTTGCCACTCGGCGCCCACCGCCGTCCGCTGCGGCCCGACGCCGACGTCTCGATGCCGGCCCTCGCAGGGCTCGTCGCGGAGTTCCTGGAGCGACTGGACCTTCACGACGTTGTTCTGGTCGGCGCCGACACCGGTGGCGCCCTCGTGCAGCTCCTGATGATCGGCGCCGCCCCTCGAGTGCGCCGCGTGGTGCTCGCCTCGTGTGATGCCTTCGACAATTTTCCGCCCGGGCTCACGGGCCGCACGCTCTTCCTGACCGGCCGGCTGCCACCAGCGCTGTTCGGCGTGTTCATGCAGCAGATGCGTCTGAAGGCCGTCCGCCGGCTCCCCCTCGCGTTCGGCAGGCTCACCCGCCGCGGCGACGCCTCGGTCTCCCGCTGGCTCCGCCCGATCCTCACCCAGCCGGCCATCCGCCGCGACACCGTGCGCGTCCTGCGTGCGGCGTCGGCCGACCGCCATGTCCTCGTCGAGGCCGCCACGCATTTTCCGGCGTTCGACCGGCCGGTGCTGGTGGTCTGGGCGAGCGAAGACCGCGTCATGCCGCCCGACCACGGCCGCCGTCTCGCCGAGGTGCTGCCGAAGGCCCAGCTGTCCGAAGTGGACGACAGTGACACGTTGATCCCGTTGGATCAGCCGGAGGAACTGGCTCGGCTGATCGCGGATTTCGTCAGGACCACCTGATCCCGCGACCGGCGTCATCCGCCGAAGACGTGGCGCTCCAGGAAGCTGTTGCGGAACTTGCCGGTCGGATCGAGGCGGGTGGCGAGAGCGCGGAAGTCAGGCAGGTGCGGGTAGGCGAGGTCGAGGGCTTCGCCGTGGAAGAGCTTGCCCCAGTGGGGACGCGGGCCGAACGGCGCGAGGCGGGCTTCGATCAGCGGCAGCAGCGCCTCGACCTCTGATTGGCGGGGCTGCCACGTGAAATGCACCGCGACGCGGTCGCCGTCGCCACTGGGGCAGAGCCAGAGGGCGTCGGAGGCGATGGTGCGGATCTCGGAGACCAGCAGCAGCGGCGCGATGCGGTCGCCGATGCCACGCAGGGCGTCGAACGCCGCCGTCGCGTGGGCTCGCGGGACGAAGTACTCCGTCTGCAGCTCCGCGCCGACGCTTGGGGTGAACCCGAGGCGGAAGTGAGGCAGGCGGTCGTACCACGGGCCGGGGACACCGCCCTGCACGGTGGTGTTGCCGGCCGGGACGCCCGCGGCGTGGGCGGGGTGGCGTGGACCGTCGGCGGGGACCGCGCCGAACAGCGATTCCGGCACGTCTGCCGGCACCTGGTTCTTGAGCCATACGTGGTCGACGGCGTCGTGGGCCCAGTCGGTGAACAGGCTGACGCTGTAGCCGGCGGCCTGGATCTCGTCGAAGTGCTCCAGCGTGGCCGCCCACGGCAGGTCGTCGAAGACGTCCTGGCGCACGGTGAACGCGGGCACCAGATCGAGCGTCAGCCGCGTGACGACGCCGAGTGCGCCGACGCCGACGACCACGCCCGCGAAATCCGCGTCACCGCGCGCGAAGCGGCGCGACGAGCCGTCGGCGGTGAGCAGTTCGACGGCGGACACGGCCGCCGCGAGGCCGGGGTGGCGTTCGCCCGAGCCGTGGGTGCCGGTGGCCACGCTGCCGGCCACCGTGATGTGCGGCAGTGAAGCCAGGTTCTCCAGTGCGAACCCGTGTTCCTCGAGGTGTCGCACGATGTCGCCGTAGCGGGCCGCGCCGCCGAGCGTGACGGAGGAGCCGTCGATCGTCACCGGCTCGTCGATGCCCGAGAGGTCCAGCTGGAGCCCGGCGGTGTCGGCGATGTCGTTGAAACTGTGCCGGCTGCCCAGTGGCTTGACGCGGTCTGCGCCGGCGACCAACTCCGCGGCTTCGTCGAGTGTCCGCGGGGCGCGGACCTCGCGGGCGCCGTAAGCGAGGTTTCCGGCCCAGTTCGTGCGCGCACTCTCGATCACGATCGCCCAGCCTATGCCGGGCTACACAAGCGCGGCGCATCCGGGCAGACTGGGCCGCGTAACGCCGCGACCCACGGAGAGCCCACATGCATTCGGCTGGCTTGGTTCTGCACCCGAAACGGGATTCCGCCCCCGCGGTCGAGGCCGTCCTCGGGTGGGCGGCGAACCGCGGGATCAAGGTTCTCGGCATCGCCGAGGAGATCGTGCGGCTCGACTGCAAGGCCGTCGGGGTGTCGGCCGAGGAACTGGCCAGCCAGTCGGACCTGCTGGTGAGCCTCGGCGGCGACGGCACGATGCTGCGGGCCATGCGCCTCGGTGACGGGCAGCACGCGCCGGTGCTCGGCGTGAACCTCGGAAAGCTCGGGTTCCTCGCGGAGGTCGACGTACCGGACCTGCCCGGCGCGCTGTCGGCCATCGACGCCCACGAGTTCACGGTCGAACCGCGCCTGGCGGTCGACGCGACGATCGGCGGCCGCACGGTCACGGCGTTCAACGACGTCGCTGTGGTCCGTGTGCCCGGTGACAGTGGTGCGCACGTCTCCGTGCGCGTCAACGACGAGCAGTTCGTGAGCTACGCCGCCGATGCCGTCATCGTCGCCACCCCCACCGGTTCCACGGCCTACAGCTTCTCGGCGGGCGGCCCGATCACGAGCCCCGCGGTGGAGGCTCTGCTCGTGACCCCGGCGGCGCCGCACTCCGCGTACGGCCGTGGCGTGGTGCTGTCCGTGCACGACACGCTGGAGTTCGAACTCTTGCCTGCCAGCGGCTGCCTCGCGGTGGAGGTCGACGGCATCGTCGAAGGCTACGTCGGGGCCGGCGAACGCATCCAGGTGTGCGCGCGGCCCAACGCCGCCCGCGTCGTGCGCCTCGGCCGCACCACGTTCTTCCAGCGCGCTCGCCGCAAACTGCGGCTCTCCGACTCCGCCGAGATCCCGCCGCCGGCCTGACCGTCCACTGCGGACGGTCTCGGGTATCGCGTCGGTTTCCGTGGTGGTCAGTAGGATTTCGGCAGCCCGAGCACGTGGGTGGACACGTAGTTCAGCACCATTTCCTGGCTGACCGGGGCCAGCCGCATCAGCCGGGCTTCGCGGAAGAAGCGTTCGACTTGGTACTCCTTCGCATACCCCATGCCGCCGAGGGTCTGGATCGCCTGGTCGGCCGCCTTGAACCCCGCGTCGGCGCACAGGAACTTGGCCATGTTGGCCTCGCGTCCGCACGGAAGACCGCGGTCGTAGCGCCAGGCGGCGTTGCGGGCCATGAGCGCGGCCGCGTCCAGGCGGGTTTGTGCTTCGGCCAGTGGAAACGCAATGCCCTGGTTCTGCCCGATCGGGCGGTCGAACACCACCCGCTCCTTGGCATACGCCACGGCGTGTTCGACGGCGGCCCGCCCGATGCCGAGCGCCTCGTGGGCGAGCAGGATGCGTTCGGGATTCAGTCCGTCGAGCAGGTACCGGAATCCCTGGCCCTCCTCACCGATGCGCGCCGACGCCGGCACGCGCAGGCCGTCGATCGCCACCTCGTACGAGCTCACGGCGTTGCGGCCCATTTTGGGAATCGCGGACAGGGTGATCGCGGCGGGATCGACGTCCACGAGGAACAGCGACATGCCGTCGGTGGGGCGCGAGACCTCTTCGAGCGGGGTGGTGCGCGCGATGAGCACCATCTTCTGCGACTGTCCGGCCTTCGTGATCCACACCTTGCGGCCGTCGATCACGTAGCCGGCACCGTCGCGGCGGGCGAACGTGCGGATCCTGGTGGTGTCGGTGCCCGCGTCGGGTTCGGTGACGCCGAAGCACACGTGCAGCGATCCGTCGGCCGCGCTCGGGAGGATTTCCGCGCGCAGCTCGGCGCTGCCGTGCTTGACGATCGTGTTGAGCCCGAAGATCGTGAGGTGCATGGTGCTGCACCCGTTCATCGCGGCGCCCGAGGCCGCGACCTCTTCCAGCAGCAGCGCGGCCTCGGCGATGCCGAGACCGCCGCCGCCGTACTCCTCGGGGATCGCGATGCCGAGCCAGCCGGCATCGGCGAACGCGGTGTAGAAGTCCCACGGGAACTCGCCCTCGGCGTCGCATCGGGCCCAGTAGTCACCGGGAAACCGGGCCGCGAGCTCGCGGGCGCCCCGGCGCACCGCCTCCTGATCTTCGGTGAACGCGAAGTCCACCCCATCACCTCCGATTCCGCGGGAACTTCACTCCGGCAGCGCCGTTTCCAGCGCCCTGATCACCTGGGCGACGTGCCGGCGGGTCGCCTGCTCCGCGGCCGCCGTGTCGCCCGAGGCCAGCGCGTCGAGGATCTCCTGGTGCTCGCCGAGGCTGGCCTCGGGGCGCCCTGGCACGGTGATGGTCACGTTCTGCCCCAGCTGCAGCTGCGCGCCGAGCAGGTCGGCGATCGCGAGCAGCCGGCGATTGGCCGAGCCCTGCCAGATGAGGGCGTGGAACTCGCGGTCGAGCTCGGCGTAGCGGGGCACGTCGCCGGCCGCCAGCGCGGCGTGCTGGCCCTCGACGAGCGCCGTGAGCCGCTTCAGCAGCTCGGCCGGCCGGGTGCGGGCGACGTCGCGCGCGGCCAGGATGTCGACGGCGGAACGCAGCTCGTAGATGTCGCGCATGTCGGCCACGGTCAGTTCGGCCACGAAGTAGCCCGAATGTTTCCGCGCGACGAGGAACCCTTCGCGTTCGAGGATCGCCAGCGCGGCCTTCACGGGTGTGGGGGAGATTCCGAGCCGTTCGGCCAGCGGCCGCACCGTCACGCGCTCGCCGGGTCGCAGCTGGCGCGCCACCACCGCTTCGCGGATCGCCTGGTACGCGGTCCGCACCAGGTGGGCCGGTTCGGGCGGCTGCTCACTCACCGGGCCGGAACTCCTCCCTCTGCATCGGAACGAGCTCGTGGCGCTGCCACGAGCTCAGCTGGTCAGAATAGTGCGCGGACCCGGGCACGCCGCTCGCCCCGCCGGGAATCACCCACCCGGCGGCACCGAGGTCGGCCAGGTCGAGCACCTGCCGGTACACCGACAGGTTGGTGATCGCGAACGAGCCGCCCGGGACCCAGCCGTATGCGCCGTTCTGGATCGTCTCGTTGTCCCCGCCGATGCCGGCAGGCGGCGGGTCGAACTCGGCGCCTGCCACCGGATGCAGTGGGTGGCGCGCGGCCGTGCGGTGCACCTCGCCCCAGGGCCGCGGCCCGGCCTCTTGCGCCCGGCGCCAACCCGCGGCCAGCGCGTCGGTGAGCAGTTCGTCGGACAGGTCGCGGGCCGGCCACCGGTCCTCGCGCGGCCAGGTCAGGCTCGCGAACCAGCGTCGCAGCACGACCGGCATCCCGGGCAGCCCACAGTCCATCAGCCACTTCCGGGCGGCCGGGCCGATCTCCTGGTCCAGCACGCGCTGCGCCAGTTCACGGCGCACGCAGGCATGGACGAGCCCCGTCGTTTCGGCCGGGCCGAGGTCGCCCCGCCCGGTCACCAGCGCGGCACGGGCGAGTTCGGCGTCGCCGGTGAAGGGGCCGCGCTCGGCGAAGAGTTCCGCCCAGCGCCGGGCGGCGACCGAAGTCGTGTCGCCTTGCCACCTGCGCAGGTCGGCGGCCGTCGCCCGCTCGGTCGCGGCGGCCAGCTCGTGGATGCGTTCCACGCGGTAGGCATCGTTGACCGCGTGGGAGACGAACGGCCGGATGTCGGCGGTGACGGTGTTGTTCGAGGTGACGATCAGGTCCTCGGCCGGGTCCTGCACTCGCGGCATGTTCGCGAACGGCACCCGCCCGCGCCAGCCGTACTCCGGTGCCCAGCCCGGCACCGGCACCTGGGTGGCGGCGAGCCGGTCGCGGGCAGGCAGCTGCCCGCGCAGCACGTAGCCGATGTGCCCGGAGTCGGCGGCGACCAGGTTGTTGACCGGATCCACCCAGCCGTCCTGTGCGTCGAGCAGTGCGGGGACGTCGGCGGCGAGAAGCATCCGCCGCAGCACGCCGAATTGCTCGCACGGCCCGTCGGTGGCGGTCCAGCGCAGCGACAGCGCGGACCCGGTGGCGGGGTCGCCGTGCACGACCGGTCCGTTGGGGGTCAGCCAGCAGCGTTCGACGCGGTCCTCGCCGTCGCGGACGTGGATGATCTCGTCGCGGACCCCGGCGGTGGCCCAGCCTTCGGCCGTGCGTACGCGGTCGCCGTCGAACTGCTCCACGTAGAGGTCCTGTGCGTCGGCCGCGGCATTGGTGATCGCCCAGCCGACGCGGCCGTTGTGCCCGAAGTGCGGGAAACCGGGCAGGCCGGGGAAGGTCGCGCCCGAAACGCTGAACTGCGGGCAACGCACGTGGGCCTGCCAGTAGGCGTTCGGGACGTCGAGTGCGCGGTGGGAGTCGTTGGCCAGCAACGGTTTCCCGCTCGCGGTGCGGCTCGGGCCGAGCACCCAGGCGTTGGAGCCGCCCTCCGCTTCGCCGAGGAAACCGAGGTGCTCCGCGGCGGCCTCGACGTCCGCGCGGGCCTGTTCCAGCAGCTCGGCCCGGGTGCCGTCGACCCGCCCGCCCGGCGGCACGGTCACGCGCATCCCGGGCAGCGGCGTGGGGTCCAGCGTCGCGGCCACCTCGGGACCGGCGGTCGCGCGCAGCACGGCCCGCGCGATCTTGTACTGCCAGACGCCCATGAGCACGTGGCGGATCTTGAACATCAGCAGCGAATCACGTGGGGTCCAGGCCTCCCAGCCGATGCCGCCGCGCTCGTGCTCCGAGCCCGTGCCGTGCTCGGCGACATGGGAGTTGACCCCGGCCGCGTACGCCTCGAACGCCGAGAGCGTGGCCGGGTCCATCGCGGCGAGGTCGCGGTCGGCGGCGTCGGCCAGCCGCAGCCGGCGTGCGAGCCGGTCGGCGGCCACCGCGGACTCACCCACGACCTCGGCCCACCGGCCGCGCGCCCGGCGGCGGTCGTATTCCAGTTGCCACAGCCGGTCCTCGGCGGCGGCGCGGCCGAGCTCGAACCACGCCTGCTCCTCGGATTCGGCCTCGACGGTGGGGATTCCGTAGGCGTCCCTCGTGATCATGCGACCCCGATCCGCGCGGTCTCGGCGTAGTGGCACGCCGCCGTGCGAGTGCCCGCCAGCGTTCGCAGCGCGGGATCCTCGGTGCGGCAGCGGTCCGTCGCGAATGGACACCGCGGCGCGAACGCGCACCCGGCCGAACGCGTGAGCGCGCTCGTGGCCTCACCGACGCGGGCCACCGGATCGTCGCCCGTGTGGTCGCGCACGCGCGGGCGTGGTGCGGCGGCCAGCAACAGCTGCGTGTACGGGTGTCGCGGGTCCGCGAACAGTTCCTCGGTGGCGCCCTCCTCGACGATCCGGCCCAAATACATCACGGCTACGCGATGCGCGAGGTGGCGCACCAGCGCCAGGTCGTGGCTGATGAACAAGAACGTGATGCCGCGCTCGTCCTGCAGGCGCCGCAACAGGTTCACCACCTGCGCCTGCACCGAGACGTCCAAAGCGGACACCGGCTCGTCGCACACGAGGTACTCCGGGTCAAGTGCGATGGCCCTGGCGATCGCCACGCGCTGGCGCTGCCCTCCCGACAGCTCGTGCGGATAGCGGCCGGCCAGCTCCGGCGCCAGCGTCACGGCCTCCAGCAGCTCCCGCACCCGCGCGGTGAGATCACCGCGGAACCGGTGTACCCGCAGGGGTTCCGCGATGATCCGGCCCACGGTCATGCGGCCGTTGAGCGAATCGTAGGGATCCTGGAACACCGGCTGCATCGTGCGCCGCAGCTCCCGCAGCTCCCGTTTGCCGATGGAGTGCACCGCCCGGCCGCCGACCTCGACGCTGCCCTCGTCCGGGCGTTCCAGTGCGAGCAGCAGCCGCCCGGTGGTGGACTTCCCGCAGCCGGACTCGCCGACGAGCGCCAGCGTCGTCCCGCGTGCCACGTGCAGGCTGACCCCGTCGACCGCGGCGACCGTGCCGCCGCGCACCGGGTAGCGCTTCACGAGCCCGTCGGCGACCACGAGATCCGACATCACACGACCTCCGTTCGAGTAGCGGCGTGCGGATGCCAGCACGCCACGCCGCCATCGAGGGCGGGTGCGGTTTCGCACGTGTCGTCGGCGCGCTCGCAGCGTGGCCGGAACGGGCAGCCCTCGATGACCGCCCCGACGGCGGGGACCTGCCCTGGGATGGTGGGCAGCTCGCCGTCGACGGGCCGGTCCGGGTCGGGTACCGACCGCAGCAGCGCCGCGGTGTAGGGGTGCCGCGGCGTCTCCAGCACATCGCGTACGGCACCGGTTTCCACGATTTTCCCGGCGTACATCACGGCGACGCGGTCGGCGATCTCCGCGACGACGCCCATGTCGTGGGTGATGAACAGCAGCGCGGTTTCGCGCGTGCGTTCGCGCAGCAGCATGAGGACCTGCGCCTGCACGGTCACGTCGAGTGCCGTCGTCGGCTCGTCGGCGATGAGCAGCTCGGGACTGCCGGCCAGCGCGATCGAGATCATCACGCGCTGGCGCATGCCACCCGAGAGCTCGTGCGGCATCTGCTTCGCGCGGGCCGCCGCGTCGGTGATGCCCACCGACTCCATCAGCTCGACGGCCTGGCGCAGCCGCGCCGCGCGCCGCATGGGGGTGTGGATCGAGAGCACCTCGGCGATCTGCGTGCCGACGCGGGTCGTCGGGTTGAGCGAGCTCATGGGGTCCTGGAAGATCATCGCGGCCCGGTTGCCGCGGATGCGCCGCAGCTCGCGTTCGCCGCGCCCGACCAGCTGCGTGCCGCCGAGCGTGGCGGATCCCGACACCTGTGCCGCCGGGGGCGCGAGGCCAAGCAGCGACAGCGCCGTGAGGCTCTTGCCGCACCCGGATTCGCCGACCACCGCGAGCGTTTCGCCGCGCCCGACGGTGAGGTTCACGCCGCGAACGGCTTCGCGTCCGGCCCCGAAAGACACCTTCAGGTCCTGCACTTCCAGCAGCTCAGTCATGACCGGGCCTGCCCAACTCTTCGAGGGGAACGACGTAGCCACCACCGTGGTCGCGGTGGTGGCCGGCCAGCTCGCCCGCCGTCGGCGTGGCGACCTGCGAATCGGCGACGGCGGGGGCCAGCAGCTCTTCCAGGGCCGCCACCCGGGCGGGCCGTCCCGACAGCCACGGATGCACGGTGATCATGCACAGCGTGCCGAGCTTCTTCGCCGCCGCGATCTCGGCGGCCCAGCCCGAGCACACCTCGGGCGTCGTCGCGGGCGGGCGTGGATCACCGCCCACGTAACGGTAATAGGGCGCGTCGTCGGTCGCCCAGTCCACGGGAATCTCGACGAGACCGTCCACCAGGTAGGGCCGGTCGTCGCCCATCAGCGAGCTGTCGTAGCTCACGCCGAGCTCGCGCAGCACGGGAAAGACGTCGGTGGTCATGTCCCAGCTGGGGGAGCGGTAGCCGGTGGGCCGCACACCGGAAATCCCGGCGAGCGTGTCGGCCGCGCGGGCGAGCGTGCGGGACAGATCGTCGCGCGTGAGCCCGGTCGGCGCCTCGTGGCACCAGCCGTGCAGCGCGAGCTCGTGCCCGCGGGCGTGCACCTCGGCAACCTGCTCCGGGTACTTGGCGGCGATCCAGCCGGGCACGAACACCGTGGCCCGCAGGTTCAGATTGTCCATCATGGACAGCAGGTTGCGGATCCCGCGCCGCGGTCCGTAACGCCGCTGCTCCAGCTCGCCGACGGACGCGGGCGGACTGGTGCGCGTGCGCCACAGGTGCGGTGCTTCGCCGTCGAAGTCGAGCGTGAAGCACACGGCCGCTCGGGCGCCGCCGGGCCAGGGGTGGGTCACGGCGTGCCTCCCGCCGGGGCGAAGTCGCCGGCTGTGCGCCCGCCGTCGACGTCGATCGTGGTGCCGGTGACGAACGACGAGGCGGCCGAGCACAGCCAGAGGATCGCCGACGGTGCGTCGGCCGGTCCCGACGTGCGGCCCAGCGGGATCGCACGCCGCATCTTGGCGACATGTTCATCGGGTAGCTCGCTCACTTCGCTGCCGGGCGCGAAGCCCGGGCCGACGCTGTTCACGCGGATCCCGGCCTCGCCGGTCTCGAGCGCGAGCCAGCGCGTGAGCATTTCCAGCGCCGCTTTGCTCGCCGAGTACACGCCGCCGGTGCGGGTGGGACGCTTGGCAGCGCCGGAGGACAGGTTCACGATGCACCCGGGTGTGCCGGTGCGCGTCATCGTGCCGATCACGTGCCGTGCCAGCTGATACGGCGCCAGCACGTTGATCGCGAAGATCTCTTCCACGGCCGCGCGTTCGGTGGTAGCGAGCGGGGTGCGCGGGTAGACGCCGGCGTTGTTGACCAGGATGTCGGCGGTGTCCCAGCGTTCGTCGATGGCCGCGATGAGATTCTCGACGCCGGCGCCGGTGTCCAGATCGGACACCGCGGAGTGCGCGCCGAGCCGGCCGGCCAGCTGCCGTAAGGGTTTCTCGCGGTTGTCCGAGAGCAGCAGCTCGGCGCCCTGCGCGCGGAACGCCTCGGCCGTCCACGTACCGATCAGCCCGGCCGCTCCGGTGATGACCACGCGTTTGCCGGTGAATTCGCCTCGGTAATCGGGGATCATGCGGTTTGCCTCGCCATCCGTCGAAGGAGCCGTGGGCGCGCCACGTCGGCGCGTTTCGCCGGATCGAGCCGGTCGCGGGCGGCGTCGCCAAGCAGGTTCACGGCCAGCACGAGCACGAACAGTGCGATGCCGGGGAAGGTTGCGAGCCACCACGCCGACGCGATGTACTGCTGGCCGTCGGACAGGATCGAGCCCCACGAGGCAGTGGGCGGTTGCACCCCGAGGCCGAGGAACGACAGCGACGCCTCGTAGATCACCATCAGGCCGAGCTCGAGCGTCGCGACCACAATGGACACCGGAAGTACCTCCGGCAGCACGTGCCGCAGCACGATCCACCACCCGGGCGCACCCGTCGCGGTCGCCGCGCGGACGAAACCACGGCCGCGGGCCTGAAGCGTCGCCGAGTGCGCGACGCGGGCGTAGCGCGGCCAGCGCACGAGCGCGAGGCACACCACCACGTTGACCAGACTCGGCCCGAGCACCGCCACGACCAGGATCGCGAGCAGGAAGAACGGTACCGACAGCACGATGTCGACCAGGCGCATGATCACCGCGCCGAGCCAGCCGCCGCGCCACCCCGCGATGACGCCGAGCGCCACGCCGACCACGCCGCCGACGACCACCGCGCCGATCGCCACCAGCAGCGACACCTGCGTGCCGTAGATGACCCGCGAGAGCACGTCGCGCCCGAGCGCGTCGGTGCCGAGCCAGTGGTGCGCCCCCGGCGGCAGGAGCCGCTGCGCGAGCGTCACCTTGTCAGGGTCGTACGGTGCGATGAGCGGCGCGAAAACCGCGGCCAGCACGTACAAGACGAGCACCGCCGAAGGGACCACGAGCCGCTTCACGCCGCACCTCCTCGCCCGCCGGCGGTCACGCGCCGGTCGATCACGCCGTAGAGCAGGTCGGTCAGCAGGTTCACCACGATGTAGACCGCGGAGGCGAACAGCACGATCGCCTGCACCACGGGGAAATCACGCGCCGAGACCGACTGGATCGTGAGTTGACCGATGCCGGGCCACGCGAAGATCACCTCGGTGACCACCGCGCCGCCGAGCAGGTTCGCCAGCTCCAGCGCGGCCACCGTCAGCACCGGGATCGTGCTGTTGCGGGCCAGGTGCCGCAGCACCAGCCGCGTGGTGCTCGCACCCTTGGCTTTCGCGGTGCGGACGTAGTCCTGCGAAAGCTGTTCCAGCACTGCGCCGCGCGTCACGCGGGCGATCGCCGCCGCGGACAGCGACGCGAGCGTGATGGCGGGCAGCACGAGCGAGGCAGGCCCGTCGTAGCCGGTGGACGGCAGCCAGCGCAGGGCCACGGAGAACACGAGCACCAGCAGCAGCCCGGTCCAGAACGCGGGCATCGCCTGTCCGATGAGGACGATCGGCATGAGCACCCGCTCCTGCCACTTGCCGCGTTTCAGTGCCGTGATCACGCCGATCGTCACGCCGAACACCACGGAAAGGATCAGCGCCGCCACGGCCAGGTTCGCGGTGTAGGGCAGTCGTTCGGCGATCAGCGCGGTGGCCGGCCGGTTCTGCACGTAGGAGTAGCCGAGGTCGCCGTGCACGGCGTTGCCGAGGAAGGAAACATACTGGTGCCACAGGGAATCGCTCAGCCCGAGCTGGTCGCGTACGCGCTGGATGTCGGCTGCCGTCGCGCCTTCGGGCACCAGCAGCCGCGCGGGGTCACCCGAGAGGCGCAGCGCGAAGAACACGATGGTGGTCACGCCGAAGAGCGCGAGCACCGCCTGGGCGAGCCGTCCCGCGACGTAGCGGGGGGTCGCCGGCAGGCTCCTCGTCCGCCGCCGGCGAGCGGAAACCGCGAGCGCCGTCATCTCAGCTCACCTTCATCTGGTCGAGGAACAGGCTTTCCGACGCGTCGGGCGTCCAGATGAGCCGCGAGTTCGCGCCGTACACGGCGTAGGCCTGGAACAGCCCGATGCCCGGCCGGTCCTTGCCGAGCAACTCGAACGCCTGACGGTAGAGCGAGATCCGCTTCGCCGGATCGATCGTCTCGCGTGCCTGCTCCACGATCTTGTCGAAGTCCGGATTGCTGTAGGAGCTCCAGATCTCGCCGGTGTGGAACAGCGGGTAGATCACGCCGTCGGAGTCCTGGCACGAGCACGACCAGCGGCCGAACCGGATGGAACCCCAGTCGTGCGAAGGATCCTGCACCTTCTTCAGGTACGTCGCCTGGTCGCTGTTCTGGATCTCCACCCGCAGCCCCACGGCCGCGAGGTCACCCTGGATGGCCTGCACCACCTGCGGATCGAACGACGGCGACGTGGCCATCACGAGTGTCGCGCCGACGGCGTTGGCCTGCTGCAGCAGCCGCTTCGCGTCGGCCGGGTCGTGCCGGTCGCCCGGCAGCGACTTGTCGTAGCCGAAGGCGAGCGGCGTGGCCATCGAGTTGATTGGCTTGGCGTAGCCGCGTTCGAGGTTCTGGATGATCGCGTTGTAATCGATCGCCTCGGCGATGGCCTTGCGGACGCGCGGGTCGTTCGTCGGGCCGCCTTTGATCGTGTTGTAAGCCAGGTAGGCGACGCGTTCGGTGGGTGTGGACAGGATCTGCAACGTCGGGTCACGGCGGATCTGGTCGGCCGCGTCCGGCGTCAGCGTCGTCGCGAGGTCGACCTTGCGCGACTGCAGGTCGGCCACTCGGCTCGCGACGTTGGGCACGGCGCGGAACACCGCGGTGCGGATCTGCGGGGCCGGGCCCCACCACTTCGGGTTGGCGGTCAGCACCACCTCGGAACCGGCGGTCGCCGACTGCAGCACGTACGGGCCGGACCCGATGGGCTTCACGGCGAACTGCTTGTTCCCGACGCGCTCCACGTACGCCTTCGGCACCACCGAAAGCGTGGTCAGGTAGCTCAGCAGGGTCGGCGAAGGCACGGAAGTGTGCACGACGAGGTCGCCGCCGTCGGCGGTGGCCTTGTCGATCACCGAGAAGTTGGCGTACTGCTGGCTGCCGAACTTCTTGTCGAGGATGCGGCTGATGGAGTACGAGGCGTCCTCGGCCGTCAGCGGGCTGCCGTCGCTGAAGGTCACGCCCTTGCGCATGGTGAAGCGCCAGGTCAGCGGGTCGGTCTGGTGCCAGGAGGTGGCGAGCCACCCCTTGATCGCGTTGGTCTTGGGATCACGGCGCAGCAGCTGGTCGAAGATGTTGCGGTAGACCGAATACGTGTCGGTGTCGTACTGCTTGCCGGGGTCCAGTGTGGACGGATAGTTCGCGGTGTCGATGGTGATCGTGTCGGAGCCGCGGCCCGCGCTCGCCGGCTCGATGCCGCACGAGGCGGCACCGAGGGCGAGCGCGGCGGCGAGGAGCAGCGCCGCACGGAAGCGTCGTCGGTTCATGGGCTCGGATCCTTGTCAGATCGCTCGCTGGTCGGGGAGGGGAGAGGGGAGTGTGGATCAGATCCAATCTGGTCGTTCTGATGAGAGCTAGGCGCGCGATGGGATGGCGCCGTCCTTGGCGAGCAGTGGCGCGTCGACCTCGACGGTCTCGGGGTACTTGATCCCGGCGCCGGTGTTGAGGACCACGACCTCGTCTTCCTCACTCACCCAGCCCGATTCGCGCAGCTGGTCGAGCGCCGCGAAGCAGGCGGCGCCCTCGGGGCAGATGAACGCGCCTTCGAGCGTGGCCAGGCGCCGCTGCGCGGCGAGCAGCTCCTCGTCGGTCACGGCGATCGCGGTGCCTTCGGTGGCGCGCACCGCGTCGAGCACCAGGAAGTCGCCCAGCGCCTTGGGCACGGTGATGCCGAACGCGACGGTGTGCGCGTCGGGGAACAGCGTGCTTTCGGCGGCCCCGGCCCTGAACGCGTCGACGATCGGCGCGCAGCCGGTGGCCTGCACGGCGACCAGTCGCGGCAGGTTGCCGGAAATCCAGCCCAGCTCCCGCATCTCGAGCAGGGCTTTGTAGATGCCGATGATGCCGACACCGCCGCCGGTCGGGTAGAGGATCACGTCGGGCACGCGCCAGCCCAGCTGCTCGACGATCTCGTAACCCATCGTCTTCTTGCCCTCGAGCCGGTAGGGCTCCTTGAGCGTGGAAACGTCCTGGTAGCCACCGCGTTCGGCGACGGCGGCACCGACGAGCTTGCCCGCGTCACCGATCAGCCCGTCGACCCGGTAGAGCTCGGCGCCGGCGGCCAGGCACTCTTTCATGGTGATCGCGGGGGCGTCGTCCGGCATCGCGATCAGGCTGTCGAGACCGGCGCGGGCGGCGTAGAGCGCCCAAGCCGCTCCGGCGTTGCCGTTGGTCGGCATCGCGACGCCGCGCACGCCGAGCTCGGCCGCGCGCGACACGCCCACGGCGGCACCGCGGGCCTTGAACGACCCAGTCGGCACGAGGCCCTCGTCCTTCATCAGCAGCTTCGGCACGCCGGACTGCTTACCCTGCTGCGGCAAGGGAAGCAGCGGCGTGAGGCCCTCGCCGAGGCTCACGACCCGCCCGGGCGAGCGCACTGGCAGCACCTCGTGGTAACGCCACAGGTTCGGCTCGCGGACGGCGATGTCGGCGCGGGTCACGGTGTCGCGGACCCGCTCCAGGTCGTACCGCGCGAGCAGGGGCGCACCCGCGGCGGAGGTGCCCTGTACCTGGTCGGCCTCGTACCGCTCGCCGGTGCGGGAACACTCCAGATGGGACAGGGACGAGAACGACATGCCGCCTCCAGCGATGGGATCGAGTTGCGGGGAAGTTTGGATCCAAAATCGCGCCACGTCAACCGGGCCCGGTCTTCGGGACCGGTTCCGGAGTCGTGAGTGGCGGCGCCGGTCAGAACCGGCATCGCCACTCACCAGTCCGGGACGGCGGATCAGTGCACGTCGGGAAAGGTGCCCCCGGCGGCGACGAGGCGGGCGAGTGCCGAGATCACGAGCCGGTAGGCGTTGCCGGTGAGGTGCAGCCCGTCTTCGTGGACAGGTTCGCCGCGGGCGACGAGGGGGGCCACGGCGGCGTCCGTGTCGAGCGTTCCGGTCCGGAACCAGTCCGCGTAACACTTGGCGGTACGCGTCGAGCACCGCGTTCGTCCGGCCGCGCCTGCCGACGCCGTCGATCTCCTCGAGCGAGGGCGGCAGAAAGGCGATCACAGTGGCGGGCGCGAACGCTTCGGCGATCACGCGCAGGTTCTTCTCGAAGGCGTCCAGCTCCACGAGCCGGTCGGGGGCGCAGTCGTTCGCCCCGAACGAAAGCACCACCACATCCGGCTCGATACGGGCGATGTCGGCGGCGCGGCGGGCGCCGTCGTCGCTTTTCCAGCCGCCCGCGGCGCAGTTGAAGACCACGACGTCGCTGGCTTCGGCTTCGAGCTGGTCGATGCGCGGTTTCGTGAACCGGCCGAGCATGCTGTCGCCGAACAAGACGATCTTCTTCACCTGCGGACGTCCTTCTCGCGAAGGCGTTTCCAGCGGCGGCAACGGGCTTTCGCTGCGGCCGCGTGACCTGCTGAAGTTCGGCGTGCTGCACCTGCAGGACGGCGTGTGGGAAGGCGAGCAGGTGCTGCCCGGCGGCTGGGTGCAGAAGGCTTCGGCGTTGCACGTGCGGCGCGCGATCAGCGGCGAGTGGAACGGCAAGGAGCTCGTGGCGCCCTCACCCGACGTGGTGACCGAGGAGGGCTACGGCTACCAGTTCTGGACCACCGAGGACGGCATCTACAGCGCCTCGGGCATCTTCGGCCAGGAGTGCATGGTGTTCCCGCGGCACGGCGGCGTTGTCGTCGTGCTGGGCGCGATGGGCGATGGCACCGATCACGACCTGCCGGGGATGCTGCGGGCCACGTTCCGGGCGGCATTCGGAACGTCTGCTCCAGATCCGTCCGAAGTGGACGCCGTGGCCAGTGGGTGGCCAGCGCGCGGGAGCCGGAGGAGCTGTCCGCGGCGCCGCAGCGGGCCGGCTTCTCGGCGTCCTATGCGTTCGAAGCCAACGAGCAGGGGCTGGTGTCCCTCGGCGTCGCCGTGACCGAAGGTTCGGTGCGTGTCACCGTCGAGGACGAGCTGGGCAGCCACGAACTCGACCACGGCGTTGGCTCGTGGCGCCGCCAGGTGACGGACGTCAGTGTCTGGCGCCTGCACTGGGCGTCGCCCACGCGTCGCGGCTGCTCGGCGCGAAGTCCACTGTGGTCGTTCCCGAAGACGGATCGCCGGCGAAGATCGCGGCACTGCGCACCTACCCGGTCGATGTCGTTCTCGCCTCCGGCGGCTACGACGGCGCGGAGGCGAAGGCATTCGAACTCGCCGCGCAGGGGCGGAAGTTCGTGTCCGCCTACAACGATCCGCACGTGATCGCCGGACAGAGCACGCTCGTCGGCGAGGTTGCCGCGGTCCTCGGCGAGGATTTCACTCTAGTCGTGCCCACCGGTGCCGGTGGCCTGCTCGCTGGCACCGCGCTGGGGGCGCGCCGGGCCGGACCGGACGTGCGGGTGCTCGGTGTCGAATCCGCCGCATGCCACGCCGTGTCCGCGGCCGTCGAGGCCGGGCACCTGGTGCCCGTACCCGTGGGGGAGACGATCGCCGACGGGCTGGTCGGCAACCTCGCGCCCGGCACGATCACGCCGGACATCGTGCGCGAAGCCGGTGTCCGGCTGGCCGAGGTCGACGAGTCCGCGATCCGCCGTTCGGTCCGCGAGCTCGCGCTCACCGCCGGTCTCGTGGCCGAGGGATCATCCGCCGTCGGGCTCGCCGCGCTGCGGGCGGGGCTGGTCCCCGCCGACCGGCCGGTGGTGCTCGTGGTGTCCGGTCGGAACATCGCCGCGGGCCTGCTGGCGGAGATCCTCACGCAGGAGTGACCGAGCGTGTGCCGGGTTTGTCACGGGCCTTGGGGATCGGGTGCCGCGGCCAGGTCATCGCCCGGTCCGCAGTGGACGGAGCAGGCTAATGCCCGCGTCCACGCGGGTCATCGTTTCCGTGCGAACCGCGCACGTCCCGGAGTGCCCGATTCTCGGGGGGAGCGGCCGGATCGGCTTCAGCCGCGAGCCGGGCGCGGTGTCCCGGTCTCCGCGAGCTGGTCGATCGCGCCCACCAGCTCGCCGAGCGCCGGCACCGCCGACGCTATGAGGTGCCGCCACGCCGGATGCAGGCGATCGATCGCGGCGGCGAGGATCTCGGCGTTGTGGTACTGATAGCGGTCCACGGCGGCGCGCCCGGCCTCCGTGAGCTCCAGCTCGACCGTGCGACGGTCCCCGCTGCCGCTGGTCCGCGTGACGAGTTCGCGGGAGCGCAGGCCCGTGACCATGGTCGTGACCGAGTTGGGCGCGAGTTTCAACAGCTGCGCGACGCGGCTGGGCCGCGCACCCGGGTTTTCGGCGAGGCACGAAAGCAGTTCGAGCTGCGCGACCGACAGCGTGTTGTCCGGGTCGGCGGTGCGTGCGGCGCGGCGCATGGCGCGCCGGAGCCGGGCGACGACGTCGGCCAGGTTCGCTTCGGGGGTCATGCGCGGCGGCGGGCCCGCGGCGAGGCCAGCCCGGTGGCGGCGGCGAGCACCGCCGCTGCCGCGAGGACGATGAGCGCGATCGCTTCGCCGCCGGTTTCACCAGTGCCGCCGGCGTGCAGGCACAGCGTCACGAGTGCTACGCCGAGCGCCGTGCCGAGACCACGGGCCATGTTCACCAGACCTCCTCCGGTGGCCGACATCCGGGTCGGAATGGCGCCCATGACGGCCGAGTTGTTCGCCGGGATGAACACTCCCAGACCGAGGCCGACCGCGAACAGCGACACGCCCGTTTCCCACGTTCCGGACACCAGCAGGAGCACCACGCAGCCGGCCGCGGCGATCAGCGCGCCGGCGCCGATGCGCAGGCGCGAGCCGATGCGCGCGGGCAACACCCGGTCGGCGGTCAGTGCCGCCATGGCGAACCCCGCGGGGAGGCAGGTGAGGATCGCGCCCGTCGCTCCGTGTGTGCCCAGCACCTGCGGCAGCAGCGTCAGTGGGCCGAACAGCACGAGATAGCCGCACAGCGCGCCGACCAGGCCGAATGACACGACCCGCGGCCGTAGGACCGAGAGGTCGAGAACGGGACTCGCCGCTGTGCGTTCGCGCATCACGAAGCCCGCCGTGGCGACGGCGCCCGCGGCGAACAGCGCCGGCGTCGCCCACCCGGGCAGGTCGAGACCTGACAGGCCCGACACCGCGAGCAGCACGGCGGTCGACGCGGTGGCCAGTAGCCCCACGCCGGCGCCGTCGAAGCGGCCGAGCGGCGTGCGCTCGCGCGTGCGCGGTAGCAGGTACCGGCCGGCGATGAGGCCGGCGACCCCGACGGGCGCGTTGACCAGGAACACCCACCGCCAGCCGACGGTGTCCACGAGGAGCCCGCCGACGGCGGGCCCGAGTGCGAGCCCCAGTGCCTGTGCCGCCGCCTGCACGCCGAGTGCCGCTCGCATCTTGCCGCGCCGCACGCTGCCCACGACCAGCGCGACGCTGTTGGCCTGCAGCATCGCCGCCCCGACCGCCTGGACCACGCGGAACACCACCAGCAGGGTCAGTGTCGGTGCGAGTCCGCACGCCACCGACGCCGCGGTGAACACGCCGAACCCCCAGACGTAGGTGAGCTTGCGACCGTAGGCGTCGGCCAGCCGCCCGACCGCGGCGAGGATCCCGACGAGCGTGAGCAGGTAGGCGAGCGACACCCACTGCACGGCCGCAAGCGGGGCGCCGAAGTCGCGCTGCAACACCGGAAAGGTGAGCGTGACGATGCTCGCGTCGAGCTGGCCCATGAACGCGCCGAAGCACACCGCGCCCACGGCGAACCAGCCCGCATACCGATGCTCGCGCACCGAACGGGGCCGCGGCCGCTCCGCCAGCAGAACCACACCCGCTCCTCCCGCGCTCAATTCGATCTCATACAGAACTATATCGACCTCACGAGCGCCAGTAAATGGCGATAGTCGCCACACAAGTAACTCGGTACCCGAACTAAATCCGGTGACTGTCGCACATTGAGACCCGCGTCGGAGCACGGCTGCGGTCTGATGAGGGTCACCCTCGCCGCCGTCAGGACAGGAGCGTCCCGGGATGTCGCACTCCACGACACCGGTCACCAGTGCCCGCCAGCTGAAGACCCCGCTCGCGCTGTCGCTCGCCGACCTCGCAGCGATCTTCGACGACCTGCAGTTCACGCTCCGCTGCTGTGAGCGGCTCCTCGCGGAACTCGACCGTGGCGCGCAAAGCGATGCCGCGGTCGTCGAGGCGCTCTGGGTTTCGGCCCTCAACGCCTACGCGCGGTGCTTCCGCCCCGGCGACCGCGGCATGGGTCTCACCGAGGCCGACCTCAAGGCGACCGGCGTGGAAGGTGACGTCGTCGAGTGGCACGGTCTGCTGCGCAAGATCCGCAAGTTCGCGGTGCTTGGCGCGGTGAACCCCCGCGAGACCTATTCCGTCGGCGTCACGCAGGACGCGACCGGACGGCCCGAGGGCATCGTGATCACCTCAGCGGTCAACCCGATCGTCGACGACGTGACGGTCCGCCAGACCGGGCGGCTCGCCTTCGAGCTGGGCAAGCTCGTCGACGAGCGCATCAAGGAGCATCAGAAGAAGGTGTTCACGGCGATCGAGGACCTGCCCCGCGAGAAGCTCGACGAGCTGCCGGCCATCGAGATCACCTCCTGAACACCGCCTTCGGATCGTCCGCATCGCGCCCGTGGGCATTGCCCACCATGGGCGCTCGGCGCCGCGCGACCAGCAGCGGCACCAGCAGTTCCTCGTCGGTCGTCGACCCGTGCTGGCCGGTCATCCTGCTCAGACGCGGTTCGCCGTGCGCCCGATCGCGGCTCGCCCGCGGGCTGCGGCCACCACGTCGCCGATGCGGGGGCGCACGGCCGGCTCGACCCGCGCTCCGAACCAGCCGGCGGCGACGGCTTCGTCGCGCCCGCACACCCAGGCCCGCTCACCGTCGGGCGAGTTCTGCCGTGCCGCTCAGCGGGCGGCGCTCGTCAGCGGTCGGCGGGGGTGACGATCCCGTATTCGTGGATCTTGCGGTAAATCGTGGCCCGCGAGATCCCGAGCAGCTGCGCCGCGCGCGGCTTGTTGCCGTTCGCGTCCTCCAGGCTGCGCACGATCGCGTCGCGCTCGATTGACTCGAGGCCCTTGAGCGGGCGTTTGGCCACGGCCTGGTACTCGGCAGGCAGGTCGCTCGGCTGGATCGACCCGACCCGCCGGCGCTGTGCGACCTTGCGCAGCACGCTGCTCAGCTGCGCGGTGTTGCCCGGCCAGTCCGCGCGCATCAGCAGGTGCAACGCCGTCGGCGAGCACGTGAGTCGGTTGGGGCGCGAGAGTTTCGCGAGGAAGAACGGCACGAGCTCGGCCAGGTCGTCGATGTGGCGGTGCAGCGGCGGCACCGTGATCGTGCGCGGGAAGAACGCCAGCGGCTCGGCCAGATCGGGGGTCGTCTCGGCTTCCGGCGCCAGCGTGACCGCGAGCCACGGCGCGTTGGCGCCGAAGGCGGACCGCGCTTCGCCCAGCACCTCGGTGAACGTCGTGAGCGGCTCGCCACGCAGCGCTTCGAGGTGCTGCACCACGAGCGAGTCGACCGGGTCGTCGAGCAGGTCGCGGCGCAGGTCCGCGAGCCACTCGTCGTTGCCCGCCGCGTCGCGCGCGTCGAGCGTGTGCAACCGCCCGGTCGGGTTGCGCCGCTGGTGCACGCCGCGGGCCAGGCTCACCTTCCCGGTGCCCGGCTCGCCGGCCAGCACGATCCATTCGCCGCGGCTGTAGCCGGCGTCGACGTCGTGGGTGCAGCGCAGCCACGCGGGCGCGGAGCCGACGAGCCCCGGCAGGAACATCGGCAGCATCGGCACCGGCACGCCGCTCGTCTCGTCCTCGGACACGAGCAGCTTCACCGACAGCACCCCGCCCACCACGTCGTCGTCGTGCTGGCCGGGCACGCGGCGGCAGTGCATCTTGACCTTGCTCCCGCCCGAAAGCGTCACGGTCGCCGAATTGCGCCGGTGCTCCGCGAGCGCCTGCGCGGCGTGCCCCAGCAGGATCGACTGGTCGGCCGAGTTGAGCAGCTGGCGCGCGCTGTCGTTCATCATCACGATGTCGTCGTTGAACGCCATCACGATGCCCGTCGTGCGCCGGCACGCCTGCAGGTACGACTGGAACAGCATGAGCTCGCGCAGGTTGCTGTGGGTCAGCAGCGCCTGCTGGATCTGCTCCGCCGTGCTCTGCGCGAGCGCGATGAGGAGCCCGCCGGCGTCCTTGCGCCAGCACGTCAGATCGATCGCCCCGATGAGCTTGCCCGAAATCGGGTGGTGGATCGGAACGCCCGCGCACGCGAGGTTCTCCAGGTGCTCCGCGTAGTGCTCGTGGCCGAACACGTGCGTCGGCTGGTCGTCCTCGAGTGCGGTGCCGATGCCGTTGGTGCCCACGAACCGCTCGCCGTAGCTGAAGCCCGGGACGAGCTCCACGCGTTCGAGGTGGCGGTGCAGGTCGGTGTCGCCGGTGCGCTGGCTCAGCACCGTGCCGGTCGGGTCGGTGAGGATCATGCTGATCGGCTGACCGTCGAGCTGGTCGCCCAGTCGCTGCAGCACGAGCTTCGCGCTGTGGATCAGCGGGGTGTCGAGGTTGACCTCCCCGAGATACGGCAGGTCGATCCGGTCGGCGGGCACGTGAAACTGCCGGGACCGGAACCACGACGCGAGAATCGCTTCACGGACCTGGTCCGGCTCGACGGATTCCGACGTCAGGAATCTGATCCGGGTGCGTGCCAGCCCGTCCTCGTCGGGGAGGATCGCGTTGGGAGATAGCACTTCGCGTCGTGCGGCCGGAATGTTCGCCACGTCGACCTCCTGTCGCAGCCCACGTCGTCGTGTCGCGTACCGGGTCGGGTCCAGCTTAGGGCACATGTCCAGATTCGGTCTCACCTTGAGACGCGCCGCTCGCGCGCGCGGGGTTCTCATGGGGAGTCCGCCCCGCGATCGCAGGAGGACCCGAATGGATGAAGATCGAATCGAGGAGACGTACAACCCGTGGACGGTCGTCGACGTCGTGTTCCGCCATCTCGTCGACTGCGGCCTGCACCCCACGCTCGGCGCGGCGGGCCCACCCGGGGAGCCGGCCGCACAGTTGTTGCGCGCCTTGGGGATCACCCCCACGGCCGAAGGTGACGTGCGGGTGCACCACGAAACGCAGTCGCGCCTCGCGCAACTGCGGAAGGCCATGATGGAGGACGGCTGAAAAAATCTCCGCCGGTTGTCTCGTATTGAGACTCGCGTTTCGGCGGCCCGCCCGCTCAATGGTCTCCGCAGGACTTCACGTCCCGGACCGGCCCGGTGGACCGGGTGCCGAGCCATGGGCCGGGGCGAGCCAGCAGCCGTCGTGGCGTGACGGGTTAGGAGAAACCATGAGCCGCCAGAGCGTGGCGAAAGCCCACCAGAAGATCCAGGAGCTGTCGTGGGAACCGGCCTACCACGAGCCGGTGTCGCACTACGGAACCGACTACACGTTCCACAAGGCCAAGAAGAAGGATCCGCTCAAGCAGGTGCTCCGCTCCTACTTCCCGATGCAGGAGGAGAAGGACCACCGCGTCTACGGCGCCGAGGACGGTGCCATCCGCGGCAACATGTTCCGCCAGGTCCAGGAGCGGTGGCTGGAGTGGCAGAAGCTGTTCCTGTCGATCATTCCGCTGCCGGAGATCTCGGCCGCGCGGGCGATGCCGCTGCTGTTCCGCACCGTGCCGAACCCGGAACTGCACAACGGACAGGCGATCCAGATGATCGACGAGGTGCGCCACTCGACGATCCAGCAGAACCTCAAGCGCCTGTACATGAACAACTACATCGACCCGGCCGGCTTCAACTCGAGCCTGCGCAACTTCCAGAACGACTACTGCGGCACGATCGGCAGGCAGTTCGCCGAAGGATTCATCACCGGTGACGCGATCACCGCGGCCAGCATCTACCTCACGATCGTCGCCGAGACCGCCTTCACCAACACCTTGTTCGTCGCCATGCCCGCCGAGGCCGCCGCCAACGGCGACTACCTGCTGCCCACGGTGTTCCACTCCGTGCAGTCGGACGAATCCCGCCACATCAGCAACGGCTACGCCACCCTGTTGATGGCACTTTCCGATGAAAGCAACCACCAGCTGCTCGAACGCGACCTCCGGTACGCGTGGTGGAACAACCACCGCGTGGTCGACGCCGCGATCGGCACCTTCATCGAGTACGGCACGAAGGACCGCCGGAAGGACCGCGAGAGCTATGCGGAGATGTGGCGGCGCTGGATCTACGACGACTACTACCGCAGTTATCTCGTCCCGCTCGAGAAGTACGGTCTGGTGATTCCCCACGACCTGATCGAAGAGGCGTGGAAGCAGATCTGGGAAAAGGGCTACGTGCACGAGGTCGCGCAGTTCTTCGCCACCGGGTGGCTCGCCAACTACTGGCGCATCGACCCGATGACGGACGAGGACTTCGAGTGGTTCGAGTACAAGTACCCGGGCTGGTACGACAAGTACGGCAAGTGGTGGGAGAACTACAGCCGCCTGTCGGTGCCGAACGGGCACAACCCGATCGCGCTCGAAGACGTCGACTACGTCTACCCCAACCGGTGCTGGACCTGCATGGTCCCGTGCCTCGTGCGGGAGGACATGGTCATGGCCGAGGTCGACGGCCAGTGGCGGACCTACTGCCATGAGGCGTGCCGGTGGACCGACGTCGAGGCGTTCCGGCCGACGTACCAGGGCCGGTCGACCCCGAACATGGGTCAGCTCATCGGTTCCCGCGAGTGGGAGACGCTCTACCACGGCTGGAACTGGGCCGACGTGGTGTCCGACATGGGGTTCGTCCGCGACGACGGCAAGACCCTGGTCGCCCAGCCGCACCTCGACCTGGATCCGAAGAAGATGTGGACGCTCGACCACCTGCGCCGGTGCCCGCCGCTGCAGAGCCCGAACGTGCTGCTCAACGAGATGACCGACGAGGAGCGCGCAGCGTTCCAGGCGGACTACAACCGGCAGGGCCCGGCCGGACGGCCCGCGCCGGCCGCGTCCTGACCGGATCCGTCCTGATCGGACTCACCGGTCATCGGTGGCGGCGGGCGCCCGTTCGGCCGCCACCGATGACGCCGCTCTCGCGTGCGACTCCCGGGCCACCACGATCGTCCAGTTGGGATAGTGATGGGAACCAAGCACCACGTGCGTTTCGAGCCGGTGGGGATCGAGATCGAGGTCGACGAGGACCAGACGATTCTGCGCGGCGCCGCCGAGCAGGGTGTGATGCTGATGCACGGCTGCAAGGAGGGGCAGTGCGCCTCCTGCAAGTCGTTCGTCCTCGAAGGCGACGATCTCGACCACGACCGGTACTCGACGTTCGCGCTACCCGACTTCGAGAAGGAGGAGGGCTTCACCCTCCTGTGCCGGGCGCACGCCTACGAGGACCTGACGATCGAGCTGCTCAACTACGACGAGGAGATGATCCACTCCGGACTGCCCATCGTGGAGACCTCGGGCGAGGTCGTGTCGCTGGACAAGGTCACCCACGACCTGCGGAGGCTCGTCGTGCGGCTGGACGAAGCCGGTGCTTCCCCGGCGTTCAAGTTCTTCCCCGGCCAGTACGTGGACTTCGCGGTCCCGGGTCACGAGGCGACCCGGTCGTTCTCGATGGCGAACACCCCGAGCCGGGACTCCGGCCTGCTGGAGTTCGTGATCAAGATCTACCCGGACGGGCTGTTCTCGCAGTTCCTCGACACGGGAGTCTCGGTCGGGGACCGGTTGGAGCTCTCGGGCCCGTTCGGCGTGTTCACCCTGCGCGACGCGCCAGAGCGGGACCTGGTGTTCCTCGGCGGCGGTGCCGGCATGGCGCCCATCCTCTCGCTGCTGCGCTCGATGGCCGAGCGCGGCATCGACCGGAAGGCGACCTACTACTACGGTGCCCGCCGCAGCGGCGATCTGTGTTTCGAGGACGAACTGCGCGCCCTCGAGGCCAAGTTGCCCGAGTTCCGGTTCGTGCCCGCCCTCTCGGAGCCGGACGACGGCGACGGCTGGACGGGCGAGACGGGCTTGATCACCGAGGTCGTGCGCCGGCTCGAGACCGACCTGTCCCGTGCCGACGTCTACGTGTGCGGCCCGCCGCCCATGGTGGAGGCGGCTCTGGAGCTGCTGCCGGCACTCGGCGTGCCGGAGAAACGGATCTTCTACGACAAGTTCACCACCACCGGCGACGCGGACGAGACGTGAGAGCCCGCGCGCCGGAACCGACACCTCGCCGGTGACGACGAGACCCGTGCCCGACGCGAAGGAAATAACCGATGACAACGACGGCAGAACGCAGCGTGCCCAAGCCGGTCTTCACCGATGCCGAAGCCGGGGCCCGGGAGTTCCCGGACTCGCAGGCGCGGAACTACAACTACTTCACCCCGCGCAAGCGCAAGCAGAGCCACTACGAGGACGTCACCGTCGAGGTGCAGCCTGACCCGCGCCACTATCTGAGCCAGGGCTGGCTGTACGGCTTCGCCGACGGCAAGGGCGGCTACCCGCTCGAGTGGACCGCGCTCAAGGCGTGGGGATCGGACCGGCCGGTGCCCGTGCGCAGCCCCGGCTCCGGCGGCCAGGGCTACCCGTGGCCCGCCCACGGGTGGCACGAGTTCCGCGACCCCAACGAGGAGTGGGAGCTCACGCTCTACCGCTACAACGCCAACGTGGTCCGTCAGCTCAACCAGAACGTCGACGCGGCCCGCCAGTCGAAGGCGTTCGAGCAGTGGAGCCCCAACTGGGTCAGCTTCGTCTCCCAGCACGTGGGCGCGTGGATGCACGTGGACCACGGCCTCGGGCTCTACCTGTTCGCCAACGCCAACCGGCGCGCGCCGACGAACATGCACAACAATGCGATCTCCGTGAACAGCATGCACCGGATCCGCGCGGCGCAGGACCTCGCGCTGTACAACCTGACGCTGTCGGAGGAGATCGAGTCGTTCGACGGCACCGCGCACCTCGAAACGTGGAACGAGGACCCGGCATGGCAGGGCGTCCGCGAGACCGCCGAGGCACTCACGGAGATCTGGGACTGGTGCGAAGCGGTGTTCGCCGCGAACATCGTGTTCGAGCCGCTCGTCGGTGAACTTTTCCGCAGCCGCCTCGTGCAGCAGGCCGCACCGGCCAACGGCGACTTCGTGACCCCGACTCTGATCGGCGCCGAGGAGTTCGACTTCTCCGAACGCGATCTGCGCTACACGAAGGCGATGTTCGACCTGCTCGTGAACGACAAGGAGTTCGCCGATCACAACCGGCGGCTCATGGACCAGTGGCTCGCGAACTGGGTGCCGAAGTGCGTGACGGCGGCGCGCACGCTGCAGCCGCTGTGGTCGCAACCCGACGCGAAGCCCATGCGGTTCGAGGACGGGCTCGACCGCGCCAAGAGCCGCTTCGGCGGCATCCTGTCCGACCTGGGTCTGCAAGTACCGAAGGAGCTGGGCCAGTGACCATCTTCAAGACGGCGGAAAGCCCCTACAAGTCCGACAACACCGCCTCGAACATGTGCGGGTTCACCCTCATGAACAACCAAGTCGGCGTGATCATCGCCGAGGTCGTGGGCAAGCTCGACAACGTCACCGTCACGCCACTGCCTTCCATGATCCGGGTCGACGCCGTCGGCCGCATGGACCTGATGTACGCCGACGTCGACGAGGCCGCCGGTGAGGAGGAAGGCTGGTTCAACTCCGCGGAGTTCGAGGAGAGCATGTCGACCCACTACGGCCGCATGGTCCACCTCGACGACCGCACGATCATGTTCGCGAACCCCGAGGACGCGGCCGAGTACCTCGACTTCGACCTCGTGGCCCGGTCGTAGGAATCCACACGCGCGACAACAGGAAGCACTCGATCCATCCGGGAGGAGCACCGTGTACGAAAAGGACGGCGAAAAGTATTTCGTGGTCGACGGGCACACCCATTTCTGGGATGCCAGCCCGGCCAACTGGGTATCGGGTCAGGAGCAGTACGCCAAGGGCTGGATCGAGTGCTTCCACGCCTACCAGGGCCTCGGTCCGGCGGAAACGCACTGGCCGATCGAGAAATTCCAGAAGTACGACGAAGAGACGATGATGCACGACCTGTTCGACGCGGGCCACGTGGACGTCGCCATCTTCCAGCCCACGAACCTGCGGCAGTGGTACACCAACGGCTTCAACACCACGGAGGCCAACGCCGCGCTGGCCGAGAAGTACCCCGGCCGGTTCATCGTGAACACCAACTGGGACCCCCGTGACGGCGACGAGGGACTGAAGGCACTCGAGGAACGCGTCAAGCGCTACGGCTGCAGGGGCGCGAAGCTCTACACCGCGGAGTGGAAGGGAGATTCCCGCGGCTGGAGCCTCAAGGACCCGGAAGCCGCGCGGTACCTGGAGAAATGCCAGGAGCTCGGGGTCAAGAACATTCACGTCCACAAGGGACCGACGATCTGGCCGCTCGACAAGGACGCGTTCGACGTGCGGGACGTGGATTACGCGGCCACGAACTTCCCGGAACTCAACTTCATCGTCGAGCACGTGGGCCTGCCGCGGATCGAGGACTTCTGCTTCATGGCGACGCAGGAGCCCAACGTCTACGCCGGTCTTTCGGTGGTCGTCGGCGGGCTCATGCACGCGCGGCCGCGGTTCTTCGCCAAGGTGATGGGCGAGCTGCTCTTCTGGGTCGGCGAAGACAAGATGATCTTCGGCGCCGACTACGCGATCTGGGAGCCGAAGTGGCAGGTCGAAGGGCTCGTCGACTGGCAGATGCCCGACGGCGAGGAGTTCTCGGACTACCAGAAGCTCACCGTGGAAACGAAGAAGAAGATCCTCGGGCTCAACGCGGCCCGGCTCTACGGCATCGACGTGCCGGAAGAGCTCGATCTGGAGAAACCGAAGACCGTCGAAGCCGTCGGGGTCCCGTCGCCGTGACGGCGCCCGGTTCCGCCGGCGTGCGCACCGACCAGGCCGCCGCGATCACCGCGGCGGTCTGGTCGGCGCTGGGGACCGTGCGCGACCCCGAGCTCGACGCGCCGCTGACCGAGCTGGGGTTCGTGGCGTCGCACGCCGTGGACGCGGCCGGGGAAGCGACGGTCGAGCTGTGCCTGCCGACGTACTTCTGCGCGCCCAACTTCGCCTTCCTCATGGTCGCGGACGCCTACGACGCCGTTTCCGCGGTGCCGGGGGTGAGCCGCACCGTGGTGCGGCTGAAGGACCATTTCGCGGCGGACGTGATCAATCACGGGGTCGCGGCCCGCGCCGGGTTCGTGGAGTCCTTCGGACGCGAAGCGGCGAACGAACTCGACGAGCTGCGCGCGGACTTCCTGCGCAAGGCCGTGCTCGCCGGCACCGACCGCGTGTGCCGCGGGCTCGTCGCCACGGGCGTGGACGCCGACCGGCTGGCGGAGTTCCGGCTGGGTGATGTCCCGGCGGGCCCTGACCGCGAACGGCTGCGGGGCCGTCGCCGCGAGCTGGGCCTGCCGTGTGGTGACGCGGACCCGCTCGTGCTCGACCCGGGCACGGGCCGGGCCGTCGCGCCGGCGCAGCTGCGCAAGCACCTGGGGCTCGCCCGGCTGACGAGGGTGAGCCAGGACGCGAATTCGGGGGTGTGCCGGGGAATGCTGGCCGCCCGGTACCCGCACCTCGGTGAAACGGAGGAGACGCCATGAAGGCGGTCCGGTTGCACGCCTACCACCAGCAACCCGTGCTCGAGGAGGTGCCGGAGCCGAAGGTCACCGGTCCGCTCGACGTGGTCGTGAAGATCGGCGGCGCCGGCGTGTGCCGCACCGATCTGCACATCGTCGAGGGCCAGTGGGCCGAGAAGTCCGGTGTCGCACTGCCTTACACGATCGGGCACGAGAACGCGGGCTGGGTTCACGAAGTCGGGTCGGCGGTGACGAACGTGGCCGTCGGCGACACCGTGATCCTGCACCCGACCCCGACGTGCGGGCTGTGCCACGCCTGCCGGGCGGGCGATGACATGCACTGTGGGAACAACGCGTTCCCCGGCATCGACACCGACGGCGGCATGGCCGAATACCTCCTCACTTCCGCGCGCGCGTGCATCAAGCTCGACCCCGGGACGCAGCCCGAAGACGTCGCGGCGCTCGCCGACGCCGGTATCACCGCCTACCACGCCGTGCGCAAGGCGGTGCCGCTTCTGCCACCCGGCACCGTCTGCGTGGTCAACGGCGCGGGCGGACTCGGGCACATCGGTATCCAGTCGCTGCGCGCGCTCACCGCCACGATGGTCGTGGTGGTCGACCGCAACGCCGATGCGCTGAAACTCGCCGCGGAGCTCGGCGCAGATCACACGGTGCTGGCCGACGGCGGGCAGGTCGACGCCGTGCTGGACCTGACCGGTGGGCACGGCGCCGAGGTCGTGCTCGACTTCGTCGCCGAGCAGGGGGCGCAGCAGGACGCGTTCGCGATGACGCGGCGCGCCGGCTCGCATTTCGTGATCGGCTACGGCAGCAACATTGACATCCCGACGATCGACATCATCTCGACCGAGCGCAACGTGGTGGGCAACCTGGTCGGCACCTACAACGACCTCGTGGAGCTCATGGTGCTGGCTCAGTCGGGCCGAGTCACCTTGCACACCAAGCAGTACCCGCTCGAAGCCGCGCTCGACGCGCTGGCCGATCTCGACGCCGGCCGGGTCCGGGGCCGGGCGATCCTCGTTCCCTGAGCACCGGCGCACACGCACACAGGAGGAGCAGCATGGCCAAGGAACTTCGCTTCGGCTCGGAAGCCCGCGACCTGCTGGTGGCCGGGGTCGACAAGCTCGCCGAAGCCGTGAAGTCGACGCTGGGACCCAAGGGCCGCAACGTCATCATCGAGAAGATCACGGGGTCGCCCGTGGTCACGAACGACGGCGTGACCATCGCCCGCGAGGTGCACCTGCGTGACCAGTTCGAGAACATGGGCGCGCAGCTGGTGAAGGAAGCCGCGATCAAGACCAACGACGTCGTCGGCGACGGCACCACCACGGCGACGGTGCTCGCACAGGCGATCATCGGTGAGGGTATGCAGGCGATCGCGCGGGGCGGCAACCCGGTACTCGTCAAGCGGGGCATCGACCAGGCCGTCGGGCGGCTGGTGGCGCACCTGGAGACGGTGGCGCACCCGGTCAAGTCCGAAGTGGACTTCGAGCGGGTGGCCGCGATCTCGGCCAACGACGATGGGGCCGTCGGCGAGGTGATCGCCAAGGCGCTGCACACGGTGGGGGAGACCGGGGTGGTGACGATCGAGGAGTCGCCGCGCATCGGCATGTCGGTGGAGTTCGTGGAGGGCTTCGAGTTCGACAACGGGTACGTGTCGCCGTACCTCGTGACGGATCCCGGCCGCCTGGAAGCGGTGCTCGACGATCCGTACATCCTCATGTGCGCCGACAAGATCACCAACGTCCAACAGCTGATGCCGGTGCTGGACAAGGTGATGCGCAACCCCCGTCCGCTCGTGCTGATCGCGGAGACCGTGGAGGGCACGGCGCTGAGCATGCTCGTGCACAACCACGTGAACCGCACGTTCCAGGCCGTCGCGATTCGGGCGCCCGGCTTCGGTGACCGGCGGCTGCACAAGCTGGAGGACCTCGCGGCGATCGTCGGCGGGGCCGTGCTGTCCAAGCACTCCGGCTTCACGCTGGAGACGATGAAGCTCGAACACCTCGGCCGGGCCAAGCAAGTGCGGGTGACCGAGAACGCGACGCAGATCGTCGGGGGAGCGGGTTCCGCCGACGACGTCGAGTTCCGAGTGAACCAGCTGCGCGCGGAGCTGGAACGTGCGCAATTCGGCATCGACGAAGACGTGCTGACCGAACGGATCGGCGCGCTGACCGGAAAGGTGGCTGTCATCCGTGTCGGTGCCGCGACGCCGGCCGAGCTCAAGGAGCTGCAGCACCGCGTGGAGGACGCGCTGTCGGCCACGCGGGCCGCGATCGCCGAGGGCGTCGTGGCCGGTGGCGGCGCGACCCTGCTGCACGCCGAGAAGGTGCTGACCGGGCTCGATCTCGACGGTGACTACGCGATCGGGGCCGAGATCGTGCGGCGGGCGTTGAGTGCGCCGGCGATGCTGATCGCGAGCAACGCCGGGTACGCGGCGCAGGAAATCGTGGAGCAGACGAGGAAACTTGGCGACGACGAGGGCTTCGACGCGCTCGACGGGAAGTTCGGCGACCTCGTGGAGATGGGCGTGATCGACCCGCTTCGTGTGTGCCGGTCGGCGCTGCAGAACGGTGCTTCGGTGGCGGGCCTGCTGCTCACCACCAACTCGCTGATCGCCGAGGAACAGACGCCGTGGGGCGGCAGCCCGGCGCTGATGACCGAGTTCGGCCCGCTGGACGAAGGGTTGCACCAGCCCTCACCCGACGCGAGCACACCGCAGTCGCTCGGGATGGGCCCGAGCGTGGCCTGACCGGAAACGAGTGAGCCACGGCCCCCGCGTGCCTACCCCCGCACGGGTGCGCGGGGGCCTTCCCCCCGCCCGGTCCGGCGCGCCGCGCCCCCGAGCGCGCCGCCGAGCGAGAACCGGCCGTGCCGGGCACCGG
>DASZNR010000098.1:0-60460 GCA_035551175.1 Amycolatopsis sp. | reverse complement strand
GAACCCGGACTTGGTCAACGCCGCCAACGCCTCGACCGGGAACCGCTCCTGCTCGTCGACCTCCGCCGCATACGGCGCGATCTCCTTCTCGGCCAGAGCCCGGACCGCAGCCCGCAACTCCTCGTGCTCCTCGGCAAGCTGATACATCAGCCGACCTTTCGGTAGTCGTAGAACCCGCGTCCGGACTTCTTACCGTAGAGGCCGGCGTCGACCATGCGCAGCAGCAACGGGGGAGCCGCGTAGAGCGGCTCCTTGAACTCCTCGTACATCGAGTCCGCGACGGCTTTGGTCGTGTCGAGACCGATCAGGTCGGCCAGGCGGAGCGGGCCCATCGGATGAGCGCAGCCGTTGACCATCCCGGCGTCGATGTCTTCGGCCGTCGCGACACCGGCCTCCAGCATCCGCACCGCCGAGAGCAAGTACGGAATGAGCAAGGCGTTCACGACGAAACCGGACCGGTCGGGCGCACGGACGACCGTCTTGCCCAGCACGTCACCGGCGAAGGCCGTCGCTCGCTGCGCAGTGTCGTCGGACGTCAGCACCGACGGGATGATCTCGACGAGAGGCAGGACCGGCACCGGGTTGAAGAAGTGGATGCCCACGACGTACTCGGGCCGGGTCGTGGCGGTGGCGATCTTGGTGATCGGGATCGACGAGGTGTTCGACGCGAGGATGGCGTCCGGGCGGGCGACGACCTTGTCGAGCTCGGCGAACACTTCGGCCTTCAGCCGGCCGTTCTCGGCCACGGCTTCGACCACGAGGTCGCGGTCCGCGCAGTCGGTGAGGTCGAGCGTGTAGGCGATTCGCGCCAGTGCCGCGGCGTGGTCGTCAGCGGAAAGCTTTCCCTTGTCCACGGATCTGCTGAGCGACGTTTCGATCCTCGCCCTGGCTGCGTCGAGCGTTGCGGGGGTCGTCTCGACCACCAGCACGTCCAGCCCGGCCCTGGCGCACACCTCGGCTATGCCCGAACCCATCAGGCCGCCGCCGATCACGCCGGCCTTCGCGATGTCGTCGCTCACGAGCTGCCATCCTTCCTGTCCCCGCCACTCCGGCCCTTGGAGAATAGTAGGATGACCGACTATTGGACATAGATGTACCCGACTGCGATATCCGTCTCATCCGGGGCCGTGCGGAAGTCTCACTTCACGTAGTGATCAACCACCCTTCGTGTCCAGTCCGCTCGTGATCACGCGGTCGGTCCGCCGGCCACGTAGAGGAACTGCCCGGAGACGAAGCCCGCGGCATCGCTGGTGAAGAACGACACGGCGTTGGCGACGTCCTCCGGTTGCCCGGGGCGGGCAACCGGAATGGTCCGGACCATTGATGCGGAGTACTCGTCCCATGGCACGGCGAGTCTTTTCGCCACGGCGCGGTTCATGTCGGTGTGGATGAATCCGGGCGCGACCGCATTGGCGGTGATGCCGAACTTGCCGAGTTCGATGGCCAGCGTCTTGGTGAAGCCCTGCAGACCGGCCTTCGCGGCTGCGTAGTTCACCTGCCCCCGGTTGCCCAGTGCGGAGGTCGACGAGAGCGTGACGATTCGGCCGAAGCCTGCTTCGACCATGTACTTCTGGGTGGCGCGGGTCGTCAGGAAGGCGCCCTTCAGGTGGACGTCGAGCACCGCGTCCCAGTCCTGTTCGGACATTTTGAAGAGCAAGCTGTCCCGGGTGATGCCGGCGTTGCTCACCAGGATCGTGGGAGGTCCGAGTTCGGTGGCGGTGCACCGCACCGCCGCGTCGACCGCGCCGGGATCGGCGACGTCCACGGCGACCGGCAGTGCGTGTCCGCCGTTCGCGCGGATTTCGTCGGCGACCGCGATCGCCGCGGCTTCGTCCAGATCGAGGATCGCCACGGCGTGACCGTCCTCGGCAAGCCGCTGGGCAGTTGCTGCGCCCAGGCCGCGTGCGGCTCCGGTCACGACGGCCACTCTGCGTTGGGTCGGAGGCATTGATCATCGCCTTTCGAGGGTGATCGGGGTGTGGTCCTCGTCGCTCGGGGATGAGCCCGGTATTGATGAGAAATGACTAAGCGCATAGTTATATAGCTTGGTAGATCAGTCAAGGGCGCGCTGCAGATCAAGGGTGGCGGCGGCGCACGGGAGCGGCGGACCGGGCCGAATCCCCGGGATCGAAGGACGAGGTGACGGATGACCAGGACCATCTACGACCGCGAACACGAGGATTTTCGGTCGGCCGTGCGGCAGTTCGTCGCGCGGCATCTCGCGCCGGCGCAGGAAGCGTCGATCGAGAACCGCTGTTTCGCGCGAGAGCTGTGGCTCGAGGCCGGGCGGCAGGGCTTCCTCGGGCTGGAGGTGCCCGAAGCCTACGGTGGGGCAGCTGCGCAGGACTTTCGCTTCAACGCCGTCTTGACGCAGGAGTTGTCGGCGCTGAGTGCCGCCGCCGCCTCGAGTTTCAGCATTCACTACGACGTCGTTGCTCCGTATCTGGTGGAGCTGGCGTCGGCGGATCAGCGCGCTCGGTGGCTGCCGGCGTTCTGTTCCGGCGAGGTCGTCACGGCGATCGGGATGACGGAGCCCTCCGGTGGCTCGGACCTCGCCGCGTTGCGCACGACGGCGGTCCGCACGGATTCCGGTTGGCTGCTCAACGGGTCGAAGACGTTCATCACCAACGGCGCCGGCGCTGATCTGGTCGTGGTGGCCGCGCGCACCGGTCCGGGTGAACGGAGCAAGGGTATCAGCCTGTTCCTGGTCGACGCGCACGCGACGGGGTTCCGCCGCGGTCGCAAGCTGGACAAGGTCGGGCAGCCGGAATCCGACACCGCGGAACTGTTCTTCGACGATCTCGAGCTGTCCGGGGAGTGCCTGCTCGGCGAAGTCGGAAGCGGGTTCGGGTACATGATGGCCCGGCTGCCGCAGGAACGGCTCAGCAACGCCATCAGCAATCTCGCACACGCACGTCCGGTGCTCGCCGACACCATCGCCTACGCGCGCGAGCGAACCGCGTTCGGCAAGCCCATCGGGTCGTTCCAGCACACCAAGTTCCTGCTGGCCGAACTGGCGACCAAGGTGGACGTCACACAGTCGTTTGTGGACGAATGCATCATGGATCACGTGGCGGGCCGGCTCGATGGAGTCAAGGCCGCGAAGGCGAAGTGGTGGACCGCGCAGGTGCAGAACGAGGTGCTCGACGCCTGCGTGCAGGTGTTCGGTGGGTACGGCTACATGTCGGAGTACCGCGTGGCGAAGGCGTGGACGGACGCCAGGGTCACCAAGATCTGGGCCGGGTCCAACGAAATCATGAAGGAGATCATCGGCCGCGGGCTCGGGTTGTGACGTGCGGTCCTCAGCCGCGGGTGAGCATCGCGATCGCGAGATCGGCGTAGAAGGCGCCGAGTTCTTCGGGGGTGTCGGCGCCGTCGAGTCGATACCACCGGACGAGGTCGATCGACAGCGCCATGATCGCTCGAACGACGCGGTCCACTCGAGTCGAAGCGAACCGGCCGTCGGCAATTCCGCGTTCGACGGCCGCGCGGAAGACTCCGGTGTCCTCCTGGCGGAGGGCGCGGATGACCTCGTAGTGCTCGGGCGTCAGGTTGGCGAGCTCGTACTGGTTCACCCGGGCGGCGACATGGTGCCGTGCATGCCAGACGACGTGGCTGAACACCAGGCTGCGAAGGTGCTCGACCGGTTCCGCGGGTTCGACGTCGCGGAGGGTCCGGAGCACATGCCGGTGCCCCGTGCGGGAGATCTCGAAGAGCATCTCTTCCTTCGAGGAAAAGTGGACGTACATCGCGGCCGGGCTCAGGCCGGCGCCGCCGCTGATGTCGCGCGTTGTCGTGGCCTGGAAGCCCTTGGTCGCGAAGCAGCGGACGGCCGAGGTGAGCAGTTTCCTGGCGACCTCGCCGTTCGCTCGCTCCCACAGGTCGGCCGAGTGGTCGCTCAGCTCGGGACCATCGACACGGAGTTCGTCGAAAGCTCCGGGCCGTCGTTTCGCCATCACGCGTCGTCCTCTCTTCTCCTGTCCGAAGCCTAGCTTTCTTGACATCCGGGCGCGTCGTCGGAACCATGCTCAACTAATTATGCGCTTAGTCATTTACCCAGTTCAAGGAGGAAACTATGGGAGAGTGGGATCATGGCCGGGCGAGGTGCGGGCGGGTGTGGCCGTGAGCGGCGACACCGTGCTCAGCGAGAATCGAGACGGGGTGCTGCTGGTCACCTTGAACCGACCGGACGCCCTCAACTCGCTGACGCTGGAGATGGACGCCCGGTACCGGCAGGTGCTGGCCGATGCGGAGGCGGATCCGGGAGTCCGCTCCGTCGTGGTCACGGGGGCGGGGCGCGCGTTCTGCGCCGGCGCCGACCTGGCCGTGCTCGCGGCTCTCGCGGAGGATCCCGAGCGACCACATTTCGGCGCCGCGTTCCGGGAGCCGCTGACCTTTTCGAAGCCGTTGATCGCCGCGATCAACGGTGGCTGCGTGGGACTGGGTTTGGTCACGGCTCTGTTCTGTGATGTGCGGTTCGTCGCCGACGAAGCGAAGCTCGGCACGGCGTTCTCGCAGCGCGGCGTCGTCGCCGAACACGGGTTGTCGGTGCTGCTGCCGCGTCTGATCGGCGTGGGCGCGGCGATGGATCTGCTGTTGTCGGGTCGCATCGTGCGAGGCCCGGAGGCCGTGCGGCTCGGGTTGGCGGCTCGGTCCGTGCCGGGCGAAGACCTCCTCCCGACGGCGCTCGAGTACGCCGCCGAGATCGCCCGGACGTGTTCCCCCGCGTCGGTCGCGGTGATCAAGCGGCAGGTCCAGGCGAGCTTCCTGCCCGAGTTCCACCAGGCGGCCGACCAGGCGGAACTCTTGCTACGGGCGGCATTTCGACACCCGGACTACCAGGAAGGGATCCGCAGCTTCCGGGAGAAGCGCGCCCCGCGGTTCGCCGGCCACGCGCGCGGTGCGGAAGAGAGGGCGCCGTGGAACTGAGCTTCACCCTGCTGTCGATCTTGGAGCGGTGTGCGCTCGACACCCGCACCGCGACGCGGCCCGCGTTCACCGAAGGTCCGGTGAGTACGAGTTTCGCGCAGCTGCACCGGGACGCCCTCCGCCTCGCCGATTCGCTCCGGAAGTGCGGGGTCGGCAAGGGCGATCCGGTCGCCGTGCTGCTGGGCAACCGGATCGCCTGGGCGGAGGTGCTGTTCGGGGTGGCCGCGGCAGGCGGTGTTTGCGTGCCGATCAATGTGCTGCTGTCCGCATCGGAGATCCGCGCGGTGCTCGGGCAGGCGAACGTCCGTGCGGTGATCCTCGACGACTCCGCCGCGCTCGATGCGGACGAGCTGGCGCGGATACCGTGTCCGGTGATCTCGCTCGACGGCGCGGCCGGGCTCGACTACGCCCAGCTGCTCGCGGCCGGCGACCCCGATCGTCCCGCCGCCGTGGTGGCGCCGTCCGACCCCGTGCTGCGCTACCACACGTCGGGCACCACGGGTTCACCGAAGGCGATCGTCCATACCCACCAGGGTGTGCTGTGGAATGCGCACCATCAGATCGCCGATCTGCAGCTGTCGCCGGACGACGTCTATCTCGTCGTCCCGTCGTTCTCGTGGGCAGCGGGCTGGCATCACGTCACCTTGGCGCACCTGTGGCACGGCGGACGTTCGGAAATCCTCCCGACCGGGCCGGATACGCTCGGCCGGGTGGTCGACGCGGTCGAACGGGCCGGGATCACCCGGGCGTTTCTCGCGCCGACCGTCCTCAAGCAGCTGCTCGCGCGGCCGGACCTGCTCGAACGGTTGCGCGGGAGTTCGCTCGCGCGCGTGACCACCGGCGCGGAGCCGCTGCCTGCCCTCGTTCCCGGCCGGCTGGCGGAGGCGGTGCCCGGGTGCGTGGTGACCCAGGCGTACGGGATGACCGAGATGCCCCTGATCGCCGCGGTCATCCGTCCCGAGGAGGTACCCACCCGGCCCGCGAGCACCGGCAGGGCGAGCTCCGTCACGACACTGGCGGTCCGAAAGCACGACGGCACGATTTCCTCTGTCGGACAGGGGGAAATCCTGCTGAAGTCGCCTGCCCTCTCCTACGGGCACGGACTCGGCTCACCCGCGGACGAGGACTCACGCCGGACCGGCTGGTTCCACACCGGCGACGAAGGAATTCTCGACGAAGAGGGCTTTCTGACGGTCTCCGGCCGGGTGAAGGACCTGGTCATCAGCGGTGGGATCAACATCTACCCCGGCGAGATCGAGGAAGTCATCCTCTCTTGCGCGGGCGTCGCCGAGACGGCCGTGGTCGGGATTCCCGACGAACGGTGGGGTGAACGGCCTGCCGCGGTGGTCGTCGAGCGGCGGCGTGGCGCGGTGGACGAACGGCAGGTGCGTGACCGCTGTGCCCGGGAGCTGTCGAAATTCAAGCAACCGGACCGGATCGTCGTCCGCACCGCGCCGCTGCCACGGACCGTGACCGAAAAGGTTCTCAAGCGGGAAATCCGCGACTGGTTCGGTGCGCCGGACACTCAGGAGGAAAACCATGTGGGATAGGGACCGGATCTACATCGATGGCGAATGGGTGGTGCCGCAGTCCGGCATCTCGCTGGTCGTGGAGAACCCGGCCACCGAGGAACGCGTCGGCACCGTACCGGTGAGCACCGGAGCGGACGTGCGCAAAGCGATTTCGGGTGCGCGCCGGGCGTTTCCGGAGTGGTCGGCAACTTCCGTCGCGGATCGGGCGCGGGTGCTGCGAGAGATTGCCCGCGGCCTCGCGGAGCGAGCCGACGAGCTGGCCGAGACGGTGACCGCCGAGATGGGCTGTCCGATCCGGACCTCGCAGAAGATCCAGGTCGGGCTCCCACAGCTGATCGCCGGGCAATGCGCGGACGTCCTCGACGAGTACCCGTTCAGTGAGCACATCGGTAACTCACTGGTGGTTCGGGAAGCCGCCGGGGTGGTCGGCGCGATCACGCCGTGGAACTACCCGCTGCACCAGATCGTGAGCAAGGTGCTGCCGGCGCTCGCGGCCGGATGCACGGTCGTGCTGAAGCCGAGTGAGCTGGCCCCGCTGACCGCTTACCTGTTCGTGGAAATCCTCGACAAGGCAGGAGTTCCCGCCGGCGTGGTCAACCTCGTGCCGGGACATGGGGAGGTGGCGGGGGCGGCGCTGGCCACCGATCCCGGTCTCGACGTCGTCTCCTTCACCGGCTCGGTGGCCGCCGGAAAACGGGTCGCGCGTGCCGCCGCGGACACGATCGCGCGGGTGACGCTGGAGCTGGGCGGCAAATCCGCGAACGTGCTCCTGCCGGACGCGGACGTCGAGAAGGCGGTGAAAGTCGGTGTGGCGAACGCGTTCCTCAATGCCGGCCAGACCTGCACGGCCTGGTCGCGCATGATCGTTCCTGACGAGATCCACGACGAAGTGGCGGATCTCGCGGCGCAGGTGGCGGCCGGCTACGTGCCGGGCGATCCGACCGACCCGGCGACGCGGCTCGGGCCACTGGTTTCGGCCGCGCAACGGGACCAGGTGCGCGAGTTCATCCGGATCGGCGCCGGTGAAGGCGCCCGGCTCGTCGCCGGCGGCGCCGGGCAACCCGAGGGCATCGACCGCGGATACTACGTCGAGGCCACGGTCCTCGCCGACGTCAAGCCGGATGCGGTGGTGGCGCAGGAGGAAATCTTCGGGCCGGTGCTGTCGATCCTGCGGTACTCCGACGAGCGCGAGGCGTTGGAGATCGCGAACAATTCCCGCTACGGTCTCGCCGGATCGGTGTGGTCCGCCGATGAAGAACGGGCGATGTCCTTCGCTCGCGGGCTCCGAACCGGAGCGGTCGACATCAACGGTGCCCGGTTCAACCCGCTGGCCCCCTTCGGCGGGTACAAACAGTCCGGGGTCGGGCGTGAGCTCGGCGTGCACGGACTCACCGAATTCCTGGAAACGAAAGCCATTCAGCTCTAACTGGCCGAGCCGACGGCCCCGGCGCGACGCGCCGGGGCCGTGGTGACGGCGGCGGAATCGTGCCGACCGGGGTTCACGCGAAGTGGCAGGCCACCTCGTGCCCGCCGTCGGTGGCCCGCAGCGGCGGGGTGTCCCGTGCGCAGACCTCCGCGGCCTTCCAGCACCGGGTGCGAAACCGGCAGCCGGATGGTGGATCGAGCGGGCTCGGCACCTCGCCGGTGAGCTTGATCCGAGCCCCACGCGCCGAAGCGTTCGGCCCGGCCGACAGCAGCGCCTGCGTGTACGGATGCCGTGGGTGGTCGTAGACCTCTTGCGCCGCACCGTGTTCGACGATTTTGCCGAGGTACATCACCGCGATGCGGTCGGCGACGTGCTCGACGACGGCGAGGTCGTGCGAGATGAACACACACGCGATGCCGAGCTGTTCCTGCAAATCCTCCAGCAAATTGAGGATCTGGCCCTGCACCGAAACGTCCAGTGCGGACACGGATTCGTCGCACACCAGCACATCGGGTTGCACCGCGAGAGCTCGCGCGATGCCGATCCGCTGCCGCTGGCCGCCGGAGAACTGGTGGGGTCGGCGATCGGCGTGTTCGGGATTCAGCCCGACGAGCCGCATCAGCTCCCGGACCCGGGCAGGGCGGTCGGCTTTCGGTACCAGCTCCGGATGCACGACCAGCGGTTCGCGGATGATCTCGCCGACGGTCATTCGCGGATCGAGCGAGCTGTAGGGATCCTGGAAGACCAGCTGGATGTGCTTGCGCGCCCTGGACAACCGCCGGCCGCGTTGGGTGTCCAGCCGCTCGCCGAGCAGGGTGATCCGGCCCGAGGTCGGCTTGTCGAGCGCGACGAGCAGGTTGGCCAGCGTCGATTTGCCGCAGCCGGATTCGCCGACGAGGCCGAGGGTTTCGCCTCGACGCACTTGGAGATCGACCCCGTCGACGACCTTGATGGTGCCGATCGTGCGCTTGAACAGGACACCGCGGGTGACCGGGATGTGGCGGACGAGTTCGCGGGCCTGCAGAACGGCGTCAGCATTCATTCTCGACGACCTCCTCGCTGTGGTGGCAGGCGGTGAGCCGGCCGGGCCGGATCGGCTGCAGCGCGGGCCGGGTCAGGCAGACCTCGTCGCTGTGTGGGCACCGTGGCCCGAACGAGCAGCCGGGCGGCAATCGGCTCGGGTCCGGCGGCGAACCCGGCAGCACCCTCAGCCGCCGGCCCCGGGTGTGCTTGCCGGGGATGGAGGCCAGCAACGCCCGCGTGTAGGGATGGCGGGGTTCGCGGTAGAGCTCGCTCGCGGGCGCGCGTTCCACGATCCGGCCGCCGTACATCACCGCGATTTCGTCGGCGGTGTCGGCGACCACGCCGAGGTCGTGGCTGATCAGGACCAGTGCCATGTTCCGTTCGGACCGCAATTCGGCCAACAGCTCCATGATCTGGGCCTGCACGGTCACGTCCAGCGCAGTCGTCGGTTCGTCCGCGATCAGGACGGCCGGGTCCAGCGACAGGGCCATGGCGATCATCACGCGTTGGCGCATCCCGCCGGAGAATTCGTGGGGATACTGCCGCGCGCGGTGCGCCGGCGAAGGGATGCGTACGCGATCGAGCATCTCGATCGCGCGGCGGTTCGATTCCTTGCGGCTCATGCCGAGGTGCACGCGGAAAACCTCGGCGACCTGGTAGCCGACCGGAAGTACCGGGTTGAGGGCGGACAGGGAATCCTGGAACACCATCGCGATCGCCGAGCCGCGAAGGCGGCGGAGCGTGGCATCGTCGAGTGCGCCGAGGTCGACCCCGCTCAGCCGGACGGTCCCGGCGGTCACCCGCGCCTGCCGCGGCAGGATGCCCATCACCGCACGCACCGTGATGCTCTTGCCCGAGCCCGATTCGCCGATCACGGCAAGGGATTCGCCGGCGCCGACGCGGTACCCCACGTCGTCGACCACGGTGATGGGGGAGCGGTCCCCGGGGAAGGCGACGGAGAGCCCGGCCACTTCCAGCGCCGGTGCGGACTGATCGTAGCCGGGATGCTCGTCGAGTAGGTGCGAAGTGGCCGGCCCCGGGGTGTCGGCGGCGGTGGTGGCGATCCTGATCATCCGGCCTCCGGATCGAACTCGTCACGGAGGAAATCGCCGAGCAGCACGAAGGCGAGCACCGTGACAGTGAGAAAGAGCGAGGGGAACAAGAGCAAGGTGAAATTCGTGGTGAAGTACTGCTGGGCGGTGTTGAGCTGCACACCCCACGAGATCGACGGTGATTTGAGGCCGACGCCCAGGAAGGTCAACGCCGACTCGGCGGTGATCACCGCGCCGATGTTGAGGCTCGCGAGCACCGCGGTGGGCGCGAGTGAATTCGGCAGCACGTGGCGCAGCAGGATCCGGAACGGGCCGGCTCCGATGCCGCGCGCGGCGGCGATGTAGGCGAGATTCTTGTTCGCCAGGACCGAGGAACGCATCACCCGGGTGAGGATCGTCCAGGAGAACAACGTCAGCACCAGTGCCACACTCAGCACGCTGTGCACCGGGAACGTCCCGAGCACCACGATCATGCCGATCAGCGTCGGGAACCCGAAGAAGACGTCCATGACCCGGCTGATGACCATGTCCACCACACCGCCGAAGTACCCGGCGAGCGCGCCGAGCGTCACCGCGACCACGAGAGTGCAGGCTGTGGTGAGCAACCCGATGGTGATCGAGTTGCGGGCGCCGTAGACGACGTTCGCGTAGAGGTCGCAGCCCTGGATGTCGAACCCGAACGGATGCCCGGCGGTCGGGCCACGGCCGCTGTCGGCAAGGGTGCAGGCATGGGGATCGCCGTGGCCGAACCAGCCACTGAACGATGACGGGAAGGCCGCCATCGTGCACACGAGGAGGACGACGGCGAAGGGAATGGTGAACCGGGGCCGGGCCAGCAGCCGCCGTACCGCCGTGGTGCGGGCGGGTGCGGTGGCTTCGGCCGGCGGCACGGCGAGCGCGCCGGATGCTTCGGGGCTAGGCAAGGCGGATCCTCGGGTCGAGTGCGCCGTACACGACGTCGACGGCCAGGTTGACGAGCAGGAAGATCAGGACCAGTAGCGTACTGATCCCCACGACGACCGGGCCGTTGTGCTGCTGGACTCCTTGGAAGATCTGGTAGCCAAGACCCGGCAGGTTGAAGATTCCCTCGATGAGGATGGTGCCGCTGAGCAAAAGGCCGAGGTTGACCCCGAGCATCGACGTCACCGGGATCAGCGAGTTGCGCACCACGTGCCGGAACAGGGTGCGGCTCGGACCGAGTCCTTTCGTCGCCGCGGTGTCGACGTAGCCGGCGTGAAGGTTCTCGAGCACGCTGGCCCGGGTGAGTCTTGAGATCTCCGGCAGGCCGAACAACGCGAGGCAGGCCGCCGGCAGCAGGTAGCTCGCCGGCCAGCCGTCGGCCGTTCCGGAGGCGGGCAGCCAGCCCAGCCACACACCCACCGCGATCTGCGCGACGTAGGCGATGATGAAGTACGGCACGCCCAGCACCACGATCGAACCGCCGAGGATGGCGTAGTCCGTGGTTTTCCCGGCCCGCATCGCGGCCACGATCCCGAGCCCGACGCCGGCGAGCGCCTCGAGCACCCAGGTGGTCAGCGCGAGGGTCGCGGTGACCGGGAGGCTCGCGCTGATGATCGAGGACACCTCGACGTTGTTCAGGTCGATGCCGAAGTCCCCGTGCGTGAGACCGACCAGATAGTGCCAGTACTGCAGGAGAAACGGATCGTTGAGGTGGTACTTCTGGTCCACCGCGTTGCGGAACGCCTCGGTCACGACGGTGTTCGGCCCCGCCAGCGCCTGAACCGGATCCCCGGGCAGGGCGAAGACCGCGGCGTAGATGATGAACGTGGTCCCGAGCAGGACCGGCACCATCATCACCAGTCGGCGTAACAGGTAACGCCCCATGGCATCTCCTTTCCTCCTTGCGACGGCTGCGACTGCTGGGTCACGGTTGTGCGGCCCTCGTGGGGTGGCCGCCGTCGGCATCGGCGAGGACGCGCAAGGCGTTCTCGCCCACGAGCGCCCGCAATTCCGCTGCGGTCCAGCCGCGTTCGGCCAGCCGGGTGAGCAGAGCCGGATAGCAGGAGACGTCATGGAGGCCGGTGGGCATGGCGCCGACACCGTCGAAGTCGCCACCGAGCCCGATGTGCTCGATGCCCGCCACCTCGCGGGCGTGCTCGATGTGGCGGACCACGTCGTCCAGCGTGGCCCGGGGCTCCGGGTGGCTTTCGCTCCACTTCGGCCAGAACGTGCTCGCCTCGGCGGTACCGGGCTCGATGCCCGACTCGCGGAATGCCTGGGTCGCCTCGGCAAACCAGTCCGAAACGCACTGGGACACGAAGGGAGGCACGAACGTGATCATGCAGACACCCCCGTTGTCCGCCAGCCGAGCCAGCGTCGCATCGGGCACGTTGCGCGGATTGTCGACGAGTGCCCGGCAGGAGGTGCGTGAAGAGCACGGGTCGCGCCGTGACGTCGAGGGCGGCTTCCATCGTCTCGGCGGACACGTGCGAGAGGTCCACGATCATGCCGATGCGATTCATCTCCCGTACCACCTCCCGGCCGAATTCCGTGAGCCCGCGGGCGTCGGGCGAGTCGGTGGCCGAGTCCGCCCAGCCGACGTTCTTGGCGTGGGTCAGGGTCAGGTAGCGCACTCCCAGGTTCCGCAGCACGGCCAGAGTAGCCAGCGAATCACCGAGGCAGTTGCCGCCCTCGGCACCCAGCAGAGAGGCGACCCGGCCCCGCCCGAACGCCCGCCGGGCCTCGTCGGCCGTCGTCGCCAGCGCGAGGTCCGCGGGATAGCGCTCACACAGGCGGCGGACGAGGAAGATCTGTTCCAGGACCGCTGAAGTCGCATCGGTACCGCTGAGCTCGGCCGCGACGTAGACGGACCAGAACTGCGCGCCGACGCGGCCGGCTCGCAGGCGCGGCAGATCGGTCTGCAGCCGCGGTTGGTCGTGCGCGATGTCGAGCTTGCCGAGATCGCGGTTCGCGTGGTGCCAGAGCGCCCACGGAAGGTCGTTGTGCCCGTCCACCAGCTGGGTGGTCCGGAGCAGCTCGCCGGTGTCCACAATGGTCATGCGGGGTACGTCTCCTGATTCGGGCTGGTGATCGAGTCGGCCAGCGTGTCCCGCATCCCGGCCGCCAGTTCCGGGTTGTGGTGCACATCGGAGCGGTCCTCGAGAGCCGCGATCACGTGCTGGACGGTCGTGGCCGGCTTGTCCTGACTGAACTTGGCCTTGCCGACGCGGCGGGCCGGCGTCAGCCGGAAGCCGGTGGTGTGCGGTGCGATCCGGTGCGCGTAGTCGGCGACCGTGGACAGCCGCCAGGGCTGGGGCCGGATCGATTCGAAGTGCTCGACGGTGCGTTCCAGCACGTCGTACGTCGCCTCGGCCGGCAACACCTCCGGGATGCCGTGCAGATGGAGTACCTGGAAATTCCACGTCGGCACAAAGGGACCGTGGTCGTAGAAGGTCGGCGAGATGTAGCCGTGCGGACCGGAGACGATCACGACGACCTCGTGCGCGCCCAGCTCGTGCTCGGCCGCGTCGGCGCGGGCCAGGTGTCCGAGGATGGTGTCGTCGTCGCGGTCCGGGTCGATGATGACGGGCAGGTGTGAGGTCACCAGGCCGCGTCCGGGGGTCGCGCTGACCATCGTGGCCCAGCCCGAGCGATGGATCAGGGTCCGCACCGAGTCGAGATCGTCGCGCCGGAAGACGCGCTGGTCGAGCATGATGTCCCTCCACAAGAGAAGATTCGGTGCGCCGTCAACGCGCTTGCCGGGAAACCGGGTTGGCCGCCGACGGAACGGCGATCTCCGCGCGCACGGTGTCCGGTGCGGTCTTGGTCGAGAGCGTCAGGACGAGGACCGCGAGCACCGCGCTCGCCACTGCCCCCGTCGCGTCGCCCAGAAGACCGACGTTGCCCGCATGTTCGGACGTCGCCGGGTAGTTGCCGAGAAAGCCGATGAGCGTCAATCCGCCGTACCAGACGAGAAGCCACCAGCCGTAGCGGAAATCCGACGGCGCCTCGACCCCGCGCCGGCGAGCATGCCACTGCGACAAGCCGAAGAGTGCGAACCCGATGAGCGTGACCGCCATGACTTTCCAGGTGATGGCCCAGCCGGTCCAGTAGATCGTCAGGTTGCAGACCCACAACGCCAGGAACGACACGAACCGGGCGCCGCGCAGCCGGAACGGACGAGGAAAGCCGGGGAGCTGCTTGCGCATGGCCAGCAGGACGATCGGCCCCGACCCGAAGGAGATCACCGTCGCCGACACCTGGAACCCGATCAGTTTCTGCCAGCCGGGGAACGGCAGGAAGAAGATGCATCCGACGGTGAACGCCAGCACCAGGCCGACCCACGGCACACCGGTGCGGCTGATCGCACCGAGCCGGGCCGGTGCGTTGGCGTTGCGGGCCATGGCGTAGCTCAGGCGCGCGGTCGTACCCGCGTAGATCATCCCGGTGTCGCCGGGTGAGATGACCGCGTCGACGTAGAGCGTCATCGCGAGCCAACCCATGCCGAGTGCGGAGGCGAGTGCGGCCAGCGGTCCGAACTGCGCCACGACGTGCCCGGCCGAGGTGAAGTTGTCGCCGACGGCGGACCAGCCGCCTGCGTTCAGGGCCGAGGTCGGCACCGCGCCGATGAACGCCACTTGCAGGGCGACGTAGAGCGCTCCCGCGATCAGCAGTGAGCCGATGATGGTCAGTGGGACGTCGCGCTGCGGGCGCTTGCTTTCGCCGGCGAGGCTGATCGCCTGCTGGAAACCGCCGAAGGCGACCGCGATGCCGCCACCCGTGATGGCGCCGAAGATTCCGCTCGCACCGTACGGGGCGAAGCCGCCGAAGGAGGTGAAGTGGTTCGCGTGGAACGAGGCGAGCACGAGCGCCACGGTCAGTACCGTGATCACGGCCAGCTTCCACCAGACGAGGACGTTGTTGACCCTGGCGAAGATCCCCACCCCGAGGGCGTTGACGAGGACGAAGACGGCCATGAGCACGACCGAGACGATCAGTCCGGAGGGTGTGAGCACGGAGACGCCGTCCTGGGTCCGCTGCAGCCACGGGAAGTAGCTCGCGGCGTACTGGACGCACGCGAGGACTTCGATCGGTGCGACGGAAGCGAGGCCGAGCCAGTTCGCCCAGCCGAGGTTGAAGCTGGCGAACGAGCCGAAGGAGTAGTGCGGGTACCGGCCGATTCCGCCGCTGTGCGGGAACATCGTGCCGACTTCGGCGTAGGTGAGCCCGACGACCATCGCCATCACCATGCCGATGAGCCACGACACGATGGCCGCGGGACCCGCGATCTGTGCACCGTAGAGCGCGCCGAACAGCCAGCCGGAGCCGATGATCGAACCCAGGGAAACAAACATCATCCCCACCGGGCCCATCGCGCGGCGCAGCCGGCGGTCGTCGTCGGCGGTGACGGTCCGTTCCGTTTCCCGGTCAGTCATGGCAGGCCTGCGTTCGGTCGAAGGTGGGAACAGGATTCGGGCGAGTGCTCGGTCCGATGTGTCTTGCGTGGCGCATGAAGGGAAGTCACCTCGAAGAATTCGGTGCGTGGGCTCGGCGCGGGCCCGCTCGGATCAACGGGCGTGAGTGGCGAAAACGCCGGGATCGGTGGCCGGCGGATCGCATGAGGTGTATTACTACACTGGAAATTTTGTTGTGCAACGGTAAGCAGGATTGCAGTCCGGCGCAAGAGGCAGTTCATGATCGTCGGCGGGAATGGTTAGCCTTCCCTTTCCGGCGGTCTGTGTGGAGAGGAACGGCGCGAGTGCGAATCGAAGGTCGAACATCGCGGGAAGTGGTCCACAGCATCGAACGAGCAGTGCAATCCGGACGATTGGCGCCAGGTGAGGTCGTGCCTTCGGTGCGGACTCTCGCCGCGGAATTGAAGATCAGTTCCGCGACGGTTGCCGCGGCGTACCGGGAATTGCGCAACCGGGGAGTGTTGATCGGTTCGGTCGGCCGGGACACGCGGGTCAGCCGTCGTCCGCCGCTGGCGAGCCGGGTCGGCGACCGGCTGCCCGAAGGGGTACGCGACGTCAGTGACGGCAATCCCGACCCCCAGTTGCTGCCGTCGCTCACCGATGCCGCGCACCGGTGCGGGTTCGAGCAGTTCCGCTACGGTGACCCGACGATGATGCCGGAGCTCGTCCGGTTGGCGCGGGCGCAGTTCACCGGTTTGAAGCTCCGCGAGGACGAGGTCTGTTTCGTCAGCGGAGCGATGGACGGGGTCGAGCGCGTGCTCAGCGGGCGACTCAAACCGGGCGACGCGGTGTGCGTCGAAGATCCTTGCTACACCGGCGTCCTCGACCTCGTGCGCATGCTGGGCCTGCGCCCGGTCCCGGTGGCGGTCGACGAGCGCGGCCCGCTTCCCGGGGCGTTGCGGGAGGCATTGCGGGCGCGGGCCGGCGCGTGCGTGGTCACGCCGCGGGCGCACAACCCCACCGGCGCCGCGCTGGACGCCGACCGGGTGGCGGAGCTGCGCCTCGTGCTCGAACGGCATCCGGACGTGCTGGTGGTCGAGAACGACCACGCCGGTGCGACGGCCGGCGCCGAATCCCCCAGTCTCGCGCCCGGGCGCGACTCCTGGGCCGTGATCCGCTCGGTCAGCAAATCGTTGGGTCCGGACCTGCGATTTTCCTTCGTCGCCGGCGACGCCATGACGATCAGCCGGGTCGAGGGCAGACAGCGGATGGCGGCAGGCTGGGTCAGCCACGTGCTGCAGCGACTGGTGTACCAGCTCCTGTCGGATCGAAGTGTGCAGCGCCTCGTCGCCGACGCCGAGCAGGCCTACCTCGGCCGGCGCAACGGGTTTCTCGAAGCCTTGGCCGAACACGGAGTGCCCGCGATGGGGCGGTCGGGCATGAACGTGCTGGTTCCGGTCGCGGAGGAAGCCCAGACCGTGCGGCTGCTGCAGAACCGGGGCTGGCTCGTGCGGGCCGGTGAACCGCACCGGCTGCAGAGCGCACCGTTCGTGCGCGTGACCGTGGCTTCGCTGCAACCGGCCGACATCCGGGAACTGGCCGCGCATTTCGGTGCGGTTCTGCGGCCAGGGCGGCGCAGCCGGCTCGCCTGAGCCCGGGGCTGGTCTGGCGGAGGGCACAAACGCTCGCTCCCGAAACTGTGGAAAGGAACGAGGAAAGAGCATTTTTCCCGCCGTTACCGTGTGCAGGAAATCAATGGTAACAACGGCGGGTTCAGGTAATGCAACCCTTATTGTGGTTCGCCTCACCTGTTTCCTTCCGGGGAGAACGGGAAAACTCGATGACCTCGCAAACAGATGTGGCACCACCAGAGCTGCACCAGCACCACCGCGACGTGACGGGCGGATCGCTCCGCCCGGCGACGTTCGGGGTGATGGACGGCCTCGTCTCGAATTTCGCACTGGTGGCCGGGGTCGTCGGTGGCGGCGCGAGCGGGACCACGGTGCTCATTACCGGGCTGGCCGGATTGGTCGCGGGAGCGTGCTCGATGGCCACCGGCGAGTTCGCCTCGGTGTCGTCGCAGACGGAACTCATGCAGGCCGAGATCGCGGTGGAGAAACACGAACTCGCCACCCATCCCGACGACGAGCTGCGTGAGCTGACCGCTGTCTACGAGGCCAAGGGGCTGCGTCCGGAACTCGCCGCGGAGGTCGCGCGCGAGCTGAGCTCCGACCCCGAGGTGGCGTGGCGGGTGCACGCGCGCGAAGAGCTGGGCGTGGATCCCGACGACCTGCCCTCGCCGTGGGTGGCGGCCGGCTCGTCGTTCCTCGCGTTCACCGTCGGTGCGCTGATCCCCCTGCTGCCGTTCCTGCTCGGCGTCTCGTCGGTTGTGCCGACCCTGGTGGTCAGTGCGGTGGCTCTGCTGATCACCGGTGCGATCATCGCCAAGCTGACAGCCAAGCCGATGTGGTTCGGCGGTGGCCGTCAGCTGCTGCTCGGCGGCTTGTCCGCGGCCGTGACCTACGGGATCGGGCTGCTGGTCGGCGCGGGGGTCGGCTGACCGATGAGCGGTCTTCGGACGGTCGTGCTGGTCAAGCAGGTCCCCGCTGGGGAGCACGACGGAGGTCTTGACGCACGAGGGCGGCTGCGCCGGGACGGCGATGCGGCGGAAATGAATCCGTGGTGCCGTCGTGCGGTCACCCGAGCGGTCGAGCTGGCCGCCGGCGGCGGCCACAGCACCGCGGTGACGATGGGGCCGGCTTCGGCCGGTGACGTGCTGCGGGAGGCGCTCGCCTGCGGCGTCGACGCGGCGGTGCACGTCACGGACCGCCGCCTCGCCGGAGCCGATTGCCTGGTGACGGCGCGGGTGTTGGCCGCCGCGATCCGGCAGGTGGGCGGGGCCGATGTCGTGCTCGTCGGCCACAGCTCGGTCGACGGCAGCACCGGTGCTGTCGGCCCGATGGTCGCCGAACTGCTCGCGGTCCCGTTCGCCGGTCCGGTGCTGGATCTCCGGCCGGCCGAGGACGTCCCGTGGCTGCGCGCCGAGCTCCAGCTGGAAAACGGACGTGAGGACGTCACGGTCGCGCTGCCTGCCGTGCTGGCGGTCGCGGAACGGTCGTGCCGGGCCGCCCGGGCGGCGGTGGAGGACTGGCCGGAGCACGGGAATCTCACGACCGTGACCGCCGGGCAACTCGGCTGCGGCGTGAGCGGTGCGGACAGCCCGACGCGGGTGACCGGTGTGGTCGAAGTTCCGCGAACGCGCCGTGGCGAAGTGCTGGGCGGCCACCTCGCGACCCAGATCGGTGCACTCGTCGACGCGCTGCGGCAGCAGCGGGATCCCGAGCCGCCGGAGCCGGTCCGGCCAGCGGCCCGACTGTCCTGGTCGGACGGTCCCCGGATCGTGGTGCTGGCGAGGAACGGCGACGACGTGGGCACGCGGGCGTTGTTCGCCGAGGCCGACCGGCTGGCCGCCCGGATCCGCGGCCACGTCGCGGCTGTGCTGGGCGGTGGCCGGGCGCCGCGCGAGGCCGCGCCCTGCGTCGAGCTGGGCGGCACGGAGCCGCGCCGCGTGGCCGCCGCGGTCGCCCAATGGCTGGGGACGGCCGGAACGCCACCATGGGCGGTGCTGGGCGGCGCGAGTGAATGGGAGCGCGAAGTCCTGAGCCGGCTCGGTGCCCGCCTCGGTACCGGGCTGTTGTCGGACCTGACCGGGTTGAGCGTCGGCGTGGGAAGAGGGGGAGTACCCCGGCTGCGCGGAGTGAAGCCCGCCGGCAGCGGAGCACTGGCCCAGGTCGAATGTCTTGGCCTGCCTCAGCTCGCCACTGTCCGGACCGGACAGTTGCCCGCACCGGTGGCCTTGACTCCTGGCGGACCGGGCGAGCTGCTGCCCGTCTCGGCGGACGCCCGGGTCCGCCGAGACGGCCGGACCGTGGAGGACGACGCCGACGCGCTGGGACGCGCGGACGTGGTGATCGGGGTCGGCGCCGGCGTCGACCCGGCCGACTACCGGGTGCTGGACGGGCTGCGTTCCCTGCTGGGGGCGCAGTTCGCGGCGACCCGGAAGGTGACCGACGCCGGGCTGCTTCCGCACGGCCGCCAGGTCGGCGTCACCGCGCGCGGCATCGCGCCGCGCTGCTATCTGGCACTCGGTGTGTCCGGGAGTCCCTACCACATGGCAGGGGTGGCGCGAGCCGGGACGCTGATCGCGGTCAACCGCGACCCCTCCGCCCCGATCTTCGCGCAGGCCGATCTCGGCATCGTCGCGGACTGGCGGCACCTCGTCCCGTTGCTCGCCCTCGAGTTCGCCCGGCGTGAGCGGGCGACCGAGGGCCGGCCGGCCTGATGCTCGGCCGAGGGCCTGCTGTCGTTCGTGATCGCGCTGGTCGTCGGTTCGGTCAGTTCGGCGAAGCAGGCGAGGAACGTGCCGGTGAGGCGGTTCGTTCTCTTCGGCTGGCACGCGGTAGTCCTTTCGCCAGATGCCGGTCTCGCCCGGTCAGAAGGTGCGGTGGGTCCAGGCGCCCCCGAGCAAGGTCGCGGCGACCGGCACCGTGCGGAGCTCACGCGGATCCAGGTCGGCGGGGTCTTCGTCGCACAGCAGCAGGTCCGCCACGTCGCCGAGTGCGACGGCGGACCGGCCGCCACTGGCTGCGCGCAATGCCGCGGACAGACTGATCGCCTGTTCCGGGTGCCAGGGGGCGCGCTCGTCCGCGCCGGTCCGGGTGACGGCCGCGGCGATGCCCAGCCACGGGTCCATCGGGGAAACCGGCGCGTCCGAACCGATTTCCAGCCGGGCCCCGGCCTTGAGGAGGTCGGCGTAGGCGAATGCGCGATGGGTGTGGCCCGCCCAGTGCCGGTCGGCCACGTCCCGATCATCGGTGGCGTGCGTGGGCTGGACCCCGAGCGTCAGCCCCGGCCGCGCGAACCGGGGTAGGTCGGCGACGTCGACGAGCTGCGCGTGTTCGATGCGGCCGGCGCTGCCGACCAGGTCGAAGACATCCAGCGCGATCCGGTTGGCGCGGTCGCCGATTGCGTGCACAGCTGTGTGCAGGCCGTGGGACCAGGCGTGGCGCATCAGCTCCTCGAGCGCGCCGGGATCGGTTTCCAGAAGCCCGTACTGCTGGTCGGCCGGCATCCGTTCGGGGTAGGGGTATTGGCACAGCGCGGTGCGGGTGTTGAGCGAACCGTCCATGAACATCTTCACCGGCCCGACCGTGACGAGGCCGCCGGTGCCGGGCACCACGGACCCGGTGCGCAGCCCCTCTTCGATCGTCTCCGCGAGTTGCGCCGGGTACACGGCGCCGATCACCCGCGCCTGCAGCGCAGCAGCGCCGGCACGGCGCTGCCAGTCGCCGAGATTGCCGCCGCTTTCGAAGTCGAGGAAGCTCGTCACGCCACGCGCGGCCGCGGCCCGGATCGCCGCGGTGACCCAACGGTCGGTCACCACCGGATCCACTGCGGACAGCCGGTTCACCGCGCTGAAGCATTCGTGTTCGCGCAGGAGACCGGTCGGATGATCAGCGAGTCCCACCCGGTGCAGTGCCGCGCGGTTGAGCCACGCCGTGTGCAGGTCGTTGCTGATCAGCGCGATCGGCTGGTCCGGCGGGCAGTTCTGCTCCAGCATCCATCGTTCGGGGCGGTCGGGCCACAGTCCGTCGCGGAAACCGTAGCCCAGCAGGGGAGTCGCATGATTCGCATTTTCGGCCGCCGCACCCATCGTGGCCGCGGCCGACAGCGCCGACGTCGTAGCGGACAGGTCGATCCGCTGGCGGGCGCTGGCCCACTGCACCATGTGCACGTGTGCGTCGTGCAGTCCTGGCAGCACCGTGCGTCCGCCGGCGTCGACGACTTCGTCCGACGGTGCGGCGTCGAGGTTCTCGCCGATCGCGGCGACCCGGCCTTCGGCGAGGCGGATGCTGCGCATCGGCCCGCGCAGGCCGAGCCGGACGTCCCGCAGGAGCACGGGGCGCCGGACGGGACCGTCAAAATGCGGTGGGGCGGTGCGGTGATCGTTGTCTGCTCGCATGAATGTCCTCGCGTTGGGCGGTCGGTCCGCCGAAACGCTAGGCCGGGCCGTGGGGCCGCGACTTCATGGAATTCACGCAAGTTGAGGGGCACGGGTTTGTCGGTGCGGACAGGGCCCCTCATTCGCCGAGCTGGCCCAGCCGAAGCTGGAGCCAGGTCACGAGCCGGGTGTCGGGGTCCCGCAGGTCGATGCCGAAGAGCTCGTGAACGCGGCGGATGCGGTAGCGCAGGGTGTTTTCGTGGATGCGCAACGCCGCCGCGGCGGGGATTGTCTCCCCGAAGTGCGCGAGGTACGTCAGCACGGTCTGGGCGTACTGTGTCGAATTCTGCGCGTCGTGCGCGGACATCGCCTCGACCGGGCCGTCGGGAAGGCGGCGCATGAGCCGCGCGTTGTCGGCCCATTCCAGGAGCACGACCATGCTGCGCAGATCGGTCGCGGTGGCCACGCGCAGCTGTCCGTCCGATTCGGACAGTGCACGCAGGACGTGGTCGGCGGTCCGCCGGCATTCGGGGACGTCCTCGTGCCCCCGTCCCGGTACCCCGATGCCGACTCGCAACGACAGGTCCATACTTCGCTCGACCGTGGCCACGACGTTGTCGGCGAACGCCTTGATCCGCTGCCCCACCCCGGCGTCGGAGCGCAGCGGCAGCAGCGCGTAGACCGTGTCATCGATGGCGGCGCACACCGATCGTGGGTGCCACGCCTCGCAGTAGAGGCCGACGAGATCGAGTACCCGGGCCGCGCTGAGGCCCGGGATGTCCTCCGGCTCGGTTCGGGCGATCGCGAGGACCGCGGTGGGCGTGGTGGCGCCGATGCCCAATTGCGCCGCGGCGACTTCGGCCGAGGACGAGCCGTTGAGCAGGGACACCAGCGCCTCGCTTTTGCTCCAGCGGTCGGGGTCGCGGTGACTGCGAGCCCGCAACAGGTGCAGCGCGGTGACTTTCGCGGCCTCCTCGATCGCCGCTCGAGCCCCTTTCCCGAGCCGTGGGGTGTCGTCCAGTGCCCAGATCAGGCCCAGCACCTGCGGGCCCACGCGGACCGCGACGGCGAGCCGGCTCATGTGATCGGGGTCCGGAACGTCGAAGTAGACCGGTTCCTCGGCGCGGAGCACGAGCTGGTACTCGTCGACGTTCGTCGGCCGCGCCGGGGTCTGCCTGCCGAGGATGCCCTGGCGGCGGATCTCGTCGATCAGCTGGTGCGGCAGGTTCGAGTAGGCGAGGACCCGGCCGGTCGGGTCCTCGATGCTGATCGCACCTCCGACCTGGAAGGCGATCGCGTTCGCGAGCGAGAACAGATCGCCGATGCCGATCGTGGAGTAGCTGTTCATCGCGGGCGACGACGCGCTCGTCGCCGCGGTGATGAGGCTGTCGACGCGGCGCCAGGCCATGTCGTCGGGCACGACCACCAGCGCCACGGCGGCCTCGTCCGCCGCGGCGACCGCCGCGGTGAGATCGGCGCCGCGGGCCTTGAGCGCGACCGCGCAATACCCGGCCTCACCGGCCCGGCGGATGGCGTCGAGCGTCGTGTCGTCGTCCGGCTTCATGCCGACCATCAGCAACAGTCCGTCGACCTCGCTCGGCACGGGTTCGTCCGGCCCGTAGATCACCTGAGGGCCGACTTGGATCGCGACACCCCGAGGAGCGCAGAGGATTTCCAGGACGAGCGGCCCCAGGATCTGGCGCAGCCGATCGAGCGTCACGCCGTCCGCCCCGGCTGCCGCGCTGCTCTCTTTCTCCTCTGTGCCCGCCATTTCGTCATCCTAGGTCGCCGGTCCGCGCCGGTCGGTTCGCCGCCCCGCACAACTAGGCTGCCTGTGGCGTCCCATGAACCGGCGTCGGCGAGTTTTCGCGATCCGACAAACCGTTCGGGGCCGCGACCGACGATCGTCTAGCGTGCTCGCCCGACAACCCTCGACCCGGAGGTAGCCGCATGGCAGCCCAGCGAACCCGACGACGTGTTCTGCGCCCGGCCACGCTCGTGCTTTCCGTATCCGCCCTCGCGGTTTCCGCCGCGTGCGGGCACGGCGCCGGAGCCGGCGACGCGGCCGGCACCTATTCCGTCGCGGTGTCCAGCTCCTACCTCGACCACCTGACGCCGGGGCAAGCGGGATTCAGCGACGTGGCCAGTGCGATCTGGACGCCGCTGACCTCGATCGGCACGGACGGCAAGGTGAGGAACGAGGTCGCGCAGAGCGTGCAGTCGACCGATCAGCAGCATTGGAAGATCACCCTGAAGAGCGGGTGGACGTTCCAGAACGGCGAGCCGGTCACCGCGCAGTCCTTCGCCGATTCGTGGAGTGCCACGGCGTATGGCCCCAACGCGATGGCGTTCGGCTACCTGATGTCCGACATCGAGGGATACGACGCACTCAACCCCGCTTCGGGAAAGCCGTCGACCGACAAGCTCTCCGGCGTCAAGGCCGTCGACGACAAGACCCTCGAGGTCACCCTCACCAAGCCGCTGTCCACGTTCCCGTACATCCTGGCCAGCACGATCTTCGCACCCATGCCGAAAGCGGCGTTCCAGAACCTCGGGGCCTTCGACAAGCTGCCGATCGGCGACGGGCCTTACCAGGTGGCCGCGCCCGGCGTCGGGCCCGGAACCCAGCAGATCACGCTCAAGCGCTACGACGGCTACGCCGGAACCAAGGGGCACGCCGCCACGATCACGGTGAAGGCGTTCCAGAACGAGCAGACCGCGATCACGAGTTTCCGAACCGGTTCGGTCGACCTCACCGCGGCCACCGGCAACGACCTCGCCTCCGCGAAGCGGACGTATCCGGACCAGGTCGTCACCGCACCGTCCGGATCGGTCGTCTACTTCGGATTCCCACTGTGGGACAAGCGGTTCTCCGACCTCCGGGTGCGAACGGCGTTCTCGTTGGCCCTCGACCGCAAGGCGGTGATCAGCTCGCTGCTGCACGGCGCCGGACAGCCGGCCACCGATGTGGCGCCGGCCGTGATCACCGGTGGCGGCCGGGACAACTGCGCCAGCTGTGATTACGACCCTGCGCAGGCGAAACAGCTGCTGGCGGCGGCCGGTGGCTGGCATGGTCCGCTGACGCTCTGGACGAAGCAGGACCCGACGATGCAGACCGTCGTCGAGGCGATCGCGAACCAGCTGCGCACCAACCTGGGTATCTCCGACATCACGATCCAGTCGCAGCCGACCGCGCAGCTGTATCCGAACCTGTCCGGCCACAAGACCGACGGTCCGTTCCTGCTCCTGATGGGCGCGTCGTATCCGACGATCTACTCGCAGGTGGAGCAGCTGTTCTCACCGGACTCCGCGACCGACGTCACCGGATACCACAACGCCTCTGTCGTCGACCTGCTCGATCAGTCCGGAAAAGCGCCCACCGACGCACAGGGTGTCCAACTGGCGCAGCAGGCCGCGGCCACCGCGCTCAAGGACCTTCCGTTGTCGCCGCTGTACTACCCGGTCAACGCGGTCGTCCACGCCAAGCGCCTCGGTGACGTGCGCATCGACTACCTGGGCGAACCCGATCTGGCCGCGATCACGGTCAGCTGACGCCCGCCCACAGAAAGTGCCGGCACAAAGTGCCGGACCGACTCACGGTAAGGGAAAGCAGTGACCGTCACACCGCTCGATTTCACCGAATTCCCCGATTTCGCCGCGCTCACGAAGCTCCTGCGGGAATGGGCGGCCGCGTGCCCGGACCTGGCCACGCTGGAGAGCGTGGGTTCGTCCTGGGAAGGGCGGGACGTGTGGCTGCTGACCCTGACCAACCGGAATACCGGGCCGGACAACGAAAAGCCCGGGTTCTTCATCGAGGCGGGGATCCACGCGACCGAGTGGACGGGCGGATTCGCCGCGCTGCACCTGGTGAATCAACTGCTGATGCGCTACGGCGTGGACGAACGCGTCAGCCGGCTCCTGGACACCCGCACGATCTACGTACTCCCGCGATTGGGGCCCGACGGCTACGAGCGGACTCGCGCCGAAGGGCGGTTCATCCGCTCGACGGTCCGCCCACATCCCGCTGACCGTCCCGGTCATGGGCTTCGGCTGTGCGATGTGGACGGAGACGGGCGCACGTTGTTCATGCGGGTCCCCGATCCGGAGGGGCCGTGGAAGAAGTGCGAACGCGAACCGCGGTTGCTCGTCCGGCGGGAGCCCGACGAGGTCGGCGGCGACTACTTCCGGCTGTTCCAGGAGGGGGTGATCGAGGGATACGCCGGCGACGACGTCGTCCCCGTCGCCGACCCGGTCGAGGGCATCGATCTCGGGCAGAACCTGCCCACCGACTGGGCGGCCGCGCCGCGGACACCGGACAACGCCGGACCGTTCCCCGGTTCGGAACCGGAAACCCAGGCGGTCCTGCACGCAGTGGTCGGCCGGAAGAACATCTGTGGCTACGTCACCTGCCACACGTTCGGTGCGCTGCACCTGCGGCCGCCGCTGAACCGGGCCGACGACTTCCCGTACGTGGACCAACGGGTCTACGACGTCTTCGGGCAGAAGGCGGAGGAACTGACCGGCTACGAGGTGATGTCGTTCCACGACCTCAAACACGATCCCGACCTCGAGTTTCGCGGCGGGCAGCTCGGCTGGTACTACCACCAGCTGGGGCTGTTCGCCTGGATCACCGAGTTCTGGAACCCGAAACGCGCGGCGGGCATCACCACCAGGGGAAATTCGGGGTGGCTCGGTGATCCACCGCTGGCGGACGCGCTGAAACTGATCGAGTGGAGCGACACCGAGCTCGACGGGCGTGGTTATGTCGACTGGTACCCGTTCGATCACCCGCAGCTGGGTCCGGTCGAGCTCGGCGGGTGGGACATGATCAACTATTGGTACAATCCGCCGCTCGACCGCATCGAGGCCGAAGTCGCGCCGCACACCGAATGGATCATTTTCCAAGCGCTCGCCTCGCCGTTGCTGCGCATCCGGTCGATCCGCGCGGAGGAAATCCGGACGGGCGTCCACCGGGTTCGCGCCGTGGTTGCCAATGTCGGCTGGCTGCCGACGTACGTCACGCAGAAGGCGCTCGACCGAGGGCTGGTCCGGGAGCTCACCGCGGAAATCCAATTACCTCGGGGCAGCCGGCTGGTCACGGGCGAACGCGAGGTGCGGCTCGGACAGCTGGAAGGCCGTACCGGCGCGCGGTCGACGACGACGTGGTGGGGCCACCAGCCCGGTACCCCCGACCTCGCGGCAGTGGAGTGGGTGGTCGAAGCTCCGCGGGGGACCGCGGTCACCGTGCGGGCGGCTCACCAGCGGGCGGGCGTGGCTCAGGCGGAAGTCCGCCTCGGCGGCTCCGAGGACGGCGTGCTCGTCACCGAATGACCCGCGCTGGGGTGGCGGCCCGTGCGGGTACGGCGTGATCTGCCGCGAGCCGGGCAACCCCGTGAGGCACGGCGCTCACGCTTTCGTGCGCGACGAACCGGACTGCGTCGGACGAGGGCGTCGGCCCCGGCTTCACCCCGGATCCCGTTTCGGCTTCCGGCGCCGAGCCGGGTTAACGTAGGCGGAAGCCAGCCGGGGCCGTGAAGGCGGAGGTATGTCGTGACGGGTAGTGCTTCGCGCCGCCAGCTCGTGGAGAACGAGCTACTGGACAGGGCCGCCGCGCTGTTCGCCGAGCGGGGCTTCGAGGGCACGACGTTGCAGGACATCGCCGAGGCCATCGGCATCACGCGTCCCTCGCTCTACCACTACATCAAGGGCAAGGACGACCTGCTCGGCATGCTGGTGTCAGGGCTGACCGAGACCGCGGCCGCCGACCTGGCGGCGCTGGAGGCCAGTGACCGCAGCTGGTCGGACCGGTTGTCCGAGGCGGTGCGCACGATCACCCTGCGGATCTGCGCCCACCCGTCGCGGTTCCGCCTACTCGATCGCAGCGAACACATCCTGCCCCAAGCATTCCGTCGTCGGCACCAGAAGGCCAAGCGGGAAATCCTCAGCCACGTGACCGCGATCATCGAAGGGGGCGTCAAAGGCGGCGAGTTCCGGCCGACGGACCCGCGCGTCGCGGCGTTCTCGATCCTGGGCTCCTGCAACTGGGTCGCCTGGTGGTTCCGGCCCGAGAGCCCCGGCGCGGATTCCGATGCCGTGGCCGACCAGCTGGCGTTGATGGCACTTCACTCCGTGGTCCGGCCCGACCTGACCGGCGCGCCGGCCAGCCCGGCCGCGGTGCTCGCGACCATCCGGACCGAACTGGACTACCTGGAGCGGCACCTGCCGGTCGACGGCGAGTAGGCCGGGCCGGCCCCTCCTGATTGCGCGACCGCCGTGGCGGCTCGCGCGCTTCGTGCTGCGCGCTCGCGTTTGCGCAGGCCGCGCTACCGGTCATCGGTTTTCGCCTTCGTCGGCTTGACAGCGGGAGAGCGCAGTTCGTAGAGTCCGACTCACGAGTTGATTAAGCGACTCAAGAGTCGGAGACGTGATGGACAAAGTTGTCCCGTTCGAAGAGGCCGTGTCCGCTGTGGAGCCGCACTCCCTGGTTTCCTTCGGAGGCGGCGGAATGGTGCGCAAACCCATGGCTGCCGCCGCGGCGCTCGCGCTGCGGCAGACGCCTGTGCGGCTGGCGGTGTTCCTCGGCGGCCCCGACGTGGATCTGATGCTGGGTGCGGGGATGGTCGAGCACCTGCAGTTCGCGTACGTCGGGTTCGACGTGCTCGGCCTGTCACCGAACTTCCGCCAGGCCCGGGAAGCACAGGGGCTGCCCGTCGTCGAATGGACCGAGGCGATGTTCATCGCCGGGGTCGAAGCGGCGACGCGGCGGGTTCCGTTCATGCCGACCGTGAGCGGGCCAGGAGCGGACCTGATGAACGTGCCGGGAACTCCGTTCCGACGGTTCGACTGCCCGCTCACCGGCGAGGAGCTGACCGCGGTGCCGGCGATCCGGCCCGACGTGCTTTTCTTGCACGCCAACGAAGCCGATCGCGCGGGCAACATCCGCATCACCGGTGACGGGTTCCTCGACCCGCAGCTCGCGCGCGCCGCGTCCGCGGCGTTCGTGACCGCGGACCGGATCGTCGATCGATTCGACGCGCCGCTGAGCGAGCACGAGACGACCATTTCCCGGCTGTGGGTCACCGGGGTCACCGAAGTTCCCCGCGGGTGCGGGTTCACCGCGTCCTATCCGGACTGGCCGCTTGATTACGCTGCCGCGGCCGACTACGCGGACCGTTGCCGTGATCGTGACTGGTTGCTCGACTATGCCGATCTGCTGGCCGAAGGGGCGAACCGATGACCTTCGAAGAAGCCGAGACCGGGTTCACCGTCGAAGAGCAGGTGATCAGCGTGCTGGCGCAGATCTACCGCGGCGAGGTCATCGCCGTGGGCGCCACGGTTTCCGCCGATCTCGCCGCTCGTCTCGCGAAAGCCTTGTATGCGCCCGAAATCGTGCTGATGGCCGGTGGCAGCATGGCCGGGTACGACTGCGCGCCCACCCCGAAGGGCCTCAACGACGAGTGGATCTCGTCCACCAGTTCGGTGCGCGGTTCGGATTGGATCGAGACGTTCGACCTGATCTCGGCGGGCAAGTACGCGATCTGCATGGGTCCTGTGCAGATCGACCGCACCGGGTCCTGCAACATCTCGGTTCTCGGTGACTGGCGCAAGCCGAAGGTCGCGATGATCGGTTCACGCGGGATTCCCGACGATCTGGTCCGGCTGTCCGAGCTGACTTTCCACGTGCGCAAGCACAATCCGCGCGCGCTCGTCGGGCAGGTCGATTTCCGGTGCGGTCTCGGGTTCGGGCCCGAGCGTGAGCGGATCGGCCTCGGTTCGGGGGTGCCGCGGATGCTGGTGACGGATCTGGGTGTCTTCGACTTCGACCGCGGCGGGGCCGGCATGCGAGTGCGTTCGCTGCACCCGGGGGTGAGCCTCGAGGAAGTCGCGCGAGCCACCGGGTTCGAGGTGCTCCCGCACGAGGGGGCCGTGCCGGTCACTCCCGCACCGACCGAGGAGGAGTTGCACTGGATCCGCGAGCGCCTCGACCCACTGGGAGTGCGCAGACTCGACAGTCCGCACCCGCCGCCAGGGCTCGTGGCCGAGCTGGCCGAGTGGGAACGGTCATTGTGGACGACGACCCCCGGAGGTCGGCGATGAGCTGGGACTTCAGCACCGACCCCGTGACGGAGGACGAACTCGGCTGGATCCGGGAGTTCATCGACACCAAAGCTGTTCCGTTGGAGGCTCTCGAGCTTCCCGTCCCGGAATTCGACCGGGCCGCCGCCCCGCTGATCGGCGAGGTGAAGGCGCGGGGTCTGTGGGCCGCCCACCTCGGCCCCGAACACGGGGGAACGGGCCGCGGCCAGCTGCGGCTCGCACTGATGAACGAGATCGTCGGACGGTCGCGCGTCGGTCCCACGCTGTTCGGCACGGCACCGCCGGATTCGGGCAATCTCGAACTGCTCGCGGCCCACGCGACGTCCGCGCAACGTGCCGAGTACTTCGAACCGCTGCTGGAGGGCAAGGTTCGCTCATCGGTCGCGATGACCGAACCGGGCGCCGGCGCCGATCCCACTCTGCTGACCAGCAGGCTGGAGCGCCGTGGTGACAACTGGGTGCTCAACGGGCACAAGTGGTTCGCGACGAACGCGTCCCTCGCCGATTTCCTCCTCGTGATGGCGGTGTCCGATCCGGACGCACCGCCGAAGGAACGGGCGAGCATCGTGATCGTGGACCGGGACACGCCCGGTGTGGAAATTCGCCGGGACATCCCGTCGATGGAGGACCCCAACCCGCGTCCCGCGCAGATCGAGAACCACTGTGAAGTCACGTTCAACGACGTCGTGCTACCTACTGGCGCCGTGCTGGGCGAGGTGGGCCGTGGGTTCGCGATGATGCAGGAGCGGCTCGGCCCGGCCAGGGTCCATCACTGCATGCGCTGGATCGGGCAGGCGCAGCGCGCGCTGGACATGCTCTGCGAGCGCGCGACCTACCGCCACGTGCACGGTGCCACCCTCGCCGAGAAACAGACCGTGCAGAACTGGATCGCCGACTCGGCCGCGGAGATCGCGGCCGCGCGGCTGCTCACCCTCCACGCGGCGTGGCGCATCGACAGTGTGGGTGCCAAGGCGGCGCAGGCGGACATCGCCCTGATCAAGTTCTACGGCGCGAAGGTCCTGCACGACGTCATCGACCGTGCGGTGCAGGCCCACGGGTCACTCGGTTTCTCGGCCGACCTGCCGCTGGAAGGCATGTACCGGCGGGCTCGGGCGGCGCGGATCTACGACGGGCCCGACGAAGTCCACCGCCAGAGCGCGGCCCGGCTGATCCTGCGTGGTTTCACGCCGCCCGCGGATGGGCAGCCGAGCGAGCACCTGCCCACCCGCCGGCTGGCCGCCCGCAAGCAGTACGCCGAACTCCTCGACCTTGAGCTTCACTGACCTGGTCCGTTCCGTCCGAAAGGTTGCCGATGACGTCATCCGTTCGTTACGAAATCCCCGAGCCGGGGATCTGCTTGATCACCTTGAGCCGTCCGGACAAACGCAATGCGCAGGACGTCCGGATGACCTACCAGCTCAACGATGCTTTCGACCGCGCCGCGCGCGACGACGCGGTGAAGGTGATCGTCCTGGCCGGTGACGGCCCCCATTTCTCGGCCGGTCACGACCTGTCCGATGTGGTCTGGCACGAGGAGTTCGATCAGGTCGGCACCTGGGGCGGTTTCGGGGAGCCCGGCGCGGAAGGCTGGGTCGCCCGGGAAGAGGAGATCTACCTGGAGATGTGCCGGCGGTGGAGGTCCATCCCGAAGCCGACGATCGCGAGCGTGCACGGCAAGACCATCGGCGGCGGGCTGATGCTCGCCTGGGTGTGCGACCTGATCATCGCCTCCGACGACGCGACGTTCGCCGATCCGGTCGTGACCATGGGGATCTGCGGCGTCGAATGGTTCGTCCACCCCTGGGAACTCGGACCGCGCAAGGCCAAGGAGCTGCTATACACAGCCGACTCCTGGACCGCGCAGGAGGCGCACCGCCTCGGCATGGTCAACCAGGTCGTGCCGCGCGACGAGCTGATGACGTTCACTCTCGCGATGGCGCGGAAGATCGCGGCGAAGCCGATGTTCGGCCTTCGGTTGACGAAGGAGGCGGTGAACCAGGCCGTCGACGCGCAGGGCCAGCCGACGGCGATCCGGTCGGCGTTCGCGATGCATCAGCTGGCGCACACGCACAATCTCGAGCGGTACGGGATCTGCCTTGACCCGGCGGGCATTCCGGCCGCGCTGCAGGAGTCGTTCCCGTCCGCCGAACCGGCCGACGAGTTGCGGGTGCGGCGACGGCGCGCGCGCAGTCACGAGCTGTCCGGCCAGTAACCACCTCGACGTCACGCGCCCGCGACGCGGGCCACGTTACCGAAACTTCTCCTTCTGGAGCCGAAAGGCAGAGCCATGCCCCATGTGATCGGCATCGACGTCGGTGGCACGTTCACCGACGCGGTCGCCTCCAGCGACGACGGCACGATGATCTCGACGAAAACGCCTTCCACACCGCCGAACTACGCGGACGGGGTGGTGCGCGTCCTGGAAGAACTGGCCACCCGAGCCGGAGTCGGCTTACGCGAACTCCTGGCGGACACCTCCTACATCGCGCACGGCACCACGTCGACGCTGAACGCGCTCGTGATGGGCGACGTCGGCAAGGTCGGCTGGCTCACCACCGTCGGCCACCGCGACTCGATCTACATCATGAACGTCGCGGGCCGATACGCCGGCAACGGCCCGGAACAAGTTCAGGACATCCTCGCCACGCGCAAGCCCGCGCCGCTGGTGCCCAAGCGCCGGGCGAAGGAGGTTGTTGAGCGGATCGACTACAAAGGCAGCGTCGTGGTGCCGCTCGACGAAGACCAAGCGCGCCAGGCGATCCGGGAGCTGCTCGCCGAGCAGGTCGATGCGATCGCGGTGTCGCTGCTGTGGTCGTTTCGCAACTCCGCGCACGAGCGCCGGCTGCGCGAGCTCATCCATGAGCAGGCGCCCGGGATGTACGTGACGCTGTCCAGCGAGCTCTCACCGCGGATGCGGGAGTTCTCGCGCAATGCGACCACGATCATGAGTACTCAGGTCGGTCCGACACTGGCCCGGTACTTGGAGCCGCTCACCGATCGGCTGCGGGGACAGGGGTTGCGCGGCCCGCTGCTGATCATGCAGGGGACCGGCGGAACGCTCGCCGCGCAGGAGGCGCCCAAGACGGCGATCACGACCGTGGGCTCGGTGCTCACCGGCGGGGTGACCGGGGCGACGCGGCTCGCCGCGCAGCTCGGGCACCGCAACGTCATCTGCACCGATGTCGGCGGAACCACGTTCCTCGTCGGGCTGATCGTCGAAGGCGAACCACTGCACACGACCACGGCGGTGATCAATCAGCACGAGATCGACGTGCCGATGCTCAAGGTGGAGGCGATCGGCAGCGGCGGCGGCGCCATCGCGCACCTCGACCCCGGCGGCAACTTGCGGATCGGCCCGCGGAGCGCGCAGGCCGTGCCCGGCCCCGCCTGTTACGACCAGGGCGGCACCGAGCCCACCGTCACGGACGCCGACCTCGTGCTGGGCATCCTCAATCCGGACAACTTCCTGGGCGGCCGCAAAAAACTCAGCGTGACCCGGGCGCGAGAGGCCATCGACAAGCACGTCGCCGCCCCGCTCGGGCTGAGTGTCGAGGACGCGGCCGCCGCGATCTTCGCCGTGCAGAACGCGCAGACCGCCGACCTGGTACGCAAGGTCGTCGTCGAATCGGGTGAGGATCCGCGGGATTTCGTCGCCTACGCCTTCGGCGGCGCCGGCCCCGTGCACTGCTTCGCCTACGGCGCCGACCTGGGGGTGAAAGCGACCGTGGTGCCGCTCGGCCCTTCGGCGGCGGCCTTCTCGGCCTACGGGCTGGCTTCGAGCAACGTGGCCGTCGTCAAGGAAGTCTCCAAGCCCGCCACGTTCCCCGTGCCGGCGGAGGAGGTCACGAAGACCTTCGAGGAGCTGGAAGCGGAGGCGCGCTCGGCACTGGAACGCCAGGGCGTCGAGCTGGTGGACATCGTGCTGCGCCGCGAGGTCGACGTCCGGTACAGCATGCAGCTGGCGGAACTGCCGACCCCGGTGCCGCAGGGGACCCTCGGCGAAGCCGATCTCACCGACGTGCTGTCCACCTTCGAAGCGCGCTACGCGCGCGCGTTCGGCAAGGGGACCGGCTACGCCGACGCCGGATTCCAGTTCATCACCTACCGGGTCCACGCCACGGGCGTGCTCCCGTCACAGGTGGTTCTGCCCGAGGCCGAGCCGGCGCGGGGACGGTCGGCATCCGACGCGCTCACCGGCAGGCGCTCGGTTCTGCTCGATCCCCTCCGCGGATTCGAGGACACCCCCATCTACGACTACCGGCGGCTCGCACCGGGACACCGGATCACCGGCCCGGCGATCGTCGAAGTACCGACGACGACCGTCACGATCTCGCGCCGGGACACCGCCGAGATCGACCGGTTCGGCAACCTCGTCCTGCACCACACCACCGAGGAGCGCTCATGAGCAGCCCGATTCCCGGAGCCGAGATCTTCAACAGCCGCCCCGTCGACGTCGAGGAACTGCGTGCCGGAGTGCCCGCGAGCCTGCGGCTGCACACCGTCGGCCAGGACGTCGTCGACAACCTCGATCCGCTCACCTACGAGGTGATCCGGCACCGCCTGTGGTCGATCACCGATGAGATGGGCGAAACGCTGAAGAAGATGTCCGGTTCGACGGTCGTCACCGAGGCCAACGACTTCGACTTCGCGCTGTGCGACGAGGTGGGGCAGGAGGTGCAGATCGGGCTGTACAACACGTTCCTGTCCGCGTCGCTCGACCTCGCCGTCTACTGGACCTTGCGGCACCGGGCCGACAACCCCGGCATCGAAGAGGGCGACATGTTCCTCTGCAACGATCCGTGGGTCGGCGGCGGACTGCACCAGAACGATGCCACCGTATTCGCGCCGTTCTTCTTCGACGGTGAACTCTTCGGGTGGTCGTCGGCGGTGGCGCACCAGCTCGACGTCGGCGGTGTCGCACCCGGCTCGTGGACCCCGCGCGCACAGGACGTGTTCTGGGAGTCGCTGCCGACACCACCGATCAAGGTCGTCCGGGACAACGTGTTGCAGCGGGACGTCGCGGACATGTGGACGCGGCGCTCGCGCACGCCGATGCTGCTTTCGCTGGATCTGCGGGCGAAGGTCGGTGCCAACAACACGGCGCAGACCCGGCTGCGGCGGCTGCTGGAGACCTATGGTCCCGACACCGTCAAGGCCGTCATGAAGCGGATCATGGACGACGCGGAACAGCGGCTGCGGGCGAAGCTGCGTGCACTGCCGGACGGCACCTGGCACGCCACCGGGTATCAGGAACACTCCGGCCAGGACGACCGCGGCCTCTACAAGATCGTGCTCGCGATGACCAAGACCGACGACCGGCTGACGTTCGACTTCCGTGGCACCGCCGAGCAAACCGGCATGATCAACTGTCCCTATTCGGGCGTCCGCGCCGGCATCATGTCCGCATTGCTGCCCGTGCTGGCCGGCGACATCCCCTGGGCGGGCGGTGGTCTGATGCGCTGCTTCGACATCATCGCCGACGAGGGCACGATGATCAACGCGTCGTTCCCGGCCGCGGTCGGCAAAGGGCCGGTCGGCCCAGCGTGGGCCGCGGGAAACCTGGTCAACGAGTGCCTCGCCAAGATGCTCGACTCCCGGCCGCACTCCCGCAAATCGGTGCAGTCGGTGTGCGGCGGCACGTTCGACATGGTCGCCCTCGCCGGACTCGACCAGCGCCAGTACCCGTTCGTCTCGCTGGTCATGGACACGATGGCCGGTGGATACGGTGCGGGCGTGGACCGCGACGGCGTCGACACCGGCGGGATGTTCGTCATCCCGATGGGTCGGGCGCCCGACGCGGAGATGACCGAGTTCACCTCACCGGTGCTGCTGTTGTGGCGCCGCGAGGAAACCGATTCCGGCGGCCCCGGCGCCCAGCGGGGCGGGGTCAGTGGTTCCGTCTGCCTCGTTCCGCACGACACGCCCGCTCCGCTGGCGGGGGTCTTCTCCGGTTCGGGCAAGGCGACGACGCAGAACGCCGGGCTGGCTGGCGGCTATCCGGGCAACACGCAGCTCGACATCGTGCTCCGCGGCAGCGACGTGCTCGGCACGCTCGCCGCCGGCCGGGTGCCCAGGAGCCTCGACGACATCACGGCCACCCGCGACGTGATGGGCGGCGAGGTCGAGACGATGATCGGTCTCGAAGACGCGGTGTACGTCCACTGGCAAAGCGGTGGCGGATACGGTGATCCGCTGCTGCGGGACCCGGACTCGGTAGCAGCCGACGTGCGTGAAGCCAAGGTCTCCCGGCAGGCCGCGCGCGACGTCTACGGCGTCGTCCTCGACAGCGACGGCGAAGTGGACGCGGACGCGACCCGCCTGCGTCGCGAGGAGATGGTGGCCGCGCGCCGCGGTGCCGCGGGCATCGCGGCGGACGCGGACCTCCCGCGCGCGCAGATCGGGAGCGCGGAGGCGCTGGACACGAACCAGGCACTCGTCGACGGCCGGACCGTCGCGTGCCGGCACTGCGGCGCAGTGCTCGGCGAACTGGGCGAGCCCTACCTGGCCGCGTTGCCTCGCGTCGAGGCGGGGCCGTCGGCAGCTGGGCCGCACGTCTGGGCCGATTCGTCGACCTACGTCGACGAGCCGGTCGTGTTCCGCCAGGTTCTCTGCCCCGGCTGCGCGACCGCGTTGCTGAGCCAGGTCGTGCCCACCGGCCACCCGATCTCCCCCGACAGCGTCGTCGCCGGGGGCCAGGATGACCGCTGAGCGGTTCCCGCGTCGGCCCGAGGCGCTCGTCGCGCGCTACCGCGCCACGGGCGCCTGGGGCGATACGACGATCGGGGCGCAGCTGAGCGCCACCGCCTCCCGGTTCTCTGACCGGGTCGCGGTGGCCGACGCCGAACGGCGGCTCACCTACGCGGAGCTCGACCGGTGGACCACCGCGATCGCTCACGGTCTGCTGGACCGCGGGTTGTGTCCGGGCGATGCCGTGATCGTGCAGTCCGGCAACGTCGCGGAAACGCTCGCCGGGTTCTACGGTCTGCTCAAAGCCGGGCTGGTGCCGGTGTGCTCACTGCCCCAGCACGGCAGGCACGAGGTCAGCGACCTGATCGCGCTCACCGGCGCCCGCGCCCACCTGGTGCAGGCGGACTGGCCACGAGCCGATCTGCCCGGTCTGGCCGCCGAGCTGCGCGAGACGCACCCAAGCATGCGGCTGACCATCACCACGAAGGGCGAGGCGCCCGGCTGCGTCGCACTGGCCGAGCTCACCGAGCCCGGCCCGGTGCCCGTGCTGGACGCCGAGGACCTCGCGGTTCTGCAGCTCTCGGGCGGCACGACGGGCACGCCCAAGCTGATTCCGCGGTCGAACTGCGACTACCTGTGCAACGCGCGGGCCTGGGCGGAGCGCTGGGGCTGGGACGAGCGGAACGTGGCGATGCACGCCCTGCCCGTGATGCACAACGCGGGCATCGCGCTGTGTGTGCTGCCCGCCGTGCTCACGGGCGCGACGGTGGTCCTGGCCCCGCGGGGGGACGCGGAGGCCATCGCCGGTCTGGTGGAACGTGCGCACGTCACCGACATGGTCGCGAACGCCACGGTCGCCTACCGGTTGCTCGAATCGCCTGCGGCGCGCGCGGCTGACCTGAGTTCGCTGGCCAGGCTGACCGTCGGCCCGCAGTCCCCCGAGTACGCGGCCCGGCTGGAGTCCGAGCTCGGCATCCGCGCGCTCGGCGTGTTCGGCATGGGTGAGGGACTGATCATGACCACGCCCTGGGACGCGCCGGAGGAGGTCCGCCGCACCACGGTCGGCCGTCCGATCCACCCGCTCGACGAGGTGCGCATCCTCGACGAGAACCTGGCCGACGTCTCCACGGGCGAAGTCGGGGAGCTGGCGTGCCGGGGGCCCTACACCATTCCCGGCTACTACGCCGCGGCCGAACACAACGCCGTCGCGTTCACTCCGGACGGGTTCTTCCGCACCGGTGATCTCGCCCGTGCCCACGACGTCGGCGGCGAGACCTGCTATTCGATCGAGGGCCGCATCAAGGACAACGTCAACCGGGGCGGCGAGAAGATCCATGCCGACGAGCTGGAACGTCTGCTCGTGACCCATCCCGGTGTCGCCGAGGTCGCGATCGTCGGCATGCCCGATCCGGAGCTCGGCGAGCGGGTGTGCGCCTATGTCGTGCCCCGGGCAGGAGCGCCGGTCCCGACGGTCGGGGACCTCGCCGATTTCCTGCTCGGCAAGGGCGTCGCGAAGTTCAAGCTCCCCGAACGGGTCGAGGTGCGCGCCGAGCTGCCGGTCACCACCATCCGGAAGGTCGCGAAGAAGCGGCTGCGTGAGGACATCGCGGCGAAACTCGCCGAGGAACGCCGCGACCGGACGGCGTCGCGATGAGCGCACCAACCACGTCCCTGTGCGCGGACCGGCTCGGTCCCTGGCTCGCGGCGCGCGTACCGGATCTGCGGCTGCCGGTGACTTCGGCGCTGATCAATGGCGGCCGGTCGAATCTGACCTACCGCGTCCGAGACGCCGCGGGCCGTTGTTTCGCGCTACGGCGTCCGCCCGCCCGGATCGACGTCAAGGGCGCTCACGACGTGGCGCGGGAGTTCCGGATCCAGCTGGCGCTGTCCGGCCGGTCCCGCGTCCGCGTCGCCGGCCCGGTGGCGTTCTGCGAGGACCACGCCGTGATCGGTGCTCCGTTTTCGGTGACGGAGTTCGTCGACGGCATCGTCGTGCGTGACGTCGAGAGCGGATCCGCCCTGAGCGAGACCGCGCGGCGGCGAGCCGGATTCGCCCTCGTCGACGAGCTCGTCGAAGTGCACCGGGCCTCACCGGCCGTGCTGGGCCTGTCCGATCTGGGGCGTCCGGAGGACTACCTCCGCAGGCAGCTGCGCCGGTGGTCGGCGCAGATCCAGGGCGAGCCCGCGACGGCCGCACTGCTCGCCGAAGGACACGAGCGACTGCTGCACCGGATGCCACGCCAGCAGCGCACCGCCCTTCTGCACGGCGATTTCCGGCTCGACAACGTGATTCTGTCCGAAAACGGCGAGGTTCGCGCGGTACTCGACTGGGAACTGTCCACACAGGGCGATCCGCTCGCGGACCTCGGCTGGTTGCTCCTGTACTGGCAACCACCAGACCCGCTGACCGGGGCCCTGCCGCGGGGCAGCGAGCTGCCCGGCTTTCCGGCGGCGGCGGAACTCGCGGCCCACTACGGCGCCGGAAGCGGACTCGATCTCGCCGAGTTGCCCTACTACCTCGCCTTCGCCGCCTGGCGCCTCGCAGTGATCACGCTGGGCGTCGCGGCGCGCTACCGGGGCGGCGGCCGGGCCGGTAGCGACCTCGCGGTCGACGAGCTGACCACGGACGCCGGATCGCTGGCCGAATTCGCGCTGACCCGCCTGGACTCCTGAGCCGGCTCTCGCTCCTCATTCACGACTTCCCGGAGGCCTTCCTCATGCCCGACGCAGTCATCGTGTCCACCGTTCGTTCGTCCCTCGGCCGTGCGGTCAGGGGATCGCTCGCCGCGACGCGCCCGGACGACCTCGCGGCGGCGATCGCTCACCACGCCTTCACAACGGGGGAGGGTGCGGCGTTCGTGGCCGCGGGCGTCGAACCGGTCAGCCGCTTCGGCACCGGCACCAGCGATTCGTTGCCGGACACCATGAACCCGGAATTCGACCGCGCCGGGCTCGTGACGATGTGCGTCGGCGGCGGGCGAGGCATGGCGGCGTTGGTGGAGCGGCTGTCGTGACCCAGCCGGCCACCGGTCTGGCTCCAGTGCAGCCGGACCCGGGCACACCCCGGTTGTTCACCCCGGTGAAGTTGCGTGCGCTCGAGATCAGGAACCGGGTGTGGCTTACGCCGATGTGCCAGTACAGCGTCGAACACCGGGACGGCGTCCCGACCGACTGGCACCTCGTGCACCTCGGTGCCCGCGCGAGCGGCGGGTTCGGGCTGGTCATGACGGAGGCGACAGCCGTCTGTCCGGAAGGGCGCATCAGTCCGCAGGACACGGGCCTGTGGAACACCACCCAGCAGGAAGCCTGGACCCGGATCACCTCGTTCGTCCGCGGGCAGGGCGCGTCGATCGGCGTGCAGCTGGCCCACGCGGGACGCAAGGCGGCCACCTGGGCCCTCGCCACGCGCCGGCGCGGGACGATTCCGGTCGCCGAGGGAGGCTGGCCGACCGTCGGGCCGTCGCCCGTGGCTCTCGAAGGTCTCGACGAACCCCGTGAGATGACCCGCGACGACATCGCCGCACTCGTGCGCGTGTTCGCCGATGCCGCAGAGCGGGCAGACCGGGCCGGCTTCGACGTCGTCGAATTGCACGCGGCACACGGATACCTGATCCACCAGTTCCTTTCCCCGCTGTCGAACTTCCGAACGGACGCCTACGGCGGTTCCTTCGACAACCGGACGAGGCTGCTGGTCGAGATCGTCGAGGCCGTCCGGGCGAGCTGGCCCGGTCACAAACCGCTGTTCGTGCGGTTCTCGGCCAGCGAATGGGTCGAGGGCGGGTGGACCGTCGAGGAGACCGCCCGGCTCGCCGCGCGGATCGGACCGCTCGGCGTGGACCTCGTCGACGTTTCGTCCGGGGGCGTCGTCGCGCCCGGACGCATCACGATCGGCCCCGGGTACCAGGTTCCGTTCGCGCGGCAGGTGCGCCGGGAGAGCGGGCTCCCCACCGGCGCCGTCGGCCTGATCACCGAACCGGACCAAGCCGAGCACATCCTCGGTGAAGGCTCGGCCGACGTCGTCCTGCTGGGGCGCGCCGCGCTTCGTGAACCGGCGTGGCCGCTGCGAGCAGCACACGCACTCGGCATCACCCGCGACGAAGCGCCGTACCCCACCCAGTACCTGAAGGGCGCATGGCCCCGGCAGCACTGACGGCGCCCGCGCTTCCAGAACGGAGGAAGCAAGTCATGGCACGAAAAAACGTCTCCATCATCGGTGGTGGACCCGCCGGCCTGTATGCGGCGAGGCTGCTGAAGAAGCGGCAGCCCGGTTGGTCGGTGACGGTGCACGAACGGGCCGAGCAGGACGAGCCGTTCGGTTTCGGCGTGAGTCTCACCGGCCGGGCGCTGGCCTCGTTCGAGGCGGCCGACGCCGAAACGCACGCGGAGATCGTCGGCGTGGGCGTCGCGGCGCCGAACGCGGAGTTCCGGCTCGGCGAGAAGAAGGTGCGCATCCCGGAGTTCAGCAGGGGACTGGCGGTGGCGCGCAAGGATTTGCTCGCGATCCTCGCCGCCGCCTGTCGGTCGGCCGGGGTCGACGTCCGCGCGGGATCAAGGGCGGACGTGCACGAGTTGCGCCGGCAGTCCGATGTCGTGATCGTCGCCGACGGCGCCGGCAGCGCGAGCCGAGCCGCCCTGCGCGACGAGCTGGAGGTCCACGAGAGTTTCGCCCGCGACACGTTCATCTGGTGTGCTGCCGACGTCCCGCTCGACTCGGCGGTGTTCGTCCCGGTGGAGACCGAGCACGGCGTCTACGCGACCCACTCCTACCCGTTCACACCCACCAGGTCCGGCCACGTCATCGAAGCCTCTCCTGAAACGGTCGCGGCCGCGGGTATGGCCATCGGGCCACGTGGCGACGGCACTTCGGACGAGCAGGCGCTGAAGTATCTGGCGACGGTGTTCGAGGACCTGCTCGGGGGAGCCCCGTTGATCGGCAACCGGTCGGTCTGGGGGAGGTTCCGGTGGGTGCGCTGCGGCCGGTGGTTCCACGAAAACGTCGTGCTGATCGGCGATGCCGTGGCCACTGCCCACCCCTCACTGGGGTCGGGGACGAAACACGCGATGGAGAGCGCGATCTCGCTCGCGGACGCGCTCACCACCGTCGAGTCCGTGCCGGCCGCGTTCGCGAGCTACGAGGCGGCCCAGCGGCCGGCGACCGCGCAGCTGCAGGACCGGGCGTGGCGGAGCAACCTGTGGTGGCAGTCCATCGATCGGCGGCTGCACCTCGCTCCCGCGCGGCTCGCGGTGTCGTATCTGACGAGGGCGGGGGCGATGCCGCTCGAGCGGCTGCTGTCATCGGCGCCCGAACTCGTCCGTGAGGTCGCCGTGGAAGATTTCGGCGATGATCCGCCGCTGGACGTGAGCGCCTTCGAGGAGTGGCTCACGCACCGTTTGGCACGCGTGCGCGACGACGTCGTCCTCGCCCATCGCCTGCTCGACCACAGTGGACAGACGACCGTGGTCGTCGCGCCGGACGCGGTCGCCGCGGCTCGTGCGCGCCACCGACCGGAAGTGGTGCTGGCGGAACTCCAGGTCGACACCGACGATCCCTGGGGCTCCGCCGCGACCGCAGTCGTCGAACGCGCCGCATCCGCGATCGCGCGGGGCGCGGACGGCGTGCTGGTGACCGGCCGGGACGACCGCGGTGCGTTGCTGGACCGCATCGCGCTCGCCGAGCGGATTCGTACGTCGTTGGGAACCCTCGTCGCCGCACGCGGTCCCGCGCAATTCCGCCGGGAGCTCATCGAAAGCCTGCTCGCCGGACGGATCGACGTGATCGACCTCCAGCGAGCAGGAGAACTTGGCCCGGCCGCGAGCGTTGCGAACGAGACACGGAGCCCGGGGCAACGATGACCACGCCCGTCGTGCGGACCCGGATCCGTGGGCACTCCGACCAGGTGCGCCGTCACGCGGTTACCGGGAAGGCGGGAAACGGGAGGTCCGGCGTCGGCAGTTCACGCCCTCGTCCGAGGGCACGGCGGGGCCGAGCGCGGTATCCGCGGCCCGCACCGACGCGTGGTGCGGGCCGCGGGAAACGGGCGCCGGTCAGCCGACCGACGCCGTGGTGCGGTGGCCGAGTGCCGTCAGCGTGTGCGGGTGGTCGGCCGGGACCACGCCCGAGTACACCGCCGTCCAGCACGACGGACAGCAGTACTGGCGGAACACGATCGGTGCGTCCACGTAGTCGGCGGCGGTCGCGATGATCTGCGGCCCGGCGTTCGTGGCCGGTCCTTCGTGGACGGCGATCGCGGGCTCGCCCTCGGCCGCTCGCAGTCGTTCGCCGCAGTGGCCGCACGCCAGGCCGCCGCCGGCGGGCTCGACCAGGTTGTCGTCCACCCGCCTGGCGCCGGTCAGATCAGCTTTGCCGAGCGGGACCGTCGGCAGCTCGGAACGGCTGCGGCGGTCCTCGCGCAGCTTCGCGCGTTCGGCCGATGTCGCGGCCGAGTCGACGGCGCCTTCGCGCAGCACGACGCCGTACACCTCGGCCGCGGCCACTTCGGTGATCTTGTGCTCACGCAGATCACGGGCGACCGCGTCCGGATCGCGGGTGAGCGGATCGCCGTACCCGCCGCCTCCCTGCCACGTCATCGCGAACACCTCGCCAGGTGCCAGGTAGCTCGACGCGTAGTTCTGCCCCGGCTCGAGACTGTCCGCCAGTTCATCCAATGTGGACGGCATCCGGCCGGAGGCGACCAGGTCGCCGACCCGGCTCTGCCGGGCGACGACGTCGAGGCCGCTGTTGCCGGGGAGGCCGCCGGCGAGCCCGCCGTTCTGCGCGACCGCCTTGCCGGCCGAAGCCAGGACCAGTCCCATCGGGACGCTGGTGCCGTGCGGGGTCAGGGCGATCGAAGCGCCGAGTCCGCCGCGGTGGCGGCCGGGCCCGCCGGAGTCGGGCACTTCGCGCCGCCACAGCGTCAGGACGGGGTAGAGGAACTCGGTCATCTCGACGTCGGGGACGCGGCCCATCGGGATGCAGAACAGGCCGCCGGTGTCGATGCCGTCCGCGTGCGGGCGGGCGCCGTAGCCCCCGGCCATCGGCTCCATGATGATGTTCAGGAACGGTGCCGGCTGCTCCCCACGTTCGTCGAGACCGGCGATGACCGCGGTGTCCCAAGTGCCGCAACAGGTCGCCTGCACGTTCTTGCCCAGCTCGAGGTCACAGTCGAGCATCCGCGAGAGGCATTCGGCAACGAGACTGCCGGTGAGCCAGGCCGGGCCGATCGGTCCACGGCCGACCGCCGCGGGGAAGGTGGCGTTGTTGAGCGTGCCTTCCTCGGTGACGAGGTCGAAGCAGCGCATCAGCCCACCGGCCGACCACGGGATGTCGCCGGCCAATATCGGCAGCAGCGCCAGCATGACTCCGCCGCGCATGCCCGCGTAGGTGCAGTTGATGACGCCGGCCTGGGGATCGGTGCCGGTGAAGTCGAACGTCAGGTGGTCGCCGGTCTTGGTGGTGGTGACCGTGATCTTGTGCAGGTTCCGGTCGCCCTCGTGGGACTGGTCCTGGTAGCCGGTCGCCGACCAGGTGCCGTCCGGGAGCGCGGAAAGCTTGTCCCGCAACCGGTTCTCCGCGTCGGACATCATTCGTTTCATGACGGCCTTCACGGTGTCCGCGCCGTACTGCTCGATCAGCGCGTGCAGGCGTTCGGCGCCGACGTTGTTCGCACCGATCTTCGCGCGCAGGTCGAGCCCGACGAGCATCGGGACGCGCGAGCGGCGCACCCAGAGGTCCGCGACGTCGCGCTGCAGCTGCCCGCCGCGGACCACCTTCACCGGCGGGGTCGGCAGTGATTCGGAGAAGACGTCTTCGGCGGCAGGGGAGAACGAGCCGAGGCCGACGCCGCCGAGGTCGGGCTGGTGGGCGATGGCGCTGGTCCACGCGACCAGCTGCCCGTCGTGGAACACCGGCTGGTACACGATCACGTCGTTCTGGTGCAACCCGCCGCCGACCCAGGGGTCATTGCAGAGGAACATGTCCCCGCCTTCGATGCCCGGGTTCGCCGCGCGGTTGCGCAGTGTCCAGTAGATCGCGAGGTCCACGGCGCCGACCAGCATCGTGTTGTAGAGGCCGACCTGCACCTCCTGACCCAGCTCGTCGGAGATGGCGAAGTCGAAGTCGTTGGCGTCGGTGACGATCGGCGAGCCCGACATTCGCTTGAGCGCTTCGCCCATCTCGTCGGTGACCGACCACAGCCGGTGCCGGATCACCTCGTACGTGAGCGGGTCCAGTGCGTCGATCTGCTCCTGGGTGACACTGTGGACGGCCAAAGTGGACGGCAGCGAGCGACGCAGCTCGTCGACGTCGACAGGGCGGCTGGAAAACTGCTCCGAGCCCGGAATGGGCATGCTCATGAGGCGCTCCCGGCGGTGACGAGGGTGGCTTCTTCGGTGGCGGGCGCGCCCGCCCGGATGAGGAGGTTGCCGAGGTGATCGACGGTGCCGGTGGTGCCGGTGGGCACGACGACCGTCGTCGTGGGCACCTCGACGATCGCCGGGCCGGTCAGCACGTGCCCGCTGCGCAGCTTGCGGTAGTCGTAGACGGCGGTGTCGACGTAGCCCAGCGCGGGATCGAGGCAGACCGGCCGGACCCCGGCTTGCGCCGCTGAGGGATCGGGTGAATCCGCGACGGGCACCTCGGGCAGTTGCGGGCTGAACGGCAGGATGCCGACGCCGCGGACGCGGAAGGTGATGGCCTGGATCCCGGCTTCACGGAACCCGGCGTCCTTGCCGTACAGCGCGGCGTAGCGTTCTTCGAATCCGGTGACGGCTTCTTCGATCGCGGCCGGGTCGAGCGGTCCCTGCACAACGGGTGTGGTGACTTCGGCGAGCTGCATCGAGTAGCGCATGTCGATTTCCCGGTGCAGCTCGACCTTCTCGAACTTGACACCTTGGCGGTCGAGACCTTCGCGCACGCGCTGTTCCAGCTGGGCGAAGTTGCGTTCGGCCCGCTGGGGGTCGAACGGGACGTTCAGCGGGTCGGACAGCTCGGCCGCCAGCACGATGTCCGACGAGGCGAGGCCGAATGCGGAGAACGCCGACGCGACCGGGCCGAGCGGGACGACGACCTCGCCGCACCCGACTTCGGCCGCGTAACCCGCGCAGTGCGCCGGTCCGGCGCCGCCGAACGCGTAGAGCACGAATCCGCGCGGGTCGTAGCCGGCTTCGACGACGGTCTTGCGCAGCAGGTCGCCGGTTTGCGCGTTCTGCACGGTGTGGATCGCGGCCGCCGCCTCCTCGACGGTGAGATCGAGCGGCTTCGCGATGTGCGTGTCGATGGCTTCGCGGGCCAGCTCCAGCGACAGCGGCTTGCGGCCGCCGAGCAGGCCGCGCTCGGGCAGGATGCCGAGCACCAGGTTGGCGTCGGTGTTGGTCGGCTCGGTGCCGCCGTTGCCGTAGCACGCCGGCCCCGGCACGGCCTGGGCGCTGTGTGGCCCGATGCGCAGGTTCCCACCGGCATCCAGCCAGGCGATCGCGCCGCCGCCGGACCCGATCGCGTCGACCCGCAGCGTCGGCACGTTGATCGGGTGGTGGTTGATGACGGTCGTGGTGTCGCGTACCGGCTCACCGTCGACCACCAGCCCGGCCAGGAACGTGGTGCCGCCGACATCGGTCGAGATGATGTTGCGGTGCCCGAGCTGGCGGCCCAGCGCGACCGAACCGATCACCCCGCCGGTGAGCACCGAGCCGACGGTGCTGATCGCCGCGGCCGGTGCCTCGCGAGCGGCCACCGCGCCGCCGTTGCTCTGCATCACCAGCAACGGCCCGGTGAGCCGGTTCGCGCGCAGCGTGTCCTCGAGCGTGGTGAGGTAGTCGCGCAGGCCGGGACCGATCTGCGTGCTCATGATCGTGGTGGCGTTGCGGGCGAATTCGCGGATGCGGGGGCTCACCTCCGACGACAGCGCGACGAAGACGTCCGGGTCCTCTTCGGCGATCAGCTCGCGGATCCGCTGCTCGTGTGCCGGGTTGCGGAAGGACCACAGCAGCGACACGGCGATGGCGCGGACTCCGGTGTCCAGTAGTTCCCGGATCCGGGCGCGGGCTTCGTCCTCGTCGAGCCGGACGACGACGGCGCCGTCGCGGTCGACGCGTTCGGTCACCTCGAGCGCGAGCCGTTTCGGCAGCAACCCGTGATCCTTCTTCTGCTGCAGCACGTTCTGCAGCTCGTGCGGTGATCGGCCGAGGTAGCGGCCCTCGACGTTCATGATGAAGATCGAGTCGCGGTGTCCCTTGGTGGTGAGGAACCCGACCGACGGCACGTTGCCCATCACCAGCGCGTTGAGCGACGAGGTCGTGCCGTGGGCGATGTGGTGGGTGTCGGCCAGCATCTCCGGCAGCGACCTGCCGAGCTGCTCGGCCAAGAGTCCGAGCACGTCAAGAACGCCGCGGGAATAGTCGGGTGGGGTGGAGGGGGACTTCGCGGCGAGCACGGTTCCCGCGTCGTCGTCCAGGACGGCGTCGGTGAACGTGCCGCCCACGTCCACGCCGATGACATAGGCCATGACTCACGCTCCTTTGCGCGGCGAGTATTAACTATGGCGTAGAGTATTCAACGTATGTGACAATAGTCAACCCGTGCTCCGGTGTCTTGACGGAGTGTGGTCGATATCGTCAAATAGTCTACGTAATAGTCAAACAAGGAGGTCGGGATGCAGTCACGCCGGGTCGCGGTGCTGGGCGGAGGGCCTGGAGGGCTCTATGCCGCACGACTGCTCAAACTGGCGTTTCCGTCCTGCGAGGTAGCCGTGCACGAGCAAGGCGATCCCGACACGACGTTCGGGTTCGGAGTCGGCCTTGCCGCCGGGACCCAGCGCAACCTCGCCGACGCGGATGCCGACACCTTGCGCGACCTGGTCGCCGCGGGGCGCCGGCACGACATGACCCTGCGGATCGGCGGCCAGGTCGCCCGGGTTCGCAACGACCGGCTGATCGGCGTCGCCCGCACCGAGCTGCTCGCGATCCTGCAGCGGCACGCGGAAAAGGCCGGAGTGGAGCTGCACTTCGGGGCTCGCCGCGCGGCCGTCGACCTCGACGCCGACCTCGTGGTCGCCGCCGACGGCGTCGGCAGCGCCACTCGCGAGCAGGGCCCGTTCGGGGCGCGGATCGAGACCGGGCGGGGCCTGTATTTGTGGTGCGGCACCGACTTCTCGCTGGAGGACGCAATCTTCGAGCCGGTGCGCACCGAGCACGGCATCTTCGTCACGCACGCCTACCCGTACGGCACCGAGCGCAGCACCTTCCTCATCGAGACCGACGAGGCCACGTGGCGCCGTGCCGGGTTCGACACGGCACCCGAAGGCACGTCGTCGGACGAGGCTTCCCTGCGCTACCTGGAAAAGGCCTTCGCCGAGCCGCTGCGCGGTCACCGGCTGATCGGCAACCGCACGCGATGGCTTCGTTTCCGAACTGTCCACTGTGCTCGGTGGTCGGCCGGCAACACGGTATTGCTCGGCGACGCCGCGCACACCGCGCACTTCTCCATCGGTTCGGGAACGAAGCTGGCCATGGAGGACGCCATCGCCCTCGTCGAAGCTTTGCGGGACGCGGACGGACTTCAGCGCGCCTTCGCCACCTACGAGACGGCTCGCCGCCCCGCTGTGGAACGGCTGCAGGAGTTGGCGCGCCGAAGCCGGCTGTGGTGGGAGTCGTTCCCGGCCCGGCTGCACCTGCCGGTGGAGCGGCTGATGGTCGCCTACATGACCCGCGCCGGCAACGTCCCGCTCGAACGGTTCGCCGCCACCAGCCCGGACCTGGTCGCGGCCGCACTGACGCGCTACGCCGGGAAGCCACCTCCCGCGGACGGGCTGGTCGACTGGGTGCTGGATCAGCAGGCCGCTGCGCCCGCCGACCTCGTGGCGATCGACGACGTCGTCACCGACCCGTGGGACGAACACGGCGACGCGGTCGTGGCGAGGGCCCGCGCCGCCCGCGACCGCGGCGCCCCGGGTTTCCGGTTGACCGGACCGGACGAGCGCGGCGCCCTGCTCACTCGGCTGGACCTCGCCGAACGCGTCCGGCTCGAAGCCGGTGGCATCGTGCTGGTGGAAGGTCCGGCGGCCTTGCGGGAAGATCTGGCCGCCGGTCTGGTCAGCGACCGCACCGATCTGGTCGGGGAGAGGGCATGAGCCGGCGTCACGAAATCGTCACCTATCCGGCCGACGCCGTGCGCCGGTACCGGGGCCATGGGCTGTGGGGCACCCGCACGATCGCTCAGGAATTGCACGAGATCGCGCTGGCCCACCCGGACCGCGACGCGGTCGTGGCACTGGAAGGCCGGATCAGCTTTCGGGAGCTGGACGAGCGCACCGACCGGCTGGCCGCGGGGCTGGCCGGACTCGGGCTCGAACCAGGCGACCCGGTGCTGTTCCAGGCCGGCAACCGGCTCGCCACCGTGCTCGCCTGGTACGGCGTGCTCAAGGCGGGCCTGGTACCGGTGTGCACTCTCGCGGCCCACCGCGGCCACGAGATCGGCGAGATCAGCCGCCGGGTGGGCGCCGTCGGGCACGTGGTGGAAACCGGTGGGTTCGACCTCGTCGGGTTCGCCGTCGAGCAGGCCGCGGGACACCCGACGCTGCGGCACGTGCTGGTGCTCGGCGACGACCCGCGCGGCGTCTCGCTCGACGAGCTCGGCCGGGACCTCGACCAGGGGGCCGCGCGCAAGACGGTCGAGGAGATCCAAGCGGGCATCGACCCGGACGACGTCGCGGTGTTCCAGCTCTCCGGCGGCACCACCGGCGTCCCGAAGGTGATTCCGCGGCTGCACGCCGAGTACTGGTACAACGCACTGGCGTATGCGAAGTCGTGGGGTTGGGACGCCGGCACGCGTGTTGCCCACCTCATCCCGATCGTGCACAACGCCGGGGTCGTCTGCGCGCTGCACGGCCCGCACAGTGTCGGCGCGTGCCTTGTTCTCGGCACTCCCGATCTCGACGCGTCGCTCCCGCTGCTGGCGCGCGAAGCGGCCACCCACGTCCTGCTCGGCCACGGCCATTACCGGGCCGCAGCACACCGCGAGTTCCCCGCCGCCGCGGCCGCGTTGACCCAGGTGGTGCTGTCGGGCAGCAAGGTCCCGCCCGCGCTGTTCGACGACCTCGAGCGCCGCGGGCTGTGGTCGGGGCAGCTGTTCGGCATGGGCGAGGGCCTGTTCCTCACCACCCGCCCCGGCGCGCCCCGGCTCGCGCGCGCCACCACCGTCGGCACCCCACTGTCCGAACTGGACGAAGTGCGGATCCTCGAACCAGGTACCGAAAACGAGGTCCCGGACGGCGAGATCGGCGAACTGTGCTGCCGTGGCCCATACACGCTACGCGGCTACTTCGACGCCGAGGCGCACAACGCGCAAGCGTTCACTTCTGAAGGCTTCTACCGTACCGGTGACGTCGCGGCGATCAGCCTCCTCGACGGCGAGCGGTACGTGACCATCGAGGGCCGGATCAAGGACGTCATCAACCGCGGTGGCGAGAAGATCAACGCCGAAGAGGTCGAGCTGCTCCTGCTGCGCCACCCGCGCGTCACCGCGGCCGCCGTGGTGGCCATGCCCGACCCGCGGCTGGGCGAGCGCACGTGCGCGTTCGTGGTCGGTGGCCCCCTCGACCTGCCCGAAGTCCAGCGGCACTTCGCCGAACTCGGCGTGGCCAAGTTCAAGTGGCCGGAACGCGTCGAAGTGGTCGCCGACATCCCCCGCACCTTGGTCGGCAAGCTGGACAAGAAACGCCTGCAAGCCGACATCGCCGCGAAGATCGCCACCGAGCAAGGAGAAACCCCGTGACCCCGCACCGCATCGGCCTTGTCGTCCCCAGCTCCAACGTCACCGTCGAGACCGAGATCCCGGCCCTGCTCGCGCGCCACTCCGACCCGTTTTCCTTCCACGCCAGCCGGATGCGCATGCACCAGGTGTCGGCGGAGGAGCTGCGCGCGATGAACGCCCAGCGCACACGCTGCGTCGACGAACTGGCCGACGCGGGTGTCGACGCGTTGCTCTACGCGTGCCTCGTGGCGGTGATGGCGCAGGGCCCTGGCGAACACGAGCGCACCGAAAAAGCCGTCACCGCACAGCTGGCGGCCAGGGGTGCGCACCCCGCCGTGCTCTCCAGCGCCGGCGCGCTCGTCGAAGGCCTGCGCGCTCTCGGTGCCCGGCGCGTCGCCCTCGTCACGCCGTATCTGCGTCCGCTGGCCGAAGAAGTGGTCGCGTACCTGCGCGCGGAAGGCTTCGACATCGTCGATTGGGCGGCGCTCGAAGTCGGCGACAACGCCGAGGTGGGCTGCATTCCCGGCGACCGGGTGCTGGCGGCCGCACGCGGGCTGAACCTGACCGACGCCGACGCGTTGGTCATCTCGGCCTGCGTGCAGATGCCGTCGCTGGAGCTGATCGAGCCGGCCGAGACGGAGTTCGGGCTACCGGTCCTGTCGGCCGCCACGGCGGGGGCGTACGCGCTGTTGAAGGGTTTGCACCTGACGCCGCGGCTGCCGGGAGCCGGGCGGCTGCTTTCGCGCGCACTACCATCACAGGGATGAAAGGCAGGACACCGCGGGACTCCCGTGAGAAGGCGAGCACTTCCCGGCGAGAGCTGGTGGAAAACGAGCTCTACGAGCACGCCACCCGACTGTTCGCCGAGCGCGGGTTCGCCGGCACGAGCCTGCAGGACATCGCGGACGCCATGGGCATTACGCGGCCGGCGCTGTACTACTACGTCAAGAGCAAGGAAGAACTGCTGGCGAAGCTCGTCACCGAGGTCACCAACGGGCCGCTGGAGGAGCTCACCGAGCTCGTGGCGCGCGACGAGCTCGACGCGGAGCAGAAGCTGCGCGGCATCGTGGAGATCATCGTGGGCCGCCGGGCTCGGCAGCCCGAGCGGTTCCGGTTGCTGATCCGCTCGGAGGCGGAGCTGCCCGCGGAGCTGACCGAGGCCTACGACGAAGGCCGGCGTGCGGTGCTCAAGACCATTGCCGGCGTGATCGACGAAGGTGTGCGCGCGGGCCGCTTCCGGCCGGTCGGCGCCCGGGTGGCCGCGCTCGGCGTGCTCGGCATGTGCAACTGGGTGGCGTGGTGGTTCAACCCCGGCGGAAGGGAAAGCGCCGAGGCGGTCGTCGAGCAGCTCGCCGACATGGCCGTCGGGGCGTTGCAGCGCCCCGAGCAGCACCTGCTCGACGGCGAAGGTCCCGCCGCGGCGCTGAAAATGCTGCGGCAGGACCTCGACCACCTGGAGCGCATCCTCGACGTCTGAGTCGGGGAACCTTCCGCGCGAGACAAATCTCGTGAGTGCCGGTGCCGGTTCTAACCGGCACCGGCACTCACGAGTCCTGCCGTGAGATTCGGCGCAAGCGTAAATTCATTGACTCACTCGTAGATTGACGCGTACTGTGAAGCTCACGAACAACGCTGGAGGTATGTCATGACCGAGCTGGACCACCGGGTGCGAGGCGTCGACCACGTCGCGTTTCCCACCTTCGACCCCGCGGCCACGGTGCGCTTCTACCGGGACGTGCTGGGGTTCCCGGTCGTGCACTCGATCTGCGCGGCCGGCTGGGGTCCGGAGGATCATCCGGACTTCATCCACTTCTTCTTCGACATCGGCAACGAGGACCGGATCGCGTTCTTCTACTACTTCGGCACCGAACCGTCGATCGGGGGCGCGCCGGGAACCAAGGGCGACATCTACGCGCGGTTCGGCGAGAACGTCCCGGAATACTTCGTGCGGTCTCGTCACCTGGCTATTCACGTCGAGAACGAGGCCGACCTGCTGGAGTACCGGCGCAGGCTCGACGCGAGCGACTGGCCGGTCGAGATGCAGATCCAGCACGAAACCATCGAGTCGATCTACACCCACGACCCGAACGGCTACATGTTCGAGATCACCCGCGCGATGCGTCCGGTGACTCAGCAGGAGGATCTCGACGCGAATCTGACGATCGACGCACTGCTTGACGTGGTCGGCGAACCGGAGCCGACGTTCGGGAAGCTGCTCGCGCGCAAGGCCGAACTCATCGTCGAGCGCGCCGCCGACTGGGAGTTCACGCGATGACGACCCTCTTCGTACTCGACGTCCCCGAGAACATCTCGGTGGCCGAGGTCGCAGCCGAAAATCCGGCGATCACCGTCGGCCACGTCGGTCCCTACTTCGAGATCCACGCGGAGAAACCGATCGTCATCGATCGCCGTGCCACCGGATGCCGGCACGCCGTGTGGTACTCCTGCGTCGCCGGTGTCGCCCCGGGCAGCCGGATCGTCCAGCACGACAAGGACGCACTGGTCGTGGTCGCCGCATGACCACGCCTGCCCGGGCCTGCGGACTGGGGGCGGGCCGCTACTTGACGGCCGGGGAACGCCCGGCTTCCACCAGCACCACCGTGCACGAGCTGTCCACCGCCGACGGCGCGAGTGTCCACGGTGTACTCACCACCGTGCCGGGGGCGCGGACCGTCGTGTGTCTCGTGCACCCTCGTCAGGACCTCACCCACCACCCACTGGTGCCGCTGCTGCTGCAAGCGGGAGTGGCGGTGTGGACCCAGCACACGCGGTCGGTGAACAACGACCTCGCCCTCGTGCACGAGCAGGCTCTCCACGATGTCGCCGCCGGCCAGGTTTTCCTGCGGGACAACGGGTTCGAGTTCGTGGTCGCTCTCGGGCACTCCGGTGGTGGCACGCTGTTCGCCTTCTACCAGCAGCAGGCCGCGCTCGCCCCCGCGGACCGGATCGCCACCACCCCCGGCGGACGGCCGACGAAACTCGCCGACGCCACCATGCCCCACGTCGACGGCACGATCTTCCTGGCACCGCACCCAGGACAGGGGGCGTTGCTGCTCGCGTGCATCGACCCGTCGGTCGCCGACGAGAACGACCCCCTCTCCGTCGTCCCGGAGCTGGACCCGTACTCCCCGGCCAACGGCTTCGCGGAACCTCCCGCCAGTTCCTCCTACTCACCCGAGTTCGTGCAGCGCTACCGCGCTGCGCAACGGGACCGCGTCGCCCGCATCGACGCCGTGGCCCGCGGCCACCTCGCCCGTACGGCGCAGGCCCGCGCGGAATTCGGGCGAACCGGCGCCGCAGCCGACCGACGGCGTTCGCTGGCTCCCCGGATCATCACCGTCTTCCGCACCGACGCCGATCTCCGCACCGTCGACCTCACCATCGACCCGAGCGAACGGCCGTACGGTTCGCTCTTCGGCAGGCGGCCCGACCTCATCAACTATGGACGCACCGGGTTCGGGCGTTTGACCACGCCCGAGGCGTGGCTGTCCACGTGGTCCGGGCTCAGCACCAACGCCGACTTCGTCCGCTGCGTGCCCGGGGTCACCGCCCCGACACTGTTCCTGGAGGTCACCGGTGACCAAGGGACGTTCCCGGCCGACAGCCGCCGCATGGTCGCCGCCCTCGGCGCCACGGACCTGACCACGGCCACCGTCCGTGGCCTGCATTTCGGCAACGCCATCGCCGACGGCGAACCCACCGGCAACGAGCTCGCCGCCGCCGAGATCGCCGGGTGGCTGGACAAGCGGTTTCCGCTCGCTCCGCCTCGCTGAACGGCAGCCGCGGAATGCGCGGCACCCCATTGCCGCTCGGCGGCGTCCATGTCCGCCTCGTGATGCCGAACGTTGCGATTCGCTCACCTGGTCCGGCGCGCTTCGGACGCCAGTAAGCCGCTGCGGAGCGGCTCATGCCCCCTGGCCCAGCGGCTACTGAAGCACCTTCAAGGCATGACTAGAAATTCTAGACCCAGCTCCGTAAAGTGATGTGGGTCTCAGCCCTTCCGGTCGGCACGAGGAGGCGCGGATGACGGGTGAGGAGCGCCGCCGGGTCACGGAGGTGCTGCGAGCGGTCCGGGCGCTGGACCGCGTCGACGTCGCGTTCGCCGGCTCCGTCGACCCGCGGGCGGGCACGTTCGTGCTCGACCGGTTCGACGGTGCCCGCACCGACTTGCTGCGGAATCTGGTCATCCCGATCGGCGAAGGCGTCGGCGGCCGTTGTATCGCGCTCGGGCGGCCGGTGTTCGTGAAGGACTACGTGGCCGCGCGCGGCATCACGCACCGCTTCGACGGCGCGGTCGCCGGTGAGGGCCTCAGTGCGATGTTCGCGGTGCCCGTGACGGGCGGCGGTGGCGTGCGCTTCGTCGTGTACGGCGCGGCGCGCGTGCCGGTCGTGTTCGGGGAACAGCTGATCGACCGCGCCGTCGACCTCGTGAAAGACGCGGCCGTGGAGCCGCCGAAGCAGCTCACCGTGCGCGAAGTCGCGGCGGAGCTGGCCGAGCTCGCGGCGGCCGTGCCCGATCCGGTGGTGCGCCGCCGGCTGCGGGAGCTGGGGGCGTGTCTGTCGGGCCCGGCCGGGGACGATCCGCCGGTACGGTTGTCGCCGCGGGAGCTCGACGTGCTGACGGCCGTCGGGATGGGGCAGGGCAACGTCGACGTCGCTCGGCGGCTCGGGCTCACCGTGCAGACCGTGAAGTCCTACCTCAAGAGCGCGATGGCCAAATTGGACAGTCACACCCGTGGCGAAGCCGTCTACCGGGCCCGCATCGCCGGCTTGCTCCCGTGACCGCGGTGGGGAGCCGCACGGAAGGCGGGCCCGGAGACGCACCGGGGACCCGCGCCGAACGCAAACGAGCCGACCGGCTCGCGCGGCTGGAACGCGTCGCCGCGCGGGTGTTCGCGCGCCACGGCTACGAGCGCACCAACCTCGACCTGATCGCGGCGGAGCTCGACCTGCGCGGCGCGAGCCTGTACTACTACGTCTCGTCCAAGGAAGAGCTGTTCCTTCGCTGCCTGCGCAAGTCCGCCGCCGACGTGTCCGCCCGGCTGCACGCGATCGCCGCCGCCGAACCGGATCCCGCGCGGCGGCTGCGAGCGCTGTTCCGCGAGCAGGTGCTGATCGAGGTCCGCGACTATCCCGAATACGTCCCGTTGTTCTTCAAGGCACGCGTTTCCGTCGACCGCCTCGCCGACGCCGTGCTCACGCTGCGCCGTGACCACGCGCGGCTCTTCGAGGACACCGCGCACGAGCTCGCGCGCCGCACCGGCGCGACTCGCACGAAAACGCGGCTGTGCCTGGAGATCGCCTACGGCACGCTGGCGTACCTGCCCGACTGGTACGACCCGGACGGCGAGACCGGCCCCGCCGAGCTGGCCGAGGACCTCGCGGGCCTGCTCGTGGAGCCGTTCCTGACCGGCTGAGCCACCCTCGGTCGTGGGTATCACCGCGGGCCGTCGCCGACCTACCGTTGCTCCGGACGGCCCAGCGCTGGCCGCAGGACGGAAGAACGGGTGATGCCGAATGACCGCGACCACCACGAACTCCGTGCGGGGTGGCCACCTCGTCGACCACGGCTACGAGCTGCCGTGGGCGTTCACGCCGGAACACCTGCAGTGGCGGGACACGGTCCGGGAGTTCACGGCCGCGGTCGTCGCTCCCGAGGCGGCGCGGCGCAGCATCGAGTCGCGGTTCGATGCGGACCTCGTCCGGCGGTCCGGGGGGCTGGGCGTGTTCGGCCTGCTCGTGCCCGTCGAGTTCGGCGGCGCGGGCGCCGACCTGCGCACGCTGTGCCTCACGATCGAGGAACTGGCCACGGTGGACTCCTCGCTGGCGGTCACGGTGCACGTCCAGGCGATCTGCGCCGCGTTGCTGGCCCACCTCGCCGGCGATCGGCCCGAGCTGTTGCGCGAGATCCTGCCCTCGGCCGCGACCGGCGAGACGTTCATCTCGATCGGCCTCACCGAGCCTTCGGGCGGGTCGGACGCGGGCAACATCAGCACCCACGCCCGCCGGGACGGCGACGGCTGGATCATCAACGGCGCCAAGCAGTTCATCACCAACTCGGGCACCCCGTTCTCGCGGTACGTCATCCTCATGGCGGCCGTGGGCGACGGCGAACGCGGGCGGCCGCCGGTGTCGGCGTTCCTGGTGCCGCTCGACGCGCCGGGCGTCACCGTCGGCAAGGCGTACCCGAAGCTGGGGTGGCGCTCGTCGGACACGCACCCGCTGTTCTTCGACGACGTGCGCGTGCCGGGCGACGCCCTGCTGTCCGAGCCGGGCCACGGGTACCGCGACGCGCTGGAATTTCTCACCTGGGCGCGGCTGCCGATCGCCGCGATGAGCGCCGGGCTCGCGCGTGGCTGCCTCGCCGACACGCTGCGGTTCGTGGCCGAGCGCTCGTCGTTCGGGCGTCCACTGGGCGAGCACCAGGCCGTGGCGTTCCAGACCGCCGACATCGCCGCGCTCGCCGCCACCGCCCGCACCCTGACCTACGACGGTGCGTGGAAGCACGACCACGGGCTGCCGATCCGCGAAGCCGCCGCCGTCGCGAAACTGGTCGCATCGGAGGCCGCGAACAAGGCCGCATATGTGGCGACCCAGCTGCAGGGCGGGTATGGGTTCATCGAAGAGACCGCCGCGACCCGCCACCACCAGGACGCGCGCATCCTGACCATCGGCGAAGGCACGTCGGAGGTGCAGCGGATGCTCATCGCCCGTTCGCTGGGGCTCGCCGTCTGACGGGACCGAACGCACAACGACCGCCCAGGAGTGTGGACCGTGGCCGACAGTGTCGAACAGCTGATCTCCGTTCCGTTGCACGAGCTGCCCGAGCGGTGGGCCTTGCCCGGCCGTGCGGCCGAGATCGCCGAGGCCCGCGCACTCCACGACCGTGATCCGGACGACTACTGGGCGTGGGTGGCCGGGAAACAGCGGTGGCTGCGGCCGTGGGACAAGGTGCGCGACGGCGACCTGCCGAACTTCCGGTACTTCACGGGCGGGCTGCTGAACGTCGCCGACAACTGCGTCGACCGGTGGGCGGAGGACCCGGCGACGGCGGACCGGCCCGCCGTGGTGTGGGAAGGCGAGCCGGGCGACACGCGCACGGTGACCTACGCGGAGCTGGCGCGCGAGACGTCGAGCCTCGCGGCCGGCCTGCTGGGACTCGGCATCGGCAAGGGTGACGTGGTCGCCATCTACCTGCCGAATCTCGTCGAAGCGTTCACGGCGATCCATGCGTGCAACCGGATCGGCGCGATCTACACGGTGCTGTTCTCCGGCTTCGGCCAGGACGCCGTCGCCGCACGGCTCAAGGTGTCCGGGGCGAAGGCGGTGGTGGTGGCCGACGGGTCCTACCGGCGCGGAAAGCTCGTGCCGCTGCTCGACACGCTTCGTGCGGCCCGCACGCCGGAGCTGCGGCACGTGGTGGTCGTCGACCGCACCGGCCGCGACGTGCCGCTGGAGACGGGCGAGGTGTCGTACGCGGGGCTGGTCGCGCGCCATCCCGAGGGTACGCCGGCCGTGGCGCTGGAGGCGAACGAACCGGCGTTCCTGATCTTCACCAGCGGCACCGAGTCGACACCGAAGGGTGTGGTCCACTCGGTGGCCGGGTTCCTGGTCGGTACGTGGGCCAACGCCTACTGGCAGGCGGCGCTGGCCGAGGGCGACGTCTACTGGGTCGCCGCCGATGTCGGGTGGCTGACGTTCCCGATCCAGGCCGTGATCGGCGGCCTGGCCTGTGGGACGACGATCGCGTGCTACGAAGGAGCCCTCGACACCCCGACCACCGCGCGGTTCTACGAGTTCTGCGAGCGCCACGGCGTCACGAAGGTGCTCGCCGCGCCGACCGTGCTGCGGATGCTGCGTTCGTTCGGCGAAGATCTGCGCGAGGCCCACCCGCTGCCGCTGTTGCGGCTGGTGACCGTGCAGGGCGAGCCGCTCGACGCCGACGCCTTCACGTGGGGCCTCACCCGGCTGGGCGTGCCGGTCGTCAACGCCTACGGCCAGACCGAAACCGGCTCCACCTGGACGTACCCGGTCACGGGCGTCGACGCGCTCAAGGCCGGTTCGGCCGGACGGCCGCTGCCCGGGCACGGCTGCGAAGTCGTGGACGACGACGGCGTACCCGTGCCGGCGGGCACGAAGGGAAACCTGGTGATCACCCGGCCGTTCCCGACGCTCGCGCGCACCGTGTGGCACGACCACGAGCGGTACCTCTCCGCGTACTTCACGCGGTTCCCCGGCAAGTACTGCACCAACGACGAAGCGGTGCTCGACGCCGACGGCCACCTGTGGGTGCTCGGGCGCGCCGACGACGTCATCAACGTCGCCGCCCACCGGATCTCGACGATGGAGATCGAGGGGATCGTGACGGCCGACGACCGCGTCGCCGAGGCCGCCGTGGTGGGGATTCCGGACGAGACGAAGGGCACCGTGCCGGTCGCCTTCGTGACGCTGCTGCCCGGCGCGGACGCCGATGCCGTCGCCGCCGACCTCATCCGCCGCGTCGGCTCCGAGCTGGGTGGCTACGCCCGGCTGGCGCACGTGTACCCCGTGTCGGCCCTGCCGAAGACCCGCACCGGTAAGACCATGCGGCGGCTGCTGCGCGACGTGCTCGTCGACGGCGGGCCCAGCGGCGACACCAGCGCCATGGAGGACACGAGCGCGCTCGACGCGGTGCTCGCGGCCGTCTCCTCGGCGGGGTGACCTCGGCCGGGCGCCGGCGCGGGCAGGCCCGATAAGCTGGCGCCCGTGTCCGAGGGGCGAGAGGGGTCGAACGTGACCATCTGGAACGACGTGATCAGTTTCGTGCGCGTGCGCTACGAAGTGCTCGAAGACCGCGACGGCTGGCTGCGCTTCCGGCTTCCCGCCGCCGATGGCCGCACTCAGCAGGCCACCCTCCATCTGCTGCCCGACCACGGCGGGGTCGCGTGGGCCGAGCTGTCCTCACCGGTGGGGTGGGCCGACCGCGTGGACCTGCGGCGGCTGCTGGAGCTCGTCGGCGCCGAGGGGGTCGGGGGAGCGGCGATCGTCGACGGCGTGGCGTTGATCAAGCACACCGTGCCCCTCGTCTCGCTGGACATCGAGGACGAGCTGGACCGGCCGTTGCGTTCGCTGGTGGCCCGGGCCGACCGGCTGGAGCAGGAGCTCGGGCAGGGCGACGAGTTCTAGCCGGTCACCGCGTGTGCCGCCCGGCTCGGTGCGGCCAGCACGGCGAGGGCGACGAGCTCGGTGAGCGCCATGCCGCGTTCGACGAGACCGAGCGGGATGAGCAGCCACCAGCGTCCGCCGTCGATCGCGGCGACCACCACGGCGCCGAGGATGATCCCGAACCAGGCCAAGGACAACACGGCGAGCACCCGTGCGGCGAACCGGCGGCGCGGCGCGTGGGGAAACGCCGTGCGCGCGGCCGCCAGGATCGCCAGCGGCAGGCACACGAACGCGACCACGCTCGCGACCCGGTGCAGCATCCCGCCCGCGCCCGAGCCGGACGCGAGCGCCCAGTTGTTCTTGGGAAACGCGACGATCACGAGCAGGCCGAGCGTCCACAGTGCACCGAACACCGCGGCCACCGTGGGCAGCCGGCGCTGCGCCCGCAGCACCGCGAGCGGGACGGCCGAGCCGACGGCCACGAGAATCACCGCGACGTCGAACAGCCATTTGTTGTCCGACAGGCCGTACTCGCTGATCGTGCGGCTCACCACGCTGATCTGGTCCGTCGGCGGCACCAGCTGAAGCACTACCACCAGCGCGGCGCCCACCGCGCACAACACGATGCCCGCAATGGCCAGCACTGCGGGCCGGCGGTCCTCGGCGAGGGTCGTCATGTCCCGAGACTAGCGCGGGCGTTGTGATCATCCGGTGATCGCCAGCGCCAGCCCCAGCAGGACGAGCACGGTGCCGACGACCCGGTTGAGCGTGGGGCGGGCCCGGTCGTACCAGCGTTGCGTGGCGGTGGAGGAGAACAGGAGCGCCACGGACGCGTGCCAGGCGGTCGACGCCACCATGATCAGGACGATCGCCGCGACCTTGGTCGGCGTCGGCTCGGTGGGCGGCAGGGTGGCCGTGAGGACACTGCCAAAGAAGACGGCCGCTTTCGGGTTGGTGACGTTGCTCAGGACACCCTGGCCGAAGGCGCCCCTGCGTTCGGATGGCGCCGGGGTCACGGGAGCCCGGGCGGTGCGCCACAGCCGGACGCCCAGCCAGGCGAGGTAGAGGCCGCAAACGACGCGTAACACGGTGGCCGACCACGGCGCGGTGGCGAGCAGGGTGCCCAGCCCGAACACCGCGACCGTCGCGAGTGCACCTCCAGCCACGACGACACCCGCGGCCACGGCCAGCGCCGCCCGCCGCGAGCCCGCCGCGGCGGTCTGGGCGATGAGGACGAAGTTCGGCCCCGGTGTGACGGCCGCCGGTGCGTAGGCGAGGAGGACGGTACCGAGGGTCGCGGCGGTGTGCATCGTCGTCAGTATGGCCGTCCCCTTGGGGAGGGCGACCGCCCCGTTCAGCTGCGGTCCGGGAGCAGGTGATGACGCTGAGGTGGGGAAGCCCTGCCTGCCCGGGAACCGCTCGTGAGTGTTCCGGCCGGTTCTGACCGGCC
>DASZNR010000097.1:0-12671 GCA_035551175.1 Amycolatopsis sp. | reverse complement strand
CCCCGAAAACATGCGAAAGAGGCCCGGCTTGCGCAATCCGCAAGCACGGGCCTCCCACCTCTGTAGCGGGGACAGGATTTGAACCTGCGACCTCTGGGTTATGAGCCCAGCGAGCTACCGAACTGCTCCACCCCGCGTCGTGATGACCACTGTACGCCCGGGGCCGGGCCGGGCGTACAGCGGGTGTCGGTTAGCCGCCGGGGGTCTGGCTGCCGGGCGGCGGTGTGCTGGGTTTGGCGGATTCGTATTCCTTCGCCGCGGCGTCGAGTGCCGCCAGCGCGGCGCCTTGGTCGGTGAAGTTGCCGGCCTGTTGCGCTGCTTTGAGTTTCGCCAGTGCCGATTGGATGTCGGCCACGGCTTTGTCCAGCGCCGGATTGCTGGCGGCGTTGGGCGGTGTTGTCGGTGTTGTGGTCGGCGGTGTCGACGGTGGCGTCGATGTCGACGACGGTGGTGCGGCTTCGACGGGTGTGGTCGCCGAGGCGCCGGTGCCCTTGCCGAAGACTTGGTCGAGGGCATCGTTGAGTGTGGGCGCGTAGCCGACCTTCGAGCCGAACGACACCAGGACGCGCGCCAGCTGCGGGTAGCTTGTCTGGTTGCGCTGTCTGATGTAGACGGGTTCGACGTAGAGGAACCCGTTCGCGACCGGCAGCGTGATCATGTTGCCGTAGATGGGGATCACGTTGGGGTTGTTGAGCAGCGTTCTGTCCGAAGCGACTTGGGGATCGCTTTGGAATCTGTTTTGGACCTGCACCGGCCCGTCCACTTGGTTGGAGCCGGTCGTCGAGGGTAGTCGGAGCACGCGGATCGTGCCGTAGTCGCGGGGATCGGACGACACAGACATCCAGGACGACAGGAATTGCCGTTGCAGGCCGGTGAGCCCGCTGGTGAGCTGGAATGTCGGGGTTCCTTCGCCCGCTGCGTCCGCGAGCACGTAGTAGCCGGGCTGGTTGGCGACGTTCGCGGCCGCCGTGGTGGCGCTGCCGTCTTCCGTCGGGTCCTGGGGGACGCTCCAGAACGACTGCTGTGCGTAGAACTGCTGCGGGTTGTCCACGTGGTAGCGCGCGAGAAGTTCCCGCTGCACCTTGAACAAATCTTCCGGGTAGCGGAAGTGCGCGCGCAGGGCCGGCGAGATGTCCTTGCTCGGCTTCACCAGGCCCGGGAACACCTTCTCCCACGCCTTGAGCACCGGCTCGTTGTCATCGATCGAGTACAGGGTGACAGCGCCGGTGAAGGCGTCGACGGTCGCCTTCACCGAGTTGCGGATGTAGTTGATCGAGTTGTTGGCTTGTTTGGTGACGCCGTTGAGCGAGTCGTTGGTGGCTTCGCCGAGCTGGGTTTCCTGCGAGTACGGGTAGTTGTTGAGCGTGGTGTACCCGTCGACGATCCAGACGATCTTGCCGTTGACCACCGCCGGGTACGGGTCGCCGTCGAGTGTCAGCCACGGAGCGACCTTGCTGACGCGGTCTCGCGGGGTGCGGTTGTACATGATCCTCGAGCCGCTGGTGATGGCGTCGGAGAAGAGAATGTTGCGCTCGCCGTACTCGGCGGCGAACGCGAGCCGGTTGAACCAGTTGTCGAGGGAGACACCACCGCTGCCCTTGTAGACGTAGCTCGACTTCTGGTTCGGGGAATCGAACTCGCCCGGCGCGCTGCCGCCGCTGCCACCGACGATGGCGTAGTCGTTTTCGTCGGCCAGCTCGCCGTAGTAGATGCGGGGCTGGTCGACGTGGATGCCGGGTTTGCCGTCGACGGAGCCGGCGCCGTCGGGGTTCTGCGTGTCGCTCGTGCCGACGATCGGGTACCCACCGCCGCTGCTCGTGTCGGACACGTCGGTGACGGCGCGGTTGATCGTGTTGGCCGGAGCCGCGACGAACCCGTTGCCGTGGGTGTACACGAGGTGCTTGTTGATCCAGTTGGTCTGGTTGCCCGTGAGCCCGTCGGTCTTGATCTCCTTGGCGGCGACGATGTAGTCCTGCGTGTTGCCGTTCACGGTGTAGCGGTCGATGTCGAGCTTCGCGGGAAATCCGTAGAAGTTCGCGCCGCCGACGAGCTGCGTGTAGGTGTCGCTGAGGACGTTCGGGTCGAGCAGGCGGATGTTGGACACCGTGCCGGTGTCGGCCTTCACCTCAGCGGGCGTCGCCTGGTTTGAGCCCGGGTAGTTCTCGTACTTCACGTTCTCCAGTCCGAACGCCGCGCGCGTCGCGTCCATGTTGCGCTGGATCGACGTGGCTTCCTTGTCGTTCGCGTTGGGCTTGACCGAGAACTGGTCGAGGATCGCCGGCCACGCGACGCCGATCAGCACGCCCGAAAGGATCAGCAGTACGAGCGAGATCGCCGGCAGCTGCAGGTTGCGAAGGAACGCGCCGGCGAAGAAGGCGATGGCGCAGATGGTGCAGATGCACAGCAGAATCAGCTTCGCCGGCAACACCGCGTTGAGATCGGTGTATGTGGCGCCGTTGAACAACGGCATGTCCCGATCGGACAGCAGGAGGTTGTACCGGTCGAAGAAGTACTCGACCGCTTTCAGCAGCACGAAGATCCCGACGGTGATCGCGAGCTGCGCGCGCGCCGGACCCGACAGCTGGCCGCCACGGCCGGCGAGACGGATGCCACCGAAGATGTAGTGCGCGATCAGCGCCCCGAAGAACGAGACGACGATCGTGACGAACAGCCAGCCGATCAGCCAGTTCACAAACGGCAGGTCGAAGGCGTAGAAGCCGATGTCGAGCCCGAACTGCGGGTCCTTCTGCCCGAACGACGTGCCGTTGAGAAACAGCTGGATCATCTGCCAGTCGCCCATCGCGGACGCACCGGCGATGAGGCCGGTGATCAGCGGGATACCGATGCCGAACAGTCGGATACGCGCGACGATCATCGAGCGGTACCGCGACAGGGGGTCGTCGGCGCCCGAAACGGGCACGAACACCGGACGCGTGCGATACGCGATGATCAGGCTGACCGCGAGCGTGCCGCCCACGAGGAGCCCGACCGCGATGAACAGGACGATCCGCGTGATCAGCTCCGTCGTGAACACCTCGCGGGCGTGGACCTCGCCGAACCACAGCCAGTCGACGTAGGTGTCGAGCAGGCGGACGCCCAGCAGCAACGCCAGCACGATGACCGCGGCGACGATGAGGAGGATCCGGCTGCGGCGGGACAGCTTCAGGCTCGCGGGCCTAGACGCCACGGCTACGCTCCTGTCTTCAAATGCACGATCGCGGGAACATCCTCGGGCCAGAAGTCCCCTGATGGTCTAACTCTACGGATGGGCACCCGAGTTCCCGGTACCGGCCGAACCGGACGCCGGACGCCGCGAAACGGGGCGGCCTGCGACGATGTCGCCATGCTTCCGACCGATCCGCCCGCCGCCAACCCGATCGCCGGCCTGGCCCGGGAAGTCGAAGAGTTCGTCGCCTCGGGCGGCTGGGACCAGCCGCCACAGCTGTTCGCACTGGTGCCGACGGCCGCGTTGCTCGACGAACAACCCGAGCTCGCCGGCCAGCTCGACCGCGCGAATCCGCTGACCCCCGTGGCGCAGGAAGCGCTGCCCGAGGGGGACCTCGGCGAGGCGCTCGGGCGCATCGCCTGGCCCGATATCGTGGTGGGCTGCGCGCTCGCGCAGGAAATCATCGTGTTGCCGCCCGACGTCGAAGCCGAGCTCGAAGGCGTCGCGGAGGCCGACGCCGAACGCCTGCGCCGCGCGGCGGCCGACCACCCGCGGCGCACGGAGGCGCGGCTCGTCGCGGCCGTGCTGCGTGAGGGTGGCGTGGCGTGCGTGATGCGGCTGCGCGGCGCGCGCTCGGACGAGGGCGACGCCGTGGACGAGATCGTCGAAAGCCCGGACCTCGCGCCGAACCTGCTCGAAGCGCTGAAGACGACGTTGCTGCCCTGAGCTTTTCCCGGCCCTCCGCGCGGAGGGCCGGGAAAGACGGCGGGGCTTGGCATCTCAGCAGTGCGCCGTCGGACGGCCGGCCTTGAGGTTGTGCAGCTGGGTCAGCGCGTCGTCCAGAGTGGACACCTTGATCAGGTTCAGCCCGTCGGGTACGGCCGACTTCGCTTCGGCGCAGTTGTGCGCCGGCACGAGGAAATCGGTGGCGCCGGCCTCGCGCGCGCCGACGACCTTGAACGAGATACCGCCGATCGGGCCGACCTCGCCCGTCTCACTGATCTCCCCCGTGCCCGCGATGCGGTGGCCGGCGGCGAGATTGCTGTCGGGCTGCCCGGGCGGAGTGAGCCGGTCGATGATCGCGAGGGTGAACATCAGGCCGGCCGAGGGGCCGCCGACGTCCTGCAGCGAGATGTCGACTCCGAACGGCGCCTGCGCGTGGTCGACGGCGGTCAGGCCCATGAAGCCCTGAGTACGGTCGGAGCGCTGGGCGAGCTTGATCGGCACGGTGCGCTCCGGTCCGCCCTGCGCTTGGAAGGTGATCTGCACGGTCTGGCCCGGCTTGGTGTCGGTGAGCGCGGCCGCGACGTCGGCCGCCTCCTTCACCTGCTTGCCGTTGACGGTAATCAGCTTGTCGCCGGGCGCGAGCACGTGGTCGACGGGGCTGCCGGTCACGATCTGCCGGGCGAGGACCTCGACGGGGTAGCCGAGGTGCCGCAGGGCGGCGACCTGGGCGTTGCTCTGGGAATCCTGCAGCTGCTGGATGTTCTCCTGCTTCACCTGCTCGTCGGTCTCACCGGGGCGGTAGTACTCCTCGCGCGGCGCGAGGGCGTAGCGGCCACTGGCCCAGAGGCCGAGCGCGGTGAAGAGGTTGATCCCGTCGTTGAGCGACACAGTGGTCATGCGGAGCTCGCCGCTCGTTTGGTAGGTCTGGTGGCCCTTGACCTGAATCACCTGGTTGCCCGCGGCGTCGCGACCGAGGGTGTCGTACGTCGGGCCGGGGCTGATGGCCACGTACGGCACCTTGACAAGGAAACCGGCCAGGACGAACACCAGGAACAGCGCTCCGCTGACCAGCAGCGTCCAGCCGCGACGGGTCATCCGTCGTGCTTCGCGCGTCGACTGTTTCGACGGCTCGCTGCGGCTGTTCGCGGTCGCGGTCTCCTCGTCGGGTTTGGTCACGAGCGACAGCGTACGGTGACCGTGTTCGCTTCCCGGTGAAGGCCATGGTTGACGCGCTGGGAGAGGCCCTACCCGCGTACGGTGGACATATGAGCAAACCCCCGTTCGGTTTCGGACCGCCCGATCCCGACAGACGAGGCGACGGAGACCCCTCGGACCCCTCGGAGCAGCCGTCCGGCGCTGAGGCGTTCAACCAGCTCGGCCAGATGCTGAGCCAGCTGGGCCAGATGCTCAGCCAGGCGGGCACGTCCAGCGGGCCGGTGAACTACGACCTGGCGAAACAGATCGCGCTCCAGAACCTCAGCGGCTCCGAGGACGCGAAGATCGGTTTCGCCACCGGCGCGGGTGACTCGAACACCGCTGTGCGCGACGCCGCCCACCTCGCCGAGCTGTGGCTCGACGCCGCGACGATCCTGCCCGCCGGCGCGACCACCACCGTCGCGTGGTCGGCGCGCACGTGGGTCGAGAAGACCCTGCCCACCTGGGAACACCTGTGCGACCCGGTGGCGCAGCAAGTGTCGGGCGCGTGGATGAAGGCGCTCCCCGAAGAGGCCAAGCAGGCCGTCGGGCCGCTGTTCTCGATGATGGAGCAGATGGGCGGGATGGCCTTCGGCTCTCAGCTCGGCAACGCTCTCGCGCAGCTGGCACAGGAGGTGCTGACGTCCACGGAGGTCGGCCTGCCGCTGGGTCCGGCGAACACGTCCGCGCTGCTGCCCGCGAACATCGAGAAGTTCAGCGAAGGGCTCGAGGTGCCGAGCAGTGAGGTGCTCGTGTTCCTCGCCGCTCGTGAGGCCGCGCACCAGCGTCTGTTCGCCCATGTGCCGTGGCTGCGCCAGCGCCTTCTGTCGACGGTCGAGGACTTCGCGCGCGGAATCACCGTCGACACGTCCGCGCTCGAGTCGCTGGCCGGCCAGATCGACCCGGCGAACCCGGCGAGCATCCAGGAGGCGATGTCCTCGGGCGTGCTGGAACCTCAGACGACACCCGCGCAGGAGGCGGCGCTCAAACGTCTGGAGACGCTGCTGGCCCTCGTCGAAGGCTGGGTCGACGTCGTCGTCGCCGAGGCCATCGGCGACCGCCTCCCGGGCGCCGACGCGCTGCGGGAGACACTTCGCCGCCGCCGCGCCACGGGCGGCCCGGCCGAGCAGACCTTCGCGACCCTCGTGGGCCTCGAACTGCGCCCGCGCCGCATGCGCGCCGCGTCTTCGCTGTGGAAACTCGTCGGCGAACGCCACGGTGCCGAAACGCGCGACGGCCTCTGGTCCCACCCGGACCTGATGCCGACGGCCGAGGACCTCGACGAGCCCCTCGACTTCGCCGACCGCATCGGCGCCACCCCCGCCATCGGCGACGACTTCGACCCGATCGCCGAACTGGAGCGAACCGAACGCCGTGAAGCCTCGGCTTCCGATGAAGCTGCGGGGTCGGGTTCCTCGGGCGAGCCGAAACCCGATGCGGGCTCCGACTCGCCTTCGGACTCGGACGACAAGGGCGACAGTTCCTCGTCCTGATTCCGTCTCGACCGAGTCGGTCCTCCACCGCCACGCGGTGGAGGACCGACTCAGTTCAGGCCGCTTCCATTTTTCGCGCCGGTCCCTGGGTAGGGCGCCGGTCCTGCTCAGCCGGGTGTGCGGCTGGTCCCTTCCCAGCCGCCGGCGCGGCTGATCCTGCTCAGCCCGGTGCGCGCTTGGTCCGTACGTAGCCGCGGGCGCGGCTGATCCTGCTCAGCCCGGTGCGCTGTTGGTCCCATCGCAGCCGGATTCGGTGCGGGCCGCAGGTGCGCACCGCATGCCGGCCGCCAAGCCCTTGGCCGGGCAACTCAGCCCTCAGTCTTCCTCGGAGATCCCCCACCCGGCCGCGGCCGAAAGCCCTTCGAGATAGCCGATCGCGCGTTCCGTTTTGGGATACCGGTTGACCAGTGCCCAGAACGCGGCGTCGTGTCCTGGTTCGCGGAGGTGGGCGAGCTCGTGCACCAGCACGTAGTCCAGGACCCACGGCGGCACGCGCCTGAGGCGGTCGCTGACGCGGATCGTCGCGTCGACCGGGGTGCAGGAAGCCCAGCGGGTGCGCATGGGTGGCACCCAGCGGACGCTCGCCGGTATCGCCCGCGGGTCGACGTACTTCGCCGCCAGCACGCCGCAACGTGCGAGCAGCGCCTCGTCCGACGACTTCGGCGACGCCGGTTTCCGCGGCTCCGTGCGCTGGAGTTTGCGCTCCATCTCCGCGACCCAGTGCTTTTCTTCCGCTCGGGTCATCCGCGCCGGGATGAGCACCACCAGGGTGTCGTCTTTCCAGTACGCGGTGACCGTCCGGTGCCGGCGCGCGCTGCGCCGCACCTCGACCTTGTGTTCAGGAGTGTCCGATGGGGCGTTCGCTCCGCCTCGGCCCCTCAGTGAAGGCATCCGTGCTTCGACCACCCGACAACGGTAAGGCCAGTCGCCGACAACTTGGAGCGCCGAAAGGTCACAGCCCCTAGTTGTCCACAACTTGCCTACCCTGTGGACAACTCGACTTTCCAGCATCGGGAGCGTTCTCAGAGTGCGAAGCTGATCACCATGAGTTTGTCCACCGTTCCGCCGCCGGACGTTCTACTGCCGACGTTCCCGACGTTGCTCCACGGCCTGCACGTGCTCGAACGCGCCGAAGGGGAGATCCAGATCGGGCTCGATCTCCGGCACGGAGTCGTGGCGTCCGGACTCCACCCGAGCGTCGTCGACCATGTGCGCCGGCTCGACGGCCGTCGTCACCTGGACACGTTGCTCGCCGAAAGCGAACACGTCGATCAGTTGCGGCTGCTGCTCAAGCAGCTCACCGCACTGGGCCTGGTCACGGAGGCGCCCACCCCGTCCGCGAAACGCGTCGAAACCGGTTTCTGGTCCCTGCGCGCCCGCCATCACCAGACCGCGCTCACCGAGCAGCGGCGGCACAGCCTGGTCACGATCCGCGGCGACGGCCGGATCGCCGTGGCCGTCGCCGTGCTGCTGGCCAACGCCGGCATCGGGCACATCGACATCCGCGCCGCCGGCACGGTGACGGAAGCCGACCTTGGCTCCGGCCTGGGCGCCGCGGACCTGGGCCTGCCGCGAAGGCGGGCGATGCTGAACCTGTTATCCCGCGTCGCGCCCGACGTGACGACCGGCCGCAACCATCACCGGACCCCGGACATCGTGCTCCTCACCGACTCGGTGGTGCCCGCACCGGAAGTGGTGGCCGATCTCGTGGACAGCGGCATCACCCACCTGCCGGCGAAGGTCCGCGACGGCACCACGATCGTGGGCCCGCTCGTCGTGCCCGGCCGGTCCGCGTGCCTGCGCTGCTGTGACCTGCACAAAACCGATCTGGACGACGCGTGGCCACGGCTGGCGAGCCAGCTCGTGGACGTGGACCAGCGGCCTGATCTGGGCGCTGTCCACGCGTGCGCCGCGCTGGCCGTCGCGCAAGCGTTGCGCGTGCTTTCCCCGAACGCCGAACCACCGCCGACCTGGAACAGCGCGATGGAGCTCGACGCGTTCGAGGGCCGGCTGCGCCACCGTTACTGGGAACCCCACCCGGACTGCGGTTGTGGTGCGCCCACGCCCCCGGCGGAGACGTAGCCCACACCCACCGGCAGGCTGCGGCGGCCAAGGTCACCAAGGCAGAATCGCGGGGTGACCGAATCCGCCGCAGACCGTGAATCTGCCCTGCCGCGCCGAGGTGCCGCCCGCACCGCGAAGCTGGCCAGCATCCCGCTCGGAATGGCCGGACGAGCCGTGGGTGGGTGGGGCAAACGGCTCGCGGGGCAGAGCGCCGACCAGGTCAGCGCGACGTTGTCGGCGAAGGCAGCGGAGCAGTTGTTCGAGGTTCTCGGCACGCTCAAGGGTGGCGCGATGAAGTTCGGCCAAGCGCTGAGCGTCTTCGAGGCCGCGGTGCCCGACAACATGGCCAAGCCGTACCGCGAAGCCCTCACGAAGCTGCAGTCCGCGGCGCCGCCGATGTCGGCACAGCAGACGCGGCGCGTGCTCGCGCAGCAGCTCGGCCGGTCGTGGGAGGGTCGGTTCAAGCACTTCGACGACGCACCGGCCGCCGCTGCGAGCATCGGGCAGGTGCACCGGGCGACCTGGCACGATGGCCGCGAGGTCGCCGTCAAGGTCCAGTACCCGGGCGCCGACGAGGCGCTGCGCAGTGACCTCCGGCAGCTGCAGCGGTTCAGCAGGCTGTTCCAGGCGTTCGTGCCGGGCACCGACGTGAAACCGCTGCTCGCGGAGCTGGCCGAGCGCATGGACGAAGAGCTCGACTACCTCAACGAGGCCGACAATCAGCGCGCTTTCGTGAAGGCGTTCGAGGGCGATCCGGAGTTCCTCATCCCACGGGTGGTGGCGAGCGCGCCCAAGGTCGTCGTCACGGAGTGGGCCACCGGCACGCCGTTGTCACAGGTCATCGCCACTGGCGACCGTGCGACGCGCGACCTGGCCGGGCGGCTGCTGATGGAATTCCACTACTCGTCTCCCGCTCGCGCGTACCTGCTGCATTCGGACCCCCACCCCGGCAACTTCATGGTCACCGACAACGGGCGGCTGTGCGTGATCGACTTCGGCGGGGTCGCGAAGCTGCCCCACGGCATCCCTCGCCACCTCGGCGAGATGACGCGCCTTGCCCTCGACGGCGACTCCGCCGATCTCATGCGGTTGCTGCGCGAAAACGGTTTCGTCCGGGCAGGTTCCGATCTCTCGGCCGACGAGGTGCTCGCTTACCTGGCGCCGTTCACGGAGCCGCTTGCCACCCCGACGTTCCACTTCACGCGCCGCTGGATGCAACGGCAGGCGGGACGAGTGGGGGACGTCAGCGGCAGCGACTTCCGCGTCGGCCGGTCGCTGAACCTGCCACCGGAGTACCTGATGATCCACCGCGTCACGGCGGGCTCGACGGGCATCCTCTGCCAGCTCGACGCCGAGGTGCCGGCCCGCGGAATCGTGGAGCGCTGGCAGCCGGGCTTCGCGCGGTGAGTTATCCACAGGACGCGGGGTTCTGAGGGCTGTCTGACGGAGTTGTCCACAGATTTGCGAAGTCGGTTCCACTCGGATGGCCGAGCGGCCATTCTCGAATCATGACGACTACCGCAAGCACCCGTGAAGTGGCCTTGAGTGACAGCGCATCGGCCGGCGTGATCGATTTGAAGCGGCTGCGCAGCGCCGGAGTGTCCACCCGAAGAGCCGCGCGGCTGGCTCGCCCGGGCGGACCGTGGCGCCGCGTGTATCCCGGCGTATTCCTCACCAAGGACGAACCGCCGACGCGACTACAGCTCCTGCATGCGGCAGTCGCCAGATACGGCCCCGCGGTCGTGATCACGGGCGCCGACGCGCTGCGGGCCCACGGTGTCGCCTATCCGATCACCGAAGACGTGCATCTGCTGTTGCCGCACTATCGCCGCCCGGGTCCTGAGCGTGGTGTGTTCACGTGCCGCACGTCGCGGCTGCCCGAGCCGGCCATCATCGGTGGGCTGCCGTTCGCGAGTGCCGAGCGCGCCGCCCTCGACCTGGCGCGCCGCGAAACCGACCCGGCCGCCGTCGAGCGCCTCGTGACCCTGCCGCTGCACGCGGGCCTCTGCGACCGCACCGACCTGCAGGCCGAGCTCGACGCGGGCAACCAGCGCGGCTCCGCGACAGTTCGCGCCGTGCTGCGCAGCATCGGCGACCACGAGACCTTCACCCACGGTCACGCCCTCCGTGTGCTGGCCGAGGCGCCCCTGCCGGTTCCTCAGTGGAACGTCACGGTCTGCGACCTGCGCGGCCGCCGCATCGGTACCGCCGACGCCTGGTGGGACCACGTCGGCCTCGCCTGGCGCTACCGCGCCGCCGATGACCCCACCGACTTCACCCACCTCGCTCTCACGGCCACCGGCACGGTCCTCGTTCGCTGCACCCCGGGCCAACTCCACGAAACCCCGGACGACATCGGCCGCGAGCTGGTTCGCGCCTACACCCAGGCGGCCCGCACACCCCGCCCGAAGGTCCGAGCCGTTCACCGCTCCAGCACCGCGGCATGACGGCCCCGGCGGCGCGGAGGTGCCTCACCCGCCGGGCAACGCTCCCGGTCGCCACTCGGTGCAGGCCGCCGGATCGGGTAACCGGGCGGACCGAATTCGACAGCCAGCAGGAGGCGGTGTCGATGTCCCTGTAGCCCGCAGCGGCTACCGCGCCGGTTCGGTTACCTGCTGTCGCCGCGGCACCGAACGTGCAGGGGCGGAGGTGAGCGGGCACCATCACGACAGGTCTGGGCCTCGTGGGTCACCAGTATTCGTCGGGGAGTTTCGATTCGATGTCACGCACATGGTCGCGGGCACAGGTGGCGCAAAGCCAGCGTTCGGGACCGTCGGCGCTGGTGGACACCCAGGCGAAAGCGGTGAGGGGATCGGGCTCGGCCGAGCGGGCGCGGCCGCAGCGGGAACAGGTGGCGTCGGGGGGCGGTCATGGGCGGCGTCCGCAGTGGACGGTCTTCGAGCCGGTGAGGTAGAGGTCGCGGCGAGTGGCGAGGTGGTGCGGGCTGTGCTGGTCGAGGAGGGTGGTGAGGGTCTCGCGGTCGTCCGGAGTGAGGTGCTCGGCGCCGAACTCGAAGATGCGGCCGACGCGGTGGAGCACGTACTCCGCGAGCATCGTGGGCCCCGGCGAAGGGTGGTGCACGAGTGCGCCGAACGAGTCGACGTCGGTGAGGCCGGCGCGTTCCAGCGCGGTGGACCAGCCGTAGGGCATCGCGACCGAGCCCTCGATTCCTTCGCGCATGCCGATGAACCACTCGGCCTGCGCGGCCAGGAGCCGGTCCTCCAGGCCGGGCCGTCCGATGCCCAGATCCCATGGCAGGCAACGGAAATCCAGCCCACCTTCGGCGAGCGCCACCAGCCCGCCCGGCTTCGCGGCCCGCGCGAGCGTGTCCACGGCCGCCTGCTGGTCCGGCAAGTGATGCACCACGCGCGCCGCCCACACGAGGTCCGCCGCCGGCACGGTTTCCGGCAGCCCGGCATCCGCAAGATCCCCGCGCACCGCCCGTATCTCGACCGGCCCCGCGCCGGATCCGGCCCCACGAACCAACATTTCACCCGCTGCGCCATCGGCGCGACCGGCCTGCTCGGACGCCAGTGGGTCTGGACCATCGGGAGAGGTGAGCACCACGGCACTTTCGGGTTCCAGCGGTTCAGCACCCGGGCCCTGCGCTGTGCCGGCACCTCGATCCTCATCGGCCTCCCGGGCCGGCTCCGCAGCACCCCGGCGGGCCGGTCGCGCCGCTGACGCGATTGCGGCGCGCGCGGTTTCTTCCGCCGCAGCAAGGAGTTCCGGTGTCGCGTCGATCAGGACGAGAGTGCCACCACCGTGGGTGGACAGGGCGTGGGCGAGGTGCGTGCTCATGGCGCCGGCGCCGCAGCCGACATCGAGGATCGTCGCGCCCGGCGGGAGGGCCGCGACGAGGCGACGGGCGATGGCCGAAAGGGCGTCGGCGTCGAGGGCGGCCGCCATCCTGAGCTGGGTCAGGCGATCGGCCCAGTCGATGTGGTCGTGGGTGTGGTGGTGAGAAGGCACCACCACATTGAACACCTCCGCGCCATGAACGACCCGGGCGAAAGCTCGGCGGACCG
>DASZNR010000096.1:0-33461 GCA_035551175.1 Amycolatopsis sp. | reverse complement strand
GGCGGTCGGGTCGTCGCGGGGCTCTGGGTGGCCAAGCCTTTCCAGCCATCTCACGGCGAAACCATGACAGCCATACCCAGAGCCCTGGGTCCCGCTGATCTTACGAATGACCAGTTCGAACCACGATCAAGAAGGTAGGGCGAAACCATGACCCGCTGCGCCGGAACCCGGATCACCGTTCTCGACGAGAACTTCATCGACATCCTGCTCCCGTCCACACCGCGCCTGCGCCGGTACAACATGGACCAGCACTTCAGCTCGCGCTACGGCGAACTGCTCGCCGAGAACGGACTGTGCTTTCTCGTCGAAACATTCACCGAGACCACGTCGACGAAAATTCTCTTCGACGCCGGACTGACGGCCCCGGTGGTGCTGCACAACGCTCGCCGCCTCGGCGTCGACCTGTCCGAAGTGGACGGAGTGGTCCTCAGCCACGGTCATCCCGACCACTTCGGCGGCATCAACGGTGTCCTCGAGGCGATCGGCCACCCCACGCCCGTGGTGGTGCACCCCGACGCCTTCGACCCGCGGATGATCGTCAAACCGCACGTCACTCTGCCCATGATCAACCTCGGGTTGACCAGGGAGGGGAGCCGGCAGGCCGGCGGGCACCTGATCGAAGCCCGCGACCCGGTGCCGCTCGGTCCCGGACTGCTGACCTCCGGGGAAATGAAGACCTGCGTCGAGTTCGAATTCGAAGCACCAACGGGACGGCTGTGCGTGCACGGCGACGGGCACGTCGAAGCCGACGACATCAACGACCACCAGGTACTCGGAATCGACGTCGAAGGCCACGGGCTGATCGTCATCGACCCGTGCGGGCACCGCGGCGTGATCAGCTCGATCGAGCACATGCGCACGACCACCGGCACCGACACCCTCTACGGTGTACTCGGCGGCTTCCACACCGGACACCCCGGCATCAGCGCCAACCGCATCGACAACACCGCGAAAGCGCTCGCCGCGTTCGAACCTCGGCTGGTCGCACCCATGCACTGCAGTGGCTTCCCGCTCAAGAAGGCCGTTTCGGACCTGATCCCGGACGCCTTCGAGATCGTCACCGCGGGCACTGTGCTCACCGTGGGCGACGTTCCGCCCGACACCCGCACCTGGCGCTGAGAAGTCCGTCCCCCGAGGCCGACGAGGCTGATCGGAAACGGCACTGTTCGCGGCGTCGATCCGGACCGCGGTGGCCTGTGCTCATGCCGAGAAGCCCTCGCCCGGGGTGGCCGAGCCACCAAGCCATTTCGCGCCTTCGTCGTACAGTCGGCGCACCGCCTCGCCGGTGAGCCCCGGCAGCCCGGTCTTGACCGTGAACCCGGCCTTGGTCTGCAGGTAGGCCAGGTGGCGATAGCCGGAAGGGAACCGGTTCAGCAGTTCGACGTCGAGCTCCGGCCGCGCGGCGGGGTCGACGGGGTCGAGCCGGTCCTTCTCGTAGATCGGCTGCCGGCGCACGATCTTCCACGCGCCCTCGTGGCGGCAGCAGAAGTCGTAGAAGCGGCCTGTGCACACCACGTCGGCTTCGATCCCGTCGACGTCCGCGCGCTGGTTGATCGTCATCTTCGTCTGGACGACGGCTCGGTCCCCGTGTACGTCGGCGCTGTGCCCGCCCAGGAAGTGCAGGATGTTCACGCCCCGGTCGAAGCCGTCGCGGCTGACGGCGATGAACTCCGTGGCCGGACCCTGGAACCAGGTGGCCGTCATCCACCCCTGCGTCGGGTGCCAGACGGTCGCGAATCGATCCCAGTCCCCGGCGTCGCGCCAGACGACCCAGTTGTCGACCAGTTCACGCAGGGCCAACCTGTCCTCAAGGCTTGTCGGCACGTTTTCCACTCCTTGTCATCGATCTGTGTCATCGTTGCTGCCGCAATCGGGTTCGCGAACGTAGGGATCCTGCGACCTGGGGCCTTCCTGGCACCAGGCGTGATTGCCGCCCAGTGGCAATCGTCCGTACATTGGCGCCATGGCAGGCAGAACGAAGGCACCCGGTCAATCGGTGTCGAGTCGGCTGCTGGCCGTGCTCGACTGTTTCGATGTCGCGAATCCGGCACTCACGCTCACCGAAGTGGCCACCCGCAGCGGGCTGCCGGTTTCGACCGCGCGCCGGCTCATCAACGAGCTTCGCGACTGGGGTGGGTTGGAACGTCTTGAAGACGGCCGGTACCGCATCGGGATGCGGCTGTGGACGGTCGGCACTCTCGCCCCGCGGCAACGGGGGCTGCGGGAAGCGGCCCTGCCCTATCTGCACGATCTTTTCCAGGCAACACAAGAAAACCTTCAGCTCACTGTCCTGGATGGCACGCAGGCCCTCTGCATCGAGAAGATCTCCAGCACCAAGGCCGTCCCCACGCGGACCGAGGTCGGAGGCCGGCTTCCGCTGCACGCGACCGGCGTCGGAAAGGTTCTCCTGGCGTACTCGGGAACGGAATTGCTCCGGACGCTGGTGGCGGCAGGTCTGCCGAGGATGACTCCGCACACGATCACCCAGCCCGGCCGGCTCGCAGCCGCGCTGGAGGAGGTCCGCAAGAGCGGAGTCGCCTATTCCTATGAGGAAATGACCTTGGGAGCGGTGTCCGTCGCCGCACCCGTCCTCGGCTCGGACGGCCGGGTCCGTGCCGCACTCGGCATCGTGGCGCACTCCCGGGCCGCCGTCGACCGCCTCGCGCCCGCCGTGTGCACCGCGGCGCTCGGGATCGCCCGCTGGGTCGCCTGACCCCCCGGGCCGTAAAGGACTCGTGAGTGTTGCGGTCCGAAACGCGGCGACGGTGTCCCTGCGGTCGTTCGGCCGGCTGGCGATGGCCACGATGGCGCCCGGTCCCTCGAGGGGCAGGTAACGGACACCCGGGTACGGGAAGAACCGGATGGCGGGTTCACCGTGGAACCCGATCCGGCCCGTGGTGGCGACCGCGGTCGCCACGTGGGCGGGGGAGCGCACTTCGGCGTCGCGTCGGGTGGGCGCTCCGCCCCATTCAACTAATCCCGGCTGGCCGACCAGCTTCACCTGCGGCAGGTCGGCGATGTCGGCCGCGCTGAGATGCCCGGCGTCGGCGAACTCGGATTCGGCCGGTACGACCGCACAGCGGCCGGTGTTCATCACCGGCTCGATGCGCAAGTCCTCGGCGCCGCCGACGTCGTGCACGACCGCGACATCGACCTCGCCGGTGCGCACGGCGTCGTACTGCGTCGTCCAGTCCAGCTCCCGGTAGGACAATTCGAGTTCCGGGTGGTGCGTGGCCAGCAGCGTGCGAGTCGCGGACCAGTGGTCGGCCAGGCCGAATCCGAGCACCCCGACCCGCAGCACGGGCTCGGCGTGATCCCCTTCGGCGGTCCGCATGAGCTCGTCCATCTCCGCCAGCACTCGGCGGGCGCGCGGAAGGAACCGTTCCCCCGCCGGGGTGAGCGCGACGCGGCGGCTCGTGCGATCGAACAGCTTCACCCCGAGCTCGTGCTCGAGCTGCTGGATCCGGCGGCCGAAATGCTGAGCCGCGATGTAGTGGGCACGTGCGGCGCGTCCGAAATGCAATTCCCCGGCCAAGGTGAGGGCATACCGCAACGACCGGACGTCCATGTCCCAACACCCCTTCCACGTCGAGCCACCCGCGCTGCGATCACAACCGATTTGGCACATGTTCCGGCGCACCGGGCCAGCCATGCTGCTCCCAAGCAACGACGCTTGGAGGACACTATGAGCTCACATCGCATCCTTGTGCGCAACGGTCACATCCTCACGATGGATCCGGCGCTCGGGGATCTCCCGGCAGGCGACGTGCTGATCGAGGACGGCGCGATCGTCGCCGTCGGGCCCTCGCTCCCGGTGACCGACGCCGAAATCCTGGACGCGACCGGACACCTGGTGCTGCCGGGCCTGATCGACACGCACCGGCACACCTGGCAGTCCCTGGTCCGCGGTATCTGTGGTGACTGGACCCTCGGCGACTACTACTTCGGCATCCGGCTTGGTGTCTCGCCCGCGTACACGCCGGACGACGTCCGCCTCGGCAACTTCTACGGCGGGATCGACGCGCTGAACGCCGGGGTGACCACGCTGCTGGACTTCTCCCACTGCAACAACACCCCTGATCACTCCGACGGAGCCGTACAGGGTCTGCAGGAGGCAGGGATCCGCGCGGCGTTCTGCTACGGGTTCTTCGAGAGCTCACCGCAGGCCAGCCAGTTCGGTGAGCACAAGGTTCGCGTCGCGGACTTCCACCGCATCGCCGACACCTACTTCGCGTCGGACGGTCTGCTCACTCTGGGTGTGTCGCTGTCGGAGATCTTCGGCCTGCCGTGGCAGCACACCGTCGCCGAACTGAGTGCGGCTCGCGAGCGCGGGGCCCTGCTGGTCAACCATGCCGGCTGCGTGTTCGGCAGCGTTCTCGCCACCGGGATCACCGAGATGGAGGCCCTGGGGCTGCTCGGCCCGGACATGGTTCACGTGCACTGTTGCAGCTTCGGCGACGCCGAGTGGGAGGCGATCGCCCGCACCGGTGGGAAGGTGTCGATCTCGGTGGAGACAGAGCTGAACATGGGCTTCGGCCGCCCCGTCTTCGAGCGTTGCCGCCGGCACGGGGTGCGGCCGACGCTGTCCGCCGACGTCATTTCGCTCAACAGCGGTGACCTGTGGCACCAGCTGCGCTACGGGCTGGGTTTCGCCAGGGCCGAAGCGGATTTGCCGATCAACACCGCGGGTGCGATGCCTGCTTCCGTGACCTACCCGGCGCGGGAGGCGCTGAACTGGAGCACCGTCAACGCGGCGGAGGCGCTCGGACTCGGCGACAAGATCGGCTCGCTGACTCCGGGTAAGCGGGCGGACCTGATGCTGGTCGGCGGTCCCGCGCTCGAGCAGCATCCGCGAGTGGACCCCTACGCGACGCTCGCCTTCCAGACCACGGCCGCCGACGTGCGCACCGTGCTCGTGGACGGCCGGATCGTGAAGCGCGACGGCGTGCTCACCGTGGCCGATCTGACCACGGTCACCGCACAGGCCGACTCCGCCGCCGATCGGATCCTCGGCAGGCTCCGCGACGCCGGACGCGAACTGCCCGGCCTCCCCGAGGGCGCCTGGGCCGCGATCGAGCCGATGGCCCGCGAATTCCACGAGCAGGCCGTTCAGGACGCGACGAGCAAGGGAGCGCGGTACCGGTGAAATGGGTGACCTACGACGCCGGTGCCGGCCCGCGCACCGGCGTGCTCGACGGGGAGACCGTCCGCGGACTGGTGCCCGGCGCTGATCTGCTGACCCTCGTGCAGGGTGGTGAGCAGGCGCTGGCCGACGCGGCGCGAACCGCGCGCCGGACGCCGGAAGAAGTGCGGGAGCTTGACGACGTACGGCTCCTCGCCCCACTCCCGCACCCGCCGTCGGTTCGCGACGGGCTGTGTTTTCTCGACCACCTGCGCGGCAGTTACCGCGCGCTCGGGCGCAGCCAGGAACTGCATCCGGCGTGGTCGCAGGGGCCGGCGTTCTACTTCAGCAACGCCGCGTCGATCGTCGGTCCGCACGACCCGGTGCCCGTCGCGCCTGGCTCCCGCATGTTCGACTTGGAGCTCGAGGTGGGTGTGGTGGTCGGACGCGGTGGGCGAGACCTGTCCCCGGGCAGTGCGGAGAACCACATCCTGGGGTACACGCTGTTCAACGACTGGACCGCCCGTGATCACCAGCTGCGTGACCTGGCGACGGGAATCGGCATGGGCAAGAGCAAGGACAGTGCCACCACGCTCGGGCCCGCGCTGGTGACCGTGGACGAACTGGCGGAGTTCCGCGTGGACGGACGGCTCGCCCTCGAACTGCGCGCCACCGTCAACGACGAAGAGATCGCCCGCGGCCGCCTCGACCAGATGGACTGGACGTTCGGCGAGCTGCTCGCCTTCGTCTCACGCGGGGCCGAGCTCGCGCCGGGCGATGTCATCGGTTCGGGGACCGTGCCCGGCGGCTGCCTGCTCGAACACGTCGACACTCCGGAACTGGCCGATTTCACCGGCTGGTTGCGGCCCGGCGACGTCGTGTCCCTCCACGGGCAGGGACTGGGCTCGACCCGGCAGAGGGTGGTCGAGGGGACCGGCGTCATCCCCCTCCGACCAGGCCTCTGACCTGACCTACCAGTAGTTCACGAATGTCCGAATTGGACACGCCATCGCTTGGTCGAAAGGTACGTACGATGCGCAGAATCGTCGATATTTCCACGACCCTGCGGGCCGGGATCGCCTCCGACCCGCCGGGGCACACGCCTGAGATCGACTACCGATCGCACGCACAGACCGTCAGTGATCTCCTGGCGTTCTTTCCCGGCGCGACCGTCGAGGATCTGCCCGACGGCGAGGGCTGGGCGTTCGAGTGGGTCCGCCTCACCACGCACAACGGCACCCACCTCGACGCGCCTTACCATTATTCGGCGACCATGGACGGCGGCGAGCGGGCGGCGACCATCGACGAGATCCCGTTGGAATGGTGCTTGCAACCCGCGGTGAAGCTCGACTTTCGCCATTTCCCCGACGGCTACGTCGCGACAGCGGCGGATGTCGAAGCCGAGCTCAAGCGCATCGGACACGAGCTCTCGCCCCTGGAGATCGTCGTGGTCAACACCAGCGCCGGTGCCCGCTACGGTCAGGACGACTACGTGTCCTCTGGGTGCGGCATGGGTCGGGACGCGACCCTTTACCTGCTCGAACGCGGCGTGCGCCTCACCGGAACCGACGCGTGGAGCTGGGACGCCCCGTTCGTCCACACTGCCGCCCGATACGCCGCCGAGCGGGATGCGTCGATCATCTGGGAGGGACACCGAGCAGGCAGGGAGATCGGCTACTGCCACCTCGAGAAACTGCACGACCTCGAAAAGCTCCCCGCCACCGGGTTCGAGATCTCTTGTTTCCCCGTCAAGGTCCACGCCGCGTCCGCCGGCTGGACCCGCGCCGTCGCGATCTTCGAATCCTGAACCACTTCGCGCCGTGCACGCCTCGGCCACCACGCGGATTCGAGCCCTTCAGAGTCCGTTGTGGACACTTTGCCGGTTCGGGTCGGTGGCCGGGTTCTCGGCCTTCGTGCGAATCGGGAGCAGCAGGAACACTCCCAGGAGTGGACCGACCGCCAATACCGCGAGAGCGAGGAACAGTGAACCGGTGGCGCTGAACACCGCGCCCACGGCGATCGGCGCGAAGACACCACCGAGCTGCCACGCGGTGTTGGCGAAGCCGAATGCACCACCGACGAACCTGGGGTCCGAGTACTGCGGCACGGTCGAGTTCGTCAGCACCGTGTAACCGTAGACGCCGAGGCCGAGGAACGGGGCGAGCGCGAGCATCACCGAGTAGTTCCGGACGAGCCCGAAGACGACGAGGATGAGTACGAAGTAACCGCTGAGCACCATCAGATGCGCCTTGCGAGTGCCACGCACGCGGTCGGAGAGAAACCCGACCAGTGGTTTGACCCCGATGGCCGTGGTACTGACGATGACCATCACCAGAGCGGCTTTCGCGGCGGACAAACCGAGTGCCTTGACCATCAGTGAATTGCCCCAGGCCAAAAAACCGAGGGTGGCCCACTGCATCCCCAGGCCGGCCGCCGCGAGTGAGAGGAGGTTGCGGTTCTTGAGCATGGTGCCCAGACCGAGCCGGCCGCCCGGTGCCGGCGATTCGGTCACGGGTTCGACGGGAGTGGGTGGATTGTTGCGCAGGAGCGCAAAGCACACCACGCCGATGACGACCGTCAGTACCCCGAGGACGTAGTAGACCCCGTTCCAGTGCAACTTGGCGAGTAGCTCCGGGATCGACGCATTGGCAATCACGCTGCCCAGCGCGGTCGAGGTGATGTACAGGCCGAAGGCGGTACCGCGCTCGGCGGGCGGGAACCAGCGGCTGATCAGTTTGGTGAAGGATGCGACGTCGGCGCCGCTGACCAAACCGATGACGATCTGGAGAACGATTCCCACGCCGACGTTCGTCACGGTGCCGAACGCGAACGTCAGGATTCCTGCCGCCACCAGGGAGATTCCGGCGGCAAGGCGACCGCCGATCAGGTCTGCGACGATACCGCCGGGGATATTGGTGACGACGTAACCGATGGACAGTGACGTGGCGAAGATGCCGAGTTGCGCCACGGAAAGTCCGAGCGAGTGTGAGGCGTCGACCGCGACCACCGACCACGCGGTGCGGTCGATGTAGATGAGGGTGAACGCCAGCCAGCAGGTGGCCAGTATCACCCAGCGATAGCGGGAAAGATCGGATGACTGCGTGCTGCCCATGCTGGGACCTCCTTGTCCGGGGCGGGTTTGTCAGCGCAGCAGGCCCCACTCGCGAAGCTGGGCCGCATTGTGGTGCAAGGTCGCGCGTGGTGAGCGGTCGAGGCTCATGTCCTCCACGGACACCCAGCCTCGGTAGCCGCGCCGGTGCAGGAGTTCGAGAACGTGCTGAACGTCGACTTCGCCGTCCTCGAGTGGTGTCCAGCCGGGGCGCCATCCGCCGCCTGGCGAACGGAAGTGCGCCGCGTTCTTCAGATGCACGTGTCCGAGATGGTCACCGAGCAGGTCGAGGGCGATTTCGTGGGCCTCGAAGCCTTCGAAGACGAAGTTGCCGAAGTCGTAGATGACGCCGACGTGCGCCGGGGCGAACTGCGAGACCACCCGGTGCGCCAGTGCCGCGCTGGAGCAGATGGTGTTGTGGTGGATCTCCAGCAACGCTCGGATTCCGGTTTCCCGTGCAGCGGCCTCGATTTCCGCGAAGAACGAGACGGTCTCCTCGTAGAGCCGGGAATACGACTTGTTCGTGCGGGAGATCCTGGGGGCCTGCAACCTGATCTGTGGCGCACCCGTCGCCGTGGCCATTTCACACGCCAGTCGTAGCATTTCGGTGTCGCCCACTTCGATGTACGGCGCCAGGCCCACGACTTCGAGCCCTGCCGCGCGGGTTTTGCGGGCGACGTCGGCGGCTGCAGGCACGTCGAGCGGCAGAGTGGATCGGTGATCCACCAGGAACGGGTGCGCGGGCTTCGCGTCGGGGATGCTTCCGGGTCGCGGCTCGACCCGCCATTCGACACCGCCGAAACCGGCCGCGGCGATTTCGGCGATCGACTCGTCGAAATCCAGAGTGGGCAAGGAGATCGTCGCGACGCTGAACCTCATCGCTGCGCCGCGTGTTCGACGGCGAGCGGTGTCTGGGGGAGTGGCGCGAGCTGAGCTCCCCCGCAGACGTGCAGGACCTCGCCCGTGATGAAGGACGCCGCAGGCGAAGCGAGGAAGGCGACGGCGTTTGCCACGTCGCGTGGTTCGGCCATCCGCGGTAACGGAGTGATCGCCTGATACTGCTCCTTCAGGGTCCGCATCTGCGCTTCGTCGCGGTCGTAGGTCGTGAAATCGGATTCGATGAAGCTGGGCGCGACGGCGTTGGCGGTCACGTTGTGCTTCGCCAGCTCGGTCGCGAAGGACCGGGTCATGCCGACGATGCCGGCTTTCATCGTGGTGTAGGCGACCGGACCGCCGGAAACCCAGTTCCGCGAGGCGATGTTGACCACGGTGCCGCCCTGCTGCGCTTTGAAAAAGCCGAGCACGCGGCTGACCAGGATCGCCGGGGCTCGCAGGTTCACGTCGCTCATCAGATCCCACGCGTCCGGGGTGAGTTCGGACAGGGTCGAGCGACGGTTCACCGCGGCGTTGTTGACGACGATGTCGATGCGGCCGAACCGGTCGCCCACCTCGCTCACCAGGGCTTCGATCGAATCGACGGACCCCAGATCAGCGGCCACGTGGTGGGAGGGCGCGGCGAACCGGGCACGGAAGCCGGCGACGGTCGCCGCTGCCGCGTCCGCATTCACGTCGGCCACCACCACGGCGACGCCGTCCTCGAGCAGACGGCCGGCGATGGCGCGGCCGAGTTTCCCCGCACCTCCGGTGACGATGGCGACCCTCTGTGGCTTGGTCATCAGTTTGCTTTCCTTTCCAGTCGACGGGTCCAGCCGGCGATCGACGACACGACCTCGGCGGGGTGTTCGTGATGGGTCCAGTGACCGCCCGGCAGCACGCGGATGTCGGGGGTGGGCAGCACTTTCCGCGCGAGATGGGCACGGTCGGTGTTCCGGTAAAAGGCGAGAACTGGCGTGGGGAAGCCGGCGAAGAAGGCCGCCGTCTGCGTTTGGAAGTGCAATGCCTCCGGCGCGAATGCGAAATCGGTGAACAGATCGCGGATCGCCTCCGGCGTGGCCGCCACCGGCCCATCGGACAACGGCAACGGGCTCGGCCCCGATTTCGCGAAATGCTCGGCCGCGATCGTGATGGGGTCTTCGGTGCGCAGCCGCTCGGCGATCGTCTCGATCCGCGGGCGATCGTCATCGGGGAGACCGAACGCGGGGTCTATGACCACCAATCCCGCCACGAGTTCCGGCTCCTGCCGAGCGAGGAAGGCGGCCACCTCGGCGCCCGCCGAGTGCCCGACGAGTACGACGCGGGTGAGTCCGAGACGCTCGATCACCGCGCGGACGTCGGCCGTGACCTGCGGCAGTCGCATCCCGGCGCCCGGCCGAGAGGCACCGTGCCCGCGCAGGTCGACCGCGACTGCGGGGGCGATGTCGCGCAGTCCGTCCAGGACGGGCTCCCAGTCCGTATGCGAGCGGGCCCAGCCGTGGACGAGCACGAAGGAGAACGAGGCGGGCCGCCCGGGGAACTGCTCGAAGGCCAGCTCGATGATCTCGGGGTTCATGGGGTCCTCTCCGGGAGTCTTCGCTCCTCAGATCCTCAGTGCCCTGGAGATATTTGACAAATGCCCATCATCGGCGAGCGCCATGCCCCTGAGGCATATCATCGGGTCATGCTTGAGTTGCGTCAGCTCGACTACTTCCGCGCGGTGGCCGAGTTCGGGTCCATCTCCCGCGCCGCGGCGGCCCTGCACCTCACCCAGCCGACGCTGAGCCGGCAGATCGCCCAACTGGAGAAGAACCTTGGCCACCAGCTGTTGCGGCGCACCCCCCGCGGTACCGAGCTGACCGTCATCGGGGAGGGCCTGCGGGAGCACCTGTCGTCGATCTTCGAACTCGTCGACCGCGTCCCGGAGGTCCTCCAGGCCGCTTCGACCGGCGGATACCTCGTGCACCTCGGGGTACCGTCAGGAGTCCCTCACGGCTGGATCGAGGAGTACCTGACGTCGGTCGCCGCCGCAGCGCCGGAAATCCGGTTCGCCATCGTCGAGGCGACCAGCGAGGAACAGCGCCGTATGATCAACAGTGGCCTGCTCGACCTGAGTCTGATGCACACCGAACCACCCGAACTGCACGCGGAAATGCTGTTCCGGCAACGGCTCGGTTGTGTGTTCCGCGAGGACGCCCTGCCGGCGGACCGGACCGAAATCGACGTCACCGATCTTGCCGGCCTTCGCGTGATGGCCCACTCCTCCAAGGGAGAGGAGATCAGCCTGCGCGCTGCCGCGGCCGCCAGCGGCACCGCGGTGGGCTGGCTGTTTCGCGCCTTCTCCGAACACAGCGAGCTGATCGCCAAGAGTTCCGGCGTCGACGCCATCCTCATCGGCAACGCGTCGGCCCGAAAATGGTTCCCGGGCTGGACCTGGCTCCCGCTCACTGAGGGTCGGCCCGAACACTTCATGCACACCTGGGTCGCCTGGGCGAACACGGACATGAAATACGGCGACGTACTCTTGCGGTGCATGCGAGACACCGCGCGGAAACATCGCAGCGATCCGACGTACTCGGCCGTGACTTGAGCCACTCGGGACTGGTTTCTGCTCGGCAGAGACTCGAGTTTCCCGCGACGCAAACGGATCCGGCTCGAACCCCGCAAGGACGGCAGCCATGAACCTTGACCTCGCGGGAAAGGAAGTGCTGTCCACATTGGTCGAGTACAGCGCGGTACTGCACTTCTCCCGCGGCTATACGGCGCGCATCGAGTCTCCGTTCAGCATCACCCGGGCAGGGGAGCGCCAGAATCTCTCTCCTGACAGCGACCCGCAAGGGTCTTTCCAGCTGCTGGAGGCGTTGCTTCATCGGGTTGTGAGAAGAGCCGAGGTGGACGATTCGGGCGCACTGAGCCTCGAGTTCCACAACGAGGCCGCAATCCGCGTGGAGCCTCACGACAAATACGAAGCGTGGGCCGTTTCAGGACCCGACGGATTCCTGGTCGTTTCGCTGCCCGGAGGAGGGCTCGCGATCTGGGAGGCGAAGAACCAGTCCAGGTGATCGTCGACGCGCTCGGGTATCCATGGCTGGACGTCTGTGACGGGGTTTGCCGGGGGATCGGCGGGCACCGTTCGACCAGGTATGGCGTCGACCAGAACGAAGTGGCTGTGCTGCGCGCGTGAACGTGAACTTCACGACGCGTGGACCACGTCGTACTCCTCGAGTGCGTCCGCCCAGCATGCTGGTTGGATTTCCCCGATGAGTCGTGCGATGTCGTCGAGATCCCGGCCTTCGGCGTTCAGGACCAGGCGGTTGACGCCGGCATCGGCATAGGCACGGACCAGCTCGCTCGTCACCGGCGTCGCCGGCCCGGCCCCCCGGGAAGTCGGCGACACGGTGATTTCGAGCTCCTCGGGGTCGCGTCCGGCCGCAGCCGCGAGCCTTCGCAGTTGCGCGATCGCAGCTGATGCTTGCTCCGGGGTCTGGTTGTGGCCGAACCAGCCGTCGCCGTAGCGGACGGTCCGCTCCAAAGCCGCAGCCGACGTTCCGCCGAGCACCAGCGGCGGACCGCCCGGCTGGACCGGTCGTGGATGTGCGTCGACACCGGAGAAGTTGATGAACCGGCCGCGGTATTGCGGGGACTTCGCTCGCCAGAGCTGATGCATTGCGGCGATATGCTCGTTCGTTCGCGCTCCGCGGGTACGGGGGTCGATCCCGACGGCGCGCATTTCCGCCTCGACGTAGCCGACGCCGACACCCGCGATGAGCCGGCCGTTGCTCAGCACATCGAGAGAGGCCAACTCCTTCGCGAGCTGCACCGGGTGGCGCTGCGGGATCAACAGCACTCCGGTCGCGAGTCGGATCTTCGACGTCGTCGCCGCGAGATGGGTCAGGGCGACGATCGGATCGAGGAACGGGTCCGTCGGCGCGCGGTGCGACGGCGGGACCTGCGGATCGGGGATCACCATGTGCTCGCCGGTCCACAACGACTCGAATCCCAATTGCTCGGCGAGCTGGGCGATCCGCGCGGCGTCTGGAGTGGCCATCGCACCCAGTCCGGCGCCGTAGAGTCCGAAGTGGAATGTTTGTCGATGCGACCTTGGGCTCATGTCCCGGTTCACCTCTGCTCGTGTTCGATGGTGGCGACGAGTGTCGGCAGTGTGCGTACGCGGTGCCGGATCGCCGGCGACAGCTCGGATCAACGGGGATTCCCTACGCGTCGAGGACCAGCCGCGCCGAGCGGGCACGGGACACGCAGATCATCATGCAGGAGCCAGTGCGGCGTTCTTGCTCGGTCAGTACCGAGTCGCGGTGGTCCGGTTCGCCGTCGAGGACGGGCGTCTCGCATACGCCGCAGGTGCCTTCTTCGCAGTTGTAGATGACGGGGATTCCCGCTTCCTCGGCGACCTCGATGATCGATCGTTCCGCGGGAATCGTGAGGGTCACGCCGGACTGGGAGAACTCCACGTCGAACTCGGTTGTCGAGCCGTCGAGCGTGCCGTCCGCCGGGGCGAACCTCTCCACCTGGAGTGACCCCGTCGGCCAGGAAGTGCAGTGCTCCTCCACGGCTTTCAGCAGCGGTTCGGGGCCGCAGCAATAGATGGCGGTGTCCGGGGTGGGCTCGGCGAGCAGGCCCGACAGGTCGAGCAGGCCGTACTCGTCCTGCGGACGCAGGAACACCCGCTGTTGCCCGGCCGCGGCGAGTTCTTCGGTGAACGCCATCGACCCGGCGGTGCGGCCGCCGTAGAGGAGTGTCCAGTCCGCACCGGCCTGCCGGGCGAACTCGATCATCGGGAGGATGGGGGTGATGCCGATACCGCCGGCCACGAAGATGTAGCGCTTCGCTTCGATCTGCGCGAAGTGGTTGCGCGGCAGGCCGACGACGAGCCGGTCGCCGACGGCGAGGCGATCGTGAACGTAGGAGGATCCGCCCCGGCTGTCCGGCTCGCGAAGCACCGCAACCTGGTAGCGGTCGCGCTCGGCGGGCTTCGAACACAGCGAGTATTGCCTGATCATGGAAGGCTCGCCCAGGTGCAGATCGACATGCGCTCCCGGCTCCCACGTCGGGAGCTCGCCACGGTCGGGCCGGCCAAGCGTGAGGCGAACGACTCCGTCGGCCACGATCTCCTTGCCGAGCACGACCAGTTCGAAGGTCTCGGTGGTAGGCATGGTCTTCCTCATCTCGTTCGTCGGCGACGCTCGCCGGTCTCCCGGTAGAACTCCAGGAGATCGGGTCGGTCGACCGCGTCCTCCTGCACCGCCCCGGTGAAACCTCGAAGGATGTTCTTGATCGGGACCTCGAGCTTCTTGCCCGTACGGGTGTGCGGGATCCCCGGCGCGTGGATCACCTCGTCGGGGACGTGCCGTGGCGAGACCCGGTCGCGTACCGCGGCCCGGACCGTGGTGGCGAGGTCCTCGTCAAGGCGTCGTCCGTCGGTGAGGGTGACGAACATCGGCATCCAGTAGCCGCCGTCGTCTTCTTCGATGCCGACCACCAGCGCCTCGGCTATTTCGGGGAGATCTTCGGCCGCCTGGCAGATGTCGGCGCTGCCCATGCGGATGCCGTGCCGGTTGAGGGTCGCGTCCGACCGGCCGTGCACGATCACCGATCCGCGACCGGTCACGGTGACCCAGTCGCCGTGCCGCCACACTCCGAGGAATTCCTCGAAGTAGGTACTGCGGTAACGACTGCCGTCCGCATCGCCCCAAAAGCCGATCGGCATCGACGGCATCGGTGAGGTGACGACGAGCTCTCCCACCTCGTCGATCAGCGGCTCCCGTTCCGGCGACCAGGCATGGAGATCCACTCCAAGGCAACGGACGGCGATCTCCCCGGCCCGGATGGGCACCGTGGGCACGGAACCCGCGAATCCGCTCACCACGTCCGTCCCACCCGTGGTGGAACCGACCAGAACTTCGGGGCCGAGTTCTGCGGCCGCCCACGCGTGCACTCCGGCGGTGAGGACTGATCCGGTGCACCCGACCACCCGCAGGGCCGTGAGGTCGAAGTCCGCGGCCGGGTGCAGTCCCGCGTCGCGAGAGGCGTTCAGGTAGCCGGGGCTGAGGCCGAGGTGGGTGACTCGCCCGCACTCAGCGACCTGCCAGAGGGCGCGGGCAGCCGGAGCGCCGTCGAAGCAGTGCACCGTGGCTCCGCGGAGCAGGCCACTCACGCGGAGGTTCCACATCATCCAATTCAGCGTCGTGTACCAGAAGAACTGGTCCCCGGACCCGATGTCCAGGTGCAGGCTGAGTGTCTTGAGGTGCTCGACGACGACCCCGGCGTGGCTGTGCACGATGCCCTTCGGCGGTCCCGTCGTGCCCGAAGTGAAGAGCACCCACAGCGGATGCTCGGCGGGTACCGGAACCGGCGCCACCTGACTTCCTGATGACGAGACAGCCTGGTCCCACTCGATCCCATCGGCACGATGACCGTCGCCCACGAGCACCGTCGCGCGCAGACTCGTCAGTCCCTTGCGCAGCGCGACCACATCGCCGACGCGGTCGACCCAGCGGCCGCGGTGGTGATGACCCGAGGCTGCGACGAGGACGGTCGGGGCGAGCTGCGCGAGGCGTGCGCGTGCGGCGTCCCCGGCGAGGTCGGTTCCGCAACTGGCCCACACCGCTCCCAAACTCGCCGTGGCCAGGAAGGCCACGATCGCCTCGGGACGGTCAGGCAGGTATCCGACCACCCGGTCGCCCGCCCGCACTCCCAGCCCGGCGAGGGTGGCGGCGAGGCCGGCGACTTGTTCCTCCAACGCGGCCCAGCTCAGCGTCTGCCTGATCCCGCTTTCGTCGTGCCCCACGACAGCCGCGCCGGTCCGCGGGGTCCTGAACACCTGTGCGGCGTAGTTGAGACGTCCGCCAGGAAACCAGTGAGTTTCCGGGAGAGGCCTGCCATCGGTGATCGCATCGGGCGGGGTGTCCCAAGCAATTTCACAAAACTCGGCCACGGCGCACCAGAATGCTGCGGGTTCCTCGACCGACCACTGCCACAGCTGCTCGTAAGGTGCGTCGGGTGCCGGGCCGCCCCGCCCATCCGCGAAGCGCGCGAACGCGGTGATCGTCGCCTCGTCGATTGCCTGGGCCGACGGTGTCCAGACCTGCGCCGGCTCGGCGTCGTTCACGATGACCCCCTTGTGCTCCACTGGCGTGGCCGCCGGCCTTGTCGTCGCACCCGGGCCGTCGGCACGGCCACCGGCTCCACCCCGGCGACGATCCGGTTCGACACCGAACCGATGCCCTCGGCGACCAGCGTCACGACGTCACCCGGGCGCAGTGGCGGGGGCTCCTCGGTGTTCGTGTGGGCCCAATACTCGAGCAGACAGCCGGCCCCGCAGGTCCCCGAGGCGAGGACGTCACCGGGTACCAGCTCGGCGCCCCGCGAGGCGAACGCGACCATCTCCTCGAACGACCACGACATGTTGGCCGAGGTGTCCCCGCCGGCGGGCAGCGCGCCACCGTTGACCTCCGCGTGCAGCTCCAGCGCCAGCCGGTCGTCGCAGCGGTAGGGCTCGAGCTCGTCGGAGGTCACGATCCACGGCCCGATGGTGTTGGCGAAGTCCTTCCCCTTCACCGGTCCCATCCCGACCGGTATCACCGGTGACATCAGATCCCGCGCGGACCAATCGTTGAACAGCGTGTATCCGGCGATGTGCTCGGCCGCCTGCTCCGGTGAGAGGTCTTTGCCCGGTTTGCCGATCACGGCGGCCAGTTCGAGCTCGAAATCCAGCATCCGGCAGCCCGGCGGCACCTCGACCGTGTCGTCGGGTCCGACGACCGCGTTGGTGTTCGAGAAGTAGAACAGGGGTTGGTCGTACCAGGCGGGGTTCGGCGCGGCCGCACCGAGCAGCTTCAGACTGCCTTCCAAGTGCTCCTCGAATGTGAGGTAATCCCGCAGCGTCCTCGGCTGCACCGGCGCGAGCACCCGTACCCGCGACAGCGGGCGTGGCTCGCCGTCCTTGGTCCGCTCGACGAGTTCAGCGCGCTCCGCCGGGGTCGCGACGAGCAGCTCGGACACGTCGATCCGCGAGTCCAGCGGCTGGACCTGGTCGCCGTCGACGATGCCCACCCTTGTCGTTTCGTCGATCTCGATTCGGGCGATCTTCATGCGGTCGGTGCCCCCGCTCCGGTCGATGTCGTTCCGGTACCCAGCTCGAAGGCGGCGATCCGGCTGAACTGCTCCAGCCGGCTTGCCCGCGGCCTGCTGGGGTCGAGCTCCTCGTACACGTTGAGCACGTTGGCCGCGATGCGTCCCCGCTCGGACATGGCCGCGAACCGGCCGAGGTCGATCGACGCGACGGCCTCGTCGACGCTGAGGCCGTCCTCGAACCGCTTGGTCGCCTCGACCTCGACGAAAACGAGGTAGTCACGGACGTGGCGGACGCCGTCCTTGTCAGTGAGCCTGCCGTGACCGGGCACGATCGCGGTGAGTTCGAGGTCGAGGACCTTGTCGCAGGCGGCGATGCACCGCGACACCGGCCCGTCCCACACGAGCGGGGCGCCGCCGATGAACAGGATGTCCCCGGTGTAGATGACCTTCGCGTCCGGAACGTGCACGAGGACGTCGCCGGGAGTGTGCGCGGGGCCGACCTGAATGAGCCGCACCTGCCGCCCGCCGACGTCGAGGTCCAGCTCCCCGGTGAAGCTGCGCGTCGGCGGGGTGGGGGTGATGCCGGAGAGGTCGAAGTGCCTCGCGATCGGCCGGATGAACTCGCCGAGCTCACCGTCACGCTCGTGCAGGGCCGTCATTTCCGACACTGCATACGGGGTCATCAGCTCCGCCGCCGCCTCCGAGGCGACGATCTCCACCCCCGGTCCCGCGACCAGCTGATTGCCGAACCAGTGATCGCCGTCGGAGTGGGTGTTGACCAGTGTCCGGATTGGATGGTTCTTCGTCAGCGGGCCGTACGCGTCGAGCATCTCCGCCGTATGTGGGAGGTCGTAGAGCGTGTCCACCAACAGCGACACCCCTGAGCCCCGGATCAGCCCGGTGTTGCTCTCCGCCCAGCCGCCTTTCGGCATCAGCCACGCGTGGCAGTCGCCGCCCAGGTCGTGGGGCCCCTTCGAGTAGCCGGTCATTCCGCTCCTCCCTTCGCCGGCACGAGCCGCACCGGCAATGATTCGAACTTGCGCATCGACAGGCTGGAGCTGCGCACCGGCTCGCCGGCGCGCTCGAAGCGCAGCACCCTCCGGGTGAGCTCGGTCAGCATCGACGTCGCTTCCAACCGCGCGACGGGCTGGCCGAGGCAGAGGTGGATCGAGGTCCCGAATGCCAGATGGGTTCGGGCGTTCTCCCGGGTCACGTCCAGCCGGTCCGGCTCCGGGAACTGGCGTGGATCGCGACCCGCCGAGGCCAGCATGACGCAGACCGTGGCGCCTGCCGGAATCGTGGTTCTTCCGATCTCGGCCTCCTCACGGGTGCGCCGGTAGAAGATGCGGAAGGGCGCCTCGAAGCGCAGCAACTCGTCGACTGCGTTCGGGATCAGGTCCGGACGGGCGCGCAGCAGCTCCCACGGGTCAGGGCGCTCGATGAACGCGTCGATCGCGTTGCCCAGCATCGCGCCCGTCGAGTCGATACCCGCCAGCCAGATGGAAGCGAGCGTCATCAGCCGCTCGGGTCCGTCGGCTTCGAGTGCCCCGTTCGCGCCGCCGGATTTCGTGATCAGACTGCCGAGGCAGTGTGCGGGCAGCCCGGGAATTCCCACCTCGGCCAGCCAGTTCAGTGCTTCGATGAGTAGTTCGGAGTAGTGCGGGCTCGCTGAGGGCTCCTGTGCGCGCACGACCGCGTCGCTCCAGGCGACGAGCTTCTGTGGGGTCGGCGGGGTGAGGCCGGTGAGCAGTTCCATCGCCCTGTCGGGCATCGGATCGGCAATCGCCGTGACGGCATCGATCTCGCCGAGCGCGATCGCCTTCTCGGCGATCGAATTGGCCGCGGACTCGATTCCTGGCCGCAGTTCCTCGACCGGGCCCTTGGTGAACGACGGCTGGACCGCTCGGCGGATGCGGGTGTGCACCGGCGGGTCGTTCTCGATCAGCGGATACCGTTCGAGCCGGTCGCCGGCTCCCTCGTAGGTGACTCCGTCACCGGATACGAACACCTTGTGGTTGCGCAGAACGCTGGATGCCTCGGCGTAGCCGGGCACGAGCCAGATCTTTCGCTCCGGCTCGAAGATCACCGGTCCCAGCTCGCGCAGTTTCGTGTAGTGCGGGTAAGGATCGAGCAGCACCTCCGGCCGGAAGAGGTCAAGGCCGCTCGGTCGCATCGACGACGCTATCTTGGACATGGTCACTCCCTTGTGACAGGCCACTGCACTCGGGTGCAAATGCACTGGAGTGCATGGTGCACTCGGGTGCAGGTCGTGTCAAGGAGTCAGGAAGGATCGGGAACGCCGGTGCGCTCGACTGAGCGGGATGCTGCGGGCAGCGTCGCGCCGACCACCAAAGAGCTGCTCTACGAGGCGGCGGCAGCCCTGTTCGTGGAACGCGGCTACGAGGAAACCACGATGGCCGACATCGCCGAGCGGGCCGGAACGGCGCGACGCACCGCGTTCAACCATTTCCCCAGCAAGAGCGACATCCCGATGTTGTGGACCCGGCGCATGGCGGACATTGCCATGGATGCGATCACCGAATCGGCGGGGGAGGTGGCCTCGGAGCGGATCCGTGCCTACTTCCGGTCCATCAGCCGAATGGTCGAGGCGAAGGCCGAGCTGAGCAGGCAGATGATGCTGGGCTGGACCGCGGCGACCGGTCCCATCCGCTACGAGTCGCAGCTTTTGGCCGACCTGACGCCTCTCCTCAGAAGTGGCCAGGAACGCGGCGAAATCGATCCAGGGGTGGACGTCGCTGAGGCCGCCCGCATCCTAAGTGACGTCTTCATGGGCGTGGTCTTCCGCTGGGTACGAGATCAGGGCAGGTCCGGCACGCTGGGGTCCAGTGTGGACAGCGCGACCGATCTCATTCTGTCGGCCATCCGACCGCACGCGTCTGACGATCACGCTCGCCATTCAGTGACCGTCGGACCGCCGGATCGCCGCTCGTCCTGACGCGCAGCCAATCCGCCGGCACCTGGAGCGGCTCGGCACTGTGTGCGGAGCCGCGTCTCAACCGGTGATGCCGGTCTTCTGTGCTGCGGTGAGTGTGTCGTGACCGGCGGGTCGTTCGACGATTGCGCCGTTGTCAAAGCGCGCCGGATCGGGCGAGCCTGACGTGGTCCGGCGCGTACACGGGGGCCAGTGGGTTTGTGCTGCCGGGAACCAGTTCCAGTGCCATGACCGGTCCGGTGGCGCGCGAGCTGAGCGCTCAGTGGCTTCAGGCGGCACAAAGTCCACAGTGGGCAGAAAGATCGCGCTTGCTTCGGGCCCGTTGCTCGGGCCTGCCGACAGCCTCTTCGTCAATGCGGGGAACTAGCCGGGCACGGGCGTCAAGTCGACTGAAGAGAAGTCGTGCAAACACAGCAGCGGAACCACCTCGGCTCTTTGGTGTCTCATGCGGCGGTGTCTCATGCGGCGGTGTCTCATGCGGTGATCGCGGCAGAACCGCCGAGGGGAGGTGTGGCCGCGGTCCCGGACTCGGGATCGATTGCAGTTTGTCAACGGCGGCTGAAAATTGACCCCTGGCGGAGAACCCAAGCGCCGGAACAGGGTCAGTTTTCACGCGACGCCGACGCACTTGGTTTCGCTCAGTGGCGCGGTCACCGCTGCCACGCCCGCGTGGCGGCACCTCGCGGGATCTTGTGAGATCGACGCTCTGCATCACGCGGATGGTCCGCATCCAGCAGTTGCCGGCGGGTGCTGGATGCGACACCGCTGCGATGAGCCCGGCTGTCCGGGTGGGCCATCCGCGTCGTCAGGGTTTGCCATGAATGAATCCTCATTCAGTCCATAATGTAGAATCTAACATAGGATCTGGGTGCGCGTCCGTCAAGTCCGAAATGTCGCCTGCGCCGCCTCAGGCTTCGCGTGCAGGCCCGATCGAGCGCCGTGACCTGCACTTATCCTTTGCGCGCCGTCCGAGCAGCGCACTCTCGCCCCGGCGCGGTGACGTCCCCCATTTGGGCAGCGGGGTAGACCTCATGGTTGACAGTAGCGATCTTCTATATAATATTTCGCTCCGTTCCGTCACCTCTCCCCTCTCTGGAGGCCGATGATGTCCTTCCGATCCCGACGAACCGTGCCGAAACGGCGACTTCGCCGCCTCGCGCTCGGGCTGGGTGCGCTTGCCGCACTGACGCTCGTGGCCCCGCCGGCAGCGAGCGCGGCGAACACTGACGAACCGATGTCGCCCGGGTGCCGTCCGGTCGACACGACAGTGCCAAGCTCGGTTCTCGAACACCAGGTCGTGTCGATACCCGGCGCGAACTTGCTCAACCAGGGCCCACTCAAAATTCACGGCCGGCTGTGCCTGCCGCCCGGTGGTGCCCCGAAGACCGTGCTGCTGGCCTTGCACGGCATCACCTACACCAATTCTTACTGGGACGTGCAGTATCAACCTGAGACATATTCTTTTGCGCGACAGATGATGTCGGCCGGTTACGCCGTTTTTGCGATCGACCGGCTCGGCTACGGACGCAGTGATCACCCGCTGAGCGCGTTGGTCACGCTCGATTCACAGGCCGAAGTCGCGCATCAGGTCCTGCAGCAGCTGAAAGCGGGAAAGATCGGCGCTACGCCGTTCAGCCACGTCGTGCTGGTCGGGCATTCGTACGGCAGCGCGACTTCCTGGCTGGAATCCAGCGAGTACAACGACGCGGACGCGGCGGTGACGACGGGCTGGGGCTCCACCATCGAAACGTTGCCAGTTGCGCGATTCTTCTCCGGCTTCTACCCAGCCGTCCTCGATCAAAAGTTCGCGTCGTCCGGATACGACCCGGGCTACTTGACACCGATGCCGGGAGCGCGAAACCAGAACTTCCTCTATGACCTCGACAATGCCGATCCCGGGTTGATCGATTACGATCAGAACACGATGCGGGATACTGTAACGGCAGGCGAGGGAGCGACGTTCATCGATCGCGAAGGAGCTATTCCCGTCACCTACCTTCCCACGACGAGCAAAGAACTGGAACTCCCGCTCTCGACTCACACGAAGAACATCAAGGTGCCGATGTTCCTGCTCGATGGCGTCAGCGATCTGTTCTTCTGCGGCGCGGACAGGCAGTACTGCAACAGCGGCAAAGCCCTTCAGCAACACGAGGGGCAGTTCTTTTCCCCCGCAGCATGCCTGCAAACAGCTGTGATGCCGAACGCCGGCCACGACCTGAACTTGCAGCGCAACGCACAGCAGAGCTACGCGGTCCTTCGGGCCTGGATCGACCGGGCAGTGGGGCCCACCGGTGCCAACGTCGGCACCTACCGTGCTTCCTGCCAGCCGGGCAGCTGACCGACCTCGTCGCTGTGCCGGGCGGGCTGGGTCATCGCCCCGCCCGCCCGGCACACCCACGCGCGCGTAGAGCGTGCCTCAGTGGCCCCATCCGGCGGCGATCGTAGAGCTCGGCCGAACCGTCAAACTCGGGCCAGAGGCTGCTCACTCACCCCGCCGCATTTGCAGGTGCGCGACCAGCAGGTCGCCGATGTGCATGATGTGGTGCGACATCGCCATCCGTGCCGCCTCCGCGTTGCGCCATTCGATCGCGTCGAAGATGGCGGAATGGTCATGCGCCGAGGCCTCGGACCATCCTTTGATCGTGCCGAAGAAGCCCAGCGGGACGTAGTGGACGGTCTGGTTGAGCAATGCCGTCATTCGTGGCGAGTTCGCCGCCTTGTTGATGCGCCGGTGGATCTCGTGGTTGGCCTTGTCGACCGCCTCGGCGTCGCCACGATCGGCCGCGGTCGCGAGCGACTCCTGCAGAGCCCGTAACTCGGCTACCGCCGCGGCGTCAAGCACTCGCGCCGCACGAGCCGCCAGCTCGCCGGCGATGTAGGCCTGTACCTGGAACTGATCACGGATGTCGTCGTCGGAGACGCTCACCACCCGGAACCCTCGCCGCGGTTCCCAGCGAACCGAGCCCTCGCTCTGCAAGATCATCAGCGCTTCACGGACGGGGGTCGCGCTCGTCTTGAGGTCTGCGGCGAGAGTTTCCGTGCGCAGGTACTGATCAGCCTGAAAGTGGCCGATCATGATACCTTCGCGCACGTAGGTCGCCACCCTGTGGCTGAGCTGCTGGTGAGGGCCGAAGCCGGTGCTCACCATCTTGTCCGCCAGGCCATCCGCTGCGTCTTTGATCGTTGCCTCCGATGTCGTGCCCATACAGAATATAGGGTCGACCGGGTGCCCGGCACCAACGTGCGCTCACTCGTCACGGCATTGCTTCATCGCAGCTCGGCTCGAAGGTCCAGGCCGAGCTTGTCGGAGAGTGCTTGCGAGACACCGGGCACCAGGTGTGTCCGTCGGCTCTCCTGCCCCAGATCAGCCGTGCTGGAGGCCGAGCGTCGCGAGAGCGACGCGCAAGAGCTCTGCGGGAAGCACCTGATACTGCCGCAGGTGCGGGATCCGCACGCAGTCGTCGATGATCGTCTTGGCCGCTTTGACCAGGGTCGCCGCACGTGCGTCGGACAGTTCCGGGCGGGCGACCGACAACCAACGCTGCCACTCCGCGATGTAGTCGGCCTGGATACGGTCGAAACGCTCACTCACGGCGGGAGGCAGGTAGAGCCGTTCGGTCAGCGAGACGGCGAGTAGATCGGTCGCCTCGAGCGCGATGCGGATGTAGCCCTGGATCAGCTGCGCGAGCACTGCCTCGTCGGGGCACGGCGTGCGCATGGCCCGGGTCATCTCCAGTGCCAGCCACTCGTGGAGCCGGTTCACGGCCGCGACCAAGATCTCGGCTTTGTTGTCGAAGTACCGGTACAGAGCCGGGCCGACGATGCTGAGCTGACCGCCGATGTCGTCGATGTTGATCCCACCGAACCCCTTGGCGCGGAAGGCTCTGGCTCCGGCGTAGATCAGCTGCTCACGCCGCGAGAGCGAGGTCCTGCTGGTTTCGTCGCCGTCCGGTTCGTCGGCCGTTACCGCTGCGGGCTCGCTGATGACCCGCTTGCTGGCTGCGACCAAATCCTGGGCGAGGCGTTGGCGCGACAACGCGCTGTCGTAGAGGCCAGGCCCGGAGACGATGCTGACCACGACCCAGCTTCTGATGTCGGCAGCGGACTCGTCGAGGTCGTCGCGCTCGGAGCCGATGAGAAGCTCCTCGAACTGCTTGGCGATCCACCGGGTCTGTCTCCGGACCAGCCGGTAGTCGTCGGCGTCGAGGTGACGGGCCTCGCGCTGCCACAGCAGGGACAGCTGACGGCTGTCCAGCGCGGCGTTGGTCAGTGCGGTCAGACTGGCGTCGAGACTGCGTTCGTCGGCCGCCTGTTCGCTGAGGGCGGTGAGCGTCTCGATGACCCGCTGCTGGTCCTCCCGCACCACATGGGACAGCAGGGCTTGCTTGTTCTCGTAGTGGCGGTAGAGGGCCCGCGCGGTGATGCCGCTCGCCTCGGCGATGTCGTCCATGCGGACGGCGTGGAAGCCACGGGTGCTGAAGAGTTCACCGGCGTTCTTGGCGATTTCGGCGCGCCGGTGGCGAGGCCGGGACCTGGGTGGCTGCGACTCCGCGGTGGCAGCGGCCATAGCTGTGGTCTCCTCTCCGCCTGCTCCGGCATCCTACCGACGGCGAGCCGGCCAGGTCCGGGCCGGCAGTGTGGCCCGGACCTGGCGGGAGACCACGTCGAAGCGCGCGAGGTTCAGGCGCCGGACACGCCCACCCGCCCGACTTCGGCGGTTGCGATCACCGCTTCCGAGCGTCCCTGCACGAACTCTTCGAGCGTGGTGGTGTTGCAGGTCAGGTAGAGCATGCCGAGGTCGTCGCCGCCGAAGGCGCACGCGACCGCCTGTGCGCCGGAGACCGGCACTTTGTCGGTGATCTCGCCACCTGCCACCGTGCGGTAGAAACCGCTGTCGTCGCCCGTCGTGAGGGCGTTGCCGAACCACACCCCGCCGTCGCTGTCGAGGGCGATGCCGTCGGGGTGGAACGACTCGTCGAGCTGGGCCCAGACCCGCTGGTTCGACAGCGACCCGTCCGGCGCGATGTCGAAGGCGGTGATGCGGTGCCGGAACGTCTCGGCCAGCAGCAGGTCCCCGTCGGGCGTGAGGGCCATGCCGTTGGGGAAGAGGACGTCGCTGTCGGCGCGGCTGAGGTTGCCCTGCGGATCGATGTGCGCCAGTGCCGTCGGCTTCGGGTCTTCGGCGCCGATGGCGAAGCCGAAGTTGCCGACGTAGACGTGTCCCTCGGCGGTGACGAGCATGTCGTTCCCCGGTCCGCCGGCAATGCTGCTGAAGTCGGCGAACGTGCTCACCGTCCGGTCGGGGGCGATCCGCTGGACGGTGGCGTCGGCCTGTGACACGACGAGCGTCGACCCGTCCGCCAAAAACCCCAGACCGGATGGGGCACCTGCGATTTCGGTGACCGTCGTGGCCGTTCCGTCCGCGGCGAAGGTCAGCACCTTCTTGCTGAAGAAGTCGCTGGCCCAGAGCGCTCCGTCGTGCCAGCGCAGGGCTTCGAGGAATTGGTGACCCGAGGCGAATTCGGTGAGGGTGTGCAACTTCATTGTTTCACTCCAATGCTGGGTTGATCGGCGGTCAGCCGGCGACGTGGTGGTCGTGACCGGGCTTGCTCCTCTCACGCGTCATGTCGCGGAGCTTGAATTTCTGGACCTTGCCGCTGGGATTGCGGGGCAGCTCGTCAAGCACGAGCAGGCTCTCGGGGAGCTTCTGACGCGCCATCTGCCGGGCCGTGAGCCACTCGACGATCTCCGGCAACGTCACGCTCGCCCCCGGCTCCGGCACGACGACCGCGCAGACCCGTTCACCGAGGACCGGATCCGGTGACGAGACGGCGGCGACGTCGGCGATCTTGGGGTGCTCGAACAGGTTGTCCTCGATTTCCTTGGCGCTGATGTTCTCGCCGCCGCGGATGATGATGTCCTTCTGCCTGCCGATGATCTCGACGTAGCCATCGGTGTCGATGCGTGCGAGGTCGCCGGTCCGGAACCAGCCGTCGTCGGTGAAGGCGTCGGCGTTGAGGGAGCCGTCGAGGTAGCCCAGGAACAACTCCGGCCCGCGGACCTGAAGTTCACCGTCCGGCGCAAGGCGTAGTTCGGCCTCGCCGATCGCCCGCCCGTCGGTCTGTGCTCGTTTGCTCACGAGGTCCGAGGAGTTGGCGGCGGTGGCAGTGGGGTATTCGGTTGACCCGTAGCCCCGGCTGACCGTGCACCGCAGGGTCGAGGTTGCGGTCCTGATCAGCTCCGGAGGTACGTCGGCGCCACCGCACGCGAAGACGCGCAAGGAGCTGACGTCGCAACGGGACAGTGCCGGGTCGTGCAAAATGCCGTAGAGGAACGGAGTCGCGGCCACGACAAAGCTGCACGCGTGCTCCTGGATGAGTTCCAGCGCCCGCTCAGGCCGCCAGACGTCGAGGAGGACGACGGTGCTGCCGAGCATGAACGGCAGCTGCATCCCGTAAAGGACGCCGATGATGTGTCCGACCGGGGATGGCATGAACACGACGTCGGTCGCGGAGAGACCGAAGAAGTCGATGATGCTGCGGTTCTCGTAGTCCAGCGTGTTGTGGCTGTGCAACGCACCTTTGGGCGCCGAGGTCGTCCCCGAGGTGTAGAGCAGCAACGCGATGTCGTTCGCGTCGCGCGGGCCGTGATCGAGTGGTTCGGCCCGGCCCTCGTCGAGCAGGTCCTCGAACCGGAGGTGAACATCGCCGGACTCGGCACCCACCACGACGACGGTCCGCAATTCGGGGACCTCGGCCCGGATGTCGTCGATCATGCCTGGGTAGTCGAAGCCACGGAAATGGCTCGGCACCACGATCACCTTCGACGCCGCCTGGCGCAGAATGAACGCCGTCTCCTTGTGGCGGTAGATCGGGATGATCGGGTTGCTGACCGCCCCTAGCCGCATCGCGGCAAGGTGGACGACGATCGCCTCGGCCCAGTTCGGTAGCATCCACGACACGACGTCGCCGCGCCCGAGGCCACGCGCGCTCAGCGCGGAGGCGAGGCGATTCACGGCGCGATCCAGCTCCCGGTAGGTCCAGGACCGGCCCCGGTCGATGACCGCAACCTTGTCCGGCGTTCTCGTGGCGACGTCGGTCAGATAGCCGTCGACGAGGTTGCCCGCCCAGAATCCCCGCTCGGTGTTCCGGCGCACGAGCTCCTCGTCGAGTCTCGTTGCTTTCACGTCTGCCTCTCAGGGTCGAATACGTTGCGGCCATCGTCTGCCGACGAGTCGCGCTCCACCAGGGCCGCACCGATCCGTCGCTGCAGCTCGGTCTCGTCGCCGTACCAGCCACGCAGGGCCAGCGCGCGCTGGTAGTACCAGCTCACCTCGCTCTCGGTCGTGAAGCCCATGCCGCCGTGCAACTGCACCGCGTCTTCGCAGACGCGCACCGCCGCCTCGGCGGCGTGGGCCTTCGCGGTCGCCGCCAGCAGATCGAGGTCGGTCACGGACGCCCGGTCGGCATCGGCGAGGGCCGCCAGGCACAAGTTGTGCAGGCCGGCCGAGCGCGCGTGCATGTCGGCGGCGATGTGTTTGACCGCCTGGAAGCTCCCGATCGGCCGGCCGAACTGCTCGCGCTGCCCGAGGTACGCCACGGTGTGCTCGACGCTGCGCTGGGCGATGCCGCTGAGCTCGCAGGCGATGAGGATCCTGGCCCACGAGCGGATGCGGGTGCCGAGCTCGGCTTCCGGGCCGACCACCCGGTCGGCCCGGACCCCGTCGAAGGCGACCCGGGCGAACGTGGTCGTGGGATCGGCGCTGTCGAGACCTTCGATGCCGACGCCGGGCTCCGTAGAATCGACCAGGCACACCGCGGACCCGGTGCCGGTGTCCGCGACCACCACCAGCAGGCTCGCGTGCTGGGCGAAACGGACGGCGTTGACCGTGCCGGTCAAGGCCTGTCCGGTGAGCCTCAGCGACCCGAAGTCCGCGGCCCACTCTTCAGTGACGCCGGGATCGACGAGCGCCAGCGGCACCCCGGTCTCCACGGCCGCGGCGACGGCCGGCGCCGGTTCCGCAGCACCGGACCGCTGCAGCAGCGCGGGCAGCAGGATGTTCTCCAGCAGCGGTCCGACGGCCAGGTGCCTGCCGAGCTGCACGAAGATCGGGCCGAGCTCCGAGAGGGGGGCGCCGAGACCGCCCGCGCTTTCGGGCACGGCGAGCGCGTACCAGCCAAGGTTGGCGAGCTCGGCCGCGAAACCCGGGTCCCAGCAACGACCTTGGAGAAGTTCGCGGCGCCGGTCCCCCTGGTAGGCGTGGGTGAGGTACTCGTCGACAGCGGCGTCGTACCGCGGGGAGTCCTGGTCGTTGTCAGCCACGCGGAAGTCCTAGAAGTCGCTCGGCGATGATGTTGCGCTGGATTTGTGAGGTACCGCCGTAGATGGAGGCGGCGCGTGAATAGAGATGCTCGCGGACCCAGCGGTCGGCCCGCAGACCGCGCGGACGCGAGCCGGGAACGGCGCGCAGGGGACCGAGCAGGCCGGCGATCTCGGCGAAGACGATCTGCTCGATTTCGTTGAGCAGCAGTTTGTCGACGGAATCCACCGGCGTCGGTCCCGCGTCGGCGAGCAGCCGGGCGGTGGTCTGTCGCGTCTGCGCGTCGAGGACCCGCAACGCGACGTGGCAGCGGCCGATGGCCACCTGCGCGTGGCGGTCGGCCTCGGCACTTCCGCTCGCGCCGTTCGCGCGGTGCCGCCGAAGCTGCGTGAGTGCGTCCTCCAGCGCCACTTCGCATTCGACGCGGCGGCGCAGCGTGGCGCCCGCGCGTTCGCTGCCCAGCGTGTACGTGGCGATCGACCAGCCGTCGTTCAGACCGCCCAGCAGATTCCGGCGGGGCACCCGGACCTCGTCGAAGAAGACCTCGCAGAACTCCCGGTCGCCGGTCATCTGCTCGATGGGACGGGTCGTGACGCCGGGACTGGTCATGTCGACCAGCAGATAGCTGATGCCGGCCTGTTTGCGCACCGAGGTGTCGGTGCGGACCAGCAACGCGCACCACTGCGCCTTGTGCGCCCAGCTCGTCCACACCTTCTGGCCGGAGACCACGAAGTCGTCACCGTCGACCACTGCCCGGGTCCGCAGGGAGGCCAGATCGGATCCGGCGTTCGGCTCGGAGAAGCCCTGGCACCAGATGTCGTCGCCGGACAGCAGCCGCGGGAGCAATTCGCCGCGCTGCCAATCACTTCCGTAGCGGTCGATCGACGGGCCCACGACCTCCAGCCCGATCAGTCCGATGGGCTGAGGGGCCCTGGCCCGGACGAGCTCCTCGACGAACACCAGCTGGTGCAGGTGAGTGAGTCCCTGCCCGCCCGCCTGCTTCGACCACGCGATGCCGACCCACCCGGCTTCGAACAGCGTCTTCTGCCACTGCCGCAGCACCGCGAACCGGGCGTCCAGATCGAGTGGCACCTCGGGCGGCTCTGCCTTCGCGAGCCAGGCCCGTGCCCGCGCCCGGAATTCGTCGAGGGATTCGACCTGTGCCGGTTGTGTTTTCTGTGTCTTCTGCTTCGTCCCGGTCACGCTCACCGTCCTGTGTAGACCGGCGCGCGTCGCTCGAGGAACGCGTTCACCGCCTCTTTGGCGTCCGCATAGCCGGACAGCTCGCGGGTCAGCCCCTGCTCGAACTCGTAGCCCGGCTTCAGGTCCATGTACTCGATGCCGTTGAGGCTGCGCTTGGCGAGCTGGAGCGTCACCGGGCTGTGCCGAGCGATCGACCGTGCCAGCGCCTGCGCCGCCCCGAGCAGCTGCTCCCGCGGGACGACGTCCACGATTCCGCCGTACGGCAGGAGTTTCTCGGCCGCGTAGAGGTCGCCCGTGTAGTGCATCAGCCGCACCACACCTTGCGGCACCAGCCGCGAGAGGTGTTTCGCGCCGCCGAGCACGCCGACGTTGACCTCGGGCGTCGCGAACTGCGCGCCCTCGGCCGCGACGACGAGGTCGCACGACGCGGCGATCGCGAGACCGGATCCCACGGCGACCCCGTGCACCGCCGCGATGACCGGGCACGGCGAATCGTAGATCGCCCAGAACGTCTCACGGGCCAGCTTCAACCGTTCCGGCGCATTGTCCGGGTCCATGGTCTGGAATTCGGCGAGGTCGTTGCCGGCGCAGAAGTGTTTGCCCTTGCCGGCGAGCACCACGACGCGAGCCCGCGGCAGGTAATCGGGCACATTGCCGAAGAACTCGCGGATTTCGCTGTACAACTGCCGGTCGGTCGCATTGACCGGTGGCCGGTTCAGCCACACGGTGGCGATCGCGCCGTCTTCTTGCCACTCGAGGAACGTCAGGTCCTTCATGCGAGTCTGAGCTCTCCCTTTCGTCTGGTCAGCCGTTGAAGGCGGCTGCGAACGCCTCGAGCTCGCGCGGGATGTCCCGGCCGGCCGGCTGAAAGTGCACGTAGGAGCATCCGCCCGCCTCGAGCTTGGCGAACTTTTCCCGCCACTCCTTCGCAGTGAGCGCGATTCCCGCGGCAGCCATCACCTCACTGGTGATGAAGGGCCGGTCGATGTCGTTGACGCCGACCACGTGCCGGTCGTGCAGCGCGATGTGGCGGACGTTCTCCGGGATGTGGTCGTACGCCGCGGCCCACACCCGCCCGCGCTCGCCGAGCAGCTCGTCGATCACGTCGTGCTCCACGGCCCAGTGCAGGAAGAGCCCGGCGGCGTGGCCGGCCGCGTCGATCGCCCTCTCGGAACCGGGGTCCTCGCCCTCGTCGAGGACCGTTCCCGGCAGCATCATCGTCTGTTGCCCGAAGCCCGGCTCGGGAGCGGTGATCCGCAACAACTCGGCACCGATGTCCCGCGCGACCTGCGTACCCCTTGGCCCCTCCCCGGCAACCCCCCACGGCACCGAGATCGGAAGAGCCGGGCCGAAGCGCTCGTCGGGGTGGATCAGCTGCATGATCGCCCCCTCCCACTCGACCTGCTCACCACGCAGGAGGGCTTGCACGGTCTGCGCGTAGTGCTTGACCTTCGCCCACGGCACCGGAGGACGGCCCATGGCCAGGCGCCCGGTGAAACCGCTCCCGACCCCCACCAGCACCCGGTTTTCCCCCGCGGCCTTCACCAGGGTCGTGATCGCCGAAGCCGTCACCATGGGGTGCCGCAGACTCGGGATCAGCACTCCCGGCCCGAGAACGATCCGGTCCGTGAGCTCCGCAGCCCTGTGCAGCTGCATCCAGACGTCCGGGTAGAGGGCCGGAGAGTCGTAGCACAGCGCCCTCTCGTAGCCGAGTTCCTCGGCGATGCGGATGTGCTCCGGGGTCTCCAGCGACGTTGCAAACGAGCATCCGAGCTTCATTGGCCAGATCTCTCTCGATCGTGGTGGACACACCCCAGGAATCAGGGGTGCCAGACGACACAAGCTAGGACGGCCAGTCGCGCGTTGTCAACCATCAATAACTTTCACGTAGCGCAGAGGTCTCGTCTGAACGTCTCCTTGAGGGCGAGTGGTCAGCAGAGTTCGGACGCTTCCTGAGATCGAAAACCCTTGAACAACAGTGCTTTTTGGTAGGGTTCCACGGTCAGGATGACGGGGGAGCAGCTCGGTATCCGTTGGTCGAACGTGTGGCCAACGCGATCGATGTCCATCGATGCTTACTTATTGGATCGTTCACGTCAGACGCGTCCCACGATCCGTCTTCGCGCGACCGGCTACGCCGGGCCGGCGCCGACCGCAGGCTGCGGCACTGTCTCGACCCATGCACAACTGAGTTAGTGCTTATTGACAACTATGGAGAGGATATGCATCCTATAGATGATCTGCTCGGCATATCGCTGACACTTTTCATTAGCTCACATAGACATTTGGGGCCGCCCCGTGTCCGCCACGCGCCGCCCGAGGAGGACCGGCCGGTGACCCGACAGCGGTTCGGCATCTCGCCCACAGGTGCCAGCACATGGAGGTCTCCGTGCTGATCCACTGCCTCACCCTCAAGTTCAAGGAGTCGGCGAGCGCGGCCGAGATCGAGGCGTTCCGCGACGCGCTCGCGTCGCTTCCGAACCAGCTCGACTTCCCCATCCACACCCGACAGGGCCGTGACCTCGGCGACCGGCCGGCGAACGCCGACTACGCCGTCGTCACCGAGTTCGAGAACCCCGAGGACTTCTACACCTACCTCGAACACCCGGCACATCTCGCCGTTCCCCGGGCCCATGTCGAGTCCGTGCAGAGCGTCCAGTTCCTGGTCGACGAGCGGTGCTGACGGCACGACGCTGCCGCCCAGCGCACGCACCCGCGCGCTGGGCCGAAGCCACCGGCGCACACCCCGAGGGCCTTTCCGCCGAAGACGACTGTGTCGTCCGCGCCACGCGGGCCTTGCTCGACCGCGAAACGCTCGACGACGACGGGCTGGAGCCGGGCCAGTTCCGCAAGCTGGTGCGGATCGTGGCGAACCGTGGCGGTGACGAGATCGCCGATGGCCGTCCTGGTCGGCAGTGGCGTCTTGACCTGGCCGATCGTGTGTTGCTGGTGGCGACGTACTGGCGGACGAACCTGACGATGCGCCAGATCGGCCCGGTGTTCGGGGTGTCGCACTCGGCGGCGCACCGGGGGAAGCGACACGATCGGCCCACTGCTGGCGCTGGCCCCTGTCCGCACACGGCGGATCGACGCTGTCGCGATCGTGGACGGCACCTTGGTGCCGATACGGGATCACCGGCTGGCTACGCCGTCGAAGAACTACCGGTACTCGGCAAACGTGCAGATCGCGATCGACGCGGACACCCGGCTGGTGGTCGCCACTGGCGACGCGTATCCGGGCAACCGCAACGACTGCACTGTCTATCGCGATTCCGGAATCGAGCAGGAACTGGCAGGGTGCCCGGTGATGGCCGATGGTGGCTCCAGGGTAACTACGAGGTGATCATGCCCTACCGCAAACCTCGTGACGGCAGCGATTTGCCGGCCTGGCAGGAAGACCTCAACGCCGGCCATCGCAAGATTCGTGCCCGCGTCGAGCACGCGCTGGCGCGCATGAAGTGCTGGAAAATCCTGCGCGACCACCGCCGCGCCGCCAGCACACTCAACGACACCGTCTCCGGCATCGCCCACCTGCACAACATCCTCCTCACCGACTGAACCCCAACACCAACCCCACCAACCACAACACCAGTTACGAGACATCCCTTAGAGACGCGCGAGGAGAGCACTCAATCATGTCACTGTCCACTGGCGCGCCTCCCACTTTCCGGACAGTGGACCTAATAAGGTCTGGTGTGGAATGGAGGATGGTCAATGCCGGAACGGCGTAGGAAGTTTTCTCCCGAGTTTCGGGATGAAGCGGTCAAGATGGTGATCGACGGGAATCGTC
>DASZNR010000095.1:0-2938 GCA_035551175.1 Amycolatopsis sp. | reverse complement strand
TCGCGGGGAGCTGTCCGGCGTCCGTCCGGCCGGGTGTGGATGGGCAAGTCCATCGGGTTCAGCCGGACCTGCTCGGCGCCGAGGTGGACGTAGGTGCCGCCGACCGCGGCGGCCAGGCGAGCGTACTCGTCCTCCGGATCGATGACGTGGATCTCGATGCCGCGGTACAGGCTGCGCAGGAGTTCGAGCTTGACCAAGTACGACTTGCCGGCGCCGGACCGGCCGAGGATCACGCTGTTGTGGTTGTCGAGGGCGAACCGGTCGTGGTGGACGAGCCCTTGGCTGCCGACGTTGAAGCCGTAGAGCACGCCGCGCGGGGCACCGACTGACGTCGGGTCCGGCGGCGGAAGGTCCGGTGACGTGAATGGGAACGCCGCCGACAGCGCGCTGGTGTCGAAGGTGCGGCGCATCCCGACCAGGTCCAGGCCCATCGGGAGGCTGGTGATCCAGCCCTGCAGGCTCCGGTAGGTGGTCGGCTTGCAGTCCAGCAGGAGCGACGCCGCCAGCGACCGGATCGCGGCTACCTCGTCGCCGAGCGCCTCCTCGGTCGCGGCGTGCACGGTGAGGTAGAGGCCGAGCCGGTAGAGCTTGCCCTCGCCGCGGGCGACTCGCGCGGACAGGTCGTAGGCGTCCTCGGTGGCTGCTTCGACCTGGGGGTCGATCAGCCGTCCCTTGTCGCTGGTGTGCCGGCGACCGGACTCCAGCTTCGACAGCTGCTTCTTCAGCCGGTTGGCCGCCGTGACGGGGTCGATCGGCTCGATGTGCAGCGAGACGTCGACCCGCCCGGGATAAGTCAGCAGGGGCTGCAGCCAGCCGGGATGGACCTCGCGCGGGTAGCCGGTGACGGCGAACGACGCGACCCATTCGCCTCCGACTTCGAGCACTCGGGGCCGCACGGAAATGGCGTCCGGGGTGAACGCGCCGGCCTGCCCGACGGGTGCCTGCCTGCTTGCGGACTCGCGGTGCCTGGTCCTCTTCATCGGCGGTCCCTCCTCGCGACGTCGTCGTAGTCGTCGGGGTCTTCGTCGTCCTCCCACCCGGGCTCGGCAGCGCCGAACGCGTCTTCGGTGGCGAACGAAGTGCGGCCGAACGCGGTGTCGTTCCAGCTCTCGTCCGGAGCGGTGGTGATGACCTCGTCGGAGCCGGCGAGGTCGGAGTTCGGCGGGATCAAGCTGTCGGGGTTGCACGCCGCGGCGAGGACCGCGGTGGCCTGACCGGCATCCAGCGGGGTGACCACGATCCCGGACGGCGAAAGCAGTTCCACCGCCTCGCCCAGCCGACGCACCAACCGCGCTTCGGCGGCGCGTCGGGCGGCGTCGTCGATCAACGCGGCCTGCCTCGCAGCCCTGCGTCGCGCCGACAACGCGGCCAGCGGCGAGGCACCACCCAGCCCGTCGGTCGGACCGCTGGTTCGCAGCGGCTCTCGCAGGATCAGCAGGACCTGGCGCCGCAGCAGGTCGGTCGCGCGGCCGAGCTGATCGAGGTACTCGGCGTGCTCACGCGCCGCCCGTTCCAGCGCGGGGTGCGGCAGTCCACCGGCCTGTTCGCGAAGTTCCGTGATCTGCCTCGACAGGTCCAGCCGTTCCGCCCGGACGAGCACCTGGACCGGCGCGGTCAGCGAGTGCAGGTACCGGCCGAAGGAGGTGACGAGCGCCTCCTGCTCGGCAGGCGTGCGCAGCCCGAAGTTGATCGTGGAACAGACCGCAACCACGGCGGCGCCGTCCTTGCCGAGATCGATGACGCCAGCGTCGGTGATCCCTTCGGCAGGCAGTCGCAGCGCGGCCGGTGAGACCGCCGACGCCGAAGAACTGGTTGCGCTCGCGGCCTGCCCGATCCACTCGGGTGCGGGCCAGACGCCTTCCGGCGCGGCAACCCGGTGCTGCGGGCTCATCCGCTGGCGCAGCGCCGCCAGCACGAGACGGTCGAGGGAGATGCCGTCGCGCTGACCCAGCGCGAGGAACGCTGCGGTCACGCCGATCGGGATGGCGACGACGAGGAACACCGCCAGCGGGACGAACGCGCGGGTGACCGTGTACGTCCCGTACAGCACGATCCCGGTGACGGTCAGGATGAGCAGCTGCCGAGCGGTGAGCGGACCGATCACCCGGTCTTCGCGGTCGACATCGGCGGGAATCCGGACGGGCTGGCTCATTTCGCTTCACCTCCTGGAGCTGGCTTCGGCCCGCGGAACATCGGCGGCGGAACGGACTGGGTGCGCCGATGGGCATCACCGAGGCGGGGCTCCGGCGTCGCCTGCCGGAACGCCGGCGCGGCAGGTGCGGAGGTCGGTTTGGCTAGGAGCGGTTGTGATGCTGGCGGCGTCGCCGGTCGGAACTGCAACTGCGGCGGCACCGATGCCGTGCGGATCGGGCGAGCCGATGGCGATGTGGCGCCGCGTCGACGCGGGCCGCCGGCGGCTTGAAATTGCGGGGTTGCCGACCGTGGCCGTCGTTGTGGCGTGGGGGAGACAGGCGTCGGCGCGGAACTGAATTCGGGCATGGTCGGTCCCTGGTTCGCCGGGATCACGGCGGGGTCGTGGGTGCTGTCTTGGGGCGCGGGCTGCAGGAACTGCGGCGCTTGCGAGGGCAGCGACGGCCGCTGAGCTGCGCGGGCACGCTCGGCGTCGTGGGCCGCCTTGAGCCGCCGGTTGACCACGTCGGGGTTGGGCGCGAAACGCGGCTGTGCCGGCCACGGTGGATCGGCCGCCGCGCCGCCGCCGCGACCGGCGTTCTTCGTCGCACCGCCGACGCCGGCCTTGCCGAACGCACCGGTCTTGCCGGCGACCATGCCGAAGGTTTTCGCCGCGATGTACGCGCGAGCCAACCCGCCGAGGAATGAGCGGCCGGAGCCGACCTTGACGGCCTTCAGCATCCAGAACGGGATCTTGAACAGGACGAAGAACAAGGCGATCGCCGCGATTAGCGTGCCGAGCGCGGAC
>DASZNR010000094.1:0-13000 GCA_035551175.1 Amycolatopsis sp. | reverse complement strand
CCGAATCGATGAAGCGGTCGATGTCGCGCCAAGCCGAAGCCGAACGCGAGCGACGCTCCCGCGTCATCACCGCAGACGGGGAACTGCAGGCGTCGGCGAAACTGGCCCGGGCGGCCGAGACCATGGCCGAACACCCCGCCGCCTTGCAGCTGCGGCTGCTGCAGACGGTCGTCGAAGTAGCCTCGGAAAAGAACTCCACCCTCGTGCTGCCCTTCCCCGTCGAACTGCTCCGCTTCCTGGAGCGCGCCACCCCCCGCGACGCAGACCAGCCCGCCGACAGCGTCGTCCATTCACCGGAACCGACGGTCCCCACCAGCAACGGCCACCCGGCGCCGTTCACACCGCACATCGACGATGTCGGCGACGCCGAGCACGCCGCGCCCGTCGGCGGGCGACCGGTTCAGTAGGGCCGCCCGTCGACAACACCCCTGTGGGCAACGGGCCCGCAGAATCGCGCCCCGACCGGAGCGGGGCGCCGCCCGGTCACCGGTGGATCCCCCCCCACCGGTGACCGGGACACCATCCCCAAGCCGAAAACCACGACTTCCTCCGCTCCGCCGGTCGGACAGCCACACCCCGCGGCCGGGTCACTGGGCATGCCGGCGGAGCCGATCCACCTGCGGATGCCCGAGATCTGGGGCATCCGGCTGACCGCCATGGACCGGCACGTGATCGCGAACATGGGCGCCACGACCGCGGTGTTCCCGTCCGACGAGCAGGTCCGCGCAGTTCTGCGGGCCGAGCGGCGCGAGGACGATTTCGTCGAGATGCTCGCCGACGCGGACGCCACCGCGACCTCACCGACGAGATCGATCTGTCCACAGTAGAACCCTTGAACGCGTTGCCCAGCTCACCGGACCGACCACGGACCCACGCGATCTGGCCGCTCCGCTCGGCATCACCTGTCCGCGGATCGAGCTGCCGTCCGGGTCCAGCGTGAACACCGCGACGCTCGAACCGCCGAGTCCGCCGACCACGCCGAACTGGTCAACGGCCGCAACATCGCCTCGCTGCTCAAAGCCGGTGACGACGTGTCCACCGGCGAGATCCTGCCCGCTGGAGCGCGGGTTTTCCCTACCGCGGCAACATTCCCAAGCTGGCGGAATTCACCTTCGGCCAGATCGACGAGAGCAACGCCGATCGCGCACTCGCGAGCCGGAATCGCGGCGGGCACATCGTCGTGGCCGGCACCGACTACGGCCGAGAGTCGTCGCGGGAGCACGCGCTTTCTCGGCCTCCGGCTCGTCCTCGCCGTGTCGTTCGCCCGCATCCACTGGCCACCTCTGCGCCCGGCAAGTGGCGATCGCGCTGGCCGGCGGGATGATCCCCTGGCTGCGCGACCACGAACCCGCATGCCCGCGCCGAGCGGCGGCACATCAGGATTTCGCCACACCGGCGGGATGGTCACCGGAGACTTCTCCCGGCTCACGACGCACACCGATGCCCTTACCACGGCGCCATGCCCGGCACCCGGCATGCCGGTCGACGCGCCTGCGCGGCGGCCAAGTGGCCGTGGGTGTCACTCGCGAACCCTTCTCGAGAACGCTCCAGGAGAACACCGACGGATAGGGGCCCAGGCGGACGGTCACGCCGGCCGTTCCCGGACCACGGCGACCGGACAGCCGGCGTGCTGCAGCACCGCCTGGCTCACCGACCCGGCCAGCGCCGCCCGCACACTGCCCCGTCCACGCGACCCCACCACCACGAGTGCCGCGCCGGCGGACTCGGCGACCAGCACGTCCTGCGCACGCCCCTGAACGAGCCGAAGCTCGATCTGCGCAGTGGCCAGGCGGGAGCGCCACGGGTCGAAGACGCGCTGGAATGTGCGCCACTCGGCGGCTTCGGCGAGCGACCAGTCGTCGGTGACCGCGGAGAGGTCGGCCGTGCCGCGCACTGCCCAGGCGTGGACCGCCGTGACGCCCACGCCTCGCTGCGCCGCGGCCCGCACGGCGAATTCGATGGCGCGTTCGCACCGTGGTGAGCCATCCACACCCACCACGACGCGGGCGGCCGAGCGCCCCGGCGTCGTGGGCCGCATGGGGCGGACCACGACGACCGGACAGGCCGCGTGCGTGGCGACGCGGAAGCTGACCGATCCGCCGAACAGGCCGCGCACGCCGCCCAGTCCGCGGCTGCCGAGAACGAGCAGCTCGGCGTCGGCGCTCTGGGCGAGCAGCGCGGGCGCTCCGGCACCGGTCAGGAGCCGGGTGCTGATCTCGAGTTCGGCAGCGACGTATCGCGCGCGCTGCACCGCCTGCTCGACCACGAGCCGAGCGGCGTCGGGCACGCCGAAGTTCTCGTACGGCCGCGGCAACTCACCGAGGACAGCCCAGGAGACCGCGGTCGCGTAGGCGTGCACGACGCGCAAGGGGAGCCGACGGGCCGCCGCCTCGGCCGCGGCCCAGTCGAGAGCATCGTGCGCGGACTCGGTTCCGTCCACGCCGACGACGACCGGCCGTCTGCGCCGCATCCCGCTCACCTGTTCACGGAATCGAGCCGGTACGTCTCGGCGGCCCTGGCCAGCCCGCCCGGTTCGCCGCAGCGGACCAGCTGGTGCAGCACCCGGTGCACGATCGACTCGGCGTCGATCCGGAAGTGCCGCGGGGCCGGGCGGGTGTCGGACAGCCCGAACCCGTTGGTGCCCACCGAACACCAGTCTCCCGGTACGAACGGAGCGATTTGATCGGGCCCGGCCCGCATCCAGTCCGACACGGCCACCACCGGCCGCTGCTCGTCCTTCAACCGGCCCACCTCGTAGAGTGAGGCGGCCGAGGCGTAGGTGGAGAGGTGCCCGCCGACGCCGATCCCGGGACGTTGCGCGCGGTGAACCATGATCGCCGCGTTCCATCGGATGTCGGCCCGGATGCGCCGCTCGATCCGCTCCTCACCCGGGAACAGCGGCTCGAGATCCGGCGGGATCGTGGTGGTGTAGTCGGTGTTGCCGAGGCCGGGCATCCCGAGATGGCGGTCACGCGCCCGTTGCGGCCAGCTCAGCACCGGGTACCGCGCGCGGCCCGCGCCCTCGTGATCCACCGCGCCGTCCGGGGAGGCCAGCCACTCCTGGGTCTCCGCCGGATCCAGATCGAGAAGCTGGCTGCCGATCACGGAACGATCCTGTGCACCTGACAGCATCGACTCTCCCTTCCTGGCAGCCGCACCCCAATGTATCGTAACACGATATATTGGTGATACGGCTGCGCTGGCCGACGCGCTATCGACAGGAGGTGCATCATGCTGAGCTTCCGCGAGCGGAAGGCCTTGCGCGAACTGCAACATCGGCTCCTGGCGGATGACCCGGATCTCGAACGGTCATTCCGCGACGCCCCGCTTCGTCGACCGCCGTGGTGCCGCTGGCGGCTCTGCATCACCGTGACCACCGCCTGCGTGGTCGGCATCGTCATGCTGCTGCTGGGTTCCCCGGCGAGCGCACTGGGAATCGGTGTCGTGGCGTGGATTGCGTGGCACATGTGGTTTCGCCCGGGCGAAACCGCTCACGGGAAGCCCTGATGCCGCCGGTTCACCTCAGGCGGAGCGCTCCGGGGCGGCGGCCGCTCCCCCGCAGGATGACGGCGCCCGAGCGGGAGCACCCGCCCGATCAGAAGTTCGCGATCCCGAGCACCACCAGGGTGACGACTTTCAGCACCTCGACGGCAACGTAGGCGACGTGCGCCCGCGATCGCGGCAGGATCGCCCCGTCCGGAGCATCAAGGACCCGGTCGGTGCGGCGGTTCAGCCGCGGCCGGATCGCCACCAGCTGGACCACGAGCAGGACGAGCGCCGAGGCGACCAGCAAGCTCGCCGGACCGGCGAACCTCCCCAGTGCCACAGCGACGACAAGACCGACGGCCAGCACGCTCTCGACGACGTTCAGGGCGCGGAACACCAGCCGGCCGATCCCCAGTCCGAGGGGGATCGTGACCCCGGGCGCGCGGAACTTCAACGGTGCCTCGATGAAGGAAATGCCGATCACCATGCCGAGCCAGGTGAAGGTGAACGCACTCACGAGCGCGCTGGACGTGTGATCCACAGGGAGGAGGCCTTTCGTCGCAAACTGCCGATTCAACGGATGAAGCCATCGGGGGCCGAGCTGAGACGGATTTTACACTATTCACTCTTGTAAAAACTACGCTGGCCTGGTGAGGTGTCAGTGGCAGGAACCTCGCCGAGACGCCCGCGGAGCGCGAATCGGACGTGGCCACGAAGGAGGTAAGGCGACATGAGCTCGACTTCGGTCTACATCCGGGGCACCGGCGACGACCCCGTCGCAGGAGCGACCGCATGGCTCACCGACACCATCGACACGCTGCTGGCCGAAGCCCGGTCGAAGTCGGCGTTGCTGACCGAACTCCGCTTGGAGCCCGCCGATCGGCAGGCCGCCCAGGCCGGCCTGAACACCTTCTGCGCCGAGCGGGTCCTGCGTCACCTCGCCGCCGCGGACCAAGCCTTGTACGCGCCTGCGGCCGGGGCCGGTCCGACCCGGCTGCTGGTCACCGCGTTGCGCATCCAGCATCGGATCATCACCGACGACGTCTCGGATCTGGAAACGGCGAGCACCGCCGACCGAGCCCGCGCTGCCGCCCGTTCCCTCGTCACCATGCTCGAGTCGTGCCTGGAGATCCAGAAATCGGTTCTCCTCCCTGCCCTCGCCGAACTCCCCGGAGCCGACCTGCCGAGCCTCGTTCACGACATGGGCGCGGTGCTGGCGGGAAAGTCACTGGAGAAGCCTGACGAGCTCGACGTCCGGGAGATTCCCCACGGCCGGCGGCACCCTCGTATCTTCGGCACTTACGCCAGGCTCGCCGAAGGCGAATCGTTCGTGCTGGTCAACAACCACGATCCGAAGCCGTTGCGCCGCGAGTTCGACGCCGCTTATCCGGGCCAATACGCATGGGATTACCTCGAACAGGGCCCCGCTCGGTGGCGGGTCCGCATCGGCCGCCCGGCCACAGCGCGGTGAGGTTGCTCCCCACCGGCGCCCGTCGACGCAGGCACCATGCCGTGACCGAATGCCTGCGCGACACGGACTGCTGGCCTGAATACCGAGACGCCGGGCAGGCCCATTGGCGCCGCACCCGCGACATCTTCTCCGGCCGGTTCGCCTGGCACACCCAGCTCGAACAGGCACCGTCCGCCGCGTCACCGCCGGACTGTTCGACCGCTACGAGCCCCACACCCTCAGCAGCCCCACTACGACTCCGTTGACGCCGACGCCCTCATAGCGTGGACGGCCGATCGCGACCTCGCGGCCGATGCCACAGCTCCCGGAGAACCCGTGATCTCGCGGTGTCGCGCGACCTCCATCCCGCGACCAGCGCCCGCGACACCGGCCAAGGCCACCTGAATGAACCGGGAATCCCCGATCGGCAACACTGGCCAGCCCGGGCGCGCCGGGCTCAATGCGGCGTCGAGCCCGTTCCGGGCAGGCCCGGTGCGCGGACGGATGGTGCGCCTCCTGGTCGACGTGGCCATGGTCGACATCTCGGGATCGAGGGTAGGCGGGAAAGGGGTTAGCGCAGAAGGTTTGCGCTGGCCAGGTCACCGGAGTGACGCGGCCGCGAGGACATCCGGTGCCGGCGGTCGACGCCTGCGCAGGTCGGCGTGGGTTCGTGGGCCTGGCTCGAATATCCGTTTTCTGCCCATCTGGGGCTTGCCCGGCGCTACCATCGCAAGCACACCGGGGCACGACGGTTTCTTCACGGGGGTGATCACGTGGATTCCGGTTCACACGCCGAAAGCAGCACGGCCGGCTTTCAAGCCGATACGCTCAGCATGGAGCAAATGCGGCAGAAGCTGGTCGAAGTGCACGACTACTTCCAGGGCAAGGTCGACCGGCTGAAGGGCCTGGAAAGCAGTCTCGGGAGCACGTTCTTCGGCGGTCACGAAGGCGAGACCGGCGCGTTCCAGCGGAGCTACCAGTCCTTCGGCCGCGAATGGGTCAGGCAGTTCAACCGGATGCTCGTCCTCGACCAGCGGTTCGTGGATCTCATCAACGAGCACGCCGAGGCCGTGAAGCAGGCGATCAAGTTGTACGACGAGTCCGATGCCGCCGCGCGATCCCAGCTGCAGGCCATCCTCGACATCATGAAGTGAACTGCCCGGGGGAAACATGACAACCGAATGGCCGCCGCCGCCGGATGCGAAGTCGAGCAGGCTGCTCGCCGAGGTGGACAGCACCGAAATGCCGCACGCCGCACCGTTTTCCGCGTGTCTGGAGGCACTCGCGAGCAGCACCGAGGTCTTCGCGTGGATCCCGTGCATCGGCAACGTCAACGGGCGGCCCCACGAGGTCCATCCCCACGGCGTCGCCAACAGAGAATACGGTCCGTCCTCGATTCCGGTGGCCACACCCGAGGACTACCAGAACGCGGCCATGAAGCCCGAGTTCATCTCGACCGTGCTTGAGCACGTCGGGGCGAGTGCCGAGCACTTCATGGCGTTCGCCGAGGTGCTGTCGGGACAGGACCTGAACATGGGCGGGGCGGCACCGTCCGAGGAGCAGGAAGGCTACGTCACACCCATCGACTGGGCGTACTACAACCTCGCGTTCCACAAAGGAGGAACCTCGGGCTCGGCTTCGGGTGAGGTCAAAGAATCCCTCGCCGACTTCGCGGAACTCCGGAGTGCGTCGAGCGCGGTGAGCCACACGATCTGGTCGGGGACGGGAAAAGACGCGGCCGTGCGGAAGTTCGACGAGCTGGAGAACTTCCTCCTCCACATCCGGGCGCCGATGCACGCGGAGTTCGGCGCGACGCTGGTCGCGTACGCCGCGCTGGTCAAGGCGGCCCGGAAGCAGCTGGACGGGATCATGGCACAGGCGGTCGCGGCGATGCGCCGCCTCGAAGCCTCCGGCGGCGGCGACATCGTCGCGACCGTGGCGCTCTTGTTGACGCTGGTGGGCTTCCTTCCCGGGCTGCCGTACGCCCTTTCGTTCGGGGTCGCGGCGGCCTCCGCCGTGGTTTCGGAAATCGAGAAGAAGGCAAAGGACAAGCCGCACCCGGACATCACGATCCCCGCCGACCGGTCCAACTCGTGCGTGGACATCCTCCGCTGGTACCTGGACGAGGCCCGCGCGACGTGCGAAGGCCTGTCCGACGGCGTCACCAAGCTGACGAAGCGCCTGGGCGAACTGCTCGACCAAGTCATGCACGAGGTGCCGGGGGACGAACCGGTGCCGGCGGCGCTCAACGGGCTCCCAGGCTGAGCACGGCCGCCACGATCGGCCTCTTCGATCACCTCGCCGAGCAGCTTGCGCCAGTCGTCCACGTCGGTGGCCCGCAAACCAGGCGCTGACCGCCGAGATACATCCGGGGCGGGCGGTCCCCGTGCCCCAGCGCGCCGAACTGGCCGCGCCCACATCGTCGCCGTGCCGACCGCGCCTCGTGGCTACGAAGCCACGCCGTTCTTTGCCTGGTCGCTGCGGGGCGTCCCGCGCCTGGAGATCCCGGGCGGCAGGTGCGGGACGTCGGCAGTGCCCCACGCACCGCAGCGGCGTGCGCGCCCCGGTCGATCCGCCCGGCCGCGGGGCCGGTTCGCAGGCTGCGTGATGGGGACCGGCACGACGGCCCGGGACCCGGTGCCAGCTCACCATCGTCGCGGGGTACGACGGCTACCACCCGGGCAGGACGGCCCGCGGCGACGTGCTCGACATCGGCGGTATCGATCTCGACGGCACCCCCCCCCCGCCGGTTCGTGTGGCTACGACCGCTCCACCACGCGGTGTGCAACGGCGTCGGGCACCACTCCCTCACCGGCGAGCACGTTCCCGAAGAGGTCCAGCGCCCCGGTGGGCGCTACCGCTCGATGACTCAGCAGATGCTGTCAGTGGATCGGGGGTTGGTCAGGCCGAACAGCGGACGGAGCCGGATCCCGATCCAGGTTCCGCCGAGTGCGAACACACCCCACAGCCAGCCGTGCAGGCTGCCTGTGGAGATTCCGGCCAGGTAGGCGCCGATGTTGCAGCCACCGGCGAGGCGTGCGCCGATGCCCATGAGGATTCCGCCGAGGACGGCCGCAAGCGCGGTGCGCCAGGGGATCTCGGCGCGGATCTTCCAGGTTCCGGCGGCCGCCGCCGCGACGGCGGCGCCGAGGATGATGCCGATGTCGGTGAGGCTCGTCTTGTCCGTCCAGATCGGGCTCGCCAGGGCCTTGGCGTTGGTCGTGCTCTGCCAGAACTCCCAGGTTTCCGGGTGCAGGCCGACCAGCTGCAGGAGTTTGGCGCCCCACAGCGCGAACGCGAACGTCACACCCCACGGGCTGCCGGACACGAGCACCACCGCCGCGGCGAGGACCCCCAGCACGACCGCGCCGGTCAGCAGCGGCCAGGAGCCGCGGAACACCCGCGCGAAGCCCCGCGCGGTCGGGACGGCGTCAACCGGGGGCGGGGTGCGGCGGGCCTGGACCACGCGCGTCAGCACGACGACGAGCAGCAGCGCGGCGACGGTGATCGCCCACGAGCCCCACCAGCCGACGTGGTCGGCCAGCAGGAAGCCGGACACCTGCGGCCAGCCGGTGAAGATCGGGTAGGCCCAGGTGAAGAGCACCGAGCCGGCGATGAAGCCGCCCAGGGTCAGCACGATCGTGGACTGGCCGGCGCCGACGGCGAACAGCGTGCCCGAAGCGCAGGCGCCGCCCAGCTGCATGCCGACCGCGAACAGGGCGGCTCCGGCGAACAGGGCGAGCCCGATCGGTCCGGCCGTGAGCTTCGGCGTGACGCCGAACAGCCCGGCGCCGGTCCCTGCGATCAGGGCGATCAACGTGGCCGCGGTGCCGAGCAACAGGGTGTGCGCGCGCAGCCCGCTACCGTTGCCGACCGCGATCAGCTGCCGCCACGCGGAGGTGAAGCCGAACCGGGAATGGAACAGGGCCAGGCCGAGGAGCAGCCCGGCGACCAGCAGCGCGCCGTACTTGGCGCCGTAGGCCGCCCAGACGTACCAGCTCAGGGTGGCGGACAGGACCGCGGCGACGGCCAACGGCACCACCCGGACGGGTTCTTCGGGCGCGGGCCGCGGCGCGGCGCACGACGTGGGTGAGCTGAGCAGGAAGTTCCGCTCGGTGGACGTGGACATCGACACTCCAAAGAGGACACAGGGATCAGGGGGATGCGGGTCAGCCGAGGCGCCCGGTGCAGGTGGCGACCTCGCCGGGCGCGGACCTCTGCGACGTCACCACCCGGCCGCCGAGCGAGATGCGGCATTCCACCGCGCTGCTGCCCTGCCCGAGCAACTGCACCGAACCGGGGGACGCCCACGTAAGGTCCTTGCGCCAGGGCAGCCGGACGTCCAGCTCCTGGTGGACCAGGCCGTGGCCGTTCTCGTCGTACACGGCCGTCGCCGTGCCGGTACCGGTCAGCTCGTAGGTCACCTGGTAGCCCGACGGCGCCGGCGGGGCCGAGGTGTACGTCGTCGTCGCCATGATCGTGCGGGGCGGGACCGGCGACAGCGACGGCTCCCCTACCACCACGACCGGCGACGGTGACGGCCGCGAGCCGTCGTCGCCGAGGACGAAGAGGCAGGCGGTCACCGCCGCGATGGCGATCACGGCGATGCCGAGCCTGCCGGTGAGCTGCCGGTTCATGGGGACTCCCGAGGAGAACGGCGGCCCCTCACGGAGAGGGGCCGCCGAAGGGTCAGAACGAGGGCAGGAGCTTGCCCGGCACGCCGTTGACCGACTGGATCAGGCCGAGCACGGGGACGCCGAGCGGGGCGAACGTCCAGATGTTGTCGAGGCCGCTGGTGTCCGGCTCGTCGACCACGACGACACCGGGTGTGTCGGCGAGCGCCGGCGCCGCCGCGCCGAACAGGGCCACACCGGCGAGGACCGCGGCACCGGCCGCGCGGACGAGGTTCTTCTTCATGGTTTGCTCCTCCTCAGGAAACCGCGGTGATCAGGCCGAAAGCGGGCGCGAGCAGGTCGACCGGCTGGCCGAGCGGACCCAGCACGCTGCCGAGGTCGACGCCGGGGACGAGCCAGACCGAGCCGTCGGTCGGGGCGGCACCGGCGACACCGCCGGCCAGGCCGGTGAACGCCGTCGCCGCGGCGAGCGGCAGCAGTACGCGGGCAGCAAGACGATTCATGAGTTTTCCTTTCCTCCAAGGGTTGTCAGCGCAGAACCGACGTGATCGGCACGATGGTCCCGTCGGGCACCCACTGGCCCGCGTAGTCGCGGTCCATCACCATCCCGGTGGCGTGGGGTTCGGTGGGATACATCGGCATGGCGTTGACCTGGGCCGCGGCGAAGATCTGCACGTCCCCCGCGGGCCGGTCGGCGCCGAGCCAGGACCGGAAACCGCCGACCGTCGGGCTTTCGCCGCCGAAGCGGTCGCCGACCGCCACGGCGTACCCGACCGCGGTCGCTTCCCGCGGGTCGAACCGCAACGGCAGCGACGCGCTGGCCACCGCGTTGACGATCGGCCCGTTCAGCAGCCACGGCGCCAGGTACAGCCCATACTGGTGAGTGGGCTCCGAGCGCTGCAGCTCCGCCGCCCGGGTCATCGCCGTGTATCCGGCGGCCCAGCCCGAGACGACGACCAATGCGGTGGCGGGCCCGGCGTCCGGCCGCACCACCAGCCCGGTGCGCGCGGCCGTCGCCCGCACCAGCTTCGCGGCCGCGGATCCGCGCGGGGAGTCGTCCTCGACCAGCGTGATCGCCGACGGTTTCCGCCCCGCGAGGAACTCGACCAGCTTCACCAGCGCTCCCCCGTCCTCCGGGGACAGCGCGTCCGCCGGGCACGCGGTCAGCACGTCCGCGCGCCCGGCGACCAGGCCGCCGAGGGCCGCCGACGCGCATTCCGGCGCGTCGGCGCCGGTGATCGCCGGGCCGGGCGCGGTGCCCGCGTCGACCTCGACGACCGTCGTCGTGCCACCGCGGTGGATCTCCAGGTCGCTGCGGCCGGGCGGCAGGTCGACGTCGGCCCAGGTGCCTTCGGCGCCCGGCCGCGCGACGGCCTTCGTGACCCGGCCGCCCCGGACCCCCGCGGACAGGTCGTCCCCCGCGCTCGCCGGGAAGTGGACGACGTTGCGGCCCGGCCGTTGCGGGCTGACCAGCACGGGGAACCCGGCTTCGTCGGCCAGCAACGGCACTCCCGGCACCGGGAGCGGCGGCGGCACCGGGAGCGCGCCCAGCGCGGTCCAGGCGAGGAACGCGGCCGCGACGCCGACCGCGCCAAGGCGGTAGGCGCGGGCCCGCAGCACCGCCGCGAGCCCGCTCACCACCAGCGGCAGGACCACCACGGCCACCACCACGAGCCCGAACAGCGTCGTGCCCAGCCGCCGGTCGAAGCCGAGCCCCGACAGCCCGAACCGCACCGCCCCGGCGACGACGAACAAAGCGCCGAGGGCGACCGCCAGCGGTCCGGGCCGGACGGCCGAGGTCGTCACCGGGCCGAACAACGCGAACCCGAACCACACTGCCGCACCGGCGACGAACACCGAGTCGAGCGCGAATTCGACCCCGCCGGCGCCCAGCGACGTCTCCAGGACGACCAGGGCCAGCAGCGCGGCCGACGCCCAGCGCCCGGCCCGCGGCCGACGCAGCAGCAGCGGCACGGCCACCGCGAGCACGACGTGGACGGCGAGCGCGACCACGTTGACGTCGACCGCGAACTCCGAAACCACGGCGAGCCCGGCGGAAAGCCCGCCGAGGCCGGACAGCACGAGCTTCGTCCGGCGCGTCGGCTCCCCCGCGAGGGGACGCAGCAGGCCGCCGCCGGCGAGGAACGCCGTCGACAACAGCAACGCCAGCCGGAGCAGCAGCGCCAGGACGTCCACTGCGGACGAACCGGTGGCCGGGTCGTGGTGGTGGTCCATCGGGGCCTACCGGACGTCCGCGTCCGCGACCACGAACAGCTCGGAGTGCGGCTTGGCGTTGCCGAAGTCCCCGTGCGGCCACGACTTGCGGTTGAAGTTGATGCCGACCTGCCCGGTGAACTCGTCCCGGAAGTTCGAGTCGACCGAGACCTTCCCGTCCGGGCCGAGGTTCAGCAGGTTGACCTTGTGGTCACCGTCCAAACCGGACCGGGCGACGAAGTAGTTCGACACCGCGAGGTGCTGCGGCGACGATGTTTCGTGGTAGAAGCCGTCGCTGCCGAGGGCGAAGTTGTCGTAGGCGCCCCAGTGCGGGCCCGCGCCCGGCGTGCCGGGGTTGATCGGGGCCGCGCCGACGACGGTCGGCAGGTCGCCGCCCCCGCCCTGCTGCGCCTTCGCCTTCGTGTCGATCCGGCCTTCGATGTCTTCGATCCGGTCGCCGGCGTTGACCAGCTTCTGGATGTCGAGGACGTAGACACCGCCGGTGGTGCCGGGGTCGTCGGCCGAGAGGGTGCCCTTCTGCCGCCCGACGATCGCGCGGTAGAGGTACTTGTCGTCCGGGCTGGTCTGGATCCAGCCGCCGTTGGAGCTGGCCCCGTTCGAGTCGTTGTCGGCGTGGATGGACTTGTTCGCGGCGCCGTCGTCGAACACCTCGATCCAGTGCGGCTCGGCCGCGGTGATGTCCGGCGTGTAGAACACCGCGCCGCCCTGCATGGTCTGGGCGAACGCGCGCTTGTGGCCCGGCAGGTTGGTCACCGTGGTCTCCATGACCGCGCGGCTTTCGGTGTGCAGCGGGTCGGCCGGGTCGGCGCGCGGGCCGTCGGCGAGGTAGGACACCGACTTCAGCTTCGGGTGGTTGCGGTCCGAGATGTCCCAGGTCCGCACGGTCGGGCGCCGCAGGTACGGTGACGGCTGCTTCACCGGGTCGAGGATGATGTTGCGCGGCTCGGCGTAGTCGCTGGTGACGAGCGTGTTCAGGTCCTCGCGGGCTTGGATGCCGTGGGGGTTGGCGCAGGTCGGCTTGCCCAGCTGCGGCAGGTTGTCGCACAGCTTGGCGTTGTCGCCCTGCGGGGTCGCCGCCGGGGACTCCGAGAGCACCTGCGCATTCTGTCCGAAGTGGACGACCTCGCCGGGACTGCCCGCGAAGCCGTTGCCGACCTGCGTGGAGCCGTCGGCGTAGGCATGCGGACCGGGGACG
>DASZNR010000093.1:0-22887 GCA_035551175.1 Amycolatopsis sp. | reverse complement strand
CGGGTGATCACCCGTTTACGTATGATGACGACCATGACCAAGCCTTCTGGCACCCCGCGCGCCGTGGCGCTGGGTGCGGCGCTGCGCGAAGTGCGCGAAGCGAAGAAGTTCGGCCTTCGCGAACTGTCGCGAGCACTCGACATCCCGGCCAGCCTCATCGTGCACTGGGAGGCCGGATCGCGCACGCCGGGCACCGACGACGTCGCCAACATGCTGGGCTTCTTTCGGGTGATCGGCGCGCCGAAGCGCCGGATCATGGATCTCGCCCGCCACGTGCGCGAGCCCAACTGGATGACGAATGGCGCCGCCGAGTTGACACCAGAATTGACCACCTTGCTAAAATACGAGCAGGGTGCAAGCAAAATGACCGATTGGGCCCTCAATGTAATCCCGGGGCTGCTTCAGACCCCGGATTATGCACGAACAATATTCGAGGCCTCCGGTCTCACCGGACCGCAAACCGATGCGAGAATTCGGGTTCGCCTCGACCGGCAGAAAATTCTCACTGACCGCGACCCGATCAGATATGCAGCGATCATCGGCATCCACGCCATCGATGAGCCGGTCGTGGCAAGCTGGGTGATGTCAGACCAGATGGACCACTTGATGGCCATGTCGATGCGACCCAATGTTTCCATCCGCCTGGTCCTCCGGCAGGAGAAATATCACCCAGGAATGAATGGTTCCTTCGTGATGTACGAGTACGACAACCGCGATCCTCTTGTGTTGCTGGAGCAACACAGCACCACATCATTCCTCAGCAGCGATAAGGATTGGGGACCGTACAAGCAGCTTGCTAGGCTCCTCGCCGGAGAGGCATTGAGCGAGGATGCCAGCCGCGCAGTGATCGCGGAGGCGGCAAGTTAGACGGAGGCCAGACATGCAGACGGCCCGGTGGCGGACGTCGTCCTACAGCACGGCGAATTCAAACTGCGTCGAGGTGGCAGTCGCAGAAACGGTCGGTGTCCGGGACACCAAGAATCGCGAAGCAGGACAACTCACCTTCGCGCACGAAGCGTGGCGAGACGCACTCGCCACCTTGCCGGCAACTGCGGCACCTCCGGCGCCTCCGGCGACCCCGAGCACCTGGTAAGCGGCCGAGCGGTACCGGTGGCGTCTCAGCTCGCCTCCGCACCCGCCCAGGCGCGGCGAAGCAGCCGCGTGAGGCCGTCGCGCGTCGGTGGCGCGGGATTCGGATACGGCTCGGCGAGCACTCGGTCGACGACGAGTGCGAGGTCGTCTTCGCACAACCCCAGTTCGGCTAGCGACCCGGGCACCCCCAGCGCCCGGCCGAGCTCGCCGAGCGCGCGGGCGGGATCGGATGCGCCAAGGGCGCGCGACACCGCCGCCGCGGCCGATGGCGCGGCCGCGGCGGTGTAGGCGAGGACGTGCGGGATCAGCACGGCGTGCGTGGCGGCGTGCGGTAGCCCGAACGTGCCGCCGAGGACGTGGCAGAGCTGGTGGTGCAGGCCCATCCGGGTGGAGCCGAGCGCGACGCCGCACAGCCAGGCGCCCGACAGCGCGAGCGCCCGCCCGGCGACATCGGCGGGGTCGGCCACGATCTCCGGGAGCGCGTCGGCCAGCCGCCGCACGCCCTCCTGGGCGACGAGCGAGGTGACCGGTGAGGCGTCGGGGGCGTAGAGGGCTTCGACGGCGTGAGCGAGCGCGTTGAGCCCGCTGGTCACGGAGACGGGCACGGGCAGCTTCACCGTCAGCTCGGGATCGTAGAGCACCGCCGCGGGCAGCACCCGAGGGTCACGGCCCGTGCGTTTGGCGCCGTCGCGCGTCAGGCCCCACACGGGCGTCATCTCCGAGCCCGAGTAGGTGGTCGGCACGGCGATGACCGGCAGGCCGTGCTCGAGCGCCACGGCCTTGCCGAGCCCGATCGCCGAGCCACCGCCGACGGCGACGCAGCCATCGGCGCCCAGTGCCGCCGCACGGTCGCGGGCGGCGTCGGCGACCTCGACCGGCACGTGTTCCCGCGCGGCCGGCAGCAGCCCGGCGGAACGCTCGGCCAGCGCGACACTCACCATCTCACCGAGCGCCCGCTGCCCGGGCGAGCACAGCACGAGCAGCCGCCGCAGCCCGAGCCGGCCGGCTTCTTCGCCGACGGCCGACACGACCCCGCAGCCGAAGCGCACCCGCGCCGGTAGCGCCGTGTGCACGAACCGCACGTCAGTCCTCCCGCTTCAGCACGACGTCGAAAGCCACGGTGCGAAACGGGTTCCCGAGCCCCAGCTCGCGAGCCCGCCCGGGGTCGTCGACCTCCTCGAACTTCCGGACGAGGCTTTCCTTGACGCCGAACACCGCGTCGGATTCCAGATACGGAGTGCCCTCGACGAACAGGTGGGTGGTGACGGTACGCATCCCCGGTGCGGAGATCTCGAAGTGGATGTGTGCCGGACGGTTGGGGTGACGCCCGGTGGCGCGCAGCAGCAGGCCGACCGTGCCGTCGTCGGGGATCGGGTAGTAGCGGGGCACGATCGTGCGGAACCAGAACCGGCCCTCGCCGTCCACGGTGAACAGTCCGCGCAGGTTCTCGGCGAGGTCGAGGCCGGGCTGCTGCACATCGTAGAAGCCATGCGCGTTGGCCTGCCACACGTCCACTTTCGCGCCCGGCACCGGACGTCCGTCGGCGTCCGTAACGCTGCCGGTGACCAGGCACGGATCGCCTTCGAGGCCACCGGAGATCGTGGCGCCGAGCTCACGATCCGGCGAATCGACCATGTGGAACGGTCCCTCCACAGTGGACTCGGTCAGCACGCCGTCGCCGCGGTTGTTGAGGGTTTCGACGAGCATCGAGGCCCCGAGCACGTCGGAGAGCAGGATGAACTCCTGGCGCGTCGCCGAACACATCTGCCCCGTCCGCGTGAGGAAGCGGATCGCCTCCGCCCACTCGTCTTCGGTGAGCTCGACGTCTTTGATGAACCCGTGCAGGTGCTCCACGAGCGACACCATGATCCGCCGCAGCCGCGGGTCGGGCGTGTGCGCGAAGCTCGCAATGACGACGTCGACGGAACGGTCTTCTGAGAACAACTCCTGCTGAAGGTCCACGGCTGCCCTTTCTCCTGGGTGGAGGATCCAGCCGATCCTCGCCCGCCAGGTGTCGCCGGGGCATCACATGAATACGCGATCAATGGTCCTCGGCGCCGTCGTCAGCCGCTGTCGCGGACCACGCCGTGGCGCACGGCGAGACGGGTGAGCTCCACCCTGGTGTTGATGTCCAACTTCGTGAACGCGTGGCGCAGGTGAGTGCCGACCGTGTGCACGGAGACCTGCAGCTGCTCGGCGATCGCACGATTGGTGCAGCCCTCCGCGACGAGCCGCGCGACGCGCAGTTCGGACACCGTGAGGCTCTGCCAGCCCCAGGCCGAGTGGCCGGGCGTACGGGGCTGGGGCGCGGGCTCGTGTGTCGCGGACTTCGCGGCTTCCACGGCGGCGACGACGGCGCGCTGGTCGGCCGCGGCAGCGGCGATCTCGTCGAGCACGGCCAGTACCGTGGTGGCCTTCGCCGAAACCAGGCTCGGCCAGACGCGGGGTGGCAGGGACATGAGGCGTCCGGCGTTGGCGTGTCGGTCGAGCCAGCCGGGCACATCGACGTCCACGGTGTCCGTCGAGGCCAGTCGCATCAGGGCAGCAGCGGTCCACATGTCGTAGGTGCGCGGGCGGGCCCGCAACGTGGTGTCGGCCAGCAGTTCGCGCGCGCGGGCCGGGTTGCCGCGGTCGGCTTCGACCATCGCGAGAACCGAGCGCGTCTGCTGGCGCGACCGGACGATCTCCAGTCGCTCGGCGACGTGGAGGCCGGTTTCGGCTTCGGCCGCGGCGTCGTCGAGCTCGCCGCGCGTCCAGCGCTCGATCGCACGGACGGTGTGCCAGTACGGGATCGACCACGCCAGACCGCGCTGCTCGGAATGCCGTTGCCCGGCCAGGAGCAGCTCCGGTGCTTCGTCGGCGCGGTCGGAAGACAGGAGCACCGTGGCCAGCCACAGCTCGGGAATCCGCGGCGCGTGCAGCGGCCGGGTCGCCGAGACCTCGACACCCGAGGCGGCCTGCTCGGCGAGCTTCAGCGCCGCGCTCACCTTGCCCTGCGCGAAAGCGAGCTGCGAGGCGAACAAGTCGGCGCTGACCTTCGTCGCTGGGTCCGGGCTGTGCCGGGCGGCGCGCAGGATGGGCCGCGTGAGCCGCTCGGCAGCCGTGGTCTCGCCGAGATTGAGGTGGGCGACCGCTTGCGTCTTGACCAGAGCCAGCCGCAGATCGGGATCGACGCCGGGCAGCGCGAGCGCGCCACGGAGTTGCACCATCGCTTCGGTGTCGTCGCCGACGGCCTGGTGCAGGTGCGCGACGACGAGCCGCAACCGGGCCTCCTGCGGGTCGCCGAGTCCACCCGCGGTCACGCCACCCAGCATCGTGAGCGCCTCCCCGATCCGGCTGGTGTTGCCGAGGTGCTCCGCGGCCGTGGTGAGGAATTCGACGTGCCGCGGGTCGGTGTCCTTGAACAGCCCGGCGACGCGGGCCGCGAGCTCGGCCGCGTCTTCCGGCGCCACCGTGGCCAGCCGGCCGATTGCGCCGCGAACGAGGTCGAGGTCGGCGTCGGTGAGCCGTGAGCTGGACCGCGTGAGATGCCAGACCGCGGCCGCTTCGGTGCCCGGTCCCATCAGCTGCTGCGCGACTTCGTAGTGCAGGGCTTTGCGCGCCGACGGCGGGACGGCGCGGTAAATGTCCTCGCGCAGGCGGGCGTCGGTGAACCGCAGCGTGGACCCGGTGTCGGCCAGCACGCCCGAGGCGACGGCGTTGCCGATTTCCGTGAGGAGGCTCCCGACGGTCCGGCCGAGCACCGACGCCGCGACGTCGAGCTCGAATTCGATCCCGATCACCGAACCGACCTGAAGGAGCGCGACCGGCGCGCGACCAGGCGGACGGGGTTCGGCTTGGTCTGAGGTGATCGTGACGGCATCGAGGCGACGCAGTGCCTCGACCGCGCGCCGGGCGCGGGTGCCGGCCGGCATCACGCCGACCGCCCACAGCACCGGCAGGTGTCGCATGAGCCGCGCGGCGGCCCGCAGCGCGACAAGGCTCGCCGGGTCGCTCCACTCGGCGTCTTCGACGATCACCACGACCGGGCCCCGTTGCGTCATCGCGTCCAGCAGCTCGGCCACGCGGTCGGTGATCGCACGGCCGTCAGCGCGCTGCCCGGTGAGGGCTTCCAACAGCCGCGAACGGGACGACAGCTGGTCACTTTCCACCGACGGCACGGTGACGACACGGAATCCCGCGGCGCGCGCGGCCGTGCGCAGGCAGGACAACGGTTCCGCGGCTCGCGTTTTCGGATCCAGCTCCACGAGGACCGCGGCCGGCTCGCCGTGGCGCAAGCGCGCCAGCGCGTCGGAGATTTCAGGTCGGACCGCGGTCATCCCGACAGCATGCAAGGTGGGGATCCCCGGCGCAACGGGACGCAGGGGCGCTTTCACCCGGGTGAAAACCCATCACCGCGCCAGGTTTCACCCAGGGTCCGCCGACACTCTGCCCTGCCTCGACTCCGTGAAGTGAAGGGAACGCCCATGCGTACCGGCAAGGAATACCTGGAAGCGCTCAACGACGGCCGTCGCGTCTGGGTGGGCGACGACCTCGTCGAGAACGTCGCGACCCACCCGAAGACCCGCGCGTTCGCAAAGCTCACCGCGGACTTCTACGACCTGCACCACCGTCCCGACCTCCAGGACGTGATGACGTTCGTGGACGACGACGGCGTGCGGCGGTCGATGATGTGGTTCAAGAACACCGACAAAGAAGGGCTCAAGCGCAAGCGCCGGTACCACGAGACCGTGATCCGGCAGCTCGGCGCCGGTTCCGCACCGCGCTCCCCCGACGTGAACAACTCCGTATTCCGGACCTATGTGGACGATCCGGCGCCGTGGAGCGACCAGTCCGTGGGTACCGACGGGCGCGACCTCACGGCCGGCATCCTGGACTTCTTCGAGGAGATCAAGGCGGGCGATCTCAACGCCGCGATAGCGTTCGTCGACCCGCAGGCCAACCGTTCCCGGGATTCGGCGCAGGCCGAGTCGCCCGCGCTGCGCGTGGTGTCGCGTTCGGCCGAAGGGATCGTCGTGACCGGCGTGAAGGCGGTCGCGACCGGCGCGGTGTTCTGCGACCGGATCAACGTCGGCGTGTTCTACCGGCCGGGCATCACCGAGGAGCAGATCATCTTCGCGGCCGTGGCGCCCAATGCGCCCGGCGTGACCATGGTTTCGCGCGAAAGCAACGTCCGCGACGGCGAAACCGTCGAGCACCCGATGGCGGCACAGGGTGACGAGCTGGACACGACCATCATCTTCGAAGACGTGTTCATCCCGTGGAACCGCGTGTTCCACCTCGGCAACCCGAACCACGCGTCGTTCTACCCGCAGCGGGTGTTCGACTGGGTCCACTACACGGGCCTGGTCCGCGAAATGGTGCGGGCGGAACTGATGCTCGGTCTGGCGCTGCTCATCACCGAGCACACGGGCACCAGCGCGCTGCCACCGGTGATGGCTCGGGTCGCGCAGTTCGCCGGGTTCCACCAGACGCTCAAGGCCCACGTGGTCGGCTGCGAGGACGAGGGCTTCCTCACCCCGGGCGGCACCTACAAACCCAACGTGCTCATGTTCGACTTCGGACGCGCCTACTACCTGGAGAACATCGCCCGCCTCAGCGCCGAACTCGTCGACATCGCCGGCCGAGCCGCCCTCGTGTTCCCCAGCGAGGGCCAGTGGCGGCAACCCGAACTGCGCCCGTGGCTCGAAGCGCTCCACACCGGCCCGATCGGCCGTCCCCACGACCGCCTCAAGATCAGCCGCATCATCCGCGACTTCTTCCAATCCGACTGGGGCTCCCGCATGGCGACCTTCGAGAACTTCAACGGCACCCCGCTGCTCGCCATCCGCACCCTCACCATGAAACGCGCCGAGATGTCCGCCGCCGGCCCGATCGCCGACTACGCGCGCGAAATCTGCGGAATCGCCGCCGAAGACACCTCGGAGGAGACCGAGTATCTGCACCAGGCCGAGTACGCGCGCCGGCAGGACAGCGCCGCGGCGGTGTGAGCCGCCACCGGGGCCGGACTGCGGGTGGATGCCGCTGTCCGGCCCCGCGGCAGTGCGCTGGCGACGGGAACGGGTTCGCTGCCCCTGGCTTGTGACGAAATCCGACAGTGGGTGGGCGGGGCTCGCGGCACCGCGCGCGGCGGCTCAGGCAACGCCGCGCGCGTATTGAGCGCTCCCGCGCCACAACCGATCTCGACAGCCACGTTCGGCGGTTGCGACCTCACGCTCGTCCGTCGGGTGTCCCTAGCCCTTTCCCGACCGCGCCGCCGCGACAGCCGCGGCGCGGTCCTGGACGCCGAGTTTCCGGTAGATCGAGCTGACCTGGCTCTTGACGGTGTTGTGGGACACGAACAGTTCGTCGGCGATTTCGCGCAACGTCAGTGAGCCGCAGAGAGCGCGCAGGACGCGGCGTTCGCGGGAGGAGAGGCCTTCGGAGCGGGTCGGGGCGAGGTCGCGGAGCACCTCGAGCGCGCGGCTGCGCGTGCGGGGTTCAAGGTCGGGCGCGGCCCCGTCGAGGGTGGCGAGAGCTTCGGCGGCGGCTGCGCGCGCGGCGGCGCGGTCGCCGGCGGAAAGGTGGACGCCGGCGAGCGCCAGGTGGGCATTGGCGACCACCCAGCGGCAGCGGGTCGGCAGCTCGATGGCGAGGGCTTCAGTGGCGAACAGTTCGGCATCGGCGCCGGTGGACGACAGCGCCAGGCCGGACAGCGCGTGGGCGAGGGCGAGCTGATCGCCGGCGGCACGCGAAGCCGTTTCGGCGCGGTGAAGGCGAACGGCCGCGCCGGCGAGGTCGTCCGTCCACAGCAGACGCAGTCCGGTCGCCACTTCGGAGATCGCGGACCACAGGCCACGACCGTCCACAGTGGGCACCGGCGGGCCGGTGGTGAGGGCGGCGGCGAAGTTGCGGGCGATCGCCGCGGCCATGCCGACCGTCAGGCCCGGCTCGAGTTCGACGTCGGGGCCGGTCGCTTCGGCGACGTCCAGCCACCGGCGCCATTCGCGCAAGTTGCCGTGCGAGAGGTGCGCCATCGCGGCGACGACGGCCAGGCGCGCATCGGTGGCCCGCGGGGGGAGGCGGGCGAGCGCGTCGAGGACGATCTCGGCGTGGCCGGAGAGCACAGCGCGCTGCCACCGGGCCATCAACTCTGCCTCCGCGGTGGCCACATCTGCGAGTTCGACGTGAATGCCGGTCGATTCGTCGAGCCGGCCGCGGTCCGCGAGCCAGCCGGCGTGGCGGCGGCGCAGAGTCGTGTCGTGGTCGGTGGCGAGTTCGTCGGCCAACGTCCGGGCCAGCAGGGGGTGCAGGCGGACCACGTGGTCGTCGCCGACGGTGGCGAACTGTGTGCTGTCGGCGAACCGCGCCAGCAGCCGTCCCGCGGCGGGATTGCCCGTGAGGTGGATCGCCAGCGCCGGGTCGACGCCATCGGTCACCGAAGCGGCGAGCAGCAGATACCGCACCTCCGTGGTCACGCGCGCAAGCACCTCGGTCCGCAGGTACGCGCCGATCGCCTCCCGTGCCTGCGCGGCACCGAGCCGGGTGTACAGATCCACCGCCACGGCCAGCCCCGCCGGCTCTGGGTCACCGTGCGGCAGCCGGAGGTCGGCGGCGGTGATCGTGGTGACGTCACCGCAGGCGCGGCGCCGCGCGAGCCAGTCGGGCCCGGCCTCCCGCGTCGTCACCCCGAGCCGGAGCCCTGGCGGGCGGAACTCGACGAGGTCACGCAGGAATAGCCGAGCCTGTGGGTCGGTGATGACCTCGGCACCGTCGAGGACGAGCAGGCCGCGGGCGAAGCGCGACAGGTGGTCGGGCCACCATGCGTCGTCCTCGGGCTCGGGCGCGGCAACCGCGGTGAGGATCGCGCGGCTCAGCGCCGCGGTCGTGTTGTGGAAACGCGAAAGCCGCAGCAGCCGCGCGTCCGGCTCGCCCGCCAGCCAAGCACCGGCGAGCACCGTCTTGCCGGCGCCCGCGGGCCCGCTGATGAGGGCGATGGGCCGCGCGCGGAGCCGTTCGAGCAACGCTGCTCGCGACATCGTTCACGCGATCCGGCCGAACTCACCGCGGAAATGCAGCAACGGCCTGCCTTCCGTGTCGTGGTCGAACTTGCGCGCGTTGCCGACGAAGATCGTGTGGTCGCCACCCGGCAGCTCGGTGTCGACCTCGCACACGATGCCGGCGATCGCCTCGCGCAGCATCGGCACGCCGTGGTGGTCCTCGTAGTCGACGCCGGCGAACCGGTCGCCTTTGGCCGCGAACTTCTTCGCCAGCTCCTGCGAGCCTTCCCCGAGGACGTTGACCCCGAACGTGCCGTGCTCCGCGATCGCCTTGCGCGTGAACAAATGATTGGCGACGCACACGAGCAGCTGGACGGGGTCGAGCGACAACGCCGTCACCGAACTGGCCGTCATCCCGACCGGCACGCCGCCGGCGCGCGTGGTGATCACCGAGACGCCCGACGGCAGGCGGGACATCGTCGCGCGGAAGGCGAGGGCTTCTGCGGCGGGCACGGCTGAAGTGATCACGGATGCCTCCGGGGTTCGCTGCGTCGGTGGAGTGCACCGAGCGTGCCCCGCACCCACTTGGCCGGGCATCACGTGAACGTGTGATATCCGCGCGCCGGGCGCCGCCGGCCCCGATTGACGCTCCGCGTCGTCACGGGGTTTCGTGGCGTTCCCGAGAGAAAGGCAGGACCCCCGTGGACACCGACCGCGCACGCCCCGATGAACGCCACTCCGGCGCACAGAAAGTCGTCTTCCTCTGCTTCACCGAACCCGTGCACATGTCAGCCGAGGAAATGCGCCCCCACCTCGCCGAACACAAGGCCTGGCTCGGCGAAACCGAACGGGCCGGCTCCCTGCTCTTCGCCGGCCCCGTCCTCGACGACGACTACCACTACTCGGGCTCGGGCCTGCTGGTGATCCAGGCGGGCTCCCTCGCCGAAGCCCAGTCCGTGGCCGACGCGGACCCGTTCCACGCCAAGGGGATCCGCAAGTACAAGCTCCTGCCGTGGCAGATCAACGAAGGTGCCTTCGACGTCCGGCTCTCGCTGTCCGACGGCCGGTTCACGTTCAGCTGAGCCGGCCGTTGAAGTAGCCGGGCCACCCATGTGGTCACGAGCGTCGTGAACATCTCGGTGGCCTGGCCACCTCGGCCATCGTCGCGGCGTGGCCTCGCTCAGCAGCGCCGCCTCCAGCCGTTCCTCAGCGTCGTTCCTCAAAACCGTTCGTCAACGCCAATTTCGGCTGCCCGAGCCCCCGCGCGGGCGTCGTAATCCGCTTGCCCCCACCGCGACCATGGAAGCATGACCACCATGGCGGCTCGGATCCGTGAAGCCACCGTCGTGTTGGGAGACCGCAGTGATGACGCGCGGTATCCCGACCCGGCGGGGTGGTGGCGCACGCCCGAAATATTGAGGGAGCTGGGGCCGGCGTTGGCGGGGTTGTTCGCCGACGCGGAGCCCACGGTGGTGCTCGGGCCGGAGTCGCGCGGGTCCCTGCTGGGGCCGCTGGTGGCCCTGGCACTGGGGGTCGGGTTCGTGGAAGTGCGGAAGAACCACGGGCCGGTGTTCGATTCCGACGCGTGGCGCACGCGGACCTCTTCGCCGGACTACCAGGATCGCCACCTGACGCTGGGTTTCCGGCGGAGGCTCGTCGGGTCGGGGGATCGGGTGCTGCTCGTCGACGACTGGATCGAAACCGGCAGCCAGGCGCGCTGCGTTCAGGGCCTGGTGGCCGACGCCGAGGCGACGTGGGTCGGGGTCGCAGTGATCGTGGACGGATTGCGGCGCAACGAAGAGCGCCGGCGGCTCACGGTGCGATCACTGGTGAACATCAGGGAGCTGTGATCGAGTCTGGGATCCCAGACCAAAACCCCTCCGTACGTCTTTTCCGGTCTGTGTGCACGAGGAAGAGTCAGCACGCATTCGCATTGGAGCGACGGAGGACAGATGGACCCCCTCTACTTCACCTTCCTCAACGGCGGCGACATCGACGAACTCGCCCTCACGAGCACCGAGATCCTCGACGCCGTCGAAGCCGGGCTGAGAGCGCAGGGTGATGGGGAGACCGTCATCGAACCGAGGGTCCACCTCGAACCCGGTGAGCAGTTCAACGGGCACTTCAACGTGCTGCGCGGCTACGTCGGCCCGATGAAACTCGCCGGGGTCAAGGTGGTCGGTGATTTCGTCGACAACTACCGCCACGGCCTACCCTCGGAAATGGCGCTGCTGAACCTGTTCGACCCCGCGACCGGGCGACCCGTCGCCATTCTCTCCGCCACTGCGATCACCGAAATGCGCACCGGCGCCGTCACCGCGCTCGGTGCCCGGCACCTGGCCCGCAAAGACGCGAAGGTCCTCGCGAACATCGGGGCACCCGGGACGTCGTACTGGAACGTGCGCCTGATCGCGGAAACGTTCGACCTCGACGAGGTCCGCGTGCACTCGCGGCGCCCCGAAAGCCGCACCGCGTTCGCCGAACGGCTGCGGCGCGACCTCGACGTCGACGTGGTCGTGACCGAAGACTGGGAATCCTGTGTGCGCGACGCGGACATCGTCGTGGAGGCGTCGCGCCTGCCCCGGCCCGAGCCGTTGCTCAAGACGGAGTGGATCAAACCCGGCGCACTCGTGGTCCCCTACGGCACCATGAGTGCCGTCGAGCTGTCCCTCACCGGGATCATGGACAAGATCGTCGTCGACGACTGGGGTCAGTGCCGCACGGGCAAGTTCGGGTCACTGCGCGAGCACGTCGAGGCCGGGTTGCTCACAGAGGACACGTTGCACGGTGAGCTGTGTGAGCTCGTGACCGGGAGCAAACCGAGCCGCGAGCACGACTCCGAGACGAACCTGTTCTGGCATCGCGGACTGTCCCTTTCGGACATCGCACTGGGCCACGCCATCCTGCACCGTGCCGCCGAGCGCGACGCCGGTACCCGCCTGCGGTTCGCCTAGCCCGCCGTCGACCGGTCGAGGAGTCACGATGTTCGGAAACAGCTTGCGCACCGTCCGGGATCCACTGTCCGGAGTGGACACTTCCACCATCCGGCGGCGCGGGTGGACAGTCACCTTGCTGCTGCTGGCATTCATGATCGTGAACTACGCCGACAAGGCCGCGGTCGGCCTCGCCGGCGTCGACATCAAAGCCGATCTCGGGTTGTCCAACGAACAGTTCGGACTGGTGCAGAGCAGCTTCTACTGGCTGTTCGCCGTCGGCGCGATCGTGTTCACGGGGCTGTCGGACAAGATCGGGGCTCGCTGGCTGGTCGGCGGGCTGGGTGCGCTGTGGTGTCTGAGCATGGTGCCCCTCGCCGGTTCGGTCGGGTTCACCGTCCTCATCGGATCGCGGGTCCTGCTGGGCCTTGCGGAAGGTCCCGCTTCGGCCGTCGCCGCACACGTGGTGCACAGCTGGTTCACGCCCAAACGGCGGGCGCTGCCCAGTTCGCTGATCTTCACCGGCGTCGCGCTCGGCCCGCTGCTCGCCTCGCCCGTGCTGACCTGGGTGATCACGACGTACGACTGGCACCACGCGTTTCTGGTGCTGATCGTCGCCGGCGCACTGGTCGTCGCGGCGTGGCTGGCCGTCGGCAGGACAGGTCCGGTGTCGAGCGCGACCACCCGGGAGAGCGACACCGCCACCGGTGCCGTGCTCCCGGACCGGGTCGCGTGGTCGAAGCTGCTGCGCCGGCCGACGTTGTGGGGCATCGCCTTGCTGCTGTTCTGCGGCTATTGGAGCGTTTCGCTGAAGGTGACGTGGCTGCCGCTGTACCTGCGCGAAGGCATCGGCTACTCCCCCGGCGAAGCCGGCTGGCTCGTGACGCTGCCCTACGCGTCGGGTGCCGTGCTTTCCGTGCTGTGCGGCTGGCTGTCGGGGCGGATGACGGTCCGCAGGATCAGCACCACGCTGACGCGCGGCATCGTGCCCAGCCTGCTGTTCTGCGCCACCGGCGCCACGATGATCGGCTTCACCCTGCTGCACCGTGGGATCGGCCAGATGATCCTGATCACGCTCGCGTTCTCCCTCACGACGGCCGTGTGGGGCGTCGCAATGGCCGGCCTGTCCGACGTCGTTCCTGGCAAGCAGCGCGGAACCGTGCTGGGGGCCGTCGTCGCCGTCCACAGCCTTGGCGGGATCGTCGCCCCGATCGTTCTCGGCACCTTCGTCGACTCCGGCGCCACCCTCGCGGCCGGCTACGGGCGCGGGTTCCTGGCCGCGGGCGTCGTCATCCTCGTCGGCTCGGCCATTGCCGGCTTCCTGATCAGACCGGACAAGGATTCCCACACGGTCGCCGCCCTCGCCGCGTAGGCCGGGGGGCGGTCCGGACTCGTGAGTGGTGCGGCCGGTTAGAACCTGGTTAGAACCGGCCGGAACACTCACGAGTCCTGGGAGGAGGGTCGCCCGGCCGCGCTACTCACGAGTCAGGCCAGGTGCGTGGGCTTGCCGGCCAGAATCGTCGCGCTGACGGGCATGTCCCGCAGCTGCGCCGGCGCGAGCCCGGTCGGATCGGCCGCCGTGATCATCAGGTCGGCCACGTCGCCGACCGCGATCCCGCGACGACCACCCGAGGCCGCGGCGAGAGCAGCCGCCAGCGGGATCGCCTGTTCGGGGTGCCACGCCGGCCGGTCGTCGTCGGTGCGGGCGACCGCGGCGGCGATCCCGTCCCACGGGTCGAGCGGCGCGACGGGGGCGTCGGAGCCGAATTCGAGGCGTGCGCCCGAATCCAGCAGTGCGCGGTAGGGAAAGGCGCGCGCGGTCCGGCCGGCCCAATGACGGTCGGCGACGTCGCGGTCGTCGGGCTGGTGCGCGGGCTGCACGCTCGCGACGAGGCCGAGCGCGGCGAACCGCGGTACGTCCTCTGGCGCCAGCAGCTGGGCGTGCTCGATGCGGCCGGCACATCCGGCTTCGGCGAACGCGTCGAGCGCGATGGTGTTGGCCTTGTCACCGATGGCGTGAACGGCGGGCACGAGGCCGTGTGCCGCCGCGCGGCGCAGCAGCGGCAGCAGCTCACCGGGCGGAAGTTCCAGCGAGCCCGCGGAATCCGACTCAGGGTAGGGGTCGTGGCAATAGGCGGTACGGGTGTTGAGGGAACCGTCCACGAAGAGCTTGAACGGGCCGACCGTCAGCAACCCGTCGCTGCCGGGCAGCACGTCACCGGTGCGGTGGCCACGGGAGATCGCGGTGTCCAGCAGCGGCCGGGAAATCACGCACGCCACGCGCGTGGCCGGGGTGGCGCGCCGGGTCCAGTCCGCGACGGTGTCGGCGTATTCGTAGTCGACGATGCCGGTGACGCCGCGGGAGGCGGCGGCGGCGAGCGCGTCGGCGACCCACCGGTCGGCGACGTCCTCGGGTGCCGCGGGGAGTTCGGCGGTGGCGCTCATGCAGTCGTTTTCCAGCAGCACGCCCGTCGGGTGGTCGCGGCCGATCAGCTTGAGCGCGGCGGGGCTCAGCCACAACGTGTGCAAGTCGGCGCTGAACAACGCGACCGCGCGGCCCGGAAGCGCGCGTTGCAGGAGGTCCTTGTGCGGCACGTCGGGCCACAACGCGTCGCGGAACCCGGCGCCCACCACGAGATCGGTGGCGGGCCCGGTGAGCAGCCGTTGCAGTAGCAGCTCCACGGCCTCGGTGGCCGACCGCGCGTCGCCCAACGGGATGCGGCGGCGGAAGGCGGCCCACTGCTCGGCGTGCACGTGGGCGTCGACGAGCCCGGGCAGCAGCGTCCCGCCGTGGCCGTCGAGCACTCGTGCGGCGAAGCCGGATCCGGCGCCCGGCTCCTCGATCGCGGACACGCGACCGTCGTTGACCCGGACGTCGGCGAGGGGACCTTCGAGGCCGACGCGGACCCGGCGCAGGAGCAGATCGTCCATCGGGCCAGCCTACGAGCCGGGAATAGGTGGCCGCGCCCTGGCGTCATACAGATCGGCAGCCGTCGCCCGCCGAAGGGTCAGGGCCGGTCAGGGGCGCCGCCTTCACAAGCCGCGCAGGGTTCGACTCCCTCGGTTGCCACTCGTGAGCGAGCGGGGTGGGTCAGCGGGAAGCTGCGGCCTGCCCCGCTCGCAGTGTTCTCCGGGGGTAAACCCGTGGTCAGATCCGGCCGAGGTAAGGGCCGGGGTTGGCGAGCACGCGGTGGATCGTCCGACCGGCGGCACCCAGCGTCGCCGCGTCACCGCCTACAGTGGACGGTGCCAGCACCGGTACCGAGCCACGGAGCCGGGACAGGCGCGCGGCGAGCACCCGCTGCGCCGCAGGCCCCAGCCACGGGAAGAGCGGCCCGAAAATTCCGCCGAGCACGATGTGGTCGAAATCGAGCACGTTGACGGCGCTCGTGAGGGCGAGGCCGAGTGCCTCACCGGCCGCCGCCAGCGCCGCGGTGGCGGTGGCGTCGCGGGCGTCGAGTGCGGTGAGCAGCGCGGCGACCGTCGGCACACTCGCCGCGGCGAGCAGCGCTTCCTGGCCCGCATACGTTTCGAGGCAGCCGGTCGCGCCGCAGCGGCAGCGCGGGCCCGTCGGCGAGACGACGACGTGGCCGAGTTCGCCCGCGAGCCCACGCGCGCCACGAAACAGTGCGGAGTCCACCACAAGCCCGGCCCCGATGCCGACTTCGCCGGAAACGAAGAGAAAGTCCGCGGGGCCGGCGCCGAACCACCGTTCGCCCAGTGCGCCGAGGTTGGCTTCGTTGTCGAGCGAGACGGGCACAGGCAGGCGCAGCAGGTCGGCCGCGCGGACATCACGCCAGCCGAGGTTGGGGGCGCTGAAGACCACGCCGTCGCCGACCGGGCCGGACACCGCCAGCACGGCGCCGGCCACGGTGAGGTCGTGAGCCTCGCCGAGCGCGCGGTGGGCGAGCTTTTGCAGCTCTCCCAGCACTTCAGCCGGGTCGGACGCGCGGTTGTCGCACTCGTGGCGTTCGGCGAAGCGGACCGTGCTGGTGAGGTCGAGCAGGCAGACGGCCAGGTAGTCGACGTTCACCTCCAGTCCCAGTGCCGCCACGCGTCCACCGGAGAGCACGACCTCGACGCCCGGCCTGCCGCGTTCTCCGGCGCGCGTGGGTCCCGTCTCGGTGAGAAAGCCGGCGTCGAGCAGGTCACCGACCAGTTTGGACACCGTGGACTTGGTCAGCCCGGTGAGCTCCGCGAGCGCCGCGCGCGTGAGCGGGCCGCGCCGGGCGGTTTCTCCGAGCACTAGTTCGAGGTTGCGCGCGCGCATCGAGTCGTGCCGCACCGCCTGCGTCATCCCGCACCTCCTTCGCGCACCGTACTTGACGGGCGGCCCGCCGCGGCGCATATTTAGTCTATAACGTGAACTAATTGAAGGGACCGTCATGATCGACTTCGCACCCACTCCGGACGACAAGTTCACGTTCGGTCTCTGGACCGTGGGCTGGCCGGCCGCCGACCCGTTCGGGGTCGCGACCCGGCCCGCGCTGGACCCGGTGGAGAGCGTCCACCGCCTGGCCGAGCTGGGCGCCTACGGCGTGACGTTCCACGACGACGACCTCCTCGCCACGGAACCCGACCGGGAAGCGGCGATCAAGAAATTCAAGGCCGCCCTCGAGGCGACGGGCATGAAAGTCCCCATGGCCACCACCAACCTGTTCACCCACCCGGTGTTCAAGGACGGCGCCCTCACCAGCAACGACCGCGACGTTCGCCGCTACGCCCTCACGAAGGTCCGCCGCAACCTCGACCTGGCCGTCGAGCTGGGCGCTCAGACCTACGTTCTGTGGGGCGGGCGCGAAGGCGCCGAATCCGACGCGGCGAAGGACGTACGCGGCGCGCTGGACCGGTACAAGGAAGGCCTGGACCTCATCGCGGACTACGCCGTCGGGCAGGGCTACGACATCCGATTCGCACTGGAGCCCAAACCCAACGAGCCCCGCGGCGACATCCTCCTCCCCACCATCGGTCACGCGCTGGGCTTCATCTCCCGCCTCGAACGTTCCGAGCTGTTCGGGCTGAACCCCGAGGTGGGCCACGAACAGATGGCCGGCCTGAACTTCGTGCACGGCATCTCGCAGGCACTGTGGCAGGGCAAGCTCTTCCACCTCGACCTCAACGGCCAGCACGGGCCGAAGTTCGACCAGGACCTGATCTTCGGCCACGGCGACCTGACGTCGGCGTTCTTTCTGGTGAACCTGCTGGAATCCGCGGGGTACGAGGGTCCGCGTCATTTCGACTACAAGCCGTTGCGGACGGAGGACCCCTCGGACGTCTGGGTTTCGGCTGCGGCGAACATGCGGATGTATTTGATTCTGAAGGCGAAGGCAGCCGCGTTCAGGGCGGATCCGGTTGTGGCGGAAGCGTTGGCAGCGGCGCGGGTGCCGGAGATTTCGGTACCGACGCTTGAGCCGGGTGAGACTTTGGACGATCTGGCGGCGGAGGAATTCGACGTCGAAGAGGCCGGGAAGAGGGGATATCACTTCACGCGGTTGAACCAGTTGGCGCTGGAGCACTTGCTGGGGGTTCGCGGGTGAGGTTTCTGTCGTCGGGGCGGCTCGGCTGGTAGTTGACGGTGCGGTGATGAAGGGTGCGCAGCGCACCCTTCAGCCACCGCCGCCGGGGCCTCGGCCGACGCCGCGGGCGCGCCGACGAGTTCTGCGCCGGTGCGGTGCGCGCAGCGCACCCTTCAGAACCACCGCCGCCAGGATCTCGGCCAACGCCGCGAGCGCACCGGCCGGTCCTATGCCGAGCACACGGGGCTCGTCGGGGCTCATTGGAACCGGGGTGCGGCGGAAGCGGGCCCGCACGGTGCCGTCGCCGCGCGCGGGACCGCGGTTTCATGAGGTGTTCGCTGGGCAGCGCCCGAAGTGAGCGATTATCGTATTCGGGCCCAGCTGGTTCAGCCAACGAGGAGTCCCCGCCATGACCGACGGTCCGCAGCAGAGCCCGGCGGCACCGGAGCCCAGCGGCGGGGGCATTCCGCCGATGCCGGAGGGCCCCGTGCTGCGCTTCACGCCGGGGCAGCAGCCCTCTGGGGCGACCGCGGCGGGGCGGCTCGCCGGAGGAGAGCAGGCGTGGGGTGCGGCCGCCGGATCCCCGCAGCCGGTCACGGACGGGGCAGCGGGCGCCGGGACCGCTTCGCCGCTGCTGCCGGGCATCGCCCAGCAGCAGGCCGGCGCCCCCGCCCCAGGCGACACCGCCCCACCCCAGCGGTTCGGTACCCCCGTGCCGCCGCAACACCCCCAGTGGGCCGCACCCGCGAAGGAAGAGAACGTCGCTCCTGCCGTTCTGGCGCTCGTGTGCGGCGTGCTCGGTGTGGTGGTTCCGTTCCTGCCGCTTCCGCTCGATCACGTGCGCTCGTGGATCGCGTTCCCCTTCGGCGTGGCAGGGCTCGCGTTGGGGATCGTGGGTGCCATGGGGCGACGGATGAAGGCGATGGCCATCGTGGGTCTCGTGCTTTCCGCGCTGGCGCTGGTGGTCGGTGTCATCATGGTCGGAAACCGCCTCATGTGAGCGGCCGTCACCAGGTGACCGGCAGGCGGTGCACGCCGTAGATGTTCATGTCGGTGCGCAACGGCACGTCGGCGGCGGGGACGGCGAGGCGCAGCCTCGGGAAGCGGCGCAGGAGGCCCGCGAAGCCCGCGCGCATCTCGAGGCGGGCAAGTTGCTGGCCGAGGCATTGGTGCACGCCGTGGCCGAACGCCAGCTGGCCGCGAGCGTTGCGGTGCAGGTCGAGGTCGTCGGGGTTTTGGAAGCGCAGCGGATCGCGGTTGGCGGCCAGCGTGGACACGACGACCGTGGAGCCCGCGGGAATCAGCTCGCCGCCGAGCGTGAGGTCTTCCGTGGCGTAGCGATAGTTGATGTCGACCACCGACAGGTACCGCATCAGCTCCTCGACGGCGCCCGGCATGAGCTCCGGATCGGCGCGCAGCTCGGCCAGCTGGGCAGGGTGTTCCAGGAGCGCGAAGGTCCCCAGCGCCAGCATGTTCGCGGTCGTCTCGTGGCCGGCGAGCAACAGCAGGAACGCAGCACCCGTGAGTTCCTCGACGGAGAGGTCGTCGTGGCGCGCCAGGTCGGACAGGATGTCGTCAGCCGGTTCGGCGCGTTTGCGGGTGACGAGCTCGCCCAGGTACCCCATCAACCTGCCCAGCGCGCCCATCTTCTCGTCCAGAGTCTGATCCTTCACCAGGAACTGCGCCGAGTCCGCCTGAAATCCCGCGCGATCTTCATAAGGCACGCCGAGCAGCTCGCAGATCACCAGCGACGGCACCGGCAACGCGAACTCCCGCACCAGCTCCACCGGCGGCGTCAACGTCGCCAGGTGGTCGAGCTGCGCCTCGGCGATCTCACCGATGCGTTCCTCCAGCTGCTTCATCCGCTTCACCGTGAACGCGCCGGTCAGCTTGCGCCGCATCCGCGTGTGGTCCGGCGGGTCCATCGCGATGAACACGCCGGGCATCGGCGGCGACGGCTCGGTCGGCACCGGCATCCCCGGCGTCTCGAACGGCACGTGAACGACGCCGAGGTCCTGCCGCGAGCTGAACCGCGGGTCGGCCAGCATCTGGCGGGCCGCGTCGTAGCCCGTGACGAGCCAGCCCTGGTGGCCGTCGGGAAAGGCCAGCGGGCTGACTGGCCGTACCTCGCGCAACGCGGTGATCTCCCGCGGCGGATCGAACGGTCCCGCCGTGCGCTCCATGGGCAGGCCCTGCGGAACGGAAACCGGCTGAGTCATCGGAAAATCCCTTCATGGTGGTTACCGCACCACCATCGCGGACCGCACTGACACCCGGCTGACACGGCTCTGACATCAGCCGTACGCCTGCCACCGGCCCGAGCAGGTCGGCGGCAGGCACGACCATGAATGATTCGTTGCACCGCAAATTCGCACGACAGCTGACCAGCCGCGGCCGTAGTCTGTTCCGCAACACGCAGACGGAGCCAAGTAGCCCGGGGGCCCGCGCCCACAGAGAGCCGCCATCGCTGAGAGGCGGCGCCGCACCCCCGCGCGAAGACTCTCCCGAGTGCGGGGAGGAAATGCCCCGCCGGCCGGCCCCCGTCACCGGGCCCTCCGAGGCCGCTCCCGTTCGGGAGCGGTGAAGGTGCGGTGGTACCGCGAGCACCCTTCTCGCCCGCACCCCAAGGGTTCACCTGCTCCAACGGAGAACCGATGCTTTCACGCACACTCACCACCGACCTGGCCCACCACGTCGGCTCCCGCGTCCGCCTCTGCGGCTGGTTGCACCGGCGGCGGGCGTTGAAGTCGGTGACGTTCCTGGTGATCAGGGACCGGTCCGGAACCGCTCAGGTCGTGGTCGCGCCGGCAGCCGAAGTGCACCGGCTCGCCGAAGAGACCGTCGTCGAGGTCACCGGCGAAGTCGTCGCCAATCCGCAAGCGCCACAAGGGGTCGAGGTCGTGGCACCCGCCGTCCGGGTTCTCGCCGAACCGAGCCAACCGCCGCCGTTCGATCTTTACCGGCCCACACTCCCGGCCACGCTCCCGACCGTCCTGGACAACGCCGCCGTCGCCCTGAGGCACCCGGTTCTCAAGCGGCGCCACGAAATCGCGGCCGCCAGTGTTGGCGCGTTCCGGCGAGTGCTGCAGGACCGCGGGTTCACCGAAGTCCACACGCCCAAGATCGTCGCGGCCAAGACCGAGTCCGGGGCCGAGGTGTTCCGGCTCGACTACTTCGGCCGTCCCGCGTATCTGGCGCAATCGCCGCAGTTGTACAAACAAATGCTGGTGGGTGTTTTCGAGCGCGTGTACGAGGTGGGTCCGGTGTTCCGCGCCGAGCCGCACGCCACGGGGCGGCATCTGGCGCAGTACACGAGTCTCGACGCAGAGCTGGGGTTCATCGAGGACCACCGCGACGTGATGGCGCTGCTGCGCGACGTCGTCGCGGAAATGGCCCACACCGCGGGAGCCGAAGGGCCACCCGAAGAAATACCCAGCATCGACTTCGCGCAGGCGCAAACGTTGCTGGGTAAGGACGAACCCGACCTCGCCCCTGACGACGAGCGCCGGCTCGGCGAGTGGGCGCGAACCCACCACGGGTCGGAATTCCTCTTCGTCACCGGCTACCCCATGGCGAAACGCCCGTTCTACACCCACCCCACCCCGGACAACCCTGCGAAGTCACGGAGTTTCGACCTGCTGTTCCGCGGACTTGAGCTTGTCACGGGCGGCCAGCGGCTGCACCACCACGCCGACTACCTCCGCGTCCTCGGTGCCGAAGCCCGGCACTACCGCGGTTACCTCGACGCGTTCGCCCACGGGATGCCACCCCACGGTGGGTTCGCGATCGGGCTCGAGCGTTGGGTCGCGCAGGTCATGGGTGTGTCCAACGTGCGCGGTACGACGCTGTTCCCCCGCGACCTCCACCGGCTCACTCCCTAGTGGACACGAACGCGAGCGACCCCAGCGCTGCGACGAGCGGTGCCAGCTCCGGCAACCCCTCCGCCTCGGCAAGTACGGCCGAGAGCGCGGCATCGTGCGTCGGGCGAGCCTCGTCGAGCAGGCCACGGCCGGCGACGGTGAGCTCGGTGTAGATGCCGCGCCGGTCCGTCGCGCAGAGGTAGCGCGCGAGGAGGCCGCGTTCTTCGAGTCGGGTCACCAGGCGCGTGGTCGCCGACTGGCTCAGCACCACGGCGGTCGCGAGCTGGTTCATCCGCAGGTGAAATCCGTCCTGGCGGGCGAGGACGTCGAGGACGGTGTACTCGCTCACGGACAGTTTGTGGTCACGTTCCAGCTCGCGCTGCAACCGGTCCTCGATCCGCGCATGCAGAGCCGCCAGAGTGCGCCAGCCCTGTGCACGGGCCTCCATGGAGTCGTCGGCTACCGACACGGGTTCACTCCTTCTCGCGACTCCGCTCGCGATCGCGAGTGGCGCTCCACGGAGCGTGTAGAATTAGCCGCGTATGCAAGTATTGCTGACGCTCGTAACCGTCGGAGGACACTGTACCCGCGAAGGCAGCGAGCTCGCCAATTCCGACCGTCCACGGAAGGATTTCTTGAGTTGACCAGCGTTCCCGTGCTGAAGCTGAACAACGGCGTCGAAATGCCACAGCTCGGTTTCGGCGTGTTCCAGGTGCCGCCGCCCGAGACGAAAGCCGCGGTCAAGACCGCGCTCGACGCCGGCTACCGCAGCATCGACACCGCGACGGCCTACGGCAACGAAGCGGCCGTCGGCGAGGCACTCGCCGAATCCGGCATCGCGCGCGACGAGCTGTTCATCACCACCAAGCTGTGGAACTCCGACCAGGGTTACGACGAAACGCTGCGCGCCTTCGACGCCAGTGTCGCCGCTTTGGGGCTCGAGCAGCTCGACCTGTACCTGATCCACTGGCCGCTGCCCGCCCGTGACAAGTACATCGATTCGTGGCGGGCGCTGGAGAAGCTGTACGCCGACGGCCGCGTGCGCGCCATCGGCGTCTCCAATTTCCAGCCGGCACACCTGCGCCGCGTGTTCGACGAGGGCACCGTGGTACCGGCCGTCAACCAGATCGAGCTGCACCCGTACCTCGTGCAGGAAGCGCTTCGGGCTTTCGACGCGGAACACGGCATCGCCACGGAAGCGTGGAGCCCCCTCGCCAAGGGCGGCGATCTGCTGAGCGAACCCGCCGTGACCGCGGTGGCCGAACGCCTCGGTCGCACGCCCGCCCAGGTCGTGCTGCGCTGGCACCTGCAGCTCGGCAACGTGGTGATCCCGAAGTCCGTCACGCCCTCGCGCGTCGCCGAGAACTTCGACCTCTTCGGCTTCACTCTCACCGACGCCGACGTGGCCGCCCTGTCGTCGCTCGACCGCGGCCTGCGCACCGGTCCGGACCCCGACACGTTCGACGTCGCCTGAGAACTACTCGTGAGTGGCGCTGCCGGTTAGAAC
>DASZNR010000092.1:0-3467 GCA_035551175.1 Amycolatopsis sp. | reverse complement strand
CGCCACCGCGATGGACTCCGGCACCGACGTCGCCGAGCTGTGCCAGGCGCTGGTGGACGCCCGGATCCGGGCGATGCCGATCGTCGACGGCTCGGCCGTCGTCGGCATCGTCACCCGCGGCGACATCGTCCGCGTGCTCGCGCGGGAAGACACCGACATCGCCCGGGACGTCAAGCACCGGCTGGAGATCTACGGCGGCAGCGGCCGCTGGAAGATCGACGTCCGCGACGGCTACGTCCACATCACCGACCAGTTCGACGACGACACCGACCGGCACGTCGCGCAGCTGCTGGCGCTCGCCGTGCCCGGCGTCGTCGCCGCCGACACCGCCTACGCGGGTGAGGAGCAGCACCGATGAGCACCACCGACCCGAGGATCACCGTCGGCGTGGACGGCTCGGCGGGTTCGACCGCCGCCGTCGCGTGGGCGGCGAAGATCGCCTCCCTGCGTCACCTCGAACTCCGGATCGTGCACGGCCTGCAGGTCGCCGGCCTCTACTACGGCGGGGGCATGACCGGGATCGGCGCGGCCACGCTGTTCGAGGCGGTCCAGGCCGACGGCGAACGCGCCATCGCCGACGCCCGCACCCTGGCCGCGTCGATCGACAAGGATCTGGTGATCACCACCGAGCTGCCCAACGACCCGCCGGTGCCGATGCTGATCGAGGAGTCCCGGCACGCCCGGATGCTCGTGGTCGGCCGGACGGGGACCGGCGGGTTCGCCGAGATGCTGGTCGGTGGCACCGCGGCCACGGTCGCGAGCCACGCGCACGGGCCGGTCGCCGTCATCCGCGGTCGGCGGGGCACCACGACGCTCCCGGATTCGGGACCGGTCGTGGTCGGTGTCGACGGCAGCCCGAACAGCGAGCAGGCGATCGCCGTCGCGTTCGAGGAGGCGTCGCTGCGCGGTGTGCCGCTGGTCGCGGTGCACGCCTGGAACGACATCACCTACGAGGACACGCGCGGCACGGCCCGCATCCTCACCCAGCCGGAGACCCTGGAAGAGGGCGAGGAGCGGCTGCTGACCGAGCGGCTGGCGGGCTGGCCGGAGAAGTACCCCGATGTCGAGGTCCGCCGCCTCCTGGTCCGCGACCGGCCACGGCACGCTCTGCTCGAGGCGAGCGAGACCGCGCAGCTGGTCGTCGTCGGCAGCCGCGGTCGCGGCGGCTTCACCGGGATGCTCCTCGGCTCGACCAGCCAGGCGCTGGTCCAGCACGCCCAGTGCCCGGTGCTCGTCGTCCGCCCGGAGCGGAAGAAGTGACCGCCGTCGACGCTCGCCCGGCGGTGCTGGGCCGCACCGAGCTCGCGCAGGTGGACGCCCTCTGGCGGGCCGCGAACTACCTCTCGGCCGGCCAGATCTACCTGATGGCGAACCCGCTGCTGCGCGAGGAGCTGCGGCCCGAGCACGTCAAGCCGAGACTGCTCGGGCACTGGGGGACCTCACCCGGCCTCAACTTCGTCTACGCCCACCTCAACCGGGCCATCCTGACCCACGACCTGGACGCCATGTTCGTCACCGGCCCGGGCCACGGCGGTCCGGCGTTGCTGGCCAACACCTGGCTCGAAGGCAGCTACACGGAGGCGTGGCCCGAGGTGACGCGGGACGCTGCCGGCATGCGGGAACTGTTCAAGCAGTTCTCGTTCCCCGGTGGCGTGCCCAGCCACGTGGCGCCGCAGGTTCCGGGCTCGATCCACGAAGGCGGCGAGCTCGGTTACTCGCTCGCCCACGCGTACGGCGCGGCGTTCGACAACCCGGGCCTCGTGGTCGCGTGCGTGATCGGCGACGGCGAGGCCGAGACCGGCCCACTCGCGACGTCGTGGCACGCGAACAAGTTCCTCGACCCGGTCCGCGACGGCGCGGTGCTGCCGATCCTGCACCTCAACGGCTACAAGATCGCCAACCCGACCGTGCTGTCCCGCATCGCCCCGGCCGAACTCGACGCGTTGCTGCGCGGGTACGGCTACGAGCCGATCTACGTCGAAGGCAGTGACCCGGAGACGATGCACCAGGCGATGGCTGCCGCGTTGGATTCGGCGATCGCCGATCTCGAGGTGATTCGTCGCCGCCACGAGCGGCCGGCGTGGCCGATGATCGTGCTGCGCAGCCCCAAGGGCTGGACCGGTCCGTCCGTTGTGGACGGCTTGCCGGTGGAAGGCACCTGGCGGGCGCACCAGGTGCCGCTCGCCGAGGTCCGGCGCAACCCGGAGCACCTTCGCCAGCTGGAAGAGTGGATGCGGTCCTACCGTCCGGAGGAGCTGTTCGACGACCACGGCCGCCCGGTCGCGGACGTCACGGCGATGATCCCGGCGGGGGAGCGCCGGATGGGCGCGAACCCGAACGCCAACGGCGGCATCCTCCTGCGCCCGCTCACGCTGCCCGACACCGCGGCCCACGCCGTCGCCGTCCCGTCACCGGGGGCGACGGGGGCCGAACCGACCCGCGCGCTGGGCCGGTTCCTGCGCGACGTCTTCACGCTCAACGCCGACCGGGCGAACTTCCGCCTCTTCGGCCCCGACGAGACGGCGTCCAACCGGCTCGACGCGGTCTACGACGTCACCGCCAAGGAGTGGCAGGCGGCGGTCGAGCCGGTGGACGAGCACCTGTCGCCCGACGGCCGGGTGCTGGAGGTGCTGTCCGAGCACCTGTGCCAGGGCTGGCTCGAGGGCTACCTGCTGACGGGCCGCCACGGGCTGTTCAACTGCTACGAGGCGTTCGTGCACATCGTGGACTCGATGGTGAACCAGCACATCAAGTGGCTGCGGGTGCACCGCCAGATCCCGTGGCGGCGCCCGGTGGCGTCGCTGAACTACCTGCTCACCTCGCACGTGTGGCGGCAGGACCACAACGGCTTCTCCCACCAGGACCCCGGGTTCGTCGACCACATCGCGAACAAGAGCTCCGAGGTTGTGCGGATCTATTTCCCGCCGGACACCAACACGCTGCTGGAGGTGTCGGCGCACTGCCTGCGCAGCCGGGACTACGTGAACGTCGTCGTGGCGGGCAAGAACGACTCGCCGAACTGGCTGGATGCCGAGCAGGCCGCGCTGCACTGCGCCCGGGGCGTGAGCATCTGGGAGTGGGCGAGCACGCACACCGACCGCGAGCCGGACGTCGTGCTCGGGTGCGCGGGTGACGCGCCGACGCTGGAAGTGCTCGCAGCGGCTAAGATCCTGCGGGAAGAACTGCCGGACCTGGCGGTGCGGGTGGTGAACGTCGTCGACCTGATGCGGCTGCAGCCCGAAGCCGAGCACCCGCACGGGCTCGGCGACCGCGAGTTCGACGCGTTGTTCACCCCGGACAGGCCGGTGATCTTCGCCTACCACGGCTACCCGTGGCTGATCCACCGCCTGGCCTACCGCCGCACCAACCACCACGACATGCACGTCCGCGGCTACACCGAGCACGGCACGACGACGACACCGTTCGACATGCTGGTGCTCAACCACATGGACCGGTTCCAGCTGGTG
>DASZNR010000091.1:0-3935 GCA_035551175.1 Amycolatopsis sp. | reverse complement strand
GCCGAATGCTGCCACCAGCTGGTCTTCCCTGCTAGCTTTCGGGCGTGGAGCACGCTGAGCGGAGGATCGCCGACGGCCCGGCCGCACCGCCGGGCACGACCTTCCGCTACGTCGACATGGTCGAAATCGGGACCTGGTTCGACGTCGGCCATCGTGCTGTCGCGACTTGGCGCTCGCGTTACGCGGACTCGCATCCCTTCCCCGAGCCTGACGTGGTGATCGGCCGGACGCCCGGCTGGTCCCGCGAGCGCAGGGCCGAGATCGAACTGTGGGAAGCGACCCGGCCCGGCCAAGGAGCGGGCGGAGGCCGTCCGCGCAAGTCGGAATGACCGGCGCCGCAGCACGCCGGACGCGGGATCGCCCGGCGGGTGGTGACGAATTTGAGAGTGCTCGGACTAGAGGCAAGCCATAATCCGGAGGTTTCTTGGTTCGAGTCCAAGCGGGAGAGCAAAGCCCAGGTCGACGACCTGGGCTTTTTTTGCTACCCCCTGAGTAGGGGTGATTTAGTGTCTATCTTGACCGTCGTCCAACACCGGGCGCCACGCTGCCGACAGCGTGCACCAGCAGACCCCACGGCGTGCCACTCAGCGACGTGGCCATGCCGAACCCCGGCTAAGCGGGGTCCGGTCCGTACGACGTTCTGTGACGCTTCCTACGCGGTACGGGGTGCTCAAAGGCTGAATCCGTCCCCGGCCCCGACGGGTGGCAGGTTCTTCCACTTCTTCGGCAGCAGGACGACGTCGTCCTCGGCAAGTACAAACTCTTGGATGAGCGGTTCACCGACTCGCTGCGTTATCCGCACGACGAGGCGGACTCGGCGCTGCTCGCTTTGGTCGGCCGTCTCCTGCGCCTCCGTGGCGGCGAGCGGTGGCCGCTGCCCGCGACGGAGCGAAGGCCGCGGTCGGTCCGCATGCACGGCCTGGGACAGTGCTTATTCGACCTCTGGAGCCGGCGGCTCGTCCGCGCGTGGGACGAGGTTGGCGACGTAGAGCGCCGCCTGGATCAGCAGTGCGGCCATGGGCGCGGAAACCTCGTCGACGAACCCGTGCGCCAGCTCGTTCCGCAGATTCCACCCCGTCGGACCGGCGAGCAGTGTTGAGAGGTACCTGCCCCAGGACTCGTCCAAGCCGTGCTTGCCGAGCGTTGAGATCAGAGTCCCGAGTCCGACGTACTTCCCCGGTGTGTTCTTCCGCTGGGTCAGGTAGACCGGCTCGTCAATCGCCCTGGCGAGGGCGCGAAGCATCGTCTCGATCTTCGGTGCAAGGAGGTAAGCGCAGGCTTCGTAGTCTTGTCGCCAGTACCTCGTCAATGCGTCGGCCAAGACCCGGGGCATGTCCGGTGGCAGGAAGGTCCGTTCCGCGAAGAACTCCTCGACTTCCTCGCGGATCGGTTGGTGGACGAACCCGATCTCGTACAACGCCTTGGCGAACAGTGGCGCGTACAGCTGCATCCTGAAGAGTTCTACGTCGGCCAGACGCTGCTCTTCCTGGTCGTCCTCGTTCTGCGGTTCCCACCGCGGTAGCCCGTCGCCGCCGATCTTCGAGTGCGGAATCATCGAGTACAGCGATGCGTCCTTCTTGAGGGTCTCCACCTGAGCGCGGCTCTCGTCGATTCGGCCGGTCGGAGGCGTTCCCTGCTCGCCGTCCGCGAAGCGCGCGAGACACACGCGCCAGTCATCCCCCTGGGTGAAGTAGCCGATCCACTTGCTGATCTCCTCGCCGGGTATCTCAATGGGGACACGGAAAGTCTGCATCTCCAGGTCCTCGATACCGATCGCCTGCATGGCGGTGGTGGCCGTGGCGAGCAGGTCGATCTGCCCGTGGTCTCTGGCGTAGTCGACGGCCTTGGTGAGATATCCCAGCTTCTGCAGCCCGGCCGACGCCTCTGCGGCCTTGGTCCAAATCCCGACGATCTCCCGGTCGATCCGCTCCAACGCGTCCTTGTCGCCCTTCGCGAGGCGGCGCTGCACCATCGCCGTGTCGACCTCGACGTAAGGGTCGCCGGCGTAGCGTGCTCGTGCCTCCGTCAGGAGGTCGTCGACGCCGGTCGGTGGGTTCTTCTCCTCGACGAGGCGGCCGATCAGGCGAAGGAACACGCCGGGCTGCCAATCAGCGCTGTCCAGGGACTCGCGCGCATTGGCGATGATCTGCTTCACCGCGTCGTCCGCGAGGTCGTTGCGGTTCATCTGCCGGGCGATGTCGAGTGCGCGGGCCAAGGCGCGTACGCGGTACAGCGACCCCCAGTTCCCCGCGCCCACCTCCACGTACCCTCGGCAGGCTTGCTCGGCGTGCTTGTGCTTGGGCTGCCTGCCGAGGGTGAAGAGGAGATCGTGCAGGCGCGCGCGAACCGGCGCGGATGCGGTGGCACCCACGACGTTCGCCCACAGGTCCGCGACGGACGTCGGCAGCTCCGCGACGGGCGTCAGCTGTGCGGCGTGGAACACGGGGTTGCTGTTCCCGTCGACGCGGTCCTGCAGGCGGAAGTCGAAGGCGATCGCGATAGCGTCGACGTCCGCGGCGGCGCGCTTGTCCGTGAGCGCGGAGGAGATTTCGTACCAGCCGCGCTTCGCGTCCGTGGCAGCGGTATCTGCGAGCGCGGCGAGTTCTGTGATCCTCCCTGGAGAAAGATCGAAATCCGACTCTTGCGGTGTCGTGCTGGACATCCAGCGGAGGCTACTCCCCAAGGGGCCGAAAACTCGCGGCTTTTCGGCCGCGGGTGGCGAGCTGCGAGTGGGCACTGAGAGTGACAGGGTGCTACGCGTCGGATCTGGTCCTCAGGGCAGAAGGTGCAAGGAGGTAGCCATGTCGTCGGCCAGCGGTGGCCGCCGGTGGTGGTGCGCAGTACTACCTGACGTCCGGGTACCTGCCGACGCTGCTCAGCGAGGTGGTCGGGGTCCCGGCCGGGCAGCGCGGCACCATCTTGCTGGTCAGCAGCGTCCTGGTTATCGGGGCCGCGATCGCCGCGGGTCACCTGAGTGAACGGCTCGGCCGCCGCCGGACCATGCTCGGGTTCGGCGTGGGCAACCTCGTCGCGTTGCCCTTGCTCACCTGGGGCATCGCCTCGGCCGGGGGAGGTCGCGGCGCCGTCGTGGCGCTGCTGTGCGTGGTCATGGTGATGCTGTCGAATGTCGCGTACGCGCCGCTGATGATCTTCCTCAACGAGCAGTACCCAACCGAGCTGCGCGCCCGGGGCACGGCGGTGAGCTGGAACCTCGGTTTCATGCTCGGCGGACTGATGCCGACCCTGGTCAGCTTGCTCAGCCCGGAGCTGTCGGACGTTCCTTCGCGGCTCGCGATCTTCTTGGTGGGTGCGACTTTGGTGTTCGTCATCGCGCTTTTGGCCAGCCCGGAAACCCGGGGCGCGCTCGATCGCGACCGCGGCACCCGCACCGTCGCGGACGACGCCACCCGCGCTTGAACGGCGGCTGGTCGGCTCTGGCGGCTTCGTCGGCTAGAACAGCAGGCTCCGGTACGGCGCCGCCGCGGGCAGCTCGGGCACTTTCGTGTGCCCGAGCTGCTCTGTGCTGTGTACCGCAGCGAAACCGCGGCTGCTGTCCCGAAGCCTTCGCCTCGACCGCGGCCGTCGCGGCGCGGCTCGACGTGAGCGACTCCGGCTGCGCGAAGTGCCGGGTGATCGCCGACCTGGCCGACTTCTGCGTCCTGGCGCGGATCGTGGTCAGGGCGCCGATCGCCCGGTCCATCCGCCCGCTCGCTCCCGGCGACCTGCCGGCTGGCGCACAGCTCGCTGCCCGACGAGGTGGACCTCGCCGGGCAGCGAGACGGTCGCCCCGCGGTTTCACACCGGACGCTTGAACGCGACGACGGCCCGGTGGTCGTCCTCCCCGTGCGAACGGCTCCCTTCCCGCTCGATCTCGCGCTCCAGGCGCATCGGCGCGTGGTCGTGGTCGATCTCCTCCACGCGGCGGCCACGCGCCC
>DASZNR010000090.1:0-45517 GCA_035551175.1 Amycolatopsis sp. | reverse complement strand
GCGGTCAACTCGCCCGAACTCGTCGCCCTCGTCCGCGCCGGCGCCCGCTTCGACAACGGCACACTCGTCGAACGCCCCGACGAACACGCCCCACCCACCGCCGCCTAAAAGATCTTCATCCACAGGTCTTGACAATTTCTCTAGGCGCGTGCGAGTGATGCCCTGACACGCACACGGCGCAGGCTCAGCAAGGTGACCCCTCAAGGCGAAGGCATTGCCGAGCCGCCGCCGGCGTGTTCGTTACGCATCAGCCAAACACGACCCGGTGGTCAACAATCGCTAGCAGTTGCGCGCGATACCGATCTTGTGGGCCTTTCCCGGCTATTGGCTGCCGGGTCTCGGCAACCCTGAGCTGCTGTGGTTGGCGACGATCGTCGGGCTTATCAACTACGGGCTGACCCGCGTCATGATTGGCGCCACCATAGGCCAGCACTTCCCGGTCCGGCTGCGCTACACACCGCGCTCTCGTTGGCTTTCGCGCGGGCGAGTGTGCTGGGTGGCGCGTTGCTGCCGACCCGAGCACTGGGCTGGTCCGAAATCATCGGTGGTCCCACTTTCCCTGTGGCGTCGGTATTCCTCTTCGGAAGTGCGTCCACAGTGGTCGGATAAATGTGGACTATGCTTTTGCCAAAATTCGACGGCGACACGGTGCATCCGACCGCACGTCGGCTATACGTCCGTCGGCGGAATCGTGAGAGGCGCGCTCACGTCGCATCGGCGTGGTCGCCGGCGCGGAGGCGTCACCGCGGGTGGTTACCCACGTGCCACGCAGTCGGTGTGGTAGATGCCGGCGGACACGACGCGAATTACGATTCGCCCAGCCCAGTTGGGTCGGCAGACGGTGTCGGCGACACCCGATGATCAGTACTGCCCATCGGGTGTCGTGTTCGGACCCGGTGTCCGCTGCTGGATATCCCGGGCGAGACGTTCGGCGAGTTCTTCCGCCGTGAGCGTTTCGGGATAGTGGGTGAGGTAGTCGCTGGCGGGGTTCATCAGGAAGGTGAACGAGGTGTGCGGCACGGCGTAGCGGAACCCTGCCGAGATCGATTCCCAATCCCGGCTCACGGGTGATCACGGCGAGGCCGTGCTGTGTGCGGCGGGGAAGTGCACGCCGATCAGCTCTTCGGAGATCGTCCAGATCCGTCGGGCATCTTCGGCGCTGCGCAGGCGCGAGTAGAGCTTCTGCTCGGCCGGCGGGCCGGCGAAGTGCTGGAAACCGCTGGGGCCGTAGAGGCGGCCGGCTTCGGCGTCGGGTGAGGTCGCCGCGTAAAGCGCCGACTGGGGCGCGGTTTCCACGAATCCGCACCTTCGCAAGGCGAGGTCGGGCGGCGCCCATGGTGAAGGCTCGCCGTCGGCCGTTCCCGAGTAGCTCGTCGACGTGCTCACGAAATAGCGGTTGCGTGATTACTTCGACGCCACGAAGGTCGAGACGTTCGAGAACCTGCACGGGGGTCTGATGCTGTTCATCGACAGGGTGCGCGGTGCGGCGAGTTTGGTCCCGCTCAAGGTGATCGGTGCGGGTGGGGAAACAGCAGCTCTACGCAGTTCTAATCGACAATTGAACGACAACCGTCAGCTCGCGGAATTGCTTTCGTCGTTGCGGTTCGGAGGGTGAAGGGCTTGGCGTCGCGGATGCCACGGGGTGGCCCCCGCCGCTGGTGTGCCGCTCAACGTAGTTTCGGTCGTGCGGATTGCCGCAGGTGCCTCCATGGCAGGCATCGCGGTCGTGAGCGTGTCGCAACATGCGGCAGGAGACGACCACGTTTCGGCAGCGAAACCAAGCGCGCCAGCAACAACCGTGCCTGCAGTCGTGGTACCCCTGAACAAGGAAGGAAAGGTCGTCGTTGCGTGGGCTCGTGCTCAAGCTGGCTGGAGGTATGAGTGAACGGCGTCTTCGACAACCTCCCGGACGAGTTCCGCAATATCATCACAAGCTTGCTCGCAGAACGGCACCCCGAACTGCTTGCCGCGCTGCAGATGCGAGAAAAGCCGACATTTGACCAGCAGGAGTCAGTGATCGACGTTGTGGCTGTCGCGTTTTCAGAGCACCTCGGACCTGGGCACGAGCCCACTGCCCGAGGAGTCCTTATCGACCAGGCGCTGGGGGCCTTCCTGGCACAGTGGCCTGCCGAATTGCTCGGTGAAGAGTAAGTCGGTCCCACTGCTGACACGTCAGCTCAAGTGATCACGTGTGTCCTGCTCTACCCGGGCACGCGCTGTGCCCACCCCACTCTGTCCGGCCGCAAGGCGGAGCGGGGTGGGAACCGAAGGCATCCCCACGTGGTCCGCCCCAACACCAGAGCCAATCGCGCCTGGCTGAGAGGTCTGGCCCGACGCCCCGGAGGCCACTGGTCCCGGGGCGTCGGGCATTCGCAGGGTGGCGCCCAGCGCCCGGTGCCGCTGAACGTCCTCGCCGGTCCGACGTGCCGAATCCACTCGGCCCAGGCCCGAAGGCCCGCCACGTCCGCAGCGGCTCACGGCGCTGATGTGCTTCCTTGACCCGTGCTGCGGGGACAGCTAGCTTCTACGGGCGGGCGTAAAACGCATGGCTGTGCGTTCTACGCACAGGAGGCTCAGTGAGGAACGAGAACCGTGAGGAGCGGCATGACTGCAGGGGCGCAAACGTCGACGGCCGGACGGCCGGCGGTGAGCATCTCGGAGCTGGTGGAGCGTGCCGCGCATTCGCGGCCCGACGGCCTCGCGATCGTCGACGACAACGGTTCGCTGACCTACCGGAACTTCTTCGAGTCGGCGATGCGATTGGCCGCAGGTCTGCACGACGCGGGGGTCACGGCTGGTTCACGAGTTGGCCTCTGGCTGCCCAACACGGCGTTCTGGCTGCAGGCACACGTTGCGCTGGCGCACTTGGGCGCTGTGGCGGTCGGGATCAATGCGCGTTACCCGGTGCAGGAGGTGGCAAGAATCGTCCGCGCCGCCGGCATCACCGCTCTGGTGATCGATCCGAGAAGCGGCGGTGTCGCGGACTCCGGCGCACTCCGCCAGCTCGCGGAGCTGCCGGGCCTGACCGCAACTTCGGTTCTGTCCGCTTCGGGACCGGTTCCGGTTCCCGTCGGGTGGGAGTGCTGGGACGGGCCGGCGCTCCTGGCCCACCAGGGCTCGCTTCCGGCAGGAGCGCCTCCGGAGGCCGCGTGCTCGGTGTTCCCTTCGTCGGGTTCGACCGGCGCGCCGAAGCTCGTTGTGCACAGCCAGCAGGCGATCACTGCGCACAGCATCGCGGTCGCCGACGCCTTCGCCTACACCCAACCCGACTCCGTCGTGTTAGGACAGTTGCCGATGTGTGGCGTATGGGGGTTCAACACGGTATATGCCGCCATCGCGGCGATGGCCCCGGTGATCATGATGGAGCGGTTCGAGGCCGGTCGGGCCGTCGAGTTGATCGCGCGCCACGGTGTGACGCATGCCAATGGGCCGGATCTCTTCCTGCGCCAGCTCTTCGAGGCAGCGGAGGAGGACCCGGCGCGCGTCGAATCCCTTCGGGCGATCGGCTTCTCCACGTTCAGCAACGACGGGGAGGAACTCGTCGACCGGGGCTCGCGCCTCGGTATCACCTTGTTCCAGGTGTACGGCTCGTCCGAGCAACAGGCACTGATGGTGTGCAGGCCGAGCACGAGCGAGCCGTCGCTGCGGGCCGACCCCGGTGGTTTCCCGAGCAATCCGGCCACCCGGGTCCGCATCCGCGACCCCAAAACCGGAGAGCTCGCCCCGCCCGGCCTGCCGGGCCAGGTCGAGTCCACTGGCCCCAACATCCTGCTGGGCTATCTCACGGATGAGGGCATCGACACGTCGGCGTTGACCGAGGACGGCTGGGTCCGCACCGGCGACATGGGGTTGCTCGACGACGACGGCTTCCGATTCCTGGCCCGCGACAAGGATTTCCTGCGCTTGAGCGGGTTCCTGGTCGACCCGCATGAGATCGAGCTCCGCATGGAGGAGTTCGACGACATCGTCGACGCGCAGGTGGTCGGCGTGACGACCGACAAGGGCCCACGGTGCGTGGCGTTCGTCCGGGTCGCGAGCCCCAGCTCGTTCGACGAGCAACGGGTGCGCGCTCGATGCCAGGAGGAGCTGGCCTCCTACAAGGTTCCCGTGCGTGTCTTCCGCGTCGACGACTTCCCGCGCATCGACGGCGCGAACGGGCCGCGGATCCAGCGGCTGGCCCTGCGAAAAATTGCCGAAGAGAGGTTGTCCGCATGACGGAAATCGAGAGTGCGCCGACACGGCTGGTAGCCCCTGGCGCTCCGGCGGATCTGGTTGCCGAAGTCTTCCATCCGCGGTCGATAGCGTTGATCGGTGCCTCGGAAAATCCCACCAAGCTGATTACGCACCGGCCGATCGCGTATCTGCGGCGCTACGGCTACGACGGAGCGATCTACCCGGTCAACCCGAAGTACTCGACCGTCCAGGGCCTGCCGGCCTATGCGTCCGTCCGCGACACTCCGACGCCACCCGAGACCGTGATCGTGGCGCTGCCCCGGCACCATGTCGCGGGCGCATTGGAGGAGTGCGCCGAGGCCGGCGCGCGTGTCGCCATCGTCTACTCGTCCGGATTCTCGGAAGTGCCGGACGGCCACGACCTGCACCACGAGCTGTCCGAGCTCACGGCGCGGACCGGCATGAGGATCATCGGGCCGAACTGCCAGGGCATCGCCAACCTCGCGTCGGGGTTCTTTCCCTGTTTCTCCACCGCGTTCGCCACCGATGCGCCGGAACAGGGCCGCACCGCGATCATCTCTCAGAGCGGCGCCGTCGCCGCCATGATCTACAACCGGTGGACCGCAGTCGGGGGTGGAGCGAAGTACTGGGCCTCGACCGGCAACGAAGCCGACGTGACCGTGGCTCAGCTTGCCCGCGCGGTGATCGAGGATCCCGGCATCGACAACTTGTTCCTGTACCTGGAGAGCGTGCGTGACCGCGAAGTGCTCGAAGAACTCGTGGCTCGTGCTTCCGAACTCGGCAAGCACGTGGTGGTGTACCGGCCGGCGAGAACCGAGAGCGGATGGTTGGCAGCTTCGCGGCACACCGGCGCCGGCAGCCGCACCGGTGATCATCTGGAAACGGCCGTGCCGACCGGCAAGTACGTCCATTCTGTACGCTCACTCGACGAGCTGATCGCCCTTGGGCAGCTCGCGAGGTCCGGCAAGACCGTCGGCGGTCGAAAGCTGGCGATCATCAGCAACTCGGGTGGTCTCGGGGTCATGGCGGCCGACGGCGCGACCCGGGCGGGATTCTCCATCGGCCGCCTCAGCTCGGAATCCGAGCGCCGGCTCACCTCGATCCTGCCGGGGTTCGCATCGTCGCTCAACCCGGTCGACGTCACCGCCCAGCTCCTCAACGACCGTGGCCTGCTTGGCAAAGCACTTCCCACGGTGCTCGCTGACGAACAGGTCGACGGGACCGTCGTCGCGCTCGGCGCGGTGGGGGACGGATACGACGTGGATCAAATTCAGGAGGACGTGAGCAGGGCGCACACCGAATCGGACAAACCTGTGCTCGTCGTGTGGGAGGGCAGCCGGGTCGACGTCCGCCGCCGCTTGGGTGGCCTCGGCGTCCCGGTTTTCGAGAGCCTGCCGGTGGCGATCGATGCGCTGAAGCAATACCGGGTTGCTGCCGCGGACGTACCTGACGTCGAATCCCGGCCAGGACCGCACCAGCCGGGATTCGAGGACCTGTTCGTCGGGGCGCAGTACACCTCCGAGACCGTGACGATCGAACCGGACAAGCTCGACCGGTACGCCGATGTCGCCGGGCAGACCGGAGACGCCACGAACGTGCACGTCGACCTGGCCGCGGCTCAGGCGGCGGGGCACCCGCGGCGGCTGGTTTCCGGACTGCACACCCTCACTTATGTCACGATTCTCGGAGCCCGCATGGGTCTTTGGGCACATTCGGCGCTGGTCGCGGGGTTTGACGGCGTCCGCTTCACCAAGCCGGTCTATGAAGGCGACCTGATTGCGCTCACGTTGACGGTGTGCAAGCTCAAGCCGCTCAAAGGACCCGGGGGACGAGGGCTCGTCACGTTCTCGTTCCGGCTCAGCGCCGGGCAGACCGGCCGCACCGCCACGGTGGCTTCGGGTGAAGTCAACTACGTCTTCAGCTCACGAGGAGAGTGACTGAAATGCGACCATTCCAGCCCTACTTCTTGGAAGATCTCGAGGTCGGCCAGGAATTCGAGACGCCACGGCGCACCATCACCGAGACCGATTTGGTGACGTTCGCGATGTTCTCCTCGGATTGGAACGCGATCCACACCGATGTCACCTCAGTCCAGAATGGACAATTCGGTAAACGTATCGTGCACGGAGCCCTCGGCCTGACGATCGCAACCGGCCTCGTGCAACGCACCGGGATGTTCGAGGGATCCGCCGTGGCGCTGCTCGGGATCGCCGAGTGGGTCTTCGCGAAGCCGCTCTACGTCGGAGACACGGTGTTCACCCGGCTTCGCATCACCGAAGTGCGCCCGACCAGCGACGGCCGGCGCGGGGTGATCGGTCGCGAGCTGAAGCTCGTCAACCAGCACGACGACGTCATCCAGCACGGACGGAGCGATTTCATGGTTCTACGCCGAGAACCGGCAGCGTACTCAGCCGGGGGTACTGACTGATGCGAACCAGGATCACCGAACTACTCGGGATCGAGTACCCGATCGTCCAAGGCGGAATGCAGTGGGTCGCGACGGCCGAATTGGCCGCCGCGGTGTCCAACGCGGGTGGCCTCGGCCTGATCAGCGCCCTCACCCAACCCACGCCGGCAGCTCTTGCCGACGAAATTCTCCGATGTCGTGAACTCACCGACCGGCCGTTCGGCGTCAACCTCACGATCCTGCCCTCGATCGACCCGCCGCCCTACGAGGAATACCGGGATGTGATCATCGATTCCGGGGTTCGCGTCGTCGAAACCGCCGGCAGCAACCCGGCGCCGCACCTGGCGGCGTTCGCGGAATACGGAATCACCACCATCCACAAGTGCACGAGCGTCCGGCACGCGCTCAAAGCGCAGTCGCTCGGTGCCGACATCGTGAGCGTCGATGGATTCGAATGCGCCGGCCACCCTGGTGAGGACGACGTGCCCGGCCTGGTACTGATTCCCGCGGTCGCCGCGAAACTGGAGATCCCGCTGCTCGCTTCCGGAGGGTTCGCCGATGGGCGGGGTCTCGCGGCTGCACTGGTGCTCGGCGCCGAGGGCATCAGTATGGGCACCCGATTCATGTGCACAGCGGAGGCACCGATCCACCCGAACATCAAATCGGCGATCGTCCACGCGTCCGAACGCGACACCGAGCTGATTTTCCGTTCTCTCCGCAACACCTCCCGGGTCGCGAAGAACGCAGTGAGCGCCGCGATCGTCGAACGGCTCAACGAGGGCGGCACTTTCGCCGACGTGCGCGACCTCGCCGCCGGGAAGCGGGGCCGCCTGGTCTACACGCTGGGCGATCCGGAGTACGGGGTCTGGACCGTCGGCATGGTGCAGGGACTGATCAACGACGTGCCGGCTTGCGCAGACCTGGTTCGCAGAATCGCCGACGAGGCCACCGCAATCCTCTCTCGACACCACGAAAACCACGGCACGGCCGCCCTCAGTTAGCAGCGGACCTTTCCACACAAAGGAGTGTGCAACCCATGACGGCATCATCCAGCCACCGCAGACCGCTCAGGAAAGTGATGGTCGCCTCGCTCGTCGGCTCGTCGCTCGAGTGGTACGACTTCTTCCTCTACGCCACCGCTTCGGCGTTGGTGCTGAACAAGGTGTTCTTCCCCGGCAGCGACCCGACCGCCGGAACTCTGCTCTCGCTCGCGACCTTCGGAGTCGGCTTCGTCGTCCGCCCCGTGGGTGCGGCTCTCTTCGGGGTCATCGGCGACCGGTTCGGCCGCAAGCCGTCGCTCGTCATCACCCTCATCCTGATGGGCCTCGCCACCGCGCTGATCGGACTGTTGCCCGGGTACGCTTCGATCGGCTTGTGGGCGCCGGTCAGCCTCGTCGTCCTCCGCCTACTCCAGGGGCTGGGCGCGGGCGCGGAGCACGGCGGCGCGACGATCTTCGCCGCGGAGCACTCACCCCCGAGCAAGCGGGGCTTTTTCGGCTCGATCGCGGCATCGGGCATGTACGTCGGAGTGCTGTTGTCGTCCGGCATCTTCGCGCTGTTCGCCCTCCTGCCACATGACGCTTTCCTGTCCTGGGGATGGCGTGCGCCGTTCCTCATCAGCGTGGGCCTGGTCGCGGTGGGCCTCTACATCCGGCTCGGCATCGACGAAACGCCCCAGTTCCGGGAAAGCAACGAGACCGAGGCCGCCGGCTCGCCGCTGATCGTCGTCTTCCGCGACCAGTGGCGCAGTGTCCTCACGGTGATCGGGATCGTCGCCGCCCCGTTCACCGCGACGTATGTGTACCAGACGTACTCGCTGACCTATCTGCAGCGCTACCACGAGCCGGCCGGTTCGATCGGGACGGTCAGCCTCACCGCCGCGTCGGTCGTGGCGATCGTGATGGTCCCCGTCGCGGGCAGGCTGTCCGATCGGGTCGGCCGACGGCCGGTCATTGTCGTGGGCGCTGTCTTCTCGGCACTGTTCGCCTTCCCGTTCTTCTGGCTGCTCGACGCGGGCTCGCCAGCAGCCGTGCCGGTGGCGATGGTGGGCGGCGTCGGTATCGGAGTGCCACTGATGCTCGGCCCGCAGGGCGCGTTGCTCGCCGAGTTGTTCGGCGCCCGTAGCCGGTTCACCGGGTTCGCTCTGAGCCGGGAGCTCGGCTCCCTCCTCTTCGCGGGGATGACCCCGCTCATCGCCGCGGTGTTGGTGACCGAGGCGGGCGGGCATTCCTGGCCGGTGTCGTGTTACGTGGTCGGAGCCTGCTTGATCACCCTCGCGACCGGGTTGCTCGTTTCGGACATCAAGCCCGTCGCCGCAACACCCGTCGGCCCCAGCCCGGCGGATGCGGCGCAACCACGCCACTGATCGTCGCACCCGTATCCTACCCGGGTAAGAGCGCGCGCCCCGCCTGATGTTCCGGCCAGGCCGGGCGTGTGCTGCCATCGGTGACACCCAGGGGGCGTCGATGTCGGAGCAACCTGCTCCTAGCATGCGAGCTTTGGTGCGCGGCCTCGCCGTCATCAAGTTTTTCACCGGTCTCGAGGACCCGGTCACGATCTCGGAGATCAGCAGGGGCACCGGCTACGATCGCGCTGTCGTGCGGCGCATTCTCGGCACACTGGAGACGGTTGGCTACGTCGACCGCAAAGGTGCCGGCTTCGTGCTCAATCCCACTGTGCTCGAACTCGGCTACGCCTATCTGTCATCCGATCCGCTGCCGAGTATCGCCGAGGCCCGGCTGAGGCCACTGGCCAGCAAGATCCAGGAGTCCAGCTCCTTCGGGGTGCTCCAGCAGGAACGGGTCGTCTATCTCGCGCGGGTGCAGATCAAGCGGATCACCGGCCCGATCCTGAACGTCGGTACGATGATGGACCCGTATCTGACCGCGGTCGGCCGGATGCTCTTGGCCGGGCTCAGCTCCGCCGAGCTTGACAGCTATTTGGCACACGTCGAGCTGCGCCCCGTCACGCCTCGCACGGTGGTCGACCCGGGTCGGCTGCGTGCGGAGGTCGAACTGGCTCGCGACCGCGGCTGGTGCCTGGTGGAGGACCAGGTGGAGCTCGGCCTCCTTGCCGCGGCCATGCCGGTCCGGAGTGCTTCGGGCGCAACGGTCGGGGCCATCAACGTCACCTCGCACACCTCACGCACCACTGCGGAGCGCTTCATCGAAGAGATCCTGCCCGAACTCCGCACGACGGTTCGCCTGGTCGAAGCCGATCTCCAGCATGCGAATTACGAATCGGCCCAGTGAGGCCGATTTCGGCGCGTCCGGTTCACCGGGGGTGGATTTCGATTTTCCGTGGTCCACTGTGGTCAGTCGAACCAGCTGGTGTTCGGGCCGAACCGACCAACGCCGAGGGTTACCAGTTCAGCTCGTAGGGAAGAAAGATCTCGTCCTCGGGGAAGGTCTTTCGAGCAGCCAGCACCTTCGCTCGCCGCGGACGCGCCGGCGGTCGCGCGCAGCGGCGGGTTGTCGTGCTCGATCGTGTCGGCCACCACGTTCGCCACCTCCTCCGGAGCCACTTCCTCGCCAGGGAAGGTGCGGTGGCCCGGTAACGGCTCTGCCGTGCCTGATGCGAAAAGCCGGTTCAGCGCAAGGGTTCCAGCATGCGGTGCGGCTCGGAGAGGGCTTCGCTGACGAAGTCGTCGGCGTGGTCGTCGTAACCGGGGCCGGGAAGGACCACGAGGTCGGCCGGGCCGACCAGGCGACCGCACGCCGCGCACGATCCGTCGCGCGCGAGCAGACCGGAGTCCGAGACGTGCTGGAAGACCCTGCGCGGGCCGCGTTCGGAGCAGTGCTCGTCGCCCCAGGCGAGCAGATCGTGGACGACCGGCCGCAAGCCCGCGCCTTTGTCGGTCAGGACATACTCGCGGTAGCCGTGGCTACCGCGCGCCTCCGCCAGCACACCGCTCTCGAGCAGGCCTCGAGCCGCTCGGTCAGCACCGCGCGCGACATGCCCAGGTGCGCCAGCAGTTCGCCGAAGCGGCGAACTCCGATGAAGGCGTCGCGCACGATGAGCAACGTCCACCGCTCGCCGACGATTTCGAGACTGTGGGCCAGTGAGCACTGCTGACCCACGTAGTACTTGGGGAGAGCCATGTTCCCATGCTAACAGGGAGAGTTCGTTCACCGAACCACCTGCGGCGCGGGCGGGCCGCAGCTCCGGGGCGACGAAACGATCGGCACGCCTCGCCGAACGGCAGCCGAGTCCTCGTCGAGCCGGCCGGCTCATGGGGTCGGAGGTGGACTTCCGTGGTCGGACCGCACTGGTGTCCGTCAAGCAGCCGGCATGCGGGCACTGGTGGTGCTGATGTCGGCGAGCAGGTCGCCGAATTCGTCGACTCGGTCGAGGACGTCGTCGGCCGTGAACATCAGTTGCTCCGCGCGGCGGCAGGCGCCGACCTCGTCCCAGGTGATCGGTGTGGAGACGGTCGGGCGCTCGCGGCCCCGCAAGGAGTAGGGCGCGATGGTGGTTTTGGCCGGGTTGTTCTGGGACCAGTCGATGAAGACCTTGCCGGCGCGCTGGGCCTTGGCCATCACGGCGGTCACCTCGCGCGGGGTTTCCTCGGCGAGCCGCTCGGCCAGACGCTTGGCGTAGGCGGCGGGTGCGTCGGAGTTCCGGGTGCGGATCCCGCAGTAGAGCTGCATTCCCTTCGAGCCGGAGGTCTTCGCGTACGGGGTGAGCCCGTCGGCTGTGAGAAGTTCGCGCAGGCGCTCGGCGACGCGGCAGCATTCGACGATGCTCGTGCCGGGGCCCGGATCGAGGTCGAACACCAGGAGATCCGGCGGCTTCCGAGCCGACCCGCGACCAATTGTCCACTGTGGAACGTGTAATTCGAGCGCGGCCATGTTTCCCGCCCACACCAGTGCGGCCAGCTCGTCGAGCAGTACGTAGTCGATGGTTCCTTCGCCACGTCCGGAGCGGGAGCCGCTGCTCGGGAGGCGCACGGTGGGCAGCCAGGCCGGGGCGCCGCGCGCGACGTTCTTCTCGAAGAACTGCTGACCGTTCACGCCGTCGGGGAACCGGACGACGGTCACCGGCCGTCCCGCCAGGTGGGGGAGCAGGACCGGGGCGATGTGGGTGTAGTAGTTGATGACCTCACCTTTGGTGAAGCCGTCGGGATACAGCGCTTTGTCCAGATTGGATAGTTCGAGCCGTCGCTTTCCGGCCTGCACCGTGATTTTTTTGCTTAGCTGCACCGGTGCTGCCTCCGTTTCCGAGGCCGATTCGACCGTCACCGGAGTTCGGGATGTCGCTCGCGGCGCGACGACGTCGGCGGGGGTCTTGTCCTGGCGCAGGCCGCGCCAGGCGGTATGGCGCACCCGGCCGGCACGGGTGAACTGACGGTAGACGATCTCGCCGACCAGGCGGGGTTCGACCCAGCGGGCCCGCACCGTGTCCTCCCGCGGCGGCGTAGTGGCGAACGGGTGGGTGCGGCGTTCCATCGGTTGAAGCTGGATCATGAGCTCGGCGCGCGCGGCCTGGGAAAACCCGGTACCGACGTCGCCGAGATAGACGAGGTCACCGGTGCCGGGGTCGTGGGCGCCGAGCAGGAGGCCGCCCAGGGTTCCGGAGAAGCTGCGCTGGCCGGGCCGCCAGCCACAGATGATGACCTCCTGGGTCTGGATGAACGGGTGCTTGAGCCACGAGTCCGGCCGGCGCCCCGGGACATAGCTGGAGTTCCGCAACTTCGCGACGACGCCTTCGTACCCGGCGTCCGCGGCCTCGGCGAGGAAGTCCGCGGGGGTGCGGTGGTCGGCGGTGAGTTCGTCGAACGTGACGGCGTGCACGACGTCGATCAGGTGCCGGTCGGGCATGGGCAGGCCGGTGAGGAGGCTGCGGCGTTCGTCGTAGCGCTGGGTCAGTAGGCTGTGTCCGTCGAGGTGGAGCAGGTCGAACGCGAGGAACCGGACCGGCAGGTCGTCGAATCGCTCGCCGCGGCGCAGCGATCCGGTGTGCTTGACGTAGCGGCCTCGGCGTTCCTGCATCAGCTCGAAGTCGACCCGGCCGTCCTCGTCGTACACGACGATCTCGCCGTCCAGCAGCGCCGACCGCCCGCCCAGCGCGGGGCCGAGCACGGTCGTGAGGTCGGCGAACTCAGCCGTGAAGTCGATGTTGTTGCGGCTGGTCAGCACTGTGGTGCCGTCCGGCGCGATCCGCATCGCCGCCCGATAGCCGTCCAGCTTGTACTCATACGCCCACTCCGGCCCGCTGCGCAGCCGGCCACCGTCGGCCTTGGCCAGCATCGGCTCGACCCAGGCCGGTACGCGAGACCCATGCCGATCAGCCATGCCCCTCCTTCCCCCGCATCGCGATCTTTCGACGGTAATCCGTTCGGCCGAACTTCGCCGGGGGACTGTTCCAAGATCGGCGTGTCGGGCCGGAAACACCGATCTTGGAACAGTCCCACCCGAAATCGCGCCGGATACTTGGGCTTTTGCTTACGTGGTAGTTATGGATCTTCGGCAAATGATCTCCGTCACGGGTCACGCCGATACGGTCGCGATTGCCGAGGTCATCGCTCGCGTGCGCCACCGCACGGTGGCGACCGTAGGGGAGAGGATCGCTTGATGTCGACGGAGGTCATCCCGTCCACCCGGGTCCAGTTGTGGGGTGCCCGGCTGACCGGCGCGGGCTCGCTTATGAGCCGCTACGCGCTGGTCGTCATCCTGGCGTGGTTCGGTGGTGGCAAGTACGCACCGGCGGCGACATCGTGGCTGCCTCGGCGCCTTCCGCACGACGTCGGCCCGGCGGCGCCGATCTCGTCGACCTGGCCGCCGCCCGTCGTCGCCCCCGCGGAGACGGCGGCCGTGCGGATCGTACGGTGCCGGTCGGCCAGGCGATCTTGCTCTACCCTCAGTAGCAGCGCGTCTCGTCTTCTACCAACATTCGGCGTAGCTCTTTGCGCCGGTCGAAACGTGACTCATAACGCGTCCTGATCGTTGGCGCAATGGCAATAACCGCTGGCGTTCGCAGTTCCGGCTGAATTGCGCTGGAAATAGTCGTCATGGTCTTGGTGGGAAAGGTTTTCGGGTTGGTATCGCGGTGCCGGATGGCGAACCGCGTGTCGGCAATCCTGACATCGACATGGCTGACCGTCATTCCGGTGGTCGTCCTTGACTGCAGGTGAGGTGGTGTCACTCCGACGAGTGCCGTGTTCGTCCGTCAAGGGTAGCCATTCCATGGGTTTCGGTGCTTAATGCGATAAATTCCTCGCCGGTCAACCTGTCGAGGCGTTCCCGGATTGCGCCTGTTTCGTCCGGTTGGCGAGGCTGCGCATCCGTTGCGGGGTGCGCGGGTTTCGGCGATGGAACATCGATTCTTCGGTGTTGCTCCAATCGGGTTGGTCGCCGTCGCGACGGGTCATGATCGTAAATGCGATCTGAATTCACATTGGAGTGAGACATTCGAGTGACGCCTCGAAAGCGGGCTTGTGCGAATTTGCCCCCTTGCTATGGTCGAACTAGCGGAGTTATCGATTCGAAGAATATCGTCCACGCTTTTGACGATTTTGTGTTCCGTCCCCGAGCTGACGATGGGTGGATCTCGCTGTGACCGTGACCGAAACGGACGCGTCTGCCGGCGGCGCGCCGGAAACCGAAAACCCGCAGTTGAGCCTCGGCCGCGCCGCGGCGCGCAACCTGGCCACGACGACCAAGTCCGTTCCTCAAATGCAGGGGATTTCCACCCGCTGGCTGCTGAAGACGCTCGAGTGGGTGCAAGTCAACGGCGGCGCCTACCGGGTCAACCGGCGGTTGAGTTACACCGTCGGCGACGGGCGCGTGACGTTCGAGACCGTGGGCTCCCAGGTGAGGGTCATTCCTGCGGAGCTGGGAGAACTTCCGGCTCTGAAGGACTACGCGGACGAAGGGGTCCTGTCGGAGCTGGCGCGGCGCTTCGTACAACGGGAGGTCGAGGCGGGTGAAGTGCTGGTGGAGTTCGGGCACCGCGCTGATCAGGTCTTCCTCATCGCACACGGCAAGATCAAGAAGACCGGACCTGGTCCATATGGCGATGAGGCGGCGCTGGGCTCGTTGAAGGACGGCGCCTTCTTCGGTGCGCAGGTGCTTCTCGCTGACGACGCGATCTGGGAGTTCACCGCGAAGGCCGTCACGAGCGGCACGATGCTGACCCTGTCGCGGCAGGATTTCGAGCAGGTGCTGGCACAGTCCGAGTCTTTGCGCGCGCAGCTCGACACCGTGCTGGCGGGGCAGCCCCGGTCGAGTAACGATCACGGTGAGGCCCAGATCGACATCTCCTCGGGTCATGACGGGGAGCCGGTGCTGCCGGGCACATTCGTGGACTACGAGTCGTCGCCGCGTGAGTACGAGCTGAGCGTCGCGCAGACCGTGCTGCGAGTGCATACGCGGGTCGCGGACCTCTACAACCAGCCCATGGACCAGACCGAGCAGCAGCTTCGGCTGACCATCGAGGCGCTGCGCGAGCGGCAAGAGTACGAGATGGTCAACAACGCCGACTTCGGTCTGCTGCACAACGCCGACTTCGCCCAACGCATCCCGACCCGCACCGGCCCGCCCACTCCCGACGACTTCGACGAGCTGCTTTCCCTGGTGTGGAAGGACCCTGGATTTTTCCTTGCTCACCCGCGCACGATCGCCGCGTTCGGCCGGGAGTGCAGCAAGGTGGGCATCTACCCGACCGGGGTGGACATCGGCGGTCACAAGGTGCCGGCGTGGCGCGGCGTGCCGATCTACCCGTGCAACAAGATCCCCGTCAGCCCCACGTACACGAGCTCGGTGTTGCTGATGCGAACCGGTGAGCAGAACCAGGGCGTGGTCGGCCTTCGTCAGATCGGGCTGCCCGACGAGTACGAGCCCGGCCTCAACGTCCGGTTCATGGGCGTTTCCGAGCAAGCGCTCGTCTCCTACCTGGTGAGCACCTACTATTCCGCCGCCGTGCTGGTGCCCGACGCACTGGCGGTCCTGGAAGCGGCGGAAATCGGCCGCGAAGGATGACCGCCACCGAACCGCAGGCCCAAACCCAGCTAAGCCTGGGCACGGCTGCTGCACGCAACTTGGCGACGACGACGAAGACTCGGCCCCAGATGCAGGGCATCACCCCGCGGTGGCTGTCGCGGATGCTGCCATGGGTGGAGGCCACCGGTGGCTCCTACCGGGTCAACCGGCGGCTGACCTACACGGTCGGCGACGGGCGGGTCAGCTTCACCAACGTCGGCGCCGATGTCCGGGTTGTGCCGCAGGAGCTGGCGGAGTTGGCCCTGTTACGCGGTTTTGACGACGAGGACACGCTCACCGCGCTGGCGGAGCGGTTCGTACAGCGTGAGTACGCACCCGGTGACGTCATCGTCCGACGGGGAACCCCGCTCGACGAGGTCGTGCTGGTCGCACACGGCAAGGTCACCAAGGTCGCGCCCGGTGAGTACGGCGACGAGGTCACTCTCGGGTCGATGGCCGACGGCGACCACTTCGGCGACGAGGTGCTCGGCGGCATCACCCGGAACTGGCCGTTCACGGTCAGGGCGGCGACTCCGGTGATCGTGCTGACCCTCCACGCCGGCGCGTTCGCCGACCTCAACGGGCGTTCCGAACGGATGCGGGCGCACGTGCGCAACATGGTGGCGCTGGACAGCAAACCACAGAACGCCAAGGGCGAGTCCGAAATAGAGATGTCGTCGGGCCACGACGGCGAACCGGTCCTGCCCGGCACGTTCGCCGACTACGAAACTTCGCCGCGGGAATACGAGCTGGCCGTCGCGCAGACCATCCTGAGGGTCCACACCCGGGTCGTGGACCTCTACAACGATCCGATGGACCAGTTCGAGGAGCAGCTGAGGCTCACCACCGAAGCCCTGCGTGAACGACAGGAACACGAGCTGGTCAACAATCGTGAATTCGGGTTGCTGCACAACGCCGACCTCAAGTCGCGGTTCCAGACCCGTTCCGGCCCGCCGACTCCCGACGACATGGACGAGCTCGTCAGCCGGCGCCGGAAGACGAAGTTCTTCCTCGCCCACCCGCGCGCGATCGCCGCGTTCGGACGGGAATGCACCCGGCGCGGGGTGTACCCGGAGGGCACCGTCGTCGAGGGCAAAACTGTCCCCGCGTGGCGCGGGGTGCCGCTCCTGCCGTGCGACAAGATCCCGATCTCCGAAACCGGCACCTCGTCGATCCTCGCGATGCGGACCGGCGTGGAGGACCACGGCGTGATCGGCTTGCACCAGACCGGGCTGCCCGACGAGTACCAGCCCGGCCTCAACGTGCGCTTCGAAGGCATCAACGACCAGGCCGTGGCGTCCTATTTGGTCAGCGCCTACTACTCCGCCGCGGTGCTGGTTCCCGACGCGCTCGGCGTACTCGAAAACGTCGAAATCGCACGCTGAGCCGCGTGGACCGCCGTACCCACCCTCCCAGGAAAGGAACGATCCTCGTGCCGATCACCCGTCCCGCCCCCGCCCAGGTTCTGCGGACCGACTACCAGAAATCCGTCGCCTCCTATTGGAACAGGGAGAAGGACCCGGTCAACCTGCGGCTGGGTGATGTCGACGGCCTCTACCACCACCATTACGGCATCGGTGAGGTCGATCAATCAGTGCTGGAGGGCCCCGAGGAGACCCGCGACGAACGGATCATCGCCGAACTGCACCGACTGGAGACCGCGCAGGCCGAGGTGCTACTGGACCACCTCGGTGCCGTCGCTGCCGAGGACCGGCTGCTCGACGCCGGCTGCGGCCGGGGTGGCACCAGCATCATGGCCCATCAGCGCTTCGGCTGTCAGGTCGACGGGGTGTCGATCTCGCAGAAGCAAGTCGACTTCGCCAACGACCACGCGGAATCACGGGGAGTCGCGGACAAGGTCCGCTACCACTTCCGCAACATGCTCGACACCGGCTTCGAAACCGCGTCGCGACGCGGCATCTGGAACAACGAGAGCACCATGTACGTGGACCTGTACGAGCTGTTCGCCGAGCACTCACGGCAGCTGGAGTTCGGTGGCCGCTACGTGACCATCACCGGATGCTACAACGACGTGACCGGAGGTCGGTCCAAAGCAGTCGCGCAGATCGACCAGCACTACACCTGCAACATCCACCCGCGCAGTGCGTACTTCAAGGCGATGACGGCCAACAACCTGGTGCCCATCTCGGTGGTCGACCTGACCGCCCAGACCATCCCGTACTGGGAGCTGCGCGCGAAATCCCCGGTGGCCACGGGGATCGAGGGCCCGTTCCTCACCGCTTACCGTGAGGGCAGCTTTCATTACCTGCTGATCGCGGCCGACCGCGTCTGACGCGGATGCCAGCTGCGCCGAGGACACCTGGAGTGAAGCGATGACGGACCCGCGCAGAGCCCTGTCCATGCTCCTCGCCGGCCCGACCGGACTGGGCACCTCCGCGGTGCACCTCGGTGCCCGAGCCCGGCCCGAGGAATTCGACCCCGCGTACGCGCATCGGCGTTGGGGTGACGGAAGCGCGTCGCCGCTGTACTGCCCGAGGACTGAGCGGGTCGACGAGACCCTCGGTCACGAGGTCGACCGTCGGCTGGTCGAATGGGCGGGCGAGTGCGGGTTCGACGAAGAGGAAGCACGCCAGCTCGGGAAGGCCGGGTTCGGGCGGCTGGTCATGCTCGCGCACCCGGACTGCGACGACCCGGACCGGCTATTGATCTCGGCGAAGCTCAACGCGGCGTGGTGGGCCGCCGATGACCTGTACGCCGACGACACCGCGCTCGGCGCTGTCCCGGAGAAGCTTCCACCGCGCCTGGCGCTGGCGATGGCGGCCATGGACCCCGTCCCGCCCGCCGGTGACTTCAGCCGCGAACTCGAGGAAACGCTTCGCAGCGACCGGGTGCTCGTGGCGCTGCGTTCGGGCGTCGACCACCTTCGGCGTTACAGCACCCCCGCGCAGGTGCAGCGGGTCAACTACGCCACGTTCACGATGTTTGTGTCCTGGAACGCTTACGCCGCTTGGCAGCACAACGACGAATCCCCGCCGGCGTGGGAGTACTTCGCCGCTCGCCAGCACGACAGCTTCTACACGTCCATGACTCTCATCGACGTCCTCGGAGGTTACGAAGTCCCAGCCAACCTGTTCTACGAACCCAAGGTCCGCCGCGCCGCCATTCAGGCCGGAACCGCGTCCGTGCTGGTCAACGACCTGCACTCGGTGGCGAAGGACTTGGCCGACGAACATCCGCCGGCCAACATGGTCCTTCAGGTCGCCGCCGACCGGAACTGCTCGATCGACGAGGCCACCGAAATCACGGTGACTCTTCACAACGAGATCGTGCGCGACTTCCAATCCACCCACCGGACCTTGCAGCCCGTCGCGTCTCCCGAACTCCACTGCTTCCTGCGCGGTTTGCGCTCCTGGATGGGCGGCGGATTCGAGTGGCACTCCACCAGCCCCCGCTACCGGACGGAGCCCGCGGCCGCCTCGAACTAGGAACGGGGCAGTGCCAGCAGATTGGTGTGTGGCCGGCGGCGTCGGTCACCCCGTCCGTCGGCGAGGTTCCACCCACTCGGCGGCCGGTCCGTTAAGAACGCGGCGTGGCGCGCACGCTCGGCGCGTGGTCAGGACGCGATGTCGTCGTCGGGGTCCGGGCCAAGCAAGCTGTTGCAGGCCGCCTCGACGACCTGCAGGATCGCGGCGCGCTGACGCGGATCGAGGTGCTTGGCGAGGGGTTCGAGCCGGGTGGTGAACTCGTCGAGGACGCCGGTGATGTTCTCGGTGCCCGCCTCGGTGAGCTCGATGAGCAGCATCCGGCGGTCGTGGGGGTGTGGCAGGCGGGTGACGAGTCCGAGCCGGGTGAGTTTGTCGAGGAGTTCGGTCATCGACGCGGTGGTGATCTCCAGCAGGCCGGCGAGCTCGGACGGGCTCTGCGGGCCGTCAAGGTGCAGCGCGGCCAGGGTGGTCAGCGCCGTCGGGCTCACGCCGTGGCGGCGTCCGGCGCGCGCCCGGAACCGTTCGCCGGCCAGCACCAGTTCGCGCACCGCCCGGCTGAACTCCGGGTGTTCCTCCATATTCATGAGGTTACCATGTTGCAAGGCTACCGAGTTACTCGGAAGCCATGCTATCCTGACAGGTCTGAGGTCGCCACCACGTGTCGGCAGCCGGCGCAGGCGAGGGCGTCCCGCCGGGCTGTTTCAGACCAGCGGGAGCGTTTCGCCGGCTGCTCAGCGTGATCCGCGAGGCATCAGCGGAAGCGACTTCGCCGTGACCCAAAGCGTCCGCGATGCCGTCGACCTGTGCGCGGTGAGGCCGGTCGACACCGTGGCGTCGATTCGCCCGGCTACTCCGTACGGAGCGCCGAATCCCAGCACCGGGAGGTGTCCCATGACCCGCAAAATCGTCGACTGCCGCGAGACACCCAGCGAAAGCGGTTGCACGCTGGCCATCACCGGCGAGGAAGAAGAGGTGGTCGCGGCCGCGGCCGCGCACGCCGCCGCGGTGCACGGTCACACCGATAACGAGGAACTTCGCGCGGCGATCCGCAGCGAGCTTCGTGACGCGCCCTTGGCCGAGGGGCCGGGCGGATTCGTGCAGCTCATCGAGTTCCGCGCCGACGCCGAGCGGCTGACCCAGTTCGACGAACTCGCCGAGCAGTGGAAACGCGACATCGGCGCCGAGCGCACCGCCGGCTGGTTCTTCGTCGGGGCGGACCGGGACGAGCCCGGCCATTACGTGCAGATCGTCGGATTCCCCAGCTACGAGGATGCCATGACCAACTCCAAACACCCCGCCACCGCCCGGATCGCCGCCGGCATGGGCGAAATCGTCGACGGCGCGCCGACCTACCGCAACCTTGACGTGGTCCGCGCCGAAACCCCCTGAACGCCGCGATTTTCCAAGGTTCGGCGGCTCCGCGGTCGGCCACCCACCCCTGCCGCGACAACAGTCGCGGTGCCCCGACATTCACCGAAACCGACGCCGATTTTCGATCGGGCGCACCAGAAACCGAGGAGGCCACTGATGGCCGGCATGATCAGAAAGAGCTTGGATTCACCCGACGAGACCCGCAAGTTCGAACAGGGCATGGGGTATCTGGAGCTGGTGAGCCTGGCCGACGGAGGGGTCGGCCGGGCCACCTTCCAGCCCGGATGGCGGTGGTCGCAGCACGTCAAGCCGATCGCCGGTACCGACTCGTGCCAGGCCGCCCACGCCGGTTACGTCCTGTCCGGCCACATGACCGTCCGGATGGACGACGGCCAGGAAGAAACCTTCGGACCCGGCGACGTCATGATCTGCCCGCCCGGGCACGATGCCTGGGTCGAGGGTGACACCACCTGTGTCGCGCTGGACTGGCAGGGCTTCGTCGACTACGCCAAACGCTGACGATCCCGTCTGACGAGCCCGAGGCCGGCTTCGGCCGCTCGCACCGGAAGTGGCAGTGCGGTGCGGCTGAAGCCGGCCTCTGCCGGTTCAGTGCCGGCAGGCCAGCATTTGCAACGAGTCCTGCAGCCGTTGCTTCAGGAAGTCGGCGAGGTTCGTGCCGGCATCCGGAGACGGCGCTCGTGCGAAGAGCTTCCGGTCCGTGGCGAGGCGGGTGGCGCCCGTCGTGGCCAGGTCGGCGCAGTACTTCCGCGGGGTGTCGGTGGCCGTGTTGACGGCCGGCTGGTCGACACCCGCCCGGTACAGGTTGGTCTTCGTCAGGCTCTGCTTTCCGTCGATCTGCGCCATCGGGTCGTTGAGCGGCACGAGGGCGACGGGCGGCCCCTGGTGGGCGGCGGCCTGCAGTTCGTCGAGGGCCAGTGAGGTGCCGGGGGTGCCGTTGCTCGTGAGATCGGGCGCGGTGAACGGCGTACATCCGAGCGCGGGGTCGATGAAGGAAGCCAGCAGACCGTTGTCACTGCCGTTGGTCAGCGGGGTCCCGCCGGCGAGTCGCCCCGCCTGTGCGGTGCGGCCGTTCTTCGTCGCGACGTACGTCGTGGTCACGTTGTCGCTCTGGTCCTGGTCCACGACTCCGAAGTCCCGCACCGTCGGGCACGGCAGTCCGTCCTTACCGGTGCCGAGCGCGGGCACCTTCAGCTGCCCTTTCGCGACGGCGTTGTGCGCGGCGCCGTACAGCGCGGGAGCGTTGCAGTAGGCGAACTGGCCGAACGGTGACCCGTTGGCCCCGTTGACGCAATTGCCGGCCTCGAGCGAGCCGCCGTCGCCGCGCAGCGTCAGCGTGTCGCCGTTGAAGCCGAACCAGATTCCCACCACGGCACCGGCCGGCAGCGCCGGAACGACCGGCGTCGCGGCTGGTTTGGTTCCGCGGTCGATGACGAGCGGTCGGTAGATCGACAGCGCGCCGGTGGCGGGATCGACTATCGTCGCCTCGACGAACGCGGACTGGTCGGCGTTCGCCTCATGGCAATCGCCGCCCGGCTCTGTGCCGTTCAGCACATAGGGCGTGGCGAGACCACGCGCGGAAAGCGGGTTCGCCGGCACGGTCAGGCTGCAGTTCGTGATGTCGGCGGGCGCTTTCGGGGGTTGTTCCGGTTTTCGCGCCTTGTGGCTTTCGCGCGCCGGACCGGCGGCCGGATCCGTTGCCTGAGAGGACGGGGTCGTGCGCGGAACCGGTTTGGCCTGCGGCGAACCGGTCGGCGTGGCGGAGTTCACTGTGGACGGCGCCGACGACGTTTTTGCGGCGTCGGAAACGGTTACGGCACCGGTTGAAGACGGTCCGGTCCCGGTTCCGAGCAGTACCGCGGCGAGCGCGGAGGTGACCAGCGCGGTGCCGAGCAGATAGCGTCGGGTCGTTCGTGGGGCGCGATGGCGCCCAGGACGCTGTACCAAGAGTTTCTCTCCTTGCGGGGCAGATCTCGACAGGATTTTCCCGTCCCCCCAGCGACGAGGGCGGACGTTAGCACGAATAACGCACTGATAACAGACCCATAACGGAGCTCACTCTGGCTGCGGCTGATCTTGATGGGGATACCTCAGATTTCCGCCGTATAAGTGCAAGATCGTTGAAGCAAGCGCCGCCGTTGTGTTTTGTTCAGTGTTCGGTGTAGGTTGCCTGCCGTTGTTCTTTCGAGATTATTTCGTGATCTGTTAGGTAGTCGTGATCATTGTCGTGAAGGCGCTCGCGAGTGCCGGGGAATCCCCGCACGATGCCGGGGTGCACGAGGTCGCCGCCTTGTCGGCGCGCGCGGCGTTCGTGTTCTTGTGCCTCGGCCTGTGCTGGGGCGTTTTCACCAGCACCGGCTGGTTGCACCGGCTCACCGGGCGGCAGGCCACCCGCAGCAGTCACCTGGTTCTCGTCACGCTGGCACTGGCCTTCGCGACGTTGCACGCGTTGGCGTTTGTCTTCATGGACGGCAACCCGCTCGGCCCGCTCGAGCTCACCGTGCCGCTGTACGCCGGCGGCCCTTCCCAAGCACTCGGCGTCGTTTCGGTCGAGCTCATGCTGGCCGTCGTCGCTTCCACGATGGTCCGGCGACTGCTCAGCCAGTACCGGTGGCTGTGGCTGCACCGGCTCGGGTACCCAGCGGTCGCGTTGGGTGTCGTGCATTCGTTCACGGGCGCGTTCGTCGACGGGCACCTGGCGGCGCTGTGGGTCTTCGGTCTCGCGCTGGCCGTGCCCACGGCGCTCGTGGCGACCGTGCGGTTCGTGCCGGCCCGCGTGCTGACCACCGCCGGGCTGCTGGAGGTGGATCAGTGAGCAGGGACGCCCTCGTGGTGACGGTCGACAACCATCGCTGCCACCGATATGGCGTCTGCGCCGCCGAGGCGCCCGACGTCTTCCGGCTCACCACCGACGGCCGGCTGGACTACCGGCGACGGCCGCCGGTCGGCAGCCAACGCGAGGCACTCGCCGCCGCCCGTTGCTGTCCCATGCAGGCGATCCACGTGGAGGCACGGTGAGCCCGCGGCGCGAACGCATCGTCGTGGCCGGCGCGGGGCTGGCCGGGCTGCGTGCGGCGGAACAGCTTCGCGAGCTGGGGTTCGCCGGTGAGCTCGTCATCGCGGGCGCGGAACGCCATCGCCCGTACCACCGCCCGGCGCTGTCGAAGCAGTTCCTCGCCGGAAACCTCGGCCGCCACGAGCTGACCCTGGCGAGCTACGTCGACCTCGACGCCGACTGGCGGCTCGGCCGGGCTGTCCGACGGCTCGACCCTCGCCGCCGCCTGGTGCAGATCGGCCGGGGCAAGCCGATTCGCTACGACGGCCTGGTCGTCGCGACCGGGGCGCGTGCGCGGATGCCGTCCGGCGTGCCGCACCATCCTCGGGTTCGCGTGCTGCGCACGCTCGAAGACGCGGAGGCGCTGCAACGGCTGCTGCTCGCCGACGACCTGCCGTGCGCCATCGTCGGCGGCGGCTTCACCGCGACCGAACTGGCCTCGACGCTCGCCGAGATGGGCCGCGACGTCGTGCTCTTGTCCAGGTCCCGCTCGCTGCTCGGCGTGCTGGGTCCGGAGCTCGGCGAAGGCGTGGCCGAGTTGCACCGCCGCCACGGTGTGCAGGTGCGGCTCGGGACCCAGGTCCGGCACTGGGTACCCGGCGACCGGGGTGTCGGGTTGTACCTGACGGGCGGGCAGTTCATGGTCGCGGGCCAGGTCGTGGTCGCTGCCGGCGGAGAACCGGAGACGAGCTGGCTGGCCGGGTCCGGCGCGGACGTCCGCGACGGCGTGCTGTGCGATTCGACCTGCCACGTGGTGGGCCTGCCGGGCGTGGTGGCTGCGGGCGACGTCGCACGGTGGCCCCTTCGCCGGGGCCTCCCGCCGCGGCGCGTCGAACACTGGCTCAACGCCGTCGAGATGGGCCGCGCCGCGGCCCGCAACCTGCTGGCCGGGCGCAGCGCGGCGCCGTTCGAGCCGGTGCCGAGGTTCTGGTCCGAACAGTACGGGCAGCGTTTCCAGGCGGCCGGTGACATCGGGCCCGGCTACCACCGGATCCCGCTCGAAGGCGACCCGGCCAACGGACCCGGCGTCCTCGCTTACACCGATCGCGGCGAACTGGTCGGCCTCGTCACGCGGGAACGCCCGCGTGCGATGCTGCGCTGGACTGCCGCCCTGCCCGACCACGCGAACCGCGGCAGGCATCGGCTGTTCGATCCCCTCACCGCGTGAGCACGGCATCGTCGGAGAAGTGGTGGTGTTTTGACCGCCACAGCCGCACGCGCAGGTCTTGCCCGGCTATGAGCCGGACGTTCACCGGCGAGGTTGTCCAGAGCGACGAGCAACCGTGGCGGACGGCCGGATCCGCGAACGCCGTGAGCCACGCCGACGCAGGGACCGTCACGGTGGTGATTCCGGCTCGAACCGCGGTAATTCCGGCACCGTCCCAGTTAAGTTGTTGCTGGCCAGGAGGTTGCTGACGCTCCTCATCTGAGCAAGGTTCTCGTGACTTCTATGCCCCTGTTCGGCCAACCGGGTTGAAAAGGCCCGGCGGTAAGCAGATGGCGTGAGCCCGGTTTGGTCTGCGAGGCGGGTGCGGAGGTTGGCGGCCGACCCGAGGCCACTTCGGTGCGCGATCTGATCGACGGCGAGGTCGGTTTGTTCGAGAAGCCGGCGGGCGTGCTCGACACGCACACTCGTCAACCATTGGATCGGTGTGCTGCCGAGCTCGTTCCGGAAGCGTCGGTGCAGGGATGCCGGGCTCATGGCTGCTCGTGAGGCGATGTCCGCGACCGAGATGGGCTCTGTCGCGTGCTGCTCTGCCCAGGCGAGAGCCGCAGCGAGGGGACTTTCGGTCTCTTTGGGGATGGGGCGTTCGATGAACTGCCTTTGCCCACCAGGGCGATGTCCGGGAAACACCAGACGCCGAGCCACGGCCGTGCCAATCTCGGCTCCGTGGTCGCGGCGTACGACATGTAGTGCGAGGTCGAGGGCGGCGGCGCTGCCGGCCGAGGTGAGGATGTCGCCATCATCGACGAAGAGGACGCCATCGTCGACGTGCACCCGTGGATACCGGGCTCGGAACTCCTCGGCCCACTGCCAGTGCAGCGTGACGCGCCGCCCGTCTAGTACAGCTGCTTCGGCCAGGGTGAACGCCCCGCTGCACATGCCGATCATTCGTGCACCCCGGCCGTGGGCCTGCGCGATCGCGTCGAGTACGTCGGGGTGCTGGGACGTGGCGGTGTCGGGTCGGTTGGGGACGATCACCGTGTCGGCGCGTTGAAGAGCGGAAAGTGTGGCGATTCCGGTCATGGCGAAGAAGCCTTGCCTCATCGGCACCGTCGGCTGTCGGGCACAGATCTGAAGGTCGTAGAGCAGTCCACCTACCTCGGGCCTGTCGATTCCGAGGACCTCGGTCAGACAAGCAAGTTCGAACGGGTTCGAGCCTTCGTCGACCAGGGCGGCAACGACGTGCAGTTGCGAGGAAACTTGCGACATACGTCATTCCTCGCACTGTCGGGCAAGAAGCGCAAGGCCGCAAGATCGGAGCATGACGAACCCGAGCACGAACATCGACACCGTTCTGGCGTCCTTCGAGGATCGCTGGAGCCCACGGATCCTCACTCGAGTCAACGATTACGACGTCCGCCTTGCGAAGGTCGAGGGCACCTTCGTCTGGCATTCCCACCCAGACACCGACGAGCTGTTCATCGTTCTCGACGGCAGTCTCGATATCCACCTGCGGCAGTCAGGGACCGAGAGCGTCGTGCACCTGGAGCGCCATGACGTCTTCGTCGTCCCGCGCGGAATCGAGCACTGTCCGGCGTCCTCGGATGGCGCGGCGGTGATGCTGCTCGAACCAACCGGAACACTCAGCACTGGCGACTACGAGGGAGACATCCCGGACCACATCACCTCGACGACCGGGCTCTCCGCGTAACCCAGGGCAAGAGCCGATGTCAGGAAACACTGATGCGCCCCGGGTCTGGTACAGGTCTCGTTGGGTCCATCCCATGTTCGGTGTTTCCGGTGTTGTTGATCAGTAGGTTTCGGCTCCTGGCCAGCGGTCACCGAACGTGATGGCGAATGCGTTGCTCACGGGTTTCCAGCGCATCGTCCATCGTGCGCGGCCGGTCCCAGTCGGGTCCAGGCTGCGAGTCACAAGGTACAGGCATTTCATCGCGGCTTAGGTTCAAGGAGTCAGCGCAACACCCCGTCGTGACGAGGTGTTTGTGTTGGGGCGTCCTGCGATATCGGTCGAGATTCAGCGCTCGTTCTGGGAGCGGATCCGGACAGGTGAGGTTATCGAGGTCGCTGCTGCGACGGTCGGCGTGTCGAAGACCGTCGCCTGGCGGTGGTTCCGTGAAGCTGGCGGAGTGATGCCACCACAGCGGTGTGAACCCTCGAGTCGCCCGGTCCGTCTGTCGTTCGCCGACCGGGAAGAGATCGCCTGTCGTCGAGCGGGCGGCGAGGGCGTTCGAAGCTATTGCGAGGGCGATCGGCCGGCCACCCTCGACCGTCAGCCGTGAGCTCGCCCGTGGTACCGGTCGGCCCAAGACCGGGTTACCGGGCGACCGTTGCTCAGGCACTGGCTGACAAGCGTGCCCGTCGTCCCAAGATCGCGTTGCTTCGCCGTGATACCCGATTACGCGCCTATGTTGAGCGGCAGTTGGAGCTCAAGCACAGTCCCGAGCAGATCAGTCGGCGGTTGCTGATCGATTTCCCTGACGACCCGGAGATGCGCGTGCCTCATGAAACGATCTACCAGTCGCTCTACGTTCAAGGGCGAGGCGCGCTGAGGCGTGAACTGGTGCAGTGCTTGCGAACCGGTCGCGCGCTGCGCAAGCCTCACCGCAAGGCCGACGAACGTCGCAGCCGGCACGCTGGTGCGGTCTCGATCAGCGAACGGCCGCCTGAAGTCGAGGACCGAGCGGTCCCGGGACATTGGGAGGGAGATCTCATCACCGGGGCCGGAAACGGCTCCGCTATCGGTACGCTCGTCGAGCGAGCCACCGGGTTCGTCATGTTGTTGCATTTGCCGGACACGCACAAGGCCTTTGACGTCCAGGAAGCGATGACGGCGACGATGTCCAGGCTGCCGCGGACTTTGCGCAGGACGTTGACCTGGGACCGGGGACAGGAGATGGCCAACCACGTCCAGATCGCCGCGGCGATCGACCTGGACATCTATTTCTGCGACCCGCACTCGCCCTGGCAGCGAGGCGCCAACGAGAACACGAACGGCCTTCTTCGGCAGTACTTTCCGAAGTTCACCGACCTGTCCGGCTACCACTCGGACTACCTCGAGTTCGTCGCCGCCGAGCTCAACAACCGGCCCCGCAAACGCCTCGGATGGCGCAGCCCGGCCGAAGCGCTCGATCAGCTACTGTCACAACCAGACAGCAATCCACCCGGTGTTGCGTTGACCAGCTGAATCCACCCCGCGATGAAATGCCTGTACCTTGTGACCCGCAGCCTGGACCCGACCGGGACCGGCCGCGCACGTTGGACGATGCGCTGGAAACCCGTGATCAACGCATTCGCCATCACGTTCGGTGACCGCTGGCCGGGAGCCGAAACCTACTGATCAACAACGCCGGAAACACCGAACATGGGATGGACCGATCCGCCGGATCACCGAAGAGCTGCTCGCGCGGTACCCGCGAGGGGAAGAGTTCGACATCATGCCTGGCTTCGCAGCCGACGTCCCGGTTGCCGTGATCGCGGAGATCCTCGGAGTTCCCGCACTGATGCGCCCGAAGTTCCGAACGTGGTCCTATGCCTATGCCTCGACTTTCGACCCCATCGTCCAGGGTGCGGTCCGCGACAAGGCGATTGCCGAATCACTCGATCTCTTCGACTTTCTGCGTGGGCTCGTGGCCGAGCGCAAGCAGCAGCCGCGCGAGGACCTGATCAGCGAGCTCGTGGCAGCGGAAACCATCGACGGTGACCGCCTCGGAGATGTCGAGCTGCTGGCCCAGGTCGCACTGCTGCTGGTCGCCGGCAACGAGACGACCACAAGCCTGATCGGCGCCGGCCTGACCATGCTGTTCGACAACCCCGAGCTCCTCACTGCCGTGCGGGCCGATCGGTCTGTACTGCCCCGCGCGATCGAAGAGATGCTGCGACTTGACCCGCCACTGCACTGGGTGATCCGCAAGACGACCAAGGAGGTCGTCATCGGGGAGCACACCATTCCGGCAGGAACCATGGTCTGGCCGTGCCCTCCTGCAGCCAACCGGGACCATCGTCGGTTCACCGACCCCGATCGGTACGGCCTCGACCGAGAGGACAACAGGCATCTTTCCTTCCTGCACGGAATCCACTTCTGTGTCGGCGCACCGCTGGGGCGGATGGAGAGCCGGGTCGTCTTCGACCACATCCTCGGCGCTTACCCCGATATCCGGCCAGGAACCGAATCCGCGCGGCGACGTGTCACCAACATCGTCGCCCGCGGCTATCAGTCTCGGCCGGTGATCCTGTGAGCAGCGATGCCGAGCGCCGGGAAGGGCGCCTGCAGGTGAGCATCCGGCCCGATCAGTGTGCGGGCAGTGGCCTGTGTCGCTCGGCGGCACCAGCTGTGTTCGGGCACGACGAACACGGCTGGGTCGACCTGCTCGACGCCCACCCACCCGCCCATCTCCTCGACGAAGTACTCGACGCCAAGGACGCCTGTCCACTCGCCGTCATCAAGGTCCACGATGAAAACGGGAACCCCATCGACTGACCCCCACGGCCGCGACATTTCCACAGCCGCTACGGCGGAGACGACGACACGTCGCCGCCACAGATCCGCTCCAGCCCAGCGGACGGCCCCAGCAGGGTTCACGGCGGTTCATGATCACTCTTACCGAACACGGCCACCAGGCGGTCGACACCATCGCCGCGCGAGTCCGCCCAGCGATCCAGCGTCTGGATTTGTGTGGGCGGCCGTCTCGTTTCCGGCGACCCCATGGTACTTTTGGTTTATTGTCTGACAAGCGGCTTTGTTCGAAGTCAAGTGGATGTCTCGATGGTCGACCAGTCCAGCCCCGGAAACTTAGTCCGGCAGTCCGCGAATATCGCCGTCGGTGTGGTCGGCCCGGACGATCTGGTCGAACGTGTACTCACCCTGCAAAGCGAAATGGGTGACGGCCTGAACTGCCGGCTCGTCGCGGTTCCCTATCGTGACGAAACAGAAACGGTCGAGAAGCTTCGGTCGACGTCCGGGCACGTCGACGCCTATCTCTTCACCGGACCGGTTCCGTATGACATCGCCGTGTCAGCGGGTGTCGTCGACGTACCGGCCACCTACGTGTCGCTGAGCGGCGCGGCGCTTTACGCGGCATTGTTGCGGTCCGGGGCGGGACTGCTCGACAAGCCCGGAATGGTGAGTATCGACACGCTCGCACCGAACGAGGTCGAAGAAGCGTACGAAGAGCTCGACATGCCGGTCGATTCGATGACGCTATACCCTCACGTACCCGGCCATGTGGTCGCCGACATCGTCAATTTTCATGTCGCGGCGGTCCGATCCCGCAAGGCGGGCGTTGTGTTCACCGCATGGCGGTCGGCCTACGAGGAACTGCGGCGACGCGAAATCAACGCGGTCCGCGTGGTGCCGACAAAGCAGGCCATGCGAGCGGCGCTGCGCACCGCGGCCCTGCTTGCGGCGGGTGCGCAACTTCAGGCCAGCCAGGTCGCGATCGGTCTGGTCCGGGTCGATTCACCGGCTCCGTCGACGGCCGCGAAAAGCCGGTACCTGTACGAGACCGAGAGCCACCTCAGGCTGCAACTGCTGCTCCTGCGCGCGGTCCGGGACCTCGACGCCCTCGTCTTTCCCATCGAGAACAACCTGTTCCTGGTGGTCGGCACCATGGGTAGCTTCGAGCAAGCCAGCGCCTCGTTCCAGGAATGCCCCTTCTACGACCTGATCCACCGTGAATTGCACATCGAGGTTTCCGTGGGGATCGGCCTCGCGGGCACGGTGCTCAGTGCCGAACAGAACGCGCGGCAAGCACTTCAGGCGTGCGCCGACACCGGAGGTGGCCACGGCAGGCTGATCGAGCCGGACGGTGGCGTCGTGGTCCTGCCCGGCCGGGACCTCGGTGGCAAGGTCGCGACCGCGGTGCCGGTGAGCGGCCGGGCGCACGAGTACCTTGCCCGCCTCGCCGAAGCCGAAGGCCACGGCGAGGCGATCACTGTCGTCTCCGCCGACCAAGTTGCGGAGACTCTGCGAATGACAAGGCGGAGCGCACGTCGCGTGCTCGATGTACTGGTGGAGGCGAACCTCGCCTGGCCGCTGCCGCCGGAACGCAGCGCCAACCGGGGCCGCCCGCAGCACCGGTGGCGCCTGTTGCTCGAACGGCTTTCCGACGACGCGAGTTGACCGACCTCGGTTCGAAAGCGCCAACCCACTTACCGTGGGCCTCAACCGGCACCGCCGCCGCACCACCAGCGTTCCAACCCGTCCTTACGCGTGCGTGTCGCGAGGATTGAGGCGTCCGGCCTCGGTGACGATGCTGTAGTCGGCACCGCCGTGCCCGATCGCCCGGTAGGAATCGAAGATCTCCTGAGCCAGGGCGGAAACACTGGCGCGCACCGCGACGTCCTTGCGGAGCCGGCGCAGGAGTTCGAGGTCCTTGCACATGTGGGCGAGGGCGAAGAGCGGCTCGTCGTAGACCCCGCGCAGGGTCGTCTTGTCGAGGACCTTGTCCATGGAAAAGTTGGCGCCGGAGGAAGTCAGGACGTACTCCCGGAGCTGGTCCATGCTCAAGCCGTACTCCGAGCCCACCATGAGCGCTTCGCCGTTGGCGAGGGTGGCGACCGCGTTGATCATGTTGTTGCACAGCTTGGCCACCTGGCTCCGGCCCACTTCGCCCATGTCGAACACGCGCGAAGCGACCGCGTCGAGATAGGCGCCGGCCAGCTTTTGGGCCTGGGCGCTGCCGCTGGCGGCGATCGTCAGATCCCCGCTGCGCGCCCTCGCGGGCCCGCCACTGACCGGAGCGTCGACGAACGCGATTCCCGCCGCGTCGAGCGCTTCGCCGAGCGCCTGCGACTCGGCGGGGTGAATCGTGGCGTGGTTCACGACCAGTTCGAGGTTCTTCGCGTCCTCGCACAGTTGCCCGTCGGGCAGCAACAACGCCGATATGGCGTGAAAATCGGGCACCGCGACGACCGCGATATCGGCACACCGCATCGCTTCACCCGTGGTTTCCGCCAGTGTCCCGCCATGCTTCTGGAACGGCTCACACCACTGCCGGTCTCGATGTGCCGCGGCGGTGACCTGATAGCCGCGCTCGAGGAGCCGGTACGCCAGCGCCGCTCCGATCTTCCCCATTCCGGCGATGTACACGAGCCGGGGAGAATTCACTGTGGACGACATGGATCTTCCTTCCACCAATAGGGTTTCACGCGCGACCGTCGAGCAGCTCACAGATCCGCTCACCGGTGAGGGGCAGCTGGTCGACCGGTGTCCCCAATGCGTCCTGGACGGCCAGCGTCAGCGCGGCGATGCCGCCCATGACTCCGCCTTCGCTCATCCCCTTCATCCCGCCCGGGGTCCGGCGGTTGGGCGTGTCGCAATGCACGAGCTCGAGCTCGTCGACCATTTCGTCCAGAGCCAGCAACGGATAGTCGCGGAAGGAATCGGTGAGGTTGCGTCCCTCCGGCGAGTAGACGACTTGTTCCTGCAGGGCTCCCGCGAGCCCGAGGGCGACCGCTCCGTGCAGCTGGCCCTCGACCATCAGCGGGTTGATCAGGCGGCCGGCGTCCTCGGCGATGACGTAGCGGCCGATCCGCACAGCGCCCCGGTCCGGCGTGATTTCGACCCGGCACAAGTGAACCGAGTTGGAAAAGGTCATAGGCGGTGGATCGTAAGCCCGGAGGATCTCGAGGCCCGGTTCCACGCCCGGTGGGAGCAAAGTCGGGTCCAGATAGGCGATGGCGGCGACATCGGCCACGGTCAGGCCCGCAGGTTCGCTGCCGTCCGGCCCGAGCCGGTGGATGGCTCCGCCCGACACCGTGAGCAGCCCGGCGTCCGTGCCGATCCGGTGCGCGGCTATGCGCAACACCTTGTCGCGCAGGTCTCGGGCCGCGAGCAGAGCCACACCGCCCCCTGCCGTCGCGCCACGACTGCCGCGGCTGCCCATCCCGTAAGGCGGGACATCGGTGTCGCCGAGCAGCACGTGGACCGTGTCCGCCGGGACCCCGAGCCCCTCGGAGACCACCTGGGACAGCATGGTCTCGTAGCCCTGTCCCGTGCTCATCAGGCCGGTCGACACCGACACCGCACCGCTGGGCGCGATACGGACGAGGGCCGCTTCGTGTCCCGATCCGGGAATGCCGGCCAGCTTGTAGAAGGCGGACCCGTAGGTGGTCGGCTCGACGACGGAGGCGACGCCGATGCCGACCAGCCGTCCTTCGGCCCGTGCTTTCGCCTGCTCAACCCGTGCCTGTTCGTAGCCGAAGGCCTCGACGGCGCGGTGGAACGTCGTCGTCGGTGTGATGTGCTCGTAGACCTGGCCTGCCGCACTCCGGTATGGCAGCTCGTTCTCACTGAGCAGGTTGAGGGTGCGGACCTCCACCGGGTCCTTGCCGAGCGCGTGCGCGACGGCGTCCATCATCCCTTCGGTCACCCACGTGCACATGGCCATCGGCGCGCGGTACGGGCCGGCCGGGGTTTTGTTGCTCAGCACCACCTTCAGGTCGTACTCGAAGTCCTGGAACCGGTACGGTCCGGGGATCATCATGCCGACGACCTGGAGCATGTAGTTGCCGGGAAAGTAGGCGTAGGCGCCGAAGTCGGACCGGAGCCGGGCCCGCACGGCCTGCACGACCCCTTCCGCGGTGAATGCGACTTCGAGATCGACCTCGTCCTCGCGGGCGTGCAGCGCACTCAGCAGGTTCTCTCGCCGGTCCTCGCGCCATCGCACCGGGCGCCCGAGCTGCCGGGCGACCGCCGCGACCGCGACGTCCTCCCGGTAGGCGACGAGCTTCTGCCCGAACGACCCGCCGACGTCCGGGCAGACCACGCTCACCTGGTGCTCGGGAAGACCGAGCCGGGCCGCCATCGACGTACGGTAAGGGGCCGGTACCTGCGTGCCGGTGTGGCAGGTCAGGTGCTGCCCCGAACGGTCCCACACCGCGACACAGCCACGGGGCTCCAGCGGGCCGTGCGTCTGGCGGTGCTGCGCGAAGGAAACCCGGATCACCTGCGCCGCGGACTCGATCACGGCCGCCGGGTTCCCGTTCACGTAGCGCTGGTCGCAAAGGACGTTCGACGGCAGCGAATCGTCGACCAGCGGAGCTGTCCCGGCCAGGCTTTCCCGGATGTCCATGGCCGCCGGCAGCGGGTCGTAAGTGACCTCCACCAGCTCGGCCGCGTCCTCGGCGACATAGCGGTCCGTGGCGACGACGATCGCGACCGGATCGCCGTGGAAGCGCACCCTGCCGGTGGCCAGCGGGGGCATCGACATCGGTTGCAGGCCCTCGATCTTGGGCGCGATCCGCAACGGCGACACCCACTCGGCGAGCTCCGGCCCGGTCACGACGGCGAGCACCCCGGGATGTCGCCGTGCGGCCGCGGTCGAGATCGTCCGGATGCGTGCGTGGGCGTGCTCGGAGCGGACGAACACCGCCTCGGCGAGATCGGCGAACCGCAGATCACCGAGGTAGCTCGAGTTTCCTTCCAGCAGGCGAAGATCCTCCCGGCGGGTCACGGAATCCCCGATGCCGCCGGGAAGCGCCGGCCGCCGGACGTCCTGATCGCCGACCGCGGTCATCGCGACTCCCCCGTATCTCGCGGGCCACCCGTACCCGGGTGCTCCTCGTCGTCTGTCCACAGTGAACGCACCGCGCGGCGGATGTTGAGGTAGCCGGTGCAGCGGCACAGGTTGCCCGACAGCTCGGACAACGCCTCCTCGCTGCTGCGGCATCCGGCGCGGTCGCAGGCCACGAGTGTCGTCAAGATGCCGGACGTGCAGAACCCGCAGTGCAACGCGTGCGACTCCGAGAACGCCCGCTTGGCGTCCCGTAGGAACGGATCTCCCGCGAGACCTTCGAGCGTCGCCACCTCCCGTCCCTCGGCCTGCACCGCGAGCATCGTGCACGCGCGCACTGGCTCTCCGTCCAGCAGTACGGTGCACGCGCCGCAAACGCCGTCCTCGCACCCCAGCTGGAGCGCGGCCAGACCGAGATCGTCGCGGAGCAGGTCCGAGAGCAGCTTGCGCACCGGCGTCGACACCCGCACCGCGGCGCCGTTGGCGGTGAAGGCCAGTTCCCGTTCGTCAGGTGACGACGCGTGGGTCCCCTCGGCGTGTGTCATGGCGTGTCGGTCCCCTCCGCCGTTCGCAAGCAGTGCTCGATCAGCGCTCGTGCGATCCGTGCCTTGTACAGCCGCCCGGCGCCCGGGTCGTCGGTGAACGCCAGCCGGTCGGCCAGGTACTCCCCGGTGAGCCGCGCGGCCTGGCCCGGCTCGAGGATCACCGGTCCGGCGGCACCACCGCCGACGACGACGCGCGACGGCGCCGTCGGCGGCCTCAGCACGGCGACGCTGACGACCGGGAATTTGAAGGCTCCGCGCCGGGTGTGCTCTGCGAACGACCAGCGCGTGCCGTCCCGCGGGACCGGCACAGTCACCCCGTCGATGAGCTCTCCGGCGGCCAGTGCCGTCGCCCGCTCGCCGAAGAACTCGCCCGCGGGCAGGATTCGCGATCCGCCGGCGGATACCAGACACACCGAGGCACCGAGCGCGACGAGCGCGGTCGGGAGTTCGGCGCCGGGCAGCGCACTCGCGCAGCTGCCACCCAGCGTGCCGCGGTTGCGGATCGCGCCGTGACCGATGTGCCCGGCCGCCTCGTGCAGCAGGCCGAGCCGGTGCTGGACCAGTTGAGTATCCAGGAGGTCGCGATGCCTGCTCAGTGCACCGATCCGGACTTTTCCGTCCTCATCGGATATTCCCCGCAATGGTTCGAGACCACCGATATCGACCACTGTGGACGGTCGTACCTTGCGTGAGCTCAGCAGGGGGACCAGATCCTGCCCACCGGCGAGAGCCATCGCGGCCGGTTCGGCGAGCAGCTCCAGCGCCTCGGCCAGGCCCTCCGGTTTGCGGTAGTGAAACGGTGGTGGCTTCACCGTGGTGCTCCCTCCGACCCGCCGTCGTGTCCGGCGGACACGAACCGGCCCGCCTGCACACCGCTGAACCTACCGCCATCGATCACGACCGCGCCGTTGACGATCACCGCGACCACCCCGTCCGGTCCGGCCAGCGGCTCGTCGAACGTCGCGCGGTCGACGACGGCGTCCGGGTCGAACACGACGATGTCGGCGGCGAAGCCGGGACGCAGGAAACCCCGCCCTGGCAGCCGGAACCGTCGCGCCGGCATCCCGGACATGCGGTGGATCGCGTCCGGCAGGTCCAGCACACCCCGCTTGCGAACGTACTCCGCGAGGATGCGGGCGAAGCTGCCCGCCCACCGCGGATGCGGCTTGCCCGGCAACGGAATCCCGTCGGACCCGATCATCACCCGCGGCGCGGCGATGACCTGCTCCACATCGGCTTCGTCGAGGACGTCCAGGATCGCGGTGATCGGCTCCCCCGTCTTCAGCTGGAGCTCGAACAGCGCGTCGAGCCCGTCACCGCCCAGCCGTTCGGCGACGTCCTGCAACGTGAGCCCGTGCGCCCACTCCTGGCCGGGCGCGCGCGCGATCCGGATGCCGCTCCAGCCGGCGGCGTTGGCCATGTTCTCCCAGCCGCCGGGCTCGGTGACGATCATCCGCCGGATCCGCTCCCTCATGCCGGGGTCCGCGATCCCCCGCAGCATCGGCACGAAACCACCGGCCTGCGCGAAGGTCGGGAGCACGCTGTGCAGCGAGGTGCTGCTGGCGGTGTAGGGATAGACGTCCAGGGTGATGTCCACGCCGGCGTCGATCTTCTCGGCGATGAGCGCGAGTGTGTCCCGGCTGCGGCCCCAGTTCGCCGCACCCGCGATCTTGTGATGCGACAGGTGCAGCCCGACCCCGGCCTGCTCGGCGATGCTGATCGCTTCCGCGACCGCGTCGACGATCATGTCGGTCTCGCCCCGGACGTGCGTGACGTAGGGCAGCCCGTACTTGCTCAGCGGTCGTGCCGCAGCCACCAGTTCCGCGGTGTCGGCATAGATCCCGGGGGCATAGATGAGTCCCGAGGACAGACCCACTGCGCCCGCTTGCAGCGCCTGATCCACGTACGCCGCCAGCTGCTCGCGCGCCGGGCCCGAGACCTCCCCGTCGGCCGCACCGACCGCCACGCGGGCACTGCCGTGCCCGATCAGGCTGGCGGTGTTGATGACCAGGCCGGACGCCTCCGCCGAACGGCGGTAGTCGTCCAGCGTCGGCCAGACCCGGGGTTGCCTGCTCAGCAGCGACTCGACGTGCGCGTGCACCGGCCCCTGGTCCGCGCCGTGCGGGAAGATGCTGAACCCGCAGTTGCCGACGATGTGGGTCGTGACGCCCTGCCGCACCGCGGCCAGTAGCACGTCCTCGTCCTGCCAGCCGGGAAAGCCGATGAGGTCGCCGTGGGTGTGCACGTCCACGAACCCCGGGGACACGGCGAGGCCACCCGCGTCCACGATCCGGCGGGCGGGTTGCGCACCGAGGTCGCCAACTTCGGTGACTCGGCCGCCGGCGACGCCGACGTCGTTTCGCACCCCCAGTGTACCGGAGCCGTCGTGGACCACTCCGCCTTTGATGATCAGATCAAGCACCGTTGGCCGCTCCGCTCAGCATCTGGTGGAAAATCGCATGGCAGGCCGCCTGAGCGTGCCCGGGTTCGGCGAGCAGTTCGCCGTACAACTGCTCGAGGACCGTGGTTCCCGGTAACCGGCAACCCGCCTCGGCCGCGGTGCTCAGCGCCTCACCCAAGTCCTTGCGCGCGACCGCGGCGGCCACGCCGACGTCGAACCGCTGCTCCGCCAGCCACGGCCCGTACAACTCGAGCGCAAGCGACCGGCCGGTGCCACCGAGGAAAAGCTCGACCGCCTGACCGAGGTCCGCGCCGTGCGCGCGCACGAGAGCCAGCGCTTCGGTCACCGCCATGACGTTCAGAAAGCCCAGCACGTTGTTCGCGAGCTTGAACAACTGCCCGGCACCGACCGGACCGGCGTCCCAGAGCTTCTCCGCCGTCGGCGCGGTGATCCGCCGGGCCTCGTCCACGTCCGCCGGGGTGCCGCCGGCCATCACCACCAGTGTCCCGGCTTCGGCCCGTGCCTTCGCTCCGGTGACCGGCGCGTCGACGTACCCGATGTCCTTTTCGGCCAGTCGCCGGCTGATCTCCCGCGCGGCGGCCGGGGAACTGGTCGACATGTCGATCACCAGCGTGCCGGGCCGCGCCGCGCCGCGATCCCGTCAGGTCCGAAAAGGACTGCGTCGACCGCCACGGTGTCCCACAGCATCAGCACGATTCGATCGGCGGCGCCGGCCAGCGACGCGGGTGTGTCGTGCACGGTGCTCGTGGTTGCGTCGAGTTCCCCGGTGCGACCGGGCGTTCTGTTCCACACGTGCAGGTTTCCGAATGCGCGTGCCAGGTTGGCGGCCATCGGCAGACCCATGGTGCCGAGGCTGCAGAAGCCCACGGCGGGCGTGTCGTCCTTCATTTCTGTCCTCACGTGACGGCGCCGCGCGCACTGATCGGCCACCGATCCACGACCTCGTCGCCCTCGGCGACCCAGACGTGATCGAAATTGTTGACGACCGCGCAGGCGTGGTTGGGGATCACCCGGAGCACGTCTCCGATCGAGGCACCGGCGCCGCCTTCTTCGACGAGCCAGCCGTGCTCCTCCGAAAGCCGGCGCAGGGCAAGGCCCGAGTCGCCGACGATGGTGCCATAGGCCTGCGCGATGTCGAGGCCGTGCGCGCCCCGGTCGAGCGAAAGCGCTTTCGATCCCGCGTCGCAGATCGCCCCGGACGGGCGGGCCGTGCTCACGACCGTGGTCAAGCAGCGCCGCCGTCGCTGCGAGGATCGCGACGACGCATGTGAGTGGTCGGAACTGCATGGCCGGCCTCCGAACCCGTGAAGAACAAATTTGAGACGTCCTTAATTGGCTGCAAGATTAGCTCAATTCATGAGGAAGTCAAGGCTTCGCCATCAAGAAGATGGCAAGGTCCGGCCACCTGAGTGCCGGTAACCGGCATATGTTTATCTTATTTCCGCAGCGTATGGAGCCGTCCATGCTGCAACAGAGACGTGTCGACGTTGCCGCAACCGTGTACGGCAGCGGGTACGCGACGAGAAGAACCTGTCCGATTTTGAGACCGAAAATAGTGGACGTCGGCGACTGCGCGGGTGTCATGAGGCAGTGCAGGCGGCGACGCCACCCACCGCATATCGGACGGCCCGTTCGACAACAGCGTCACCACGCCGGCCGTAAGTGACTGTCCGCGAGGTGGCGCTCATGACCGGCCCCGCTCACGCTCGAAAGCTCGAAGCGTGCGCGACCACCGACGTGGCGACGAAAGGTCCCTGCTGAACTCGTTCCCACCCTTGAGTCGTCCTGCCGGGGCAGTACACAGTGGACTACAGGGTCGGGTCCGCTGACGGGCACCCGCCTCTCCCACGCGAGCCTGGATCGCCGTCGTGGCAGTGCTCCTCGTCGCGGACGGGATCGGTCCTCCACGGAGTGAGCCACTGTCCGAAATAGACCAGAAACGACCCGGACGGGGCAACTCACCACTGGGTTGCCGGAGCTGTGCGTACTCCGACCCCACACGATGATCACCCCGCCACCGGATCGCCTCGCCCCCACGGTCGAATGGCCGCGCAGCCGACCTCGCCAGAAAGGCCCGCCCATGCCCATTCCTGTCACCGACGCCCTCGACCTGCAGGCAGACGTCGCCGACGCGAAGATCGACGATCTGCGCCGTCCCGGCCGCTACCTCGTCAGCGCGATGCTCGCCGGCGCGTTCATCGGCGTCGCGGTCGTGCTTCTGCTCGCCGCGACCGGACCGCTCAACGCCGCCAACTCGCCATGGACCAAAGTCGTGCAGGGCCTGGTGTTCGGGATCGCGCTGACGGCCGTGGTGTTCGCGGGCGCCGAACTGTCCACCGGCAACATGATGACCATGGTGCAGGGCGCTTTGGTCCGCCGGCGAGGCGCGACCGCGGCGGCGGTCGCGATCGTCCTGTCGTTCGTCGGCAATCTGCTCGGCTCGATCGTATTCGCCTGGCTCGTCCACGAGGGCGGCGTGCTCTCGATCGGTGCCACCGCCGGCCACCCCGGCCCGGCCGCGGCGCTGCTCGCGAGCCTCGTCAAGGCGAAGGCCTCGGAAACCGCCGGCGCCCTGTTCTTCCGCGGCGTGCTCTGCAACTTCCTCGTCTGCCTCGCGGTGTGGATGGCCGCGCGCACCAAGTCCGACGGTGCCAAGCTCGCGCTGATCTTCTGGTGCCTGCTCGCGTTCATCAGCTCCGGATTCGAACACGTCGTCGCCAACATGACGACCTTCTCACTCGGCCTGATGGAGGGCGTTCCTGGCGCCACCATCGGCGAGTTCGGCCGCAACCTACTGTTCGTCGGACTCGGGAACCTCGTCGGCGGCGGAGTCCTCGTCGGCGGCGTCTACGCCCTGCTCGGCCGCCGAACCAGCCGAGACGACCCCGCGCCCGCGGCCAGCACCGCGCCCCGACAGGTCGCGACGACGAGCAACTGAGACCCGCCTGGCGAACTGCGGCTTTTTCCAGCCGTCACGGGTGCGACGCCTCGGCTGGAGCGTCGCACCCGTCCCGCATCGTGGCGCACCGGAGACGGAAACGGTCAGGCGGACGGGGGCTTCTCGGCAAGCTCGCCCAGCGTACGGAGCAGCACGTGCGCGAGGTTGTAGATCACCGCCCCCCCGCGGTGCCCGTCGAGCCTGTTCGACGGTGCCCACGATGCTGGTCATCGGCTTACCTGCGGACCTCGCCGCCGCCGCTACCGCGGCGATCGCCTGCGCGACCACAGGTTCGGCGGTGCCGCCGGGCAGGCCGAGCGCCACCGCCAAGTCGGCAGGCACCACCAGCACCGAGTCGACCCCGGGAGCGCAAGGTCCGGGTGTTCGACCAGATCTCGCTCCGCGCAGATCAACAGCCACGAGAGCTCGTTCGCCGACACCAACATCTACTGACCCCGCCGGGCGGTGTCCGCCTAGGATCGGCTGATGGAACCGGAGTCCCGGGACGGCGACCGGGTGACCTTGAACCAGTTGCGGGCGTTCGTCGCGGCGGAAAGCCGGGGCTCGTTCACCCAGGGCGCCGTCCAGCTGGAGATCTCCCAGGCCTCGATGTCGGAGTTGATCCGCCGGCTCGAAGAAGAGCTCGACGCGGTCCTGTTCCATCGCGGTGCCCGCCGGCTGACGCTCACAGCGGCCGGCGAGGAACTGCTGCCGTTCGCGCGCCGCGCGGTCCAGGCGACCGACGAAGGCGTTCGCGCGGTGCGGTCGCTCGGCTCGCTGGGGGGCGGGACCGCGACCTTCGGGGTTCTCCGCAACGCGGACTACTACCTGCTCGGCAATCTCGCGCAGACCTTCCACCGCCGGTACCCGTCGGTCAAGGTCCGGCTGGTCGGGCAGAATTCCGCGGAGACCGCGGACGCCATCCGAGCCGGCGACATCGAGGCCGGGCTCATCGTGCTCCCGGTGGACGACGAGGGCCTGGACATCACTCCGCTGATGCGGGACGAAGTCCGCTACGTGAGCGCCGACCCGGCCGCGACCTCGAAGCCGGTCAGCATTCAGCAATTCGCTGCCGCGCGGCTGGTACTCTACGACGCCCGCTACGGCTGGCGGGACCCAACGCGACGCCAGCTGGCCGACCGGGCACAGCTCGCCGGCGTGCGGATCGAACCGATCTTCGAGATCGAGCACGTGGAAGCAGCGCTGAAGCTGGTCGCGGACGGGGCAGGCGACACCATCGCCAGCTCCGCCGTGGTCCGCAGCGCCGCGTTTCCCCCGGGACTGCACACCGCGCCGTTCGAAGAGCCGCTTTTCGACACCATCGCCGTCGCACGCAAGCGCGGCCGGCCGCTGTCGCGCGCCACGCGGGAGTTGGCCCGGCTGGCCGAAGACGCGGTCAGCGATGCGCGCGGAGACGCTGCGCGGCCCAAGCGCACCCGCGGCTAGCACTGTCCGATTCAGGCACTTCCGCGTCCGCAGCCGCCATCCAGAGGCATCGGATGACCCGATGGTTCGGTCAGGACCGCACCCTCTGGTCCGTTGGGTAAATCGCGCATACCGTCTCCAGCCATGCAAATCACTCCTTCTGAGGCAGCCCAGCTCGGCCCGTTGACCTGGCTCAAGAAGCCCGCAGTGGACGGCCCGCCGGCTCAGCGCGACCCGCGCGTCGTCGAACGTGTCACCGAAATGCTGCGCGACATCGAGCGCCGCGGCCTCGCCGCCGTCCGCCAGTACTCCGAAGACCTCGACGGCTGGACCGGCTCGCTCGAACTGAGCCGGGACGAACTACGTCGCTCCGGTGACCAGCTACCCGCCGATTTGCGCGCAGCCCTGGAACTCGGCCACGAGCGCACCAGCCGGTTCGCCGCCGCCCAGCGCGAGCACCTGGCCGACTTCGAGATCGAACTGGCCGACTCGGTCGTCTGCGGACAGCGCTACGTGCCGGTCCGCCGGGTCGGCGCGTACCTGCCCGCCGGCCGATTTCCATTGCTGGCCAGCGCGTTCATGACGGTCGGGGTCGCCAAGGCCGCGGGCGTGCCGTCCGTTCTCGCCTGCACTCCCCCGTCGGGCGAACACGGCCCCCACCCGGCGGTGCTCTACGGCGCCTACCTGTCCGGCGCGGACCGGGTGTTCGCCCTCGGCGGCGTGCAGGCGCTCGGCGCGATGGCGCTCGGACTGCTGGACGAGGCACCGGTGGACATGCTCGTCGGCGCCGGCAACGCCTACGTCACCGAGGCGAAGCGGCAGCTGTTCGGTCAGGTCGGCATCGATCTGCTCGCCGGACCGTCCGAAGTGGCGGCGATAGCCGACGAGACCGCGGACCCCGACTGGGTCGCGGCCGATCTGCTCGGACAGGCCGAGCACGGCCCGAACTCCCCGGCCGCACTCGTCACCACGTCCGAGGAGTTCGGCCGCCAGGTCATCGCCGCCGTCGACCGCCGCCTGGCGACGCTCGCCACCCGCGAGGTGGCAGGCCCGGCGTGGCGTGACTTCGGCTCGGTCGTCGTGGCCCGCGACGCCGCACAGGCCGCCGCGGTCAGCGACGTGTGGGGGCCCGAGCACCTTGAGATCCAAACCGCCGACGACGACTTCTACCTCAAGACGCTCACCAACTACGGCTCGCTGTTCCTGGGCCGGTGGAGCACGGTCGCCTACTCCGACAAGGGCCTCGCGGGGACCAACCACGTCCTGCCGACCGGCAAGACCTCCCGCTACAACGCCGGTCTGTCGGTGTCGCGCTTCCTCAAGCCACTCACCTACCAGCGCGCCGCCAGGGAAGGCACCGCCGCGCTGGCACCGGCCGTGGAACGGATTTCCGCGTTCGAGGGCCTGGCCGCGCACGAAGCGACCGCCACCGTCCGCATCGAGCACATCGGCCGCCACTCCGGAGCGTTCGACGGCACTCCCGCCGTCGAACGGAACTGACCACGACTTCCCGGCCAATCCCCTCCCCACCTGCCGCCCCGGCACCGAACCCAGACAGAGGCTGATGGACATGTCCGCACCCGCCAACGGAAACCCAGCCGTGGCCGCACCGGAAAGACTGCGGAGAGAACTGAAAGTCACGGACGCGGCCGCGTTCTCCGTGGGACTCATCGGCCCCGTCGGCGCCATGGCGCTGCTCGGTGTCGGGGCGGCAGGCCTGCTCGGCGAAGGCGCCACCTGGGCCTTCGTTTTCGCCATTCTCGGTGTCTCACTGGTCGGCTACGGATTCGTCAAGCTTTCGCAGCACATCTCGCACACCGGGTCCGTCTACGCGCTGGTCGGCCGTACGCTCGGCCCGCGCGCCGGGTTCGTCGCCGGTGCCGCGCTGTTCACCGCGTACGCGACCATCGGCACCGGCTCCACCATCGAAATCGCGTTGTTCTTCAACAAAGTTCTCGGGCAGCTGGGCCTGGCCGGCGCCGGGGCGACCGAATGGATCTGGACCGCCTTGGTCGCGCTGGTGCTGGTGGTCACGTTGTCGTTGAGCGAAATCCGGGTGATCACGCGGATCCTGCTGATCTGTGAGCTGGTCGGGGCAGCTCTGGTCGGCTTGCTCAGCATCGTGATCATCGCGCGGGTCGCGGCGGGCCACGGTCCGCACGGGCAGACCTTCAGCTGGAATTTCCTGCACCTGCCCACCGGCACCGGCGTGGGTACGATCGCGGGTGCCGCGGTATTCGGGTTCCTCGCGTTCGCCGGATTCGAAGGCGCCGCGTCGCTCGGTGAGGAGACGATGAACCCCAAGCGCGAAATCCCCCGGGCGCTGAAGATCACCATCATGGTGGTCGGCGGGTTCTTCTTGCTCGCCATCGTCGGGCAGGCGCTGGGCTACGGCACCGGCGCGGCCGGGGTGAAAGCGTTCGCCGCTGCCGAAGATCCGTACGGCGACTTGGCCGGGCAGTACCTCGGCAGCGCGATGGGCGTTCTGCTGGACCTGGTCGCCAGCGTGAGCCTGTTCGCGATCACCCTCGGTACCGTCAACGGCGCGGCCCGGGTCGGGTACGCACTGATTCGCGACGCCGGTGTCCCCGGCCCGGTCGTACGGCTGACCAAACGCGGTGCACCGATCGGCACGATCGTCGTGACCAGTCTTTTGATCCTCTGCTTCGCCGTCGGGCAACGACTGGCCGGGACCGGCGTACTGGACGCCACCTTCTACTGGCTCACCATCGGGACCATTGCCCTGCTCGTCGCCTACGCCATGGCCACCATCGGCGCGTTCCGGTTCCTCTTCCTCAGCGGTCGGCCGAAAGCGCCCCGCTGGCAGGCGGTCGTTCCGGTGCTCGCGCTGGCCTTCATCGCCTACACGATCTTCAAGAACGTGGTGGGCGTGTCCGGGCCGTACCGGTTCTTCCCCTACATCATCCTCGCGGTTCTCCTCGCCGCCACCATTATCGTGGCCGCCGTGCCCGGCCTCGCCGATCGGGTCCGGTTTCGGATCGCCGATCAGGGAGACGGCGAATGACCCGGATCGTCTGCGCTCAGCTCGCTCCGCGGATCGGCGAGCTGGGCGCGAATCACCGGCAGATCGTCAGCACCATCGCCGAAACGACGGCTGCCGGCGCCGACGTCGTCGTCCTGCCGGAGCTGGCCACGAGTGGATACGTTTTCGAGTCGGCCACCGAGGCGGCGGACTGCGCGATTCCGCCGGACGACCCGATGATCGCGGAATGGGCAGCAGCGATCGAGGGCGAGTCCGTGGTGGTATGCGGATACGCCGAACGCGGACCAGACGGCGTTCTGTACAACAGTGCTGCTCTGCTCGACGCCACCGGCGTCCTGGCCGGTTACCGCAAAGGGCATTTGTGGGACCGGGAAAAGCTGTTCTTCACCCCGGGAAGCCAGCCTCCGCCGGTCGTCGCCACCCGCTTCGGCCGGATCGCGGTCATGATCTGCTACGACCTGGAATTTCCCGAGTACACCCGGCACGTCGCCCTCGCCGGCGCCGACCTGATCGCCATCCCGACCAACTGGCCCGAAGTCGCCCGGCCCGCGGGCGAACGGCCGCCCGAAGTACTCATCGCCCAGGCCGCCGCCCGCGTCAACCGGGTCGCCATCGCCTGCTGCGACCGCTCCGGAATCGAACGCGGCCAACGGTGGACCGAGGGCACGACGATCGTCAGCCACGACGGCTGGATCGCGGCCACGGCGGGGCCCGACGGCCGCGCGCACTGGGACACCGACCTCGTTTCGGCCCGGGACAAGAACATCAGCACCCGAAACCACCTGTTCGACGATCGCAGAACGGACCTGTACGGGTTCTCGCGCTGAGACGATGGGAGGCCAGGCAGCGGCTGGCCTCCCACCGCAGCGGTCACGTCCGATCCCGCAATCACGCCGCACCACGACGGCGCCGCGGGCAACCGCCTGCGCGGGCACGGGAAGAAAAGTCGCGGTGAGTCCACATCGGACACCATATCGCTCGACGCCGAAGGCAAGCTCCCGTTGGCCGGGAAAGGG
>DASZNR010000089.1:0-27545 GCA_035551175.1 Amycolatopsis sp. | reverse complement strand
TTGTTTCGCGTCAGGCATTCGTCACGCTCGCGGCGGTTCTCCCGGGGAGACATCCTGTTCGGTTTGTACCTGTGCGCCGTGCTGGCGGCTTTGACGCTGGCTGTTGTCGCTCCGGAGCCGTTCGCCGCTCTGCTCCGGTCGGTCGGCGGCGGGATGCTGGAACTGCTCAGGCAGATGGCGAGAGGCTTACCTAAGCCCTTCCCGATATGAGGCGGAGACGGCGGGGACGGGCTCAGCGCAGGAGGTGCATTGGGAAAACCCTTCCTCGCGCGCTTCGTCCACGGTGACTCGCTCGTAGTCGCGTCCGTCCAGCGACGCGCAGCCGCAGTGGTGGTAGCGCATGCGACCGGGAATGACGCACACCACCGAATCGTCCGCGGCATCAACCATCGCGACGGGTTCGGGTTCGGGTTCGGGTTCGCCCGGAGTTTCGTCGACCGTCGCCTCCGGGTCGGCTGCCTCCTCCTCTGTCCCTTCCGGTTCGGTCGTCTCGTCCTTGTCTTCCGGCTCGTCCGTGGCCACCGCGCCCGCGCCATCGACCGTCCCGGCCTTGCGCGCCCGGAGATCCCGCGACACCGCGCGGCCGATCACCGCCAGACAGAGCACGCACAGGCCCAGCGCCACGTACGCGAGAACGATCATTTTCGTGATCAGCGCGGCGACGACGAGCAGGCCAGCGCCGAGAATCACCAGTAATACCAGCATTTTTTCACGTCCTCCAGTCTGCTCAGCTGCCGGCCGGCTGCTGTTGCGGCGGGGAATCGGGGTCGGCAGGCTGGTAGGACGGCGCGTAGCGGACGTGCGCGTCCTTGATCTTTCCGCCGAGCCAGTTCCGCCAGACGGCCATCTTCGTGTCGTTGCCCAGCTGGGCCTTGATCGCGTCCTTCAGCTGGGCGAACGAAAGCGGGACGGCCGGCTGGATTTTGGCGATCTGGCCGACGTTCCAGCCGCTCTGCGTGTGCACGGGCCCGAAGACCTGTCCGGCGGGCGTCGCGAAGGCCGTCGCGGCATAGCCCCGGTCCAGGTCGGCCGACGCGACCATCCCCAGTTCACCGCCGCGCTGCTTCGTTTGCCCGTCGAGCGAATACTGGTTCGCCAGCGCGGCGAAGTCCGCGCCCGTGCGGGCCTGTTGCGCGATCTGGGCCGCCTGGTCCTGCGACGTGACCACGATGTTGCGGATATCGCGTTGCTCCGGCGAGACCATCTGCGCCTTGTGCGCGTTGTAGTAAGCCTGCGCCGCGGCGTCGTCGGCTTGCTTCGCGCCGCCGGTCACGCGCGCGAACAGCTGAGCATTGCGCAGCTGCCGCTTGATCTCGTCGAGAACGTGCTGTTCGGACACTCCTTTGTCGCCGAGTGCCTTGAGGAACGCGTTGCGGTCGCCGTTGTAGTTGTCGTGCACGACCGTCGCGAGCTGATCACTGGCGGTCTTGTCCGCCACGACGATGCCCTCAGCCTGTGCCGCGTTGTCGAGAATGTTGCTCACCGCGACGGCTTTCGCGGTGTCCCGGGCGAACTTGTCCGCCTGGTCGGGCGCGGTGGGCGGCTGGATGCCGTAGAGGGCCTTGAGCACGTCGGTGCGCTGCTGCAGTTCCTGCGCCGTGACGACCTGGTCTCCGAGCTCGAAAGCCGCGCCGTCAGGCAGCTGGTTCAGTTCGTCGACGACGATCTGGGTGGTCGCCGCCGCGGCCACCACGACCGTGCACGCCGCGGCGATCAACCGGGCCCGCCGTGTGCTGGGCATGATTCTCGTTCGCCACGAACGCCGTACCGGCTCGGCGGCGGGCTCGTCTTCTTCGAGGTCGGCCGGGCGTGCGCGAGTCAGTACCTTCACGAGTAGATCTCCTTCCGCGCCTTTGCGGTGTTGACGTGGTGCATCGGTATCGGATGCTTGACCGGCACGAGCCTGAGCACGACCTTGGCGGCCGCATAGGACACTGCGACGCTGACCGCGAGCAGAAGTCCGAACTCGCGCAACAGCTCCAATGAGGACGGCAGCAGCGCGAGGTAACCGATCGCCGAGGTGGCACATGCCCAGGCGACTACCCGCCTGGCCCGCCGCCCGCGTGCGTCGGCGAGCAGAACCGTGAACTCGCAGGCGGTCACGGTGATCAGCGAACCGAGCGCGAGAGTCAACGGAGTGAGAGACATCCCCATGACGGCGATGCCGCCCAACGTCCAGCCGGTCGCCAGCAATGCGGACAACAGTCCCCGAACGCCATCGCTTCGGCGGCCGAGTCCGAGGAGCAGAACCGCGGTGGCGGCGAGGATTCCGGCGAAGTTCGCGAGATAGCGTTCCCTCGACAGCGCGGTGAAAGCCTGGTTCGCCGCGACCGGAAGCCCCACCACGTCGGCGCTGAGTCCCGCCGGAGGCGGGGGGAGCGCCGCACGGAGGTCGCCCAGCATTCTCGCCTGCTGTCCGACATCGCCGATCTTGACGCCGAAGGTCATTAGCGACTGCTGGCCGTCGGGGCGCACGACCGAGCTGGTGATATAGGACGGCAGCACCCGGAGGCCGGCGCTGATCTCGTCCGGAGTGGGCGACTTGCCGAGGAAGCCGAGCAACCGGGCAGGGGTGAGCACCGGCCGGACGTCGCCGCCGAACCGGGCCGTGACGGCGTTTTCCGCGTCGCGCGACCAGGCCAGTGCTTGCGGGCTGAGTACGTCGGCACCCTGAAGACGGACGCTGATCTCGCCCGACGACCCGAGGATCTGCTCCGCGTGCTGGGCATCGCTGATCGCGGGAAGGCCCGCGGCGAGCTGGCGCGGGTCGGCATGGATCGGAATCCCGGCGAGGGCGGCCCAACCAGTCGCGGCCAGCGCCGCCGCGCACGCCAGCAGCAGCCAGCGGGGGCCAGGTCGCAACGGCGTCGCCTCCGGCTTTGGCCGCGGTTCGGGTGTCATGGGTGGCTGGGACCGGTGCAGTGCGAGGGCGACCAGCACGGTCATCACCACGCCGATCGCCAGCGCCGCTCCGAGTTCACGGACGAAGGGAAGCGGCGAGATCGCGAGCGAGCCGAAGGCCGCCGCGCTCGCCAGCGCCGTCACGACCACTCGCCGGCGATCGGCGAGCGACTGCAGGTAAATCGGGAAGGAGCTGCCGATCCCGAGCAGGAGGGGCAGCAGGGCGACCGCGCCGAACGACATCGACACGCCCAGCCAGCCGAACAGCGCGGTAGTGAGCGCCGAGCCCGCGAGACTCGCGGCGAGGGGGACCAGCCGGCGCGGCCTGCTCACCCTCGCCGGCACGAGCACCAGACGCAGCAGCATCGCCAGCGCGGCGAGCCCGGCCAGCAGGGGCAACTCCTTGCCGACCTCCTCGGCGAGGCCAGTGGTGATCGCCGGGATTCCGCTGACCGTCACCCGGCTGGTGTCCAGCTTTGCGCCGCCGACCGCCGATTGAACCGCCGAAACCAGCTGGCTCGTCTGGCGCTGGTCGAGGTTCTCTCTCGGCCGGACGAGCACCGCGACGCTGTTTTGACTGGGCACCACGAAATGCCATTCCGGCCGGGGAGTGCCGTCTGCGCCGTAGATGACGTTCTCGACGAACCGTGCATTGTGGAGGGTCGGCAGCCCAGTGGGCAGGCCCGCGACGAGCAATGAGCCGTAGCGCAGATCGAACGCCGCGACAGCTTGGTCGCCGCGTGCCGTGACCTGTGCCGCGGACAGGCGCGCGGCCCTCGCGGTCTGTTCGGCTTGCGAGCGGAGCGCGTCCCGCCTGCCCGCGATCTGAGCGATCATGCCTTGGGCCGAGATCGCGACCTGGTTGAGCACGGTCGCCGGTCCGTACACGGCTGCCACGTCCGGCAGCCGGGAGAGCTTGCCTTCCAGCCCCAGCAGGCGGTTCAGCTGGTCCGGGTCGAGAAGCGCCCGCCGCGGCTTCGCGGTCTCGAGCAGAACGACGACGGGATCGCCGCCGAACGACCTGGCCTTGTCTTCCATGGCGGCGAGCGACGGGTCATTGGCAGGCAGGAACGACTCGATGTCGGTGTTGACCCGGAACCGGAGCAGCCCGCCCGCGGTGCCGGCGACGATGGCCAGGAGCAGCACTATGCCGACCACACGCCGAGGCTGTGCCCATCGCCTGACGCTGATGAGCAAGGAAGCCACATTGCTTCTCATGAGTCTGCCCTGTCCGCCGCTGGTGGTCCGCTGGTCATCGAGGGTGTCCGGCCGTCTGTCCGGGCCGCGGTGGCGCGAATAATAGTCTATTGGTCGAGTAATTGCACATAGAGCAGTTCGGCTGCTGTCTGAAGCCGTCAGCGCTTCGGGTGCGGACGGTCGAACGCGGCCCGTGCGAACTTACTTGTGCAATGGATAGTTGATGGTTAGTGTTTTTGCGGATGGTAGTCCTGCCCAAGGACGTGCGAGGAGTACGGAGGTCAGTCTGGTGAGCTCTGGTCGAGCAGTGGTCATCGGCGGCAGTATCGCCGGTTTGCTGAGCGCGGCGGCGTTGAGCACAGCGTTCGATACGGTGACCATCGTCGAACGCGACGAGTTGCCGGAGGGGCCGGAACATCGGCGCGGGGTGCCGCAGGGTCGTCAGGTGCACGCGCTGCTAGCGGTGGGCCAGGCGGCGATGGAGGATCTCCTTCCCGGACTAGGGGACGACTTCCAGGCAGCGGGCGGCGTGATCGTCGACTCTCCCGCGGATCTGGCGGTCTACACCGGCCAAGGCTGGAGCGGCCGGGTGCGAAGCGATGCGCGCGTGGTGTGCATGCGGCGGCCCGCGCTCGAAGGGGCGATCCGCCGTCGGGTGCTCGGGCTGCCGAACGTGGAAGTCGTGCACGGAACCGCTGCCGGTCTGATCGGCACCGACGACTCGAGCACGGTGACCGGTGTGGCGTTGCGGGGAAGTGCGGTTCCGTCGATCAGCGCGGATCTGATCGTCGACGCGAGCGGCCGCTCGTCGCGAGCCGGTTCGTGGCTGGAGAACCTTGGCTACGACAAGCCGGACGAGGTAGAGCTGCGTTCGTTCATCGGCTACGCCACCGTGCCCGTGCGATTGCCCGAGGACGCGCTGCCCGAGGGGGTCAAGGGGGTCCTGGCACACCCGCACCCCGGCAACCCGCACGGTGCAGCCGTTGTCCCCTGTGACAACGGCCTGTTTCTCCTGGCCGGCCTGGGCATGGTGCACGCTGACCCGCCGTCGGAGCGCGAAGCGTTTCTCGAGCATCTGGACAAGGCTCCGAGCCCGCTGGTCGGGGAGATCGCCCGGAAGGCCGAGTTCCTCGGTCCGGTGGAGACGTACCGGATGCCGGGCAGCCGCCGCCGGTTGTGGGAGGAGATCGAGCGGAGGCCGGACGGGCTCGTGATGATCGGCGACGCGGTGATGTCGTTCAACCCCTTGTACGGACAAGGGATGTCGGTGGCCGCGGTCGAAGCGCGACTGCTCCGCGACGCGGTCCGGGAAACCGGTGGTGCGAAACCCGGTCTGGCGCGGCGAATCCAGGATTCCTTCCGGGAAACCATCGACACCGTCTTCGGCATGGTGGTCAACGTCGACGGCCTTTATCCCGAGGCGGAACTGGTCGGAGTCGACCGGCCGTCGCCGGAGGCGGTCGAGGCGAGCCGGTACCTCTCACAGCTGGGGACCGAGGATGTGGAGACCTGCCTGGCGCTGAAGTATGCGGCGCATTACTTCTCCACTGAGAAGCTGCGGGCTCCGTCGGTTCAGGAAAAGCTCCGCGACTGGATCGCGTCCGGGCGTCAGGTCAAACACACTGATCCGAGGAGCATTCCCGGAATCATGGAAAGTTGAGCGCGGGTTCCGTGGCGAGGAGCAGTGCGAGCCTGCGTAGCGCACGCAGTTGCAGCACTCGCACTGCTGCGTTGGTGCGGTGCATGATCCCGGCGACCTGTTCGACGGAATAACCGAGGAAGTACCGGAGGACGAGGCACTCGCGCTGGGACGGGATAAGTTCGCGCAGGCAGCGCCGGACGAGTTCGACGTTCTGGTTGCGCTCGAAGTCGGCGACCGGGTCGACCGCGTTGTCGGCTGGAGCGTCCCAGATGTCCGGAATGGTCACTTCGCATCGGGCGCGAGCCGATTTGGCGTTGTCCACCAAGAGGTTCCGGGCAATCGTGATCAGCCAGGCGGCGAAGGTGGACCGGCGATGCGACAGCCGGTTCACGCTGGCGAGCGCACGAGCGAAGGTCTCGCTCGTGAGGTCCTCGGCAAGCGACCAATTGCCCGCGCGAGAGCGAAGATAGCCGTGTACGACGTTGAAATGGCTCTGGTAGAGGACGGAGAAGGCGTCCTTGTCCCCGGAAGCGGCTTGTTCGGCGAGGGCCCAGATGGCTTCGGGGCTCAAACCGCAGTGGGGCGAACGGGGCGACGCTGCCGTCGTTCCTGGGTTCATCCGACTTCCTCTCAGAAGTGCTCCAGGGGTGGACTATATGGCGCGTGGTTGTTGATTGTCTAGCACTAGACTATTCTCTGAAAACGCTCTGCGGTAAGGAAGGATTCGAACGTGGACGAATCGATCGAACGCACCGTCCAGCGGCTGGCGGACCTCGAGGACATCCGTCAGCTCAAGGCGCGCTATTTCCGTGCGGTGGACCTGAAGCTGTGGGACCTGTTCGCCGATCTGTTCACCGACGACCTGGAGATCGACTTCGCGGAGTCCACGAGCAACCCGATGACCCGCGAGCAGTTCGTCGAGTCGGCCCGGTGCCACTTCGAGGGCGGCTTGTCCGTCCACCATGGACACGTGCCCGAGATCGAGATCGTCGACGAGACGCACGCTCGCGGCATCTGGCCAATGTTCGATCTCGTCGAAACGCCGGCGGAGAGCACATACGAATCGCATACCGGGTACGGCCACTACACCGAGGAATACCGGAAGGAAGACGGCGTCTGGAAGATCTCCAGGACCCGGTTGTCCCGGATCAAGCGAGTCGTTCTTCAGCCGGAATGAGGAGTCTGTCTTGAGCGCTACCGGAGTCGGGCTCGCGCTGCCCCAGCTTGGCCCGCACGTCGACGGCCCGCTGATCAAGGATTTCGCGCAGGAGGCGGAGCGGATGGGCTTCGCGCACCTGTGGGTGCAAGACCATTTTCTGTATGCGCTCAGCCAAGAAGGGGAATACGGCGGAAGCGCGGCCCAGCAGCCCAAAGCCTACGAGTCCGTGTTCGGGCCGACGGAGCTCTTGGCGGCGGTCGCGGCGTGGACCGAGGCTGTCGAACTGGGCACCAGCATCCTCGTCGGCGGCAACCACTGGCCCGCGCAACTGGCTCAGCGCCTCTCCACGATCGATCAGCTCAGCGGCGGCCGGTTGAGCACGGTCGGCCTCGGCGTCGGCTGGTCGCACGAGGAACACCGGGCGGTCGGCGTGGACCCGCGCACCCGCGGCCGCCGGATGGACGAGTTCGTCCCCGCTCTGCTCGCGTGCTGGGGCGCGGACCCGGTCGAGTACTCCGGGTCGTTCTTCGCCATTCCGCCTTCGCTGGTCCGGCCGAAGCCGGTCCGCAGGCCGCGGCTGATGTCGGGGATGTGGTCCGGCAAGGGACTGGAGCGCACGGCACGGGAGTTCGACCTCTGGAACCCGGGTTCGATGCCGATCCAGCAGGTGGTCGACACGCTCGGGGAGATCAACGCGATGCGGCCGGCGGAGCGTCCGGCCGTCGGTGCGATCTACCGGGTGGCGTTGGAATCGACGGCCGGAAAGCGGCTCACGATCGACGAGGTCGCGCAGCGTACGGCGGAAGCCGCCGCAGCGGGCCTGGAAGGCGTGATCGTGGAGACCAACTTCTGCTCGGAGATCGATTCCGCCGCCGACTGGCTGGAATTGCTCAAGCGGCTCGAACCGGCGCTCGACGCGGCTGGGAGTTGACGTGACTCGCGGGCGAAGGGAACTCGTGATCAAGGAGGTTCGCGAGGAGGCGCGGGAGGTGCTCTCGGTCGTCCTGTGCGATCCGGACGGCGCGGAGCTTCCTCGCTGGGAGCCGGGCGCGCACGTCGACGTCCTGCTGCCGTCCGGGCTGTCCCGGCAGTATTCGCTGTGCGGCGATGCGGACAGGGCGGATCAGTACCTGATCGCGGTGCTTCGGGAGGAGCACGGCCGCGGCGGGTCGAGGGAGCTCCACCGCACGGCAACGGTGGGAAAGACGCTGGCGGTCGGCGAGCCGCGGAACAACTTTCCGCTCGAACCCGCGGCTGGCTACCTCTTCCTGGCGGGTGGCATCGGCATCACCCCGATCCTCCCGATGATCGACCAGGCTGTCGCCCGTGGCACCTCGTGGAAGCTGGTCTACGGCGGCCGGAGCCTGTCGAGCATGGCGTTTCGAGATCGCTTGGCGCTTTATCCGCCTGAAGCCGTCGAGTTGTGGCCGGAAGACCGTCGCGGACGCCCCGATTTCGACGCTGTCCTGCGGCAGGCCGGGCCGGAGACGCTGATTTACGCGTGCGGACCCGGCGGGATGCTGAACGCGGTCGCCGACCAATGCGCGAGTCACGACGCCGGTGCTTCGCTGCGCGTCGAGCGGTTCGGCGCGGACGGGCCGGTGGACGTCACCGGCGCCGGGTTCGAGGTGGCGCTGGAGCGGTCCGGGACGACGGTGCGCGTTCCGGAAGGCCAGAGCATCCTTGCCACCGTGCGGGCGAGCGTCCCTGGCGTCCCGTACTCGTGCGAGGAAGGCTATTGCGGAGAGTGCGAGACGCCGGTGCTTGCAGGAGAGCCGGACCACCGCGACAGCTACCTGACCGACGACGAGCGCGAGGCGGGCGAGACCATGATGATCTGCGTCAGTCGGTGCCTGAGCGACCGGCTGGTCCTGGATCTGTGAAGCACTTTTAGTGATATTTCATTGACTCTGCGTAGCAGTACATGGTGTGACCTGGAGCATAGGTACCTACGTAGGTAATTCGACCACTAGGCCCCAGGGCGCCCGTCGGAGAGATTCGAGGGGTGGACAAGGAGGTCACACACATGAACAGCTCGGATGTGCAGGTGCTCGAACAGGTGGGGATCACCCAGTTGCTGGCGCAGACGCGGCACTGGGCCGACTTCGGCGACGGTGGTGTGGACGGCGAGCTGCGTGCTCTGGACCGGCTGGAACAGCTCGGCCTGGTGGCGCGATCGGGCAGTTCCGTGCGGCCTGGGGTCGCGCTGACTTCCGCTGGCGTGGAAGCGCTCGCCTACTTGGCGGCCTCCTGAGCGACGCGGCCGCCGAGGTCACGGCCGGCCGGCCTGTTCTTGCTGGCTGAACCACCGCGCGATCTGCGTCCGGGACCGGAACCCCAGTTTGCCGAAGATGTGTTCGACGTGCGCGTCCGCGGTTCTGGGCGAGATGACGAGCTTGGCGGCGATCTCCCGGTTCGTCAGGCCGTCGGCGACGAGCGCGGCTATCTCGCGTTCGCGCCGGGTCAGGTCGTCGTGCGCCGCACGATTCCCGGCCTTCGGGCCGGAGCGTTGCGTATCGCCTAGCGCGAGGGTCACCACCTCGTCGAACGACAGCGCGTGCCCCCTGCTGTACGCCTCTTCGAAGGACAGGTCGCCGAGCTGCTGGCGCAGTCGCGTCTCGATGGTGCCGCCGACCTGCTGCACCGCCGTTTCCGGAAGCCGCATCTGACTGTATTTCCAGATCGACTTGGCCCCGCCCAGCAATGTCGCCGCGCGGTCGGGTTCGCTCTCCGCCGCCGACCAGGCCAGCCCTTCGATGCAGACGGCGACCATCCCGGGATGTTCGAACATCTGGTAGAGACGAATCGATTCGCGCATGAAGGCGGTGGCTGAGGCGGTGTCTCCCCGGCGCCAGCGCACCGCGCCCAGCGGATAGAGTGCGATCGCCTTGAGCAGGTGAGCGCCGTGCGCCTCGGCGTGCGCGACGAAACGTCTCGCGATCGCTTCTGCTTGCTCATGGTCGAGCAGGAAGGCGTACAACGCGGACAAGGCCATGGCCTCGGCGATCACGCCGGGGTTCGCGCTCTCCGAGGTGGATGCGATGGCGGCTTCCGCCCGGTCGAACGCCTTGCCGACATCGCCGTCAGCGAGAGCTTCGAGCGCGGACGCGAAAACGGCAATGGTGGTGAATTCGGCATAACCGTGCCGCGCGGTCAGTTCGACGTGCTCTTGAAGCAGGATCCGTGCGTGCTCGCGCTCCTCGAGGAGAAAACCGAGAATGCTGGCGGAAACGAGTCCTATCGCGCGTTGCCGGGTGGGGGCCGTTGCCCGTTCGAGCGCCGTGCAGAGCCAGCGGTACCCCTCGAGAATCGCTCCGGACTGCTCCCAGTACGGACGCAGGGCCGCGGCCATTTCGAGCGCTGTCTCCGGGTCGTGCTCTTCGGAAAGGGTGAAGTCGAGCGCCTCGCGGAAGTTCGCCCGCTCGGCGTCCGACGCCGCGTACCACTCCACGTCCCGGTCGCTGCAGTAGTCGGTCGCCCCGAGCTGGGCGAGCCGGAGAAAACAGTCGCGGTGCCGGGTCCGCACTTCCTTCGCGCAGGGGGATGCCAGCAGCCTCTCGGAGCCGTACTGGCGCACTGGTTCGAGCATGCGGTAGCGGGCTCGCTTGTCGTTGCCGGTGTCGATGCGCCCGATGATCGACTTGTCCGCCAAACCCGTCAACGCGCCGATGACAGTCGAATCCGGATCGAGCGTGGTGCATACGGCTTCCGCGGCCGCGATGGTGAATCCTCCGGAGAAAACGGAGAGCTGTTCCCAGAGACGCTGCTCCTGGACGGAGCACAAGCGGTAGCTCCATTCGATCGCCGCGTGCAGAGTGCGGTGGCGAGCGGGCCGGGTTCGCTCGCCCGCCGCCAGCAGTTCGGGATCTCGTAGCCGTTCGAGGATTTCGGCGGGGGAGAAGGAACGGACGTTGGCCGCTGCGAGCTCGACGGCGAGCGGAAGGCCGGCGACCTGTCGGCAGATGGCAGCCACCGCGTCCCGATTCTCCGGGGTCAGCCGGAAGCTGGGAGCGGCGGCGGACGCGCGCTCCAGGAACAGCTCCGTCGCGTCGTCGGGAGCCCCGTCGTCCGGTTCGTGCCCGAGCGGGGGCACCGGGAAGACCTGTTCGCCCTCTGCGCGCAGGATGTGCCTGCTGGTAACGACGATCTTCAGTCCAGGCGCGTTCTGCAGGAGCTCGGCGATGAGAATGGCGCTCGGATCGGTCAAGTGCTCGCAGTTGTCGAGGACCAGCAGGCAACGCTGCCCCCGCAAGTGGCTGACGAGGGTGCCGACCGGATCGCTCGACTCGTCGCGGATGCCCAGTCCGGCGCTGATCGCCTGCGGCAGCAGCGCCCCCTGCCGCAGATCGGCCAGTTCGATCAGCCACGTGCCGTCCGGGAACATCCGCCGGGTCTCCCTGGCGAGCCGGCGGGCGAGCCGGGTTTTCCCGATTCCGCCCATTCCGGTCAGGGTGAGCAGCCTCGACGAGGTGAGGAGGCTTTTCGCGCGTCGGAGGTCCTCCCGCCGTCCGACGAAGCTGGTCAGCTCCGCGGGGAGGTTCCCGGATGCGCTCGCGCTCATCCGACAAACATCTCACCTTGAGGGGTTCGATGCCAGGCTGCGCGCTCGAGGTCGTCCACTTGGGAGCGCAGGGTGAGCGCGGCGGAACGGTGCGTGTCCGTCGGGCGGCAAACCGGGGATCACCCGGTCTAATACTCGCGTAATCGACTAATGCTTACTAGAGTATTTGGCCAGGCGTCTCACCGTCGAGATCGTCAAGCGAGAGGAAGCACCTATGGGCGAGTTGTTCGATCCCGTTCGGGGAACCAGTGAGCCGGGGCGTCTGTGGTCCATCACCAACGTCTCCGAGGCGACTCCTGACATCCTGTCCCCGCTGTGCTGGAGCGTGTGGGGCCGCGGCCTCGAAGAGGGCGTGCTGTGGTCCATGTACTCGTTCGGCGTCGTGGCGCGCCGAGAGATCTTCATGTCGGACAACCCCAATGACCTCAAGACAGCCGCGATCTACGGTCGCCAGGCGTTCAATGTGGACGCCGTCCGGCGCATGGTCGCGCCGATGCCGGGCGTCGATCCGGACGATCTCGAACGGGACATCATGGGTGCGGCCCGGGAGGGCGTGCCCAAGGAACCGGCCCGGCCGTGGCGGATCCCGATCATCCTGGCGAAGATGCCGTGGGCCATGCTGCGCAGCGGCGGCGAACTGCGTGCCGCCTACGAGGACATCCGCCAGTGGTGGCGCACCGAGGTTTTCGAGGCGGGCCGCGACGGCAAGCACGCAACCGCTCGCCCGATCGACCGGTTGCGCGAGGCTAGGGACAGGTTCCAGCGCATCTTCGGGATCCACTGCAAGGTCCGGCTCCAATTGCAGGCGGTGCAAAGCGCGCTGCACGACGCCGCGGTGAAGGCCGGGGACATCTCACTGGCCACGCGAGCGTTCTCCGGCCAGGGCAATGTCCGCGAGGTGGGCATGGCCGAAGACCTCTGGCGGCTGGCCCAAGGCGAGCTGACCGAAGACGAATTCCTCGCCGAGTACGGGTTCCACGGCCCCAACGAGGGCAACGTGTACACCCGTTCTTGGCGGGAGGAACCCGCGCCGCTGCGCACGATGGCCCGTTCGATGGCGGCGCGTCAGGCCTACGTTTCCCCACGGGTGCGCGAAGAACAAGCCGGCAAGGCTGGTGCCGAAGCACAGGCCGAACTGCTGAACGCCACCTCCGCGCTCGGCAGGCCTGCGCTCCGGTTCATCCTGGGCCGGGCGCGGAACATCGTGCGCAACAACGAGATCGGCAAGGCGGGCTACCTGATGACCCTGGACGGGTGCCGGGCGGCCGCCCGCGATCTGGGCCGGGAGGAGGTGGCGGGTGGCAGGCTCGGGGAGGTCGACGACGTGTTCTTCCTGACCTTGGAGGAGCTGGGCCAGCTCGTCGCCGGGGAACTGGACAACGCCGCGGAACTGGTCTCCTACCGGCGTGGCACCCGCGAGGAATACAAGCGGATGAAACTGCCCAGCTCGTTCGAAGGCATGCCCGAAGTGCTCACGGAGCCGCACCATGCGGCCGGTCCGGCGGACGGAAGTGTCGACCCGATCACCGGAGCCGCGTCCGGCGGCGGCCAGGTCAAGGGACGGGCGCGGGTGGTGCTCGACCCGAACGAGGACGTGGAGCTCGACGCCGGCGACATCCTGGTGTGCCGCTTTACCGATCCGAGCTGGGCGCCGCTGTTCACGCTCGCGGAGGCGCTGGTCATCGACCTGGGCGGAGCCGCGAGCCACGGTGCCCTGGTGGCGCGGGAGATGGGCATTCCCTATGTGATCGGAACCGGGGACGGGACCGCGCGGATCCAGGACGGCGACACGATCCTCGTGGACGGTCAGGCGAACAGCGTCCGCGTCGTCGAGCGAGCGCCTGGCTTCACAGAGGTGTGAGCGCGTAACGAACGGGCCCGCTTGGCACGGGCCCGTTCGTCTGCGGCGGTTCAGTATTGCTGGTCCGCGTGCCGGGGAAAGCGTTCCTTCACCGGCGAATCAGCGTTGTAGTCGGCGTAGCGCGCGATTTTCCCGTCCCGCACCTCGAACGTCCCCATGATCGGGATTTCGATCGCGACCGAGCCGTCCGGCAGATGCACGCGATCGGTGCGCTCGGTCAGCACGATGTTCCCGCGGGACGCCATATTGTGCAGCTCTGCGGTGCAGTACTCCATTTCGAGGGTGTCGTGCAGCGCGGTGAGGAAGGCCATCGCGGCTTCCTTCCCCTTGGTCGGCGGCGACCCGGTGTTCTCCCACGAGACGTCGTCGGTCATCCACTTGTCGTAGCAAGCGCGCATGTGCGGCCAGGCTCCGGGGCCCCAGCCGTCCAGGAAGTTCACGACGACCTGTTCGGCCTCGTTCCGGGGCTGCGCCCCCTCGTCGATCTCCACACGGTCTCCTCTGCTTCGTCCTCCGCGGATGGTCGCTTGATTAATAGTCTAGCAATAGAGTAAATCTGCGGGTAGGGTGGAAATCGACCTTCGGGGTCGAACCCCCTCAGGCTGTCAGCGAAGAGAGGCGAGGAGCACCGTGGGTGAGCGGATCGATGTCGGAGACCGGCTGATCTCCTACCAGGACGTGCTGAATCTGGACACTCGCGAGGTGCCCAAGCATCTCCGTCAGGAGTCCAGGGGCGAGTTCGATTTCGCCGAGGCTCCGATCGACATCTACATCTCCAGGCAGTGGCACGAGCAGGAGAAAGCCAAGCTGTGGAAGAAGGTCTGGCAGCTCGCGTGCCGCGAGGAGCACATTCCCGAGGTCGGCGACCACTACGTTTACCAGATCGCTGGCCTGTCCTACCTGATCATCCGGTCCGGCCCGGACGAGATCCGCGCCTTCCCGAACGCTTGCCTGCACCGGGGCAGGCAGTTGAAGGACTTCGCCGGGCACTGTTCGGAAATCCGCTGCCCCTTCCATGCGATGACCTGGGATCTCAACGGCGACCTGAAGCGGATCCCGGCTCCGTGGGAGTTCGAGCACCTCGACCCGGAGCAGTTCAAGCTTCCCCAGGCGAAGGTCGGTACCTGGGGTGGTTTCGTCTTCGTCAACCCGGACCCGGACGCCGACCCCCTGTCGGACTTCCTCGGAGATCTGCCGGACCACTTCGCCAAGTGGGACATGAAGAACCGGTATGTCGAGATGCACGTGTCCAAGCTCCTGCGGTGCAACTGGAAAGTCGCGCAGGAGGCCTTCATGGAGTGCTGGCACGCGGCGGCGACGCACCCGCAGACCGTGCCGTACGCCGCGTTCGGCGTGTGCCAGGTCGATTGCTATGACAATTTCGCGCGGTTCATCACTCCGTCCGAGGTCGTCGGCCCGATGATGCCCGGGGACCCGTCCACCGAGGACCTGCTGCGGGCGACCATGGACGTCCGCGAGGACGAAGAACTGCCGGTGAAGCTGGAGCCCGGGGAGACCGCGCGGTCCTTCGTCGTGCGAAACACCCGGGAGAAGTGGCGCGGGTTCATCGGGGACAAGATCGAGGACTGGGCCGACTGCGAGCTGGTCGACAACTTCACCTACACCGTGTTCCCCAACATCATGCCGTGGGGCGGGGTGCACAAGATCTGTTACCGGTTCCGGCCGAACGGCGACGACCACCGGACCTGTGCCATGGACGTCTTCTACATCTCTCCGTTCACCGGGGAACGCCCGCCGCCCGCCGACGAGATCCGGCTCGGCTTCGACGACCCGTTCAGCAGCGTCAACGGGCTCGGCATCGTCGGCAACATCCTCGACCAGGACTGCTTCAACATGGAGAAGGTCCAGTTCGGCCTGGAGACCGCGACGAAGCAGACCGTGACCTTCGCGTCCTATCAGGAGGACAACATCAGGTGGATGCAGCGTCTGCTGCGCCGCTACGTGGAGGGTGAGTGACCGTGGCCGGAGGAGTCCGCCATCCCTACAGCCGGGACCTGTACGAGCTCGACGACCAGGGGCGGGTCCGCGTGACCCGGCGCGACGGCGAGGTCGGGTATTACACCGCTCAGGGCCGCTGGCTCGAAGGGGCCAAATTCGACGCTGACCCGCATCTGTGCGGCTGGGTCAGTTCGCCGCGGAACGTTCATCGCATGAACACCGCGTCACACTGAACGCGCTGTCCCGCCGTGACGTGCCCGGCGGGACAGCAGCTTCAGCGTTTGCCCGGGACCCGGGGCAAGACCTGGTCCGCCAGCAGCCTGAGGCTTTCCCAAGCGAGTTCGGGCGGGATGCCGCCGAGCAACGGGTGCAGCCGGAGCTCGTAGTCCGGTGGCAATGAGGCGAGCCGTTCGACGGCTTCGGCGGGGGTGACGATCCACATGTTCGGATCGGCTTTGATCGAGGCGACGCCGTCGAGCTCTGCCCAGTAGCCGTTCGACTTAGTGCCGCTCCGTTCCCCGGCCCAGCGGGCGTACATGGTGCTCGCGTGCACGAGGTGAGGGGCCAGCTGCGCCAGCGTTCGTTCCGGGTCTTCGGTCACGTGCACGAAAGCGGGACCGTGGGCGGGAAACGGCTCCGGCGCGGGCAGGCCGAGCTTCGCGCACTCGCCTTCGTAGTATTCGTAGAGTTCCTTGCTCGCGGGCCGGTATCCCAGCCCCAGCCGAGCCGCACGACGGGCCGAAGGTTTCGCGTTGCCGCCGATGTAGAGCGTCGGTCCGCCCGGTGAAGCAGCTTTGGGCGTCACCCTGACCTTGGTGCCGCCGAAGACGAACTCTTCACCGGTCCAGGCCTTCGCGAGAACTTCCAGAGCCTGTTCGTAGACCTGCGCCCGGTCGGCGTGGTCGACCCCGAACATCTCGAACTCGTGCGGCCGGTAGCCCATCCCGGCCGTGACGAGCAACCGGCCGGACCCCGCGACGAGGTCGAGCACGGCCAGGTCCTCGGCCAGCCGCAGCGGATGGTGCATGGTGACGCACAATGCGGACAGATGCAGCGCGATCGAGCGCGTCGCGCCGGCCATCGCGGCGGCGAGGATCATCGGCGCGGGGCAGTAGTTGTCCTCCGCGCCGTGGTGCTCGGCGAGGTAGACGGCATCGAAACCCTTTTCGTCGGCCCAGACGACCTGCTCGACCGCCGCCTCGTAAAGCGCCGCCGGGGCCGCGGATCCCGGCCCGAGATCGGGGGCGCGCATGTCGTAGCGAAGTCCGATTTTCATGCTGTGCCTCTCGAAGTCACGCCGTGAAGGTGATCGGCAGCCGCCGCGGCCCGCGCAGGATGAACGTCGGGTGGTAGTCCAGGCTCTGGACCTCGGTCGCGAGGGCGATGCCCGGCAGCCTCGCCAAGAGGGTCCGGATGGCGATGACGGCCTCCCGCCGGGCCAGGTTCGCGCCGATGCAGACGTGTTCGCCGCGGCCGAACGCGAGGTGGTGCTGCCTCGGCTCCTGCAAGTCGAGCCGGTCCGGATCGGCGAACTCGCATCCGTCGCGGTTGCCGGAGGCGAAGATCAGGTAGACCATGCTGCCGCGAGGGATCGGGTGCCCGTCGATCTCGGTGTCGGCGGTCGCGGTGCGGAACATGCCCTGCGTGGGCGCTTCCAGCCGCAGGCCTTCCTCCACCAGCGTCGGTACCAGATCTGGGTCGGCCTCGACGCGGGCCAGTTGTGCGGGATCGCGCAGCAGGTGGAGCATCGTGCTGCCGATCAGGTTCGTGGTGGTTTCGTTGCCGCCGATGAGGAACTGGACGAGCATCTGGAGGATCTCGTCCTCGGTCAGCGGCTGCTCGCCGTCGATCCGGGCTTCGACGAGGTCGGTCAGCAGGTCGTCCGCCGGGGCGGTGCTTCGGATCGAGAGCTGCTCGGCGAAGTAGTCGTAGAACTCGCCGACGGAACGGAACAGCTCGGAGATCTGCTCCCGCGGAAGGTCGAGCGCGCCCACGCCGCGGGTGAACGCGCCGGACCATTTCTTGAACGTGGCCAGCAACTCCGGCGGGACACCGAGGATCGTGGCGATCACCGTCATCGGCAGGGGCAGCGCGAAGTCGCTGATCAGCTCGGCGGTGCCACGGCCGGCGAAGCCGTCGATCAGCTCGTCGGTGAGGCGCTGGAAGAGCGGTTCCATCCCGGTCACCCGGCGAGGGGTGAAGGCGTGGCTGACGAGTCGCCGATGCCGCTGGTGCTGCGGCGGGTCGGCGTTGAGCAGGACGGGGGACTGGCTCAACCGCAGGCGGCGGCCCGCTTGCCGGCGGACGTCATCCGGGAACTCCGGGTCGTTGAGCACGCGTTCGGCCAACGACGTGACCGAACTCGACCCGCTCGCCTGCCGCGACGAGAACGTGCCGGGGTCGCGGAGCACCTCACGGATGCCGGAGTAGCGGCTGACGACGAATGCGTTGAGCCGCTCGCTCCAGACCACTGGCCCCTGTTCGCGCAGGCTGGCGTAGGCGTCGAACGGACAACGGACCGCTGCGGGATCCAGCGCGAGCAGCTGGGTGAATCCGGAGTCCGGCGGAACCGCTTCGTTCCGGGCGACGGTGGACGTTTCGGCCATGACGGGTGCTCCCGTTCGTCGACTGAACCCTTTTTATCTCGGGATCGATTATCCATCAGTAGAGTACTGTGTTGCCACGGTCGGAAACCGGCGAGCGGAGGACGGATGGACTTGTTCATGCCCTACCACGCGGGACTCGTGGTGCCCGACGTTCCAGCGGCGATCGGGGATCTCGAGGCGCGCCTCGGCTGCACTTTCAACGAGCCGACGCGGCTCACGGTGCACGAGGCAGAAGATCGCCTTGGGGGTGTGACCGGACCGCTTGAGATGGTGGTCGCCTACAGCCGCGACCGGCCGTTCCGGCTGGAACTCATCGAGTGCCAGGGGGTGGGGATCTATTCCGCGGCGAACCAAGGCTTGCATCACCTCGGCGTATGGGAACCTGATCCGGCCGGGAGGCTGAAGAGGCTGGAAGAAGCCGGAGATCCGGTGGACGCGGTGTTCCGGCAGCGGGACGGGGCGATCTCGGTGATCTACGCTCGCTCCGCCATGGTGCCGGGGCAGCGGATCGAGTATGTCAACGAGGCTCAGCGCGAGCGTCTGGAGCGCTGGTTCGACACCGGGATCCTGTCCTGACCGGAGTCGCCGGTGTCCGCCAGGCGCCGGCGACACCGCTCAGGCGGGGCGGTTGACGAACTCGACGATGTTCCCGTCCGGATCCGCCACGAGCACGATGCTGACGCCGGGCCGGACCTCGTGGGGCCCGGCGAGGATCCGCACGCCCGAGGTGTCGAAGTCGGCGAGGAGTTCGTCGAGGTTGGACACCGACACGGTCCAGTACCGCAGTCCGGTCGAGTCGCCGAGCATGCCGGTCGCCGCGTTGTTGCCCGGCTTTTCGTCGAACGTCACGATTTTGAGCACGCAGTCGCCGATCTGGAATCGCCGGACCAGGAAGCCGTCCATCGGCACGTCCGGAAGCGCCGGGAAGCCGAGCACCTTGCCGTAGAAATCGATCATGTTGCCGGGGTTCGTCGTCACGATGCCGATGTCGATGACCGGCTTCACCAGCTGTGCGCCCACTGTGACTCCTCCGCGCTTGTCCCTGTCCACTGTTGCTGTGACTATAGTCGCGTACTGGACTATTTGTGTAAAGACATTCTGGAGCTGGTGCGTGATGGACCTGGGACTCAAGGGGCGCGGTGCCCTCGTCACCGGCGCGAGCCGCGGGATCGGCGCGGTCATCGCGGACGTGCTGGCCGGGGAAGGCTGCTCGCTGGCCCTCTGCGCGCGTGGCAAGGAGCAGCTTTCGAGAGTGCGCGACAAGGTCGAAGCCCGCGGTGTCACGGTATTCGCCGACACCGTGGACGTCACCGACTCGGCCGCGCTCCGGTCTTTCGTCGACGCGAGCGCGGAGGCGCTGGGCGGCTTGGACATCGTCGTCTCGAACGCGTCTCCCGGAAGCTTGAAGGGCGACGACTCGTGGGTGGACAGCGCCCGCGGCGATCTCCAGGCTTTCGCCGTTCTCGCCGACGCGGCCCGGCCGCATCTCGTCCGCTCGGGGCAGGGCGCAGTCGTGGCCATCAGCTCGACCGCCGCGCTCGACGTCGAGCTCCCGTCCGGGCCGAATTCCTTCGGTGCCATCAAAGCGGCTGTGGCGCACCACGCGTCCGCGCTGGCCCGCGCCTACGCCTCGGACGGCGTCCGGGTGAACGTCGTATCGCCCGGACCTATCGAGTTTCCCGGCGGGGCTTGGGATCAGGTCCGCCAAGGCCGTCCGGAGGTCTACGACCTCGTCAAGAACAAGGTGGCACTCGGCCGGTACGGCGACCCGGTGGACGTCGCGAACGCGGTCGCTTTCCTCGTGAGCCAGCGGGCCGCGTTCTGCACCGGGGTCAACCTTGTGGTCGACGGCGGTCTGCTTACCCGAGTTCAGCACTGACCGACCGATCGGAGAGAGCGATGGGCAGCAAGGTACTCGCGGTGACCCGGGGCCACGCGTACGACCGCAACGCGTTCAGTTCGATGCTCGACGCCCTTCCCGGCATCGAGTGCGCACAGGTCGAGCAGCCCGCCGCGCAGTGGCATTTCGCCGGTGCCGAGCCGGAGCGCTGGGACGCGTACCTGATGTACGACATGCCGGGATTCGGATTCAAGCCCGAGCACACCCACCCGGATCTGTTCGGACCGCCGGAGGAATTCCGGAACGACTTCCTGCGCGTGGTCGAGCGCGGCCACGGGTTCGTGTTCCTGCATCACGCGCTGGCCGCGTGGCCGACGTGGGAGGAGTACGGACAGATCATGGGCGGGCGCTTCCGCTTCGTCCGCGACAACACCCACCCGGATTCAGGGTACCGGCACGCAGTGGAACAGAAGATTTCCGCGGTGGCTCGGCATCCCGTCGTGGCGGGGCTGGAAGACGGCTTCAGCATCACCGACGAGCTGTATCTCGGCGAGATCGACGACACCGTCACGCCCTTGCTCGTGACGGACGCGGAGCTGACCGACCGCACCTTGTGGTCGACGTGGAACGCGGTCCTGGGCCGGCGGGACACCAACGACGGATGGGAGCATCCGCGAGGCTCCGGAGTCGTCGCCTGGATCCGGGAGCATCCCCGCAGCCGCATCGTCTACCTACAGTTCGGCGACGGGCCGGAGGCCTTCGGAAATCCGGCGTTCCGGACGCTGCTCGCCAACGCGCTCGCCTGGGTGTCCGATCGCCCGGGAACCGAGTGAACCCGCCTGGGCCCGCACCGTTCCCGGCGCGGGCCCAGGCTGAGGTCAGTCGACGGTGACCTTGCCGGTCGTGCCGTCGACGGTCAGCCGCGCGCCGTCCTTGATCTTCTTGGTCGCGCCGCGAACCCCGAGCACGCACGGAATGCCCAGCTCCCGGCTGACGATGGCGGCGTGGCTCATCGGCGAGCCGACGTTGACCACCACCGCGGCCGCCGAGGTGAAGATCGGCGTCCAGCCCGGATCCGTCAGCGGCGCGACGAGAATCTCGCCTGGCTCCAGGTCGGAGGCGTTCTCCGGATCGGTGATCACCCGGGCGGTACCGGTGGCGACACCCGGGCACGCGCCGATCCCTTCGAGCACCGTGCCCGGCCCGGCCGGCTGGAGATCCGGGTCTTTCTTCTTCGGCCAAGTGGTCACCGGCGGGATCTCGCCGTCGATGAAGAACGGCGGCTCGCGCTCGTCGAGCGCGTCATACCACTCCCACCGCTCGGCGATGACCGGCACGAACGACTGCGGATTCTCGATGAAGGCGTCGAGTTCGTTCTCCCGCAGCATCGTGATGTCCTCGGGGCGGCCGAGCACGCCCTTCGCCGCGTATCGCTTGCCAAGTTCCCAGATCGGCAGGCGTGCTTCGTGCAGCATGCGAATGCAGTTGGTCTTGCTCTGCTCCCGCGCCCGCGAGTACAGCTCGGCGGAGGCGAGCACCGCATTGAGCTGGCCGAGCGCCTCGGCGTCGTCCGCCAGCCGCGCGCGCACCTCGGCGACGAGTTCTTCCCGCTCGCCCCGTAACCGGGCGGCCTGCCGGACCGGCTCCTTTTCCTCGTTCTGCAGGCGCATCCGGCCGATCATGCCGAGCGGGATCGAGGGATGCGTTTCCCAGCTTTTCGGTGCCGCGGACCATTCGTCGGTGGACCGGCTGCCATAGTCGAACAGGAACGCGTCGAACTCCGTCACGAACGCCTTGGCCTCGTCGCTTTCGTCGGCTCGAAGCCGGTATTCCAGGCCCTCGACGCCCTGGTCGAACTCCGCGGTGAGCTTGGCGCTGGCGCGGACCGTCCGGCCCAGCTTCCACATCGCCTGGTTGGGCGCCGCGGAGGCGATGTCGCCGAGGCCGCCCATCAGCCGGATGGCGAGTGTCGGGTCGCCCAGCCCGGCCACCGCCTGGTCCAGCGCGCCGGTGACCACCGAGCCCTCGTAGACCATGCGCAGGTGAGTGCGCAGCGTCGGCGAGTACGGCGACTCCATGACTGCCCGTTCCCTCGCGATCAGCTCCGCGTCGGGCAGGCTGGCGAGATCGGGCCGTCCGGCGCGAAGCTGTGCCGCGAGTTCCTTGTGCTCCAGCACATCCGGACGCGCGGTCTCGCTGAGCACCCGCTGCACGGTGGCCAGGATCCGCTGGGTGTATTCGGGTTTGTCGTCGTCGGGATGCGGCACGTAAGGCGGCGCTTCGATCTCGCCGAGGTAAGTCCGGTCCATCAGCTCTGGCGTCGCACCGGGCATCCGCGCGCCGAAGGTCCGGGAGTTCGACAGGTTCAGGTAGATGTAGCCGTGCACCATGCCTTGGATGTCGATGAGATCGGGACGGAACTCCTCGAGGTCGAAGGCTCCGAACTCGACGAGCGCCTGTTTCCACTCGCGTTCCGCGGGCGGTCCGCCGATCATGCTCCACATCAGCGGGGTCGTGACGTTGGGCGAGACCTCTCCGACGTTGGCCCTGGTGTAGACGGGCCAGCGCTCGCTGAGCGGAGTGTCCACGATCCACGGCCGGGATAGGTCGACCATGACTGCCTCCTCGGGTGTGATGCGCGTCTCGACATTTAACTCCATCTATGGATTGTTTGGAAATAGAGTTGTTTGCCGAGGGGAACCGGTTGTCGTGCGGTAACTCTGGGTGGACGGCAGGTTGCGAGCCGCCTCGGACCGCATCGTAGGCCTGGATTCCAAGAAGTCTACTGCTAGAGTACTTATCGTTAGATTATGCGGGTTCGGGCAAGGAGGCCAGGATGATCCTGTCGCTCATCCGTCACGGAGAGCCGGCGCGCGGAGCAGGCGATCCCGGCGACCCGCCCCTGAGCCCCGCCGGACGGGCGCAGCTGGAGGCGACCAGGGCACTGGTCGAAGCCGACGGCTACGACGCCGTCTACTGCTCGCCGCTGTTGCGGGCCCGGCAGAGCGCCGAGATCGTGGCTCCGGGTTTCGGCCCGCAAGTGGACGCCGACCTCGCCGAGTTCGACCGGGGCTCCGAGAAGTACCTGCACTGGGAGGACGGGGCGGACGTCTACCAGTCCTATCTGGCCGGAGACCTCTCGCCGTGGGGAACCACGCTGAAGGAGTTCCGGCACCGGATCCACGCGGCGGTTGACCGGATCCACGCGACCGCGGCAGGCGAGCGAGTCCTCGTCGTGACCCACGGCGGAGTGATCAACAACTTTTTCGCGTCGTTGATCGGATCGGCCGCGACCTCGCTGTTCCAGCCGCGCTACGGGTCCGTGAACCGATTCCAGCACCGCCCCGGCGAGGGATGGAAAACCGTCGAGCTCAACGCGACGGGAAGCCTCCTGCCGTAGGGCCGGACGAGGAGAGAGGCCGACGAAGTGGAACTCGTCTTGGTGCGGCACGCGCATCCCGAAAGCCCGGCACCGCCCGCGTCGCGGAACGACCCCGGCTTGAGCGAGCCGGGCCGAGCGCAGGCCGCGGCTGTCGCCCGCCGTTTGCGAGGTCCCGATTGGGCAGCGCTTTACACTTCGCCCCAGCGCCGTTCGGCGGAGACGGCGGCGGTGCTGGCGGACCAGCTCGGGCTCCGGCCGGTGCCGCGACCCGGCCTGGCGGAGTTCGACGAGGGCCGCCCCTACCTGCACATCGAGGATCTGCTCGCCGGTGACAACGAGATCATGGCCGCCTTCCGCCGAGAGGATTTCTCCGCCTACGGCACCGACGCGGCGGCCATCCGCGTTAAAGCGGTCGGCGCGATCGAGGAGATCGTCGCCGCGCATCCCGGTCAACGCGTCGTCGTCGTTACGCACGGAACCGTGATCAACGCGTTCACCGGCGGATTTCTCGGCTCGGAACGGCTCGTCTTCCACCATCCCGCATACACCGGCGTCACCCGGGTGCTGGCCGGGCGCGACGGCAAACGCGAGATCACTTGCCTCAACGATTCCACCCATCTCCGCCTGTCTCGGCGGACATCGACCACAGAGGAGCTGAGCTGATGGACAGCCTGGACTTCGACGTCATCGTCATCGGATCCGGACTGGCGGGCCTTGCCGCCGCGCTGACCGCGAAAGAACACGGCGCCGGCTCGGTCCTCGTCGTCGAGTCCGAGGGCGTGCTCGGCGGCTCGACCCGGCTGAGCGGCGGGGTCGTCATGGGCAGCCGCAGCCGCCTCCAGCGGGAAGCCGGGATCGAGGACGGCGAGGACGATATGTTCGCCGAGTACCTGGCGATCAACGTCTGGGACGTCGCCGCCGGACCGGTCAAGCGCTGGGCGGCCCGCAGCGGCGAGACGATCGACTGGCTCGCCGACCGGGGCGTGCCGTTCTACGAGCGGCTCATTTTCAGCGGCGACGACCGGCGGCCCCGCGGGCACTGCGTGAACGGCGGTGGGCAGGCGATCATCGACGCCCTGGTGCCCGGGTGCCGGGACGCGGGCGTCGAGTTCGCACTGGGCAACCGGGTCGAGGAGCTCGTGCGGCGCGACGGCCGGGTCGTCGGAGTCCGGGCCGGGGGCGAGGAACTGACCTGCGGGGCCGTGATCGTGGCCAGCGGCGGGTTCGGTGCCAATCCGGAACACCTGGCCGCGCACTATCCGATCGCCTGGATCAAAGGGGAGACCTTCTACATCGGAGCCGATGGCGCGCGAGGCGATCACCTGAGCTTCGCCGAGCAGGCCGGGGCGCAGGTCACGGGCGAGAATCGCGGGCTGCGGATGCTCAATCCGGGTGTCGACACCCTGCACGAGGCCTTCCTTCCGGGTTGGACGATCCTCGTGGACAAGCGTGGGCAACGGTTCGCCGACGAGACGGCACCCTACGGCATCCTGGACAGCCTGATGAAGCCGCGCGGTGACGTCGGCTACGTGGTCTTCGACGACGCCGCGCTGAATCCGCCGGCCGAGCTGGCCGAACGGTACGGCGATGCCTACAAGCAGATCTGGCCCAACCACGCCAAGTTCAAGCCCAAGCACTACACCGCCGACGTGATGGCGCAGTTCAAGGACCACGAGCGCGTCCACATCGCCGAGTCGCTCGAAGCGCTTGCCCGCTCCGCCGGTCTGCCCGAAGACGACTTCGCGGGCACGGTCGCGCGCTACAACCAGCTCGTCGAGTCCGGTGCGGACAGCGACTTCGGCAAGGCGGCGAAGTTCCTCAACCCGATCTCCACCGCTCCGTTCTACGCCGTGGAGGTCCGGCCCACCGCGATCGCGCACACCGGGTTCGGCCTGCGCATCGACGATCACGCGCGGGTGATCGGTGTCGACGGCAGCCTCATCGAGGGGCTTTACGCCGCGGGGGAGTGCACCGGCGGCATCGTCGGACCCACCTACTCCGGCTCCGGCAGTTCCCTCGCCAGCGCCGCGGGCATCGGACGAATGGCCGGCGAGGCGGCGGCAAAGCACGTGCTGGCGGCGCGGGTCTGAATCAGCTGAGGCGGAAAGGAAATCCCTATGCTGTTCGCCCCGCAGGCCGAGCCGGCTGATCGCGACACCCTGCTGCGGCTGGTCTACGACCGCCAGCAGATCGTCGAGGTGCTGCACCGGTACGCCCGGGCCATCGACCGCTGCGACGTCGAGCTGCTGAAGACCGTCTATCACGAAGACGGGACCGACGCGCACGGATCCTTCGACGGCAACGCCCACGAGTTCGCCGAGTTCATGATCCCGCGGCTGAAAGAGCAGACCAGCTACGGAATTCACCACGTCACGAACGAACTCGTCGAGGTCGACGGCGACCGGGCGATCGCCGAGTCGTGCCTGTTCGGCTACCACCGGGTTCCCGGCGGGCGCGCCTCAGTCGCCAGGTTCTTCGGCGAGGCCTACGCCGAGCGAGCGCAAGCCGAGGGAACGCTCGACGGCGAACACGAGTACTTCACCGGAGGGCGTTACCTCGACAAGCTTCTGAAACGGGATGGGATCTGGCGGATCTGGCGCCGTCGCATCACGGTCGAGTGGAACCAGTGCCAGCCTTCGCGGATGCTGCTCGACGGCGGGCGTGCCCACTACGACATTCCCGGTGCGCGCGATCTCGGCGACCCCAGCTACGAACTCGATTTCGACACGTTCGACGAATGACACGAAGAGGGAGTACCGCCCATGGTGACCGACCTCCAGCGGCTGGTGGCGATCGAGGAGATCAAGAAGCTCAAAGCCCGCTATTTCCGGCTGCTCGACGAACACGATTGGGTCGCCTTCGCCGAACTGTTCACCGAGGACGCGCACCTCGACATCGCCGAGTCCTCCAGCGGAGCGCACACCTTAGGCGAGTTCCTCGCCGCTCTGGAAAAGCACCTGACGCCCGCGGTTTCGGTGCATCACGGGCACATGCCGGAGATCGACGTCGTCGACGAGCGGACCGCCACCGGAGTGTGGGCCATGTTCGACTCGGTAGAGCCGCCTGCGGGCAGCCCTTATCCGGTGCTGACCGGGTTCGGGCACTATCACGAGGAATACCGGTTCGACGACGGCTCCTGGCGGATCAGCGGCCTTCGGCTGACCCGGCTCAAGCGGGAGACCCGGGCGGCATGACTGACGTGATCAAACTCGGGTCGGTGCCCAATTTCCGCGACCTCGCCGGGCCTGTCGGGTACTCGACACCGCACGGTCCGATGCGTCGCGGGCAGCTCTTCCGGTCCAGCGCGTTTTGCGCGTCACCGTCGGATCTGGAGGCGCTGGCGCCCGTCGGGATCGTCGCGATCCACGACCTGCGCGGGCAGGGCGAGATCGACATGCGCCCCGACGCCGTGCTCGCCGGGGCGACCTGGCGGCACGCCTGGATTCCAGGATTGAGCGGCGAGACCATCCGCGCCCTGCGGACCGCTGCCGACGTCCGCGCGGCGATGATCCAGCACTACCGGGAGTTCGTGACCGCGCCGCACAAGCGCGCGGGCGTCGCCCGGGTGCTGGCCGCGGTCAGCGAGGGCTCCGCGCCCCAGGTGTTCCATTGCGCCGAGGGCAAAGACCGGACCGGCTGGGTCGCGATGCTCCTGCATCGCCTTGCCGGCGTCTCGGAGGACGATCTGGTCAGCGACTACTTGCTGACCAACGAGCTCATGCGCGGGAACGGCGATACGCGCGCGGTCGCCCGGGCCGTGCTCGGCGACAAGCCGGACGAATTCTTCGTGCCCGCGATGATCGCCGATGTCGCCTACCTCGACGCGGGCCTGGCTCAGCTGGAGGCCGACTACGGGGACGTGGAGAAGTACCTGTCGGTCGGGCTGGGCCTGTCCGACGATCAGCTGACGCGGTTGCGCGGCCTGCTGCTCGGCTGAGCGAGAGAACCGGAGGGAAAGACATGAACGTGCCGGAAACAGTGGCCCGGCTGCTCGCCGTCGAGGAGATCCAGCGCTTGAAGGCGAGGTATTTCCGGTTCGTCGACGAGAAGCGGTGGGACGAGTTCGCCGAGCTGTTCACCGAGGACGTGGTGATCGACATCGAGGGCTCCTCCCAGCGGCCGGGCAGCCGCGCGGAGCTCGTTGCCGCGACGCGGCGGCACTACGGCGAGGCACTCACCGTGCACCACGGCCACATGCCCGAGATCGAGGTGCTCGACGCGGACCACGCCCGCGGAATCTGGGCGATGGTCGATCTCGTCGAGACTCCCGAGGGACACGACCTGCCCTCGTTCGTCGGCTACGGGCACTACCGGGACGAATACCGGCGCACCGCGGGGCGGTGGCAGATCTCCCGGCTCGGCCTGAGCAGGCTCCAAGTGACCCGGGGTCCGGTCGCCTGGTCCGCGCCGTGACCGGGGTGCTGGCGGAGCGGGCCG
>DASZNR010000088.1:0-2414 GCA_035551175.1 Amycolatopsis sp. | reverse complement strand
GTGCGGGTGAGGGGCCCGGTGGACATCCCGCTGACCGGTCAGGGCGGGCTACACCGGATCTCCGTCGACTCCGTGACCGGCGACGGGATCGGCTTCGCCACCGACAGCGGCGCCACCGGCACCCTCACACCCGGATGCGTGCTGACCTTGTACGAGAACGGGAGTGGCTCCAGCTGCAGCAGCGGTACACCCCAGAAGCCGAGACCCGTGGACGGCGTGCTCGCCTTGCAGATCGCCGACCTGCGAGACGGCTCCGCGATCCTCCGGCTCGTCTCAGGCAAGGTCGGGCCACCGCCCGCCTCACTGCGGCCGCCGCTCCCCCCGCCGCCGTGGACCCGATGAACTGTCGGTGACATGCGCACAGTGCCCGGCATCGATCCCGTTGTCGGACGAGAACCTGGCGAAGCTCGTCGGCCACAACGCCATTCGTGCCCTTCGCGACGCGGAGGCGGTGACCGCTCGCCTGCAGGGGGAGCACCGTCCGTCACGCAGGGCCCCTGACCGCTGTGACGCGAACGCGTCGCCACCTGATCGGTCACGACGCCGGTGGACGTTGGTGATTCGCGGCCTCGATGCCGCTGGTCCGACGGCAATCGTCGACGGGACCGTCACACGACAGATGTCTTGTGGTGGCGCGGCCGGAACAGACATCTGTAGATAGGAAACCGGGAAAGTGAGCGGCGACACTCGTGCATCCGCTTCGACTCGTCGATGCGACCCCGCGTCGTCGAACGCAGTCGCATCCGCTTTTCCGGCGCGCCTCGAGCGGTCCACCTTCCCAGGAGGCAGTGCATGTCGACATCCACGCCCACCGTCGAAAAAGGACAGAGAACCGGATCGCTCGCGGCCGTCCTGAGTGCCGTCGTGCTCGTCTACAGTGTACTGGAATCGATGCTCGTCCCGGCGCTACCCCTGATCCAGCAAGGTGTCGGAGCTTCGACCGCGTCGATCACCTGGGTCTTCACCGGGCTGCTGCTGTCCGGCGCGGTCTGCACGCCGCTCGTAGGGCGGCTGGCCGACATCCACAACAAGAAAGCGGTTTTCTTCGGTGTGTGGGCAGTGGCGGTGGCCGGCGTGCTCATCGCCGCCGTCGCCACCTCGATCGGGGTTCTCGCGGTCGGCCAGGTCCTCCAAGGCGCCGGGCTCGGGTTCGTCCCACTGGCGATCGGCATCCTGCGGGATACCCAATCCGCCGAGAAGGCCCGGACCGGCAACGGGATTATCGTCGGCATGTCGGCATTGGGCTCGGTCGCCGGCGTGCTGCTGGCCGGCCCGCTGCTGACCGTGCTGTCCTACCACTGGCTCTACTGGCTTCCGCTGGGGGCGCTGGTACTCCTCGGAATCGTGGCCGTGGCCGTCATCCCCTCCTCGCCCGCCACCGGCGAAGGCACGATCGACTGGGCGGGCGCGGTGCTGCTGAGCGCCGGGTTGTTCGCGGTGCTCATCGCCCTCACCAAGGCGCCGGTGTGGGGATGGTCGTCGGTGAGGTTCCTCGGGCTCGCCCCCGCGGGGGTGGTGCTGGTGGCCGTGTTCGCGGTGGTCGAACGGCGGGTCGCGCGGCCGTTGGTCGATCTCCGGGTCGGCGGGAAGGCGGTGATCGTCACCTGCGTGGTCGCGTTCACGGCCGGCTGGGCGACCTACGCGGTCTTCCTCTCGCTTCCGACGATCGTGGCCGCGCCGCCGGCCGCCGGGTACGGGCTCGGGGGCACGCCGACCACGGCGGGCTTCGTGCTGCTGCCCCTCGGACTGGTCGGTGCCGTCTCGGCGGCGTTGACCGGGCGGCTGGAGCGCCTGCTGGGCAGCAAGCTGGTCATGGTGCTGTCGTGCGTACCACTCGTGGCATCTTCGGCTGTCCTTTTCCTGGCCCGGCACGAGGGCGGCATGCTCGCGCTCGCCTCGGGACTGGCCGGGCTCGGCATCGGCGTCGGGCTGACCCAGGCGATGAACATCGTGTCGTCGTCGGTGCCCGCGCAGCGGGTGGCGAGTGCGAGCGGCTTCCTCCTCGTCGTGCGCTCGGTCGGCGGGACGCTGGGCGCGCAGGTGTCGGGCAGCGTCCTGGCGAGCGACGTCGTCCCAGGGACGCCGCTGCCCACGTGGTCGTCGTTCGGCACGATCTTCGTCATCGCGATCGTGGTCGGATTCGTTGCGCTGGCGGCCAGTACAGCTCTTCGCCGGCGCTCATGAACTCGACGGTATGAGCGCTTCGACGGGCGTGGGAGGGAGCGACACCCCCACCCCTCGGCGCCGGCGTCGTCCTCTATGGACGGTGCGGAGCCTCGTCGCGGAACGCCGCCACCGCGCACTCGGCCGCGCTGTTCGCCGTTTCCGGGGCGACGACGACGCTGCCGGCGATCATCGTCGCCGGGTCGAGCGGAATCGCGCGAATCCGGGTCGAGCGCACCTCGGCGACCTGG
>DASZNR010000087.1:0-17674 GCA_035551175.1 Amycolatopsis sp. | reverse complement strand
AATCAGCAGCGACCGTGTAGTCGCTGACGCCGGTACGACCTGGGCCGCGCTCCTGGCTGCCACTCTCCAGCACGGACTGACTCCCCGAGTCCTCACCGACTATCTCGGCACCTCCGTCGGCGGAACGTTGTCCGTCGGCGGCATCGGCGGCACGACCCACCGCTACGGAGTTCAAACAGACAACGTGCTGTCCCTCGACGTCGTCACCGGCGACGGCGTACTCCGAACCTGCTCCGCTACCGAATCACCTGGCCTCTTCAACGCAGTGCTCGCCGGGTTCGGTCGCTGCGGCGTGATCGTGCGTGCCACCATCCCGCTAATCCCCGCGCCGGAACGGGTGCGGCGGATCAAGGTCTACTACCCGACTGCGGCCGAACTACGCAGCCAGCAGCGGAAACTCCTCCGCGAGCGCCGGTTCGACTTCCTCCAAGGACAGATCCTTCCCTGCGACACGGGCTGGGTCCACCTGCTCGACGTCGCCACCTTCTACACCCCGCCCACAGAACCCGACAACGCCACCTTGGTCGAGGGCATCGGCTACGACCCGACCCGGGACAAGATCGAGGACCTCAGCTATTGGGAGTTCGCGACCCGGCTCGACGAAACCGTCACCTACCTCGAAACGACCGGTGAATGGCGCGCACCCCACCCCTGGCCCAACCTGTTCCTGCCCGACCACACCACCGACACTTTCGTCGACCAGATCATGCACGGCCTCAGCCACGCCGACCTCGGCGCTTCCGGGCTGATCCTGACCTACCCCGTTTCCACCGACGTGCTCACCACGCCGCTCTTCCGCGTACCGGACGCGCCGACGATCTTCCTCGTCGCAGCGCTCCGCTTCGCATCATCCGATGCAATCGCCGAGCAGATGGTGCAGAGCAATCGCCGCTGGTACGACAGCGCAGTCGACCTCGGCGGCACCAGTTACCCAGTAGGCGCAATACCCTTCACCGAGGACGACTGGCGAAAGCATCTCGGCGAAGCGCACCAATCCCTCGCTGAAGCCGAGGCCCGTTACGACCCGAGCGAAGTGCTCAACCGCCGCCTCAAACTAATTTCCTAGCGCACTCGGCTCCTAGGACGAGAGCTTGACTCCGCAGGTTCCTCCATCGATTGGAGAAGAGTCGATGTTGTCCGGAACGAAGAGCCAGGTACAACACGCCCGTCTGTCAGCGCAGTCAGAATTGGCCGACCTCGGCGATTACCAGCGGAATTGGCGGTAATCCACGCACGACCCTCGCTGCCTCCTCCGGCGGCAGCTGATTCGCGCACGACGCGCACATACCGCGAGACAGCTCGGCACCATGACGAAGACCCGGGCCAGGCCGGTGGTCGCGGCGGATGAGCGACAGGGCTCAAGTCGGATTCACGGTGTGCTGCGCGCCCAGTTGCGAACGCAGAGTGCTCAGGTCGCAGTACGCCCGCGGCGGCAGCCCGAAGCGGCGCCGGAACTCGTTGATGAAATGCGACGCGCTCGGGTAGCCGACCGCCCGGGACACCGACACGACGGTGCCGTTGCCCCGCACCAGCAGGTCCCGTGCCCTGGTCAGCCGCATCTCCTTGACGAACTGGTACGGCGACTTCCCGGTGGACTGCCTGAACAGCGCGGTCAGCGCGGAGGGGCTCATCGCTACCTGTTCCGCCATGTCGGTGACGGTCAGCGGCTCGGCCAGGTTGTTCTGGATGAACGTGACGACCCGGGCGACGGGATCGTGGTTCTGCTGCGCCGCGGCGATTTCCAGCAGCCGCTCGTACTGCTCGGCCTGCAGCACGCGGTAGACCATCTCCTGCAGGTACGCGGGTGCCAGGATCCGCCGGTCCGGTCCGGTGGACAGCGCCCGCAGGAACCGGATGACCGAGCTCATCAGCCCGGAGTCCAGCGCCGAGACGAACGCCTTCGACGGGTCCGGCGGGCTGTCGACCAGCATTTCCGCACGCCGCTGTTCCAGCATTTCCACCGACACCCGCCGGACCACCGCGGGGTCGATCTGCAGTACGAAGGAGAGGAAGGGCTTCGTGACGGTGGCCTCAAGGATCTCGGCCTGGAAATGCAGGTGGCTGTTCAGAACCAGGTAGTTGAACGGGTCGTACCGGTAGGGCTGCCCGTCCACCGTCACACACTTGCGGCCCTGGCTGACCACGCACAGCGACAGCGACTGGACCTCTTCCCAGCTCGGCTCGGTCGGCTCGTGGAAGCGGTAGATCGTCAAGCCCGGCCACAGCCCGGTGTTGCCGCCGATCTCCGGTGCACGTTCCGCCAGTTCGGCGATCAGGTCGCCGGCAGTCATCCGGTCTTCCAGCGGCGGAACTGACCGCACCATGTTTGCCTCCGACCTCACGGAGCCGTCCCGACCGCACCGGCGACTCTGCCGTTTGGACCTGAGAGTTTACGCTCCCCTGGCGAGTGACGCAGGCTGCTCACCCGATGGTCTCGAACTCCCGCACGCTCCGCTCGGCCAGGTTCGGGACCGCTTCGCCGAGCACGTGCTTCTGGAACGCCTCGGTAGCGCGGTGGTCGGCGTACCCGGAGGCATCGACGTACTTCTCGTACAGCACAAAGGTTTCCGGGTCGTCCCGGCTCACGTGTGCCTGGAACTCCAGCACTTTCTCTTCCGCCCGGTTGCCGGGCGTGACCGTTTCCAGGATCTGCCGGATCCTCTCCCCCTGCCCCGGCTTCGCGACCCAGGTGGCGACGACGACGTATGCCATGAACCCTCCAAAGTGCTCAGAATTGTCAGAACTGCTCAAAAGTTGCTGAACCCGATGGCGCGCAACTGTTCGCGGCCGTCGTCGCTGATGTCCGACGGCCGCCACGGCGGAGACCAGACCCACGCCGCGCGGAAGTCCGCGACGACGCGGGAGTCCAGCAGCGCCGTCCGGATCTGGTCCTCCATGATCCCTGTCAGCGGGCAGGCGGGCGAGGTCAGCGTCATGGTCAGCGTGGCGACGTCGTGCTCGTCCACAGTCACGCCCCGCACGAAACCCAGGTCGACGATGTTGATCCCCAGGTCGGGATCGAGCACGTCGTAGAGCGCCTCCCGCACCGGAAGCGACCGTGCGTCCTCCGGCGCACTGTCGACGATGGGTTCGTCCGCGGCCCCGACGGGCACCGGTACCGCAGCGGCTTCGTACGCACCCGCCGGTTGCAGTTCGACCCGCACGTCGGCCGTCTCGCTGCTGATCCAGTCGGCTTTTCCGTGCGCCTTCCGCCGCACCCGCACGATCGGCTCCGCGGGTGTGGCGGATCCGCCGGCCACGATCAGCTGCCCGGGCGAAAGCCCTGTTCGGCCGGCGTTCGCCAGTGCCTTGTCGAGCACCCGGGCGACCGGCTCACACGTACGACCCGGCCCCAGCCGCAGCTTCGCGACCGCGTCCACCACGCTCAGCCCACGCACTCGTGCCAGCGCCGCTCGGGCATCGGCGGCAGTCACCCGCGTCTGGGACGCCAGCGTTTCCAGCACCGCAATAGTCGTCACGACAATTCCTCCTCAGCGAACTCGGCGGGCTCAGGCCCGGGATGCTGTCTTGGTGCGCGGCATCAGCCGTTTCAGCGGCACCGACTCGTCGGCGAGCTGCTCGGCCGTCACCTCGTGCGGTGCGAACAGCATCCGGCGGGCCGCGAGCACGTCACCGGGCCGGTTGAGCGAGATGACACCCTGGATCCGGCCGTCCGTCAGCGAGAACGCCGAGAAGCTGCGGTCGGCCAGCCGGCCGCGGAGCACCACCGAATCGAAGGCGCCCATGCGGCCGGTCGACTGCAGGCTGTGCTCGTACTGGTCGGACCAGAACCAGTGCGCCTCCTCGAACGGCGTCGCCTCGCCCGCCAGGTTGGCGGCGACGTTCGCGCCCTGGCGCACGGCGGTGTCGTGGTGTTCGACCCGGATCCGCGTGCCATAGCGCGGGTGGTGCTGGGCCGCGACGTCACCGGCCGCGTACACGTGCGGCGCCGAGGTCCTCCCGTACTCGTCGACCGCGAGCCCGCCGTTCGCCACGGCGAGCCCGGCGTCCTGCCCCAGCTCGACGTTCGGCAGCGAGCCGACGCCGACCACCACCAGATCGGACTCCACGCTGTCGCCGCGACTGGTGGTCAGCACGAAACCGTGCCGACCGCGGACGAGGGCTGTGACGTGTTCGCCCGCGCGGATTTCCACGCCGCGTTCGCGATGGATGTCCATCAGTACCCCGCCGATAGCCGCGCCGAGCACCCGCGCGAGCGGAGCGGGCTCGGGCTCGAACAGGGTGACCTGGGCGCCGAGCGCGGTGGCGGACGCGGCCACCTCGCATCCGATGAACCCGGCGCCCAGGATCGCGATCCGTTGCGCCGTCGACAGTTCGGCACGCAGCCGTGCGGCGTCGGTCGCCGAGCGCAGGTAGTGGATGCCCTCGCCGTCGAACCCGGGAAGCCGCCGCGGCCGCACACCCGTGGCCAGCACCAGGTCGTCGTAGCCGAGACGCTCCCCTGTGGACAGTCCCACGCTTCGGCCGGCCACGTCGAGGGACACGGCGCGGACGCCAAGCCTCAGCTCGACGTCGTTGGCCGCGTACCAGTCGGGTTCTCGCGGCCGCACAAGCTCGGGCGGCCCGGTCAGGAACTCCTTCGACAGCGGCGGCCGCTCGTACGGCGCCGCCGTCTCCTCGCCGAGGAGCACGACCTCGCCGTCGAAGCCCTGCGTGCGCAGGTGGGCGGCGGCCGACGCGGCCGCGACACCGCCGCCCACGAGCACACAACGCCGGGTCGTCATCCGACGTCCACCCGGATCGTGCCGTCCTCGTCCACCCGGCAGGGGAACGAGGCGAGCCGGCAGTTGTCCGGGTTGACCCCGGCGCCGCTGCGGGCGTCGAACACCCACAGGTGCCGGGAGCAGGTGAGCGTCTCGCCGTCGAAGTCGCCCTCGTCGAGCGCCCAGGCCTGGTGCGGGCAGCGGTTCCGGTACGCCCGCACCTCGCCGTCGATGTTCATCAGCAGGACCTTCTCCCCGCCGACCTCGACGCCCGCCATCTCGCCTTCCCACAGCTCGTCGAGCTGCATGGCCTCCTGCCATTGCCGGGTCACCGCTCCGCTCATCGCACCGCACGCATCCCTTCCGGCTCGAAGATCGGCTCGTGGAACGCCTCGCGGGCGGCCTTCGCGCCGGCGGCCACCTCGCTCGCCGGACGGCCGTGCTCCGGCAGGGTCTCGAGCAGCTCGCCCAGCCCGGCCGCCGCCGCGTCCGCGATCGGCGACCAGCGGTCGATCCAGCGCCGCAGCACGTCGGCGTTCGACGGCCGCTGCTCGACGGCGAACCGCGCCAGCGCCGAACTCCACCGGTTGCGCCGGTTGTTGTCCTCCTGCAGGAACGACAGCAGCAGCCAGGACTCTTCGTCCCGGTTCGCGCGTGAGACCTCTTTGAACTGCCGCACCAGCACGTCGTCGAACGTCGGTGCCAGCACCAGGTTCAGCGCGACGAACGCCTCGCCCCAGTCGTAGCTGACGAGCGCCTTCTCCACCGCGCGCCGGGCCGGCTGCCAGGCGTCGAGCGTTTCCCACATCCGCCGCTCGGCGGTGCCGGCCCCGCTGTCCGGGTGCGCGATCTGCAACTCGCGGGTCCGGTACGCGGTCAGCGTGACCCGGCGCAGGTAGTCGGCCGTGGCGAAACCCGCCGTGTTGGTCACGTACGAGGTCGGGGCCAGGTAACCGAGGTACGCCTGGATCTGCTGGCAGCCGTGCAGGAGGTACCGCGACGGCGTGAACAAGGAGGTCAGCAGGGCCAGGTGGCCGGGCGCGAGCGTGGCGTCCGCGCCCGCGTACTCGTCGAGCACACCACCGGTCTTCGCCTCGGCTTCCGCCTGCACCGTCACGTAGGTCTTGTAGGTCAACGCATCCGGGTCGCGGAAGGCGTCCCAGTCCTCGACCTGCAATGGCGACTTGTCGCGGTAGGTCAGGAACCACAGGTTCGCCGGCGAGGACGGGTTCTGTTCGAACGCGCCCGTGCGGTTCTTGCGCAGCGTCCAGTTCTGGGCGTGCGTCACGATCTCGTAGTCGCTCGGCATCCGGCGGATGTCGCCGAACGCGCTGAACGTCTTGCGCGGCCTTGTTTTCTTCGGCTGTGTCATGCCCGCACTCCTTCACCGGCCGACGCGGCTTTCCGCGCCGAGATCCGTTCCCAGACGATCGCGCCGCTCGTGGTGATGGCGCGCCCGGCGAAGGACGACATCATGGTTTCGAGCGAGCGGATCTCGAACTCGCTGCCGAGGTAGCGCCGCAGCGTTTCCTCGGTCAGGACCACCCGGTCCTCGCCCTGGACCCGGACGTACGCGCCCCGGTCGATGACCTCGATCTCCTTGTCCGGGTTGTCGTCCTCGATCGCCGCGATCACTTGCTCCACCTCGTCGCCCATCCGCAGAATCGGGCCCACTGGGTTCTTCACCGCGCTCCCTCCGGCAGGTCGTACTCGACACGGACGTGGTCGAGCGGCCCGATGCCCGCCTCGGCCACGGTCAGGTCCGGAGCCAGCCGCCGTCCTTTGTGGAACACGACCTTCTCCGCGTCCTGGGCCCGCACCCGCTTGCCCTCGACGTGGTGGGCGACCGCGGCCGCCACCTCCCGGATCGTGTCCGCGGTGGTGACCGGCACCAGGAGCTGCACGAAGTCGTCCGCGAAGACGGCGTTGAGCGGCACCAGCTGCGGGGCCTGGTCCTCAGGCCCCAGCCCGACGGTTTCGGTCATGGTTCAGTCCTCCCCGCGCCCGGCGGCCAGCGCCAGGCCCGTCGCCGGACGGCCGACGTAGTCCTTGGTCCAGGCCTCGTAGTCCGGGTCGTCGCCCATCACCTCGGGCGTGAGTCCCATGTGCGAGAGGATCCCGCCGACGTCCATCGGCTGGATCTGCCCGGCGAGGAACCGGTCGATCAGCGTCTCGTGGTTGACGTTGTCGCGGTCCTTCCACCAGATCTGGCGGCAGGCGTTGGTGCAGAAGTGGTGGGTCTTGCCGTCGTAGTCCAGCTGGTAGCTCGGGACGCGCCAGCGACCGGACCGGGTCTGCACGGCGTTGCAGCAGGGCAGGTTGCACATGCTGCACAGCCACGGCAGGGTCTCGGGGAGCGTGGCTTCGACGTTGTTGGCGTTGATGTTGTCGATGATCACGTCCCACTTGTCGCCGTAGACGTTCTCCCAGTTCGGATACTTCTCGCGCAGCCAGTCCCGCTCGTCCTTGCTGACAGCGGCTTTCGGGCGCCACCACAGCGTCGGGCGCCAAGTCCACAGGCCCATGTGCAGCCCGTGGTGCCAGGTGTCGAGGCCGCGCATGAACTCGTCCCAGAACCACGGCTTCTTCAGCCCGTAGTCCTCGATCGTGTGCACGAACTGGTCGACGATCCACTCCTCCATGAATTCCCGGTAGGACTGCTTCCGGTGTTCCAGCGGGGTGTAGTAGTCCATCGCCGGGCCGGTGAGCGCGGCGAACGCGCGGGCCGAGCCCCAGAAGTTCTTGTCGATGATCCACTGGGCGCGCACCGGGTCGTGCTCGACGAGGATCTCCATCGTGGGGCCGCCCTGCTGCGAGTGGCGGGCCTCGTCGGTCTGGATCGAGGAGATCATGTTGGCGAAGTTCACGTCGCCGGCTTCGAGCGCGTCGGCCGAGAGCGCGATGAACTGCAGGTTGGTGAACCCGGTCTCGAACGTGAACGGCAGCGCGATCGCCAGGTCCACCACGTTCGGCGCGATCATCATGCCGTCGAACAGATTCCGCAGCGAGATCGGCACCCAGTTGTCCATGTGGAACGTCTTCTGGGTCCAGTCGTACTGCGGGTCCTTCTTGATGAACTCGTGTCCGAAGAACGTGGTGATCTGCGCGTGCCGCAGCTCGTCCAGCTGTCCGAAGGCGGCCATGTTGCGCCAGGCCGCGTTGAGCCCGAACCGCGCCATCTTCAGTTCGCCGAGCACGGCCGCGTACTCGACCAGCGCGACGCCGCCGAAGTGCATCTTGGTGGAGGACTTCCAGCCCTCGTCGAGGCGGTCGAACGTGGTCGAGCGCTGGAGCGCGGCCTTGACCGCGTACGCGGACTGCTCCTTGTCGCGCTGGGTCGTCACGTAGTCGGGGTAGGTGACCTTGTAGTCCTCTTCCCAGCCCAGCCAGGCTTCCCGCGGCACCTTGCCGGTGCCGCTGTGCCATTCGGGGAACACAGCCTCGTCGTCGACGTAGCTGTAGGTCCAGTCGACGTCGCGGACGAACCCCTGCCACTCTTCCCGCTTCAGCAGCGTCATCGGTGCTTCCCTTCTCAGTCGACTTCGAGGTGGCCGAGCTGGCGGTTGATGCCCGCCCCGTCCCAGTAGGCGGAGATCCGGTCGATGAGCCCGTCGTCATCGACGTGGAAGATGAACAGGTGGGGTTCGCTGAACTTCTGCCCGCGAGGCTCGGCGGCGCCCCAGGCGAGCTGCTGGCTGCCGCCGATGTCGCAGCGGACCACCACGTCGCCGTTGTCGTTCGCGTCGACGCTGTGCACGGTGGCGAACAGGTCGGGGAACGAAGCGATCAGCCCGACCCAGATGGTCTTGCCGACCGTCTTGACCTTGCCGTCGCCGCGCAGCACGCGCTGCTTCCCCCATAGCTCGAAGGGCACGTAGAAGAAGCCGGCGTTGTCGGCGCACAGGTCGGTCATCGCGTCGACGTCGTGGCGCCGGTAGGCGTCGAAGAAGGCGGTGGCCTGTCCAGCGGCTTCCCGGCTCCGGCTCCGCGGTTCGGTTGTCGTCATCGGATTCCCCTCACACGAGCGAGATCTGGTCGAGGCGCTTCACGGCGAGCCGCCGGTACAGCTGGTTCTGGCACCAGTAGGCGTCGATGCCGGTGATGCGGTCGCCGGAGACGGTGAAGCGCCAGGCCTGGTCCACGTCGAGGTGCTTCTCCTGGTTGATCGCGCCGAGGTAGCCCGCCGCCTGGGTGCCCTCCGCCTTCAGCTCCGCGGTGACCGCGGAACCGGTCTCGATCAGGTTCTTCACCGTCACGACGAGGTCCGGGAACGCGGTGGCGGTTTCGGTGAGGAACGCTCGAAGCTCGGCCGCGCCGCCTTCGCTCAGCCCGGTCGGGTGGATGTCCACGCGTACGGAATCGTCCACAACGGACAGTGCGGCCTCGACGTCACAGCTGCCGAAGGCGGTCAGGAAGGTCGACACGGTCTGCGCGGGGCTCGCTTCCGCGGCGGTCTCGGTCTGGTCTTCGGCCCGGTCCCTGCGGGTGAAGAGTTTCATCGCTGTCCCACCGCCTTCAGCAGCGCGTCGGCCGTCGCCTCGGTGGAGGCGGGGTTCTGGCCGGTGATGAGGTTCCGGTCCACGACCACGTGCGAGACCCACGCCGACGGCCCGTCGTCGAACACCGCACCCGCGTTCTTCAGGGCCGTGTCCACGTACCACGGCAGGCCGAGTTTGCCCGGTTCCGTCTGGTCCTCTTCTTCGTCGGTGAAGCAGGTGAGGCGGTACCCGTCGAAGAGCCACTGCCCGTCGTCGCGTTCGGGGGCCGACAGCAGCAGCGCGGGGCCGTGACACAGCGAGGCGATCGGGGCCTCCTTGTCGTGCAGCACCTGCAACAGCCGTGCCACGTCCGGGTTGTCGGAGAGGTCGACCATCGGTCCGTGCCCGCCCGGGGCGAACACGGCGTCGAACTCGGCGAGTTGCTCGTCGCTCAGGCCCGCCAGTGAAGCGGGCTGCCGGAAACCCGGGATGGCATCCAGCTTGGCCTTCCGGTCGGCGGCCAGCTGCCGGCTCGCGTCGTCCAGTTCGGCGACCGCGGCCCGGATCTCCTCCGCGGGCAGGCCGCCGTCGAGTCCGTCGTCCACCATCACGTCGGCGAGTTGCCGGTCCTGGAGCCAGGCGATCTTGGCGGCCTTGCTGACCAGCGCGTGGGCTTCGACCGGAGCGAACCCGCGGGCCTTGAGCCGCTCGGCGATCCGCCGCGCGGCGACCAGGCCCAGCTCGGTGGTCTGGTGCAGCGTGATCCGGATGTCGTCCGGGTCGTGGTGGAACGTGCGGGTCACGGACGCGAAGAAGTCCTGATCCGGTTCGGGGTAGTGGAAAAACGGCTCCAGCCCGTAGGGATCCGCGGACGGCGGCTCTCCGTCGGGCGTCAGCACCACCACCTCGGCCCCGGCGTCGACGAACCGCTCGTACGGTTTGACGGCCTCTTCGGCGAAGTACCCAGTGGTGTGCCGGCTGCCGTCGGCGAGTTCGATCTCCTTCGCACTCGAGACGAGGTAGGCGATGCGCGCCATGTGACCTCCAGGTGAATGTGCGGTTTCGGTTGGTGTGCCGAAACGCTAGCTCCCGGATGATCCCGGCCGCATCGAAGATTCCTGCGAATATGTGCGGATTCCGACAGCCGGTGCGGGTTCCGGCCGAGGTCTGCAAGATTCGTGCGCGAACCGGGTCGCAGCACGGCCGCGGCGGTTACTTTCGGGACGGTCTTTCCGGCCGACGATGCCGGAGTCATCCTTTTCGAGAGCGAGGTCTTTCCCATGACACGCGTACTCTTCGCGGTATCCGGCTCGGCCCACTGGACGCTGGCCGACGGCACCCGCCACCCGTGCGGCTTCTGGCCCGAGGAGCTGGCGGTGCCGCACAAGGTCTTCCGCGACAACGGTTTCGACGTCGTGATCGCCACCCCGGGCGCGGTGGTCCCCACCGCCGACGAGGCCGGTTTCAGCTCCGAAATGAACGGCGGCTCGGCCGAGCCGGGGCAACGATTCCGCGCCTACCTCGAAAGCATCGCGAGCGAACTCCGCGCACCCGCCGACCTCGACGAGACCGACCCCGCCGAGTTCGACTCCGTGTTCGTCCCGGGCGGACACGGGCCGATGGAGGATCTGGCCGCCAGCAAGGAGTTCGGCCGGCTGATCGCGGAGTTCGACGCCGCGGGCAAGCCCGTGGCCGCGGTCTGCCACGGGCCGGCCGCGCTGCTGCCGGCGACCGGCGCCGACGGCCGGTGGCTGTTCGAGGGCCGCCGGGTCACCGGCTTCAGCAACGTCGAGGAGGGCCAGGTGGGCTTCGCCGACAAGGCGCCGTGGCTGCTGGAGGATCGGCTCGTCGGGAGCGGCGGACAGTTCGAGCAGAGCGCCGGCGCGTGGGAACCGCACGTGGTCGTGGACGGAAACCTTTACACCGGACAGAATCCGGCTTCGTCGGCCCCGCTGGCCGAGCGGATCGCGCGGGCGCTGGAGCCGGTCGGAACCGTCCGCTGACTTGTGCACTGTGACGGGGGGGTCCGCCGGGCACCCCCGTCACCCGTTCCGGACGCCGAATTCCTCGCACAGCGAATGGAGATCGGAATACGAGCGCGGGGTCGCCCCGAATCGCGCGCGGAACTCGTTGATGAAATGCGACGTACTCGGGTAGCCGACCGCCTTCGACACCTGCGTGACGCTCAATCTGCCTTCGATCAGCAGGTCGCGCGCATGGTTGAGCCGCATCTCCTTCACGAACTGGTACGGCGATTTCCCGGTCACCTCGCGGAAGAGGTGTGAAAACGCCGACGGTCTCAGCGAAACCCGTTCCGCGAGGTCGCTCACCGTCAGCGGCTCGGACATGTTGTCCCGCACGTAGGCGACGACCTCGCTCACCGGGTTGCGCGCCACCTCCGACGCCGCGATCTCCAGCAGCCGCGCGTACTGCTCGGCCTGCAGGATCCGGTACACCATCTCGGCCAGGTAGATCGGCGCCAGCACCCGGCGGTCCGCGCCGGTGCCCGTCGCACGGAGAAACCGCAGAGTGGCCGACATCAGCGTGCAGTCCAGCGGGGTGACAAACGCCCGCTCGGACTGGTTGTGGGCCGCCCGGTCGAACGTGGTGGCCCGCCGGTCGAGGACGTCGGCCGACACCCGCCGCACCAGCGCGGGGTCCACCTGCAGCACCAGCGAAAGGAACGGCCTGGCCGGCGTGGCTTCGAGAATCTCCGCGGTGAAGTGCTGGCGGTCGCTCAGCACCAGGTAGTTGAACGGGTCGTACGCGTGCGCGCGCCCGTCGGCGACCACGCGCTTGCGCCCCTGCGCGATGATGCACAGCGACAGAGACTGCACCTCTTCCCACTGCGGGGCGACGGGCCGGGTGTAGCGGTAGAAGGTCAGGCCCGGCCAACCACCCGAGTTGCCGCCGAGTGCGGGCGCGCGGTCCGCGATTTCGGCCAGCAGGTCGCCTGCCGTATGGCGTTCTTCGAGGGGCCGGAGCATGTCCGTCACGTCGATCGCCTCCCGTCCGCGGACCCTCGTGGGCCCAGAACTCCACGGTAAGCCGCGGCCGATCCCGCGGAACTGCGGATTCCGGGCGGCTATCTGCGGATTCGCGTGCGGACTGGTGAACACGCGGGTCGGCATCACGTTCGGCGCGAAGCAGCCACAGCCACTCGCGTCGGGGGTCGGGCGGCCCAACGTCGAGGGCAGTTCTCGATGGCGCAGCCGCGCGGCGACTACGCCACGAACGCGGAACTCATTGCCGCAGTTGGCAATAGGGGCGTTTCTCCAACAGTGTGCGGAACCACTCCCGCGATCGGGATACTCAGTCTCGACACCCTCGATCAGGGTTTCAGCATCCGCCTGGTGAAGCCGCGCTCGACGAGCCGTGAATAGGCTTCGAGAGCAGGTTTCGGCACGTCCTGAGCGATCGCGAAGCCCAGGTCGGGGTAACGCATGACCCGTTCCATGTCGCCGATCATCATGTCGACGACCTCCGCCGCGGGCCCGATCGTCTCGACGTACTCGCGCAGGGTGACGGGCGCAGACGCGCATCGAGGGGCGACCTCTGGCCACTGCCGCCGGCAGGTCGCGTAGGCGCGACGCTCCATGTACGGCATCGCGATGAGCAGCAGCGAAGTCGGTTGGATCCCCGCCGCGGCGAAAACCTCGCGCGACAGAGTGAAGTTCTCGCCGGTGTTCCGGGCGTTCGGTTCGAGCAGAATGGCCTCGACCGGAACACCGCAGTCGAGCGCGACCTCGCGAAAGTGCTCGGCTTCGCCTCGAGGGAAGAGCTTCTCAGTCCCTGGAGCTTTCCCACCGCTGATGACCATCACAGGGAACACGCTGCGGTGGTATAGCTCGGCAGCGAACGATGCGACGCCGATGTCGTTCCCACCGAGAACCAGTGCGGCCGAACATGGAACGAGCTCGTGGTGGAGCTGGTGATAGTCCCAGACGACTTCGGCGTCTGCCCAGTCCTGCGTCGTCAGCTCGCGCGCCACGTGTTCCGTCAACCCCTCTCGGTCACGCCTAGCCCTCTTGCGCGAGGCGAAAACTTCGGATGCTCTGCAACTGGTGCATCATGCCGTATTGCCGCGCCATCTCTGCAGCGTCCTCGAGCCGACGGTACCCAGCCGCTGCGGTCCGCGGATCGGACAGCAGGATATGGCTGTAGGCGGTGTCCAGGCGGACCTGCTGCATCGGCGTGCCGGAACCGTGCGCGTCCAATGCCACGCTGATCGCCGCCGTCGCCCGCTGGAGATCACCGGCACTCCGGTGCGCGAGCGCCAGCTTCTGATGGGCGGTCGACCAGTCGAGAGGTTCCTCCAGCCGGTCAAACTCGATGATCGCTGGTTCGATGAATTGGACGGCCTGTTCCGGATCGCCCGCCTTGCTCAGCGCAGTGCCGACCCAAAGCCGCGACCTTGCACGGTCACGTCCCGACAACCGCGCGTCGTCGGCAAGGTCTAGGTATTTCCCGGCCGCTCGACGGTGTGCGCCTGTCATCTCTTCGTTCACAGCCAGCTGCAGATCGATCTGCGCGACGCGTCTGTGCATGCCCAGTTCGGTGAAGATCTCACGCGCTAGCGAGTAGCTCTGCCTGGCCGACAATGGCCCGCGCAGCAGTCCCTGGTCCTGGCGCAAGTCTCCCTGCAGCCGCAGGCTCCGGGCATAGAGTGACATGCCGTACGCATCGCTGCTGTCCGGCGAGAACCGCCGCAGCCAGCGATCGACCAACATGGTCGCACCTGGAAAGTCCTGCCGTCCGAAGTGGACTATCGCACGATCCAGGTCATCCGACCACGAATCGCAATCCACAGTGGACACATAGCGGCGCAGTTCGTTCTCGGCCTCTGCCGGAACCGCATCGGCTAGCAGGTTTTCAAGCTCGAGGAGGCCGATCCCCAGCAGCCGCGCTATTTCGCCGCGACGGCCCGGAGCCGGAGCCCAAACGCCGCTCTCCCAGCGTTTGACCGTGCGCGGGTCGACGCCGAGCGCGTAAGCGAATGTCTCTTGGGTATAGCCCGCGGCCTTGCGCGCACGCTTCAAATTTGTCCGCGGAGCGCTCATGATCTACCCCCTCCTGAACAAGTTACCCCAGTTCGGCGCTGGTCGCGGAGCAAGCGATACAACCCAGTCCGCACACTTACTGTCCCTAAAATGCCCCGTCCGTCCCGTTACCGCCCTGGTCCGCTCCGGCCGAAAGAACGACAGTCGTGCCAGGCAACCCGGAGGTTTCGCGCGGCCACCCCCGAGGATTCGGTCGAAGGCCAAAACTGTCCCGTCGTCCGAATCTGCCCCGGCCTCCGGGTTGCTGTCCAGCTTCCCGAGCAACGGAGGACAGTTGCGATGACCGGACCGCGAAAAAGCAGCGCGCTGAACCCGATCGGCCGGGCGATCTCATGAATCTCCTGACCATCGACACACTGACTGCGTTGGCAGGCGTGCACCGCCGACTGCCCGGGATCATTGTCGGCCTCGTAGACGGTCAACTGACAGCCGACGAAGTCCGGGAGTTCGCCGATCTCCTCGGCGAAGCCACGGAGTTGGTGTGCGACCACGCCGATGACCAAGCACGTGGGATCGTGCAGCTTCAGCGCGAGACCGACGTTGACGCCGACCACGCTCTTGCCAGCGTGACCGCGCTGAATCCGCGATCATGAGCTGGGGTGTCGTTTTCGTGCTCGCGATCATCGCCTTCCCTGTCCTCTTCTTCACCGCGACCGGCATCGTCGAGCACCGGCGGAACTTGGCGGTTCGCCGTTCGCCCAACTCTGTCGAGGCTCTTCGCCGACGTGTCGGGCAGCAAACGCCGCACGGCCGCACAAGATCGACAGAGCCATGAGGACGCTCACTCGCGCCACGCCACCGGGCTCCATAGCTCTCGGGCTCGAACTTCGCGCTGCACGCGTGAAGGCCAAATTCGGAGTCCGTGAACTCGCACGCAGGGCGGGTGTACACCCCGGCCAAGTGAGCAGCTGGGAAGGCGGGGAGCGAATCCCGCCATTGGATTCCGTCTCATTCCTGGCAGGACTGCTGCACATGACGATGACCGAGCACCGCCGCATTCGGCAACGTGCCGCGGACGCGCGCCGAGAAGACCACGTCGAACCCGATCAAGATGCTGCGGCGCGGCTAAGGACGGCCTACGACAAACTGGCCTCCCGCATTGTCGAGTGGGCTCCGGCATCCCTGCCTGACCGCTTGCAGCGCGCCGAAGACACCTCGAGCGGACTCTATCGAGCCTTGCCACTCGTGCGCCGAACACCGCAGCCGGACGCCCCGCAAGCTACGCGGGACTTGTTCATCAGCAGGAAAGCGGTCCTCGGACAGGCCGAACAGTTGCTCCGCCTCGTCGATGGACAGGAACGCATCCGGCTAGTGACCTCCGAGGTTGGAGACCTTCCGGCATTCACCGTTTACGAGATCGACGGGAAGACTCCCACCGTCGCGTTGCGACACGCGCACTGCTCCGTCTACCTGACGTCCGACCTGGCGACTGCCGCCTACGTCCGCGCGATGCGGCGCTTCCGCGCGGAAGCCCTCTCCCCGACCGAGACGGCCTACGCAGTCGAGATGGCATTTCACGACGTCAAAACGATCCGGTGACCCTCGACAACCGCCGCGGGTTACTGTTCGGACTTGCCTGAGCGGTCTTTCCGCGGCCGGCCTCCGCCAGCACCGCGGCCGGGACGGCCGCGCTCCCATCGTTCGATCTCTTCGCGGCGTCCGCGAGCCCACCCTGGAGTACGGCCGACAACCACGTCCGGCTCGGGAAACGGGTGAGTCTCGGCATAGCGGCTGCGCCATGTCGAGACAGTGGTCTGGGTAACGCCGAACCAGGTGCCGACCTCGCCCAAGTCGAGGTAACGAAGGGTCTGGTCGGGTTCGGCGGGCTGGCCGTCGACCTCGGTTCGCCGGTCGGTCACCTCGCGGAAGATAGCAGCGAACCTGCAGCTCCAGTCGCATCGCCACGCGCACTGACCTGGTCACATCAGGTCGAGAATCCGGCGGACAGCGCGCACCTTGCTGGCCAGGCGCAGAACGTGTCGACGGCGCTTGTACGCCACCTCGACCCAGTCGGCGCGGGCGAGGGAGTCGCCGTGGTAGAGGACCACCTGGTGTCCCAGGCCCCAGAACATGCTGTTCACGCCGGTCACCGCCAAGGCAAGTTCGTCGATGTCCGCCCCGATCCAGATCATCGATGCCGGATCCAGTGACCGCTGCCGGAGAAGCTTCGCGGTCGCACGGAACAAGCTGCCAGTGCCGACCGCGTTTTCGCAGATCGCCTGGCCGGGCTTAACGACGTCCATCGTCAGCGAAACCTGCGCGTCAGCTATGTCCGGCGGGGTGTAGACCTGGGCACTGACCTTGGCCTCGGTGCGGGTTTTCAAGACTGCCAGCAAGCGGCCGAGCAGGTCGGCGTCATGCCGCAGCTCCGGCGTGTACAGATCCAGCAAGCCTGCGGCCAAGGCCGCGTCTGCTGTCGTTTTCACCCGCTCGCAAAGACGCTCGTCAGGCTCGTCGTACAACCAGGAAATCATGGGGCTGATCGCGTCTACCAGATCCGTCCGCGCCCGGACGATCTCCGTCCACACCGCGCGTGACTGGTACCAGTACGCGCGAGGCGTCATTGCCATGACCTGGTTCGCGAACGCGGGCCTGTCGTCGGGTTGCAACAGCGCCAACGTGGCCGCCACGCCAACCGGGACTTCGTGCCTGCCCGCGCTCCCGCTCCGGTGCCAGGCCTCGTCGACCGCATCGGCGACGCGAGTCGCCATCTCGTCAGTCCTCACCTTGGTTCCTCCGATCGAGCAGATCCCGGAAACGTTGAAGACATACGTCCCAACGTTGATCTACCGTAAACGTTGCGATCGATGCTCGCAATGTTTTGGGAGGATGCGTGAACCACAAAGATCCGCTGCCCTGGGCAGCACCGACACCGCGCGAACTCCCGGCGCTGCGGGAGCGGCAAGTCGAGTACTTGCTCAGCGACGAGTCACTGAAGCTCACCGCGGTAGCAATGCTCAACGGGCTGGGCACGATCCGTCCGGTCGGCGACCCTGCGATGGCGGCTTACCTCTTGCTCCAAGACGAGCATCAACGACTGAGCCAAGCGAAGATGTTCTACTTCACCGAGGACATCGCCCAGCTCGTGCAGCACGCCGCACGAAGTGTCACCGACCAATGGGAGATCGAGCCGGAGGAGCTTCCGGCTCTCACCGGCTTTGCGCTGTTCCCAACACCCCTGGCGACGTACACGAGGACGGATGGGGCGAGCGTTCCTATCGTCGCGTTCTCGTGGGGACCGACTGACCTCATCGACGACCCGTCGACCGGCGTATGGATCACGTTCTGGAGTGCGACCGACTATTCGGCTGTTGAGAAGGAGTTGCGTCGCGCCAAGCTTTCCGCCGCGGAGGCGGCGCGTTACGCCCGAACGCTCCACGCGGAGCTGACCTGGGACAACGAGATCTACTTG
>DASZNR010000086.1:0-2062 GCA_035551175.1 Amycolatopsis sp. | reverse complement strand
CGCAACGTCGCTTCGGTGATTCCGGTGTCGCCGGCCATCGCTGTGCGCAACGTTTCCGCGCGATGGCGGTGCGAATCGGTTCCTGCGCTCATGTGGCCTCTCCGCCGCGGTCGGGATCGGGTCCGGTGTGGACGGTATCCGCTTCACGCCCCTGCGGCATCCCGTTGCGTCGCGGCGCGGAACCGGTCGAGGTACAGCGGCCAGCCCGAGCCGGAGCCGAGGCTCATGAAGCTCTCCCAGCCTTCGCCGTGCCGGTCGAGGTGCCGGTGTTCGAGGGCGACCCGGGTTCGCTCGGCCCCTTCGGGGGTGAACCGGATTTCCACCTCGCTGGTGTGGCCGGGGTCGGGCTCCAGCTGCCAGCGCGGGCTGATGTCCCAGCTCAGGACCAGCCGCTCCGACGGTTCGTAGGCGAGAACCCGCGCCCAGGCGCACCGGCTGCCGTCGGAGCCGACGTCGTACACGGTGCCGCCGGCTCGGGGCTCCAGCACGGTCCGCTCGATCGGAGCCGCGAGCAGGTTGTGCTCCCGAGGCTTGACCTCGTCGAACCGTTCGGTGAACACGCGGAAGGCGTACTCCTGGGGGACATCGACGACGATGTCGGCCTGAACCGAGGTCGCGGCTGGTGCAGTGCTCATCGGGGGGTCCTTTCGGTGAGTCGTCGGTTGACTCACCAGAGGACGAACGGCCGACCGGCTTCTCGACAGCTCATCACCTGAGTTTTTCGGTTTTTCGAGGGCGCGGATGCGACTGGCGAGAAAGCGCTGGTCAGGGGCATGCACGGGTGAGGTCGTCGTGGCGGCGCAGCCGTCCCCGGCGAGTGCGCCCGGGATGTCGACCCACGTGTGGTCCTGGCGGAATCCGGTCGCCCACACCACCGCGTCGACCTCGGCCGACGGCCCGTCGGTGAAGACGGCTGTGCGACCGTGCGCCCTCAGCACCAGGACTTCCTGATCCACGAGACCGACGACTCGGTTCGAGCCGAGATCGATGAGTTGGCGGCGGGGCAGCCTCCAAGGGAAGTCAGGCTGCTGGGCGCGTGACGTACGCCTGGTCGTTGTGCCGTTGTGGAACGCGGCCTGCACCGTGATCTGGACCGCCCAGTTGTACCTAACGATCTGACCGCTGACGAACTCGTCGTCGGGGGTCGAGTCGTCGCACGCCTGGGCGGTGAGGCACACCCGGAAGGTGGTGACGGGTTCGGCGTTCGCCGTCCCCGCGCCGGCCAACAGGCCACCGAGTACGACCAGGGCGGTCATCGCCGCGGATCTTCACGAAAGCTCTCATGATCTGTGACGCTAGCGATGGTTTCCGTAGAACCCGGCGGAACCGCGCCAGACCACCCTCAAGCGTCGATCGTCACCGGGAACTTCGACGGACCCCTCAAGTTGATCCGCCCGTTCCACTCCAGATCTCCCGCGAAACCCAGCTTCGGGAACCGCTGAACCAGCCGGCTCACCGCGACCTGACCCTCCAGCCGCGCCAAAGCCGCCCCCAGACAATGGTGCGGCCCCGCTCCGAACGACACCTGGCTCCGCGCCTCCGGGCGGTCCAAGCGCAACGCATCCGCGTCCGGGCCGAAGAACCTCTCATCACGGTTGGCCGACGCCAAACACGCCAGCACGAACGTCCCCGCGGGGATCTCCTTGCCCGCCAGCTCATACGGCGACGTCGTGATCCGGCGGGTCTGCTGGACCGGGGAGTCGTACCTCAAGAACTCCTCCACCGCGTTCGCCGCCAGGTCCGGCTGCGCGCGCAGCAGCTGCCACTGCGAGGGGTTGCGCAGCAACGCGTTCACGCCGTTGGCGATCAGGTTCACCGTCGTCTCGTGGCCGGCCACGTACAACAACACCACCTGGGCCACCAGCTCGTCGCCGTCCAGGACTTGGCCCTCGTGCTCTGCCTCGATCAGGGCCGTCAGCAGGTCCTCGGCCGGGTTCTTGCGCTTCCACTCGATCACCTCGCGGGTGATCGACGTCAGCTCCGCGTCCGCCGCCATGATCGCTCGGGCCGTTTCCTCGTCCGCCACGATCTCCAGTGACCTCACCAGGGTTCCGCTCAGCTC
>DASZNR010000085.1:0-1597 GCA_035551175.1 Amycolatopsis sp. | reverse complement strand
CACGTCCCGACCGATGAGGCCGTGCCCGGTTTGCAGCGCGCCGGAGCGAAGGCGGTGCCGCCGCCGCCGGGGATCGCCACCGAGGGCCCGGGAGTGAAACCGATCGGGATCACCGACTCCGGCCACTCCCGGCCGGTGGGGCTGCGCGTCGCCGACGCGCGCCATCACCTGCACATCCTCGGTGCGACCGGGTCAGGCAAGTCCGAGCTGATGGCGCGGATGATCCTCGACGACGCCGAAGCCGGCCGCGGCCTGGTCGTGATCGATCCCAAGGGAGATCTGGTCGCGGACACCTTGATGCGGCTGCCCTCGCGGCTCGGGGAGAAGGTGGTGCTCTTCGACGCCGACAGCCGTTCCCTCCCGCCCGTGCTCAATCCGCTCGAAGGCGACGACACCGCGCGCACCGTGGACAACCTGGTGTCGATCTTCTCCCACGTCTACGCCTCCAGCTGGGGGCCGCGCACCGAGGACATCCTGCGCTCCGGGCTGCTGACCCTGCGCGAGCTGCCCGGCACACCCACGCTGACCGACCTGCCGAAACTGCTCACGGTGCCCGCCTTCCGGCAGCGCGCGCTCGAGCAGATCTCCGACGACGTCCTGACCGGGTTCTGGCACTGGTACGACGATCTGTCCGACGCCAGCCGGGCACAGGTCGCCGCGCCGCTGATGAACAAGCTCCGAGGCCTGCTGCTGCGCCCGTTCGTGCGGGCATCCCTCGCCGGCGGCGAGTCCACAGTGGACATGGACGCGGTGCTCGACGGCGGAATCTGCCTGGTGCGCCTGGGCAAGGACGCGCTCGGGATGGACACCGCTCGCCTGATCGGCTCGATCGTCGTGGCCCGCACCTGGCAGGCCGCCACCCGGCGAGCCCGGATACCGCAGCGCGAACGCCACGATGCCTCGCTCTACATCGACGAATGCCACAACTTCCTCAATCTGGCGTACCCGATGGAAGACATGCTCGCCGAAGCCCGGGGCTACCGGATGTCGATGACGCTCGCGCATCAGTACCTGCGGCAGCTACCGCGCGAACTGGAGGAAGGCATCAGCACCAACGCCCGCTCGAAGATCATTTTCTCGGCGTCGCCCGAAGACGCCCGGGACCTGTCCCGGCACACCGCGCCCCGGCTCTCCGAACACGACCTCGCCAACCTCGGTCGGTTCCACATCGCCGCGCGGCTGGTGCTCGACAGCGAGGAAGCTCCCCCGTTCACCGCGGTCACCGAGAAGCTTCCGCCCGCGATTCCCGGCCGCGCCAAGGAGATCCGTCGGCTCGCGCTCGTGAACACCCAGCCTCGAAACACGCCCGAACCGGCCGAGAACGTCAAGCCGGTGGCGTTCGATCCGCGCCGAGCGGCCTGACCCGCTCAGCTTTTTCCTTTTGCCCGCAGGGCGTTCTCGCGTCCTGCCGTCCTTGGAGGTGCACGTCACGATGGTGAGCAACCCCACCCAGCAACGACAATTGCGTGCACATCGGCCGGAACGACCTGGTGCGCGGGTGCTCAACTCGGCCGAGCATCACGCGTGGCTGGCCCGGCATCTCACCGAGCGCGACCGGTGGCTGTGCCGGATGCTGTTCGAGCACCACGTGCTCACC
>DASZNR010000084.1:0-9550 GCA_035551175.1 Amycolatopsis sp. | reverse complement strand
TCGACCGGCTGTGGGTCACCCGCCTCGAACGAAGTAAAGAACCCGGCGCTGGTCACGCCGGATACGGTAGCCGCTGCGGGCGTGCGCGGCCTGCCATGACCCCGCGCCGGCGGCGGGGTCCCGGCCCGGTGGGCGGGACCCCGCCGGGTACCCGGCTACAGCTTCGCGCACTGCCCCGAGGCCGGGCCGTGGACGGTGTTCGCGAGGTCGTGGTCGGTGGGCGCGGGGGAGTTGGCCGTGCAGGCCAGTGGTCCGCCGATGGTGTCACCGGACAGGAGCGGGCCGGTGTTGCCGGTGAGCGTCACGGGGCCGGTCACGGCGGTGAGTTCGATCGCGACCGGTCCGGTCGTGCCGGTGACGGTGAGCGGGCCGGCCACCTTCGTGCGGTTGAGCACGAGCTGCGCGGCGTTCGTCGCCGACACCGGACCCGTGATCGAACCGCCGCGCACGATCAGCGAAGCACCCTTCGCGACGGTGACCGGGCCGGACACGGTGGCGCCGGTGAGACACAGTGTGCCGCTCGCCACGGTGAGCTGGCCGCTCTGCTCGCCGGTCAGCGTCTTCGTGCACGAGGCGTCCGGACGGCCGAGCAGTTCGAACTCCGCGAGCGACGGTTGGCCACCCGAGCTGTCGGTCACCGTGAGCCGGTAGTAGGCGTAGTGCGCCGGGTCGGCCACCGCGAACGCCCGCGTCTGCTGCCGCCACGGGAACGTCTGACCGGTTCGCTGGTCGGCGACCGTCCACGTCTTCCCGTCGTAGGAGCCCTCCAGCCGCCAGCTCTTCGGATCACCCGCGCCTTTCGGTGAGGTCAGGGTGTAGTGCGTGACGGCCTCGTCGGTCGAATTCAGCCGATACGTCACGGCACCGGTCACCTTCGCCTCGGTGCGGGAGGTGTTGTCAAACAGCGCCGAGACGTCCGAACCGTCCGAAGTGGACACCGTGCCCTTGCCGGTGCCGGTTTCGTCGTGCAGTGGCGTCGGCACGGCGTCGCCCGTGGTGATCGACTTCGGCGCGTCGTTCGGGCCGGTACCCCACGCCGAGGGGTTCGGGCCCATGTCGAAATCGAGCGTCGCCCCGTGGGCCAGCACGTCCTGCGGCAGCGACGTCGAGGTCCAGGGCTTCCCGTTGATCTTCAGCCCCTGCACGTAGACGTTCTTCGCCGAGTTCTTCGGGGCGTTGATCACCACGTCACCCCCGGGCAGGTGCAGTGTCGCCTTGGTGAACAGCGGCGATCCGATCGCGTAGTTCGGGCTGCCCATCTGCAGCGGGTAGAAACCCAGCGCGCCGAAGACGTACCACGCGGACATCTCGCCGTTGTCCTCGTCGCCCGCGTAGCCCTGACCGAGCTCACTGCCGGTGTAGAGCCGGGAGAGCGCCTCCCGCACCTTCGCCTGGGTCTTGGCAGGCTGACCCGCGTAGTCGTACATGTAGAGCAGGTGGTGCGAGGGCTGGTTGGAGTGGCCGTACTGACCCATCCGCACGTCGCGCGCTTCCCGCATCTCGTGGATCGCGCCGCCGTAGGTGCCCGGGAACGTCGCCGTCTCCTGGTCGGCGAAGAACTGATCCAGTTTGGCCGCGAGCTTGTCCTTGCCGCCGTAGAGGTTCGCCAGCCCCTGCCCGTCCTGCGGCACGGTGAACGCCATGTTCCAGCCGTCGGTCTCCGTGTAGTCCCCACCCCACACGCGCGGGTCGTACTGCGCCGCGGTCTTGGTGAACTTCCCGGAGGCGTCCTTGCCCTGGAAGAACCCGACACTCGGGTCGAACAGGTTCACGTACTGCTGCGCGCGGCTGGTGAAGTACTGGTAGTTCTCCAGGTACTCCGCCTTGCGCGGGTCGTTCGCCGGCGCCTGGTCGTAGAGCTTCTTCGACAGGTTCGCGATGCCGAAGTCGTTGAGGTAGCCCTCAATCGCCCACGAGAAGCCCTCGCCGGTCGAGTTCGGCGTGTAGCCGAGGAAGATCGACTGGTCGAGGCCCTTGCGGCCCACCGCCGAGTTCGGCGGCGTCACCGTCGCGTCCTTCAGGGCCGCGTCGTAGGCCGAGTGCACGTCGAAGTTCGTCACGCCCTTGAGGTAGGCGTCGGCGAACGCGACGTCGGAGCTCGTGCCGGTCATCAGATCGGCGTACCCGGGGGAGGACCAGCGGGCGATCCAGCCCGAGTCGCGGTACTGCTGCACGAACCCGTCCACCATCTTCCCCGCCATGTCCGGTGTGAGCAGCGAATACGCCGGCCACGTCGTGCGGTAGGTGTCCCAGAATCCGTTGTTGACGTAGATCTGGCCGTCGACGACCTTCGACCCGGTCCGCGTCGGTGTGTCCACGCCGGTCTTCGCCGCCACCGGGCTGGCGTACTTGTCGGCCGGGGCCTGCGGCGTGCCGGTGTTCTCGAACGCCTCGTTCGGGTACAGGAACAACCGGTACAGGTTCGAGTACAGCGTTTCCAGCTGGTCCTTCGACGCGCCCTGCACCTCGACCACCCCGAGCTGTTTGTCCCACGCCCGCTGCGCGGCGTCGCGCACGGAGTCGAACGTGGCGGCCGGCGCGATCTCCTGCTCCAGGTTCTTCTTCGCCTGGTCCACGCTGATCAGCGACGTCGCGATCCGCATCGTCACCGTCTTGTCCGCGCCCGCGGCGAACCGCAGGTAGCCGGTCACGTTGTCCCGGCCCTGCCCGGTCAGCTTCGCCCCCGCCGTCACGGGCTTGTCGAACGTCGCGTACACGAACATCCGCCCCGCACCCGCCGAAAGGCCGCTCTTCGCGTCCGAGTAGCCGGTCAGCGTGCCCGAAGCCGGGTCGAGTGTCAGCCCGCCGGAGTTGTTGACGTTGTCGAAGATCAGGCTGCTGTTGTCACCGGGGAAGGAGAACCGCATGACCGCCGCGTGGTCGGTCGGCGCGATCTCCGTCTTGATCCCGTTGTCGAACGTCACGCCGTAGTAGTGCGCCCGCGCGACTTCGTTGTCGTGGGAGAACGGCAACGCCCGGGCGTCGCGGTTCGCATCCGGCACGCCTGCCGCGGCCGAGGGCATCACCTGGAAACTCTGCCGGTCACCCATCCACGGGCTCGGCTCGTGGCTCACGGCGAAAGCCTGCAGCTGCGGCCGGTTGTCCGCGTTGTTCTGGGTCGAGTAGTTGTACAACCAGCTGTCCGAACCCGCGTCCGTGACCGGCGTCCAGAAGTTGAACCCGTGCGGCACCGCCGTCGCCGGGAAGTTGTTCCCGCGGGAGAACGTGCCGTTGGCCATCGTCCCGCGGGTGGTCAGCACGTTGTCACTGGGACGCAGGCTCGCCGGTGGCGTCGGCGTTGCGGAGATCTTCACGTCGTCGACCCAGCCGGCGAACGCACCCGGCCCGTTCGGGTTGTCGTAGCTCACGAGGATCCGGTCGATCGTCTTACCCGCCGCGACCGTCCCGATCGCCGACCGCACGAGGTTCCACTGGTTGGCGTAGAGCACCTTGCTCGCGCCCTGGCCCTGCGGCGACAGGGGGAACCCGTACTGGTCCGTCGCGCCGAGGCCACTGAGGTAGGTGCCGTCGGTGAACGCCAGGTCGATCGCGACGTTCGTGCTCGGGTACTTCAGGTCGTTGCCCGTGAACTGGGGCTGGATTTTGTAGGACAGCTCGGTGGTCGGGACCACCGGCAGGTTCACGTCGAAGACCTTGTCCGAGGAATACCCGTGCCCGGCCGCGGTCTGCGTGCCCCCGTAGTGCAGCGCCTTCTTCCCCGTGAACCCGACCCGGTTCTTGCTCGTGTAGCCCGAAGTCGGGCCCGAATCCACGTAGGCGCGCATGTTCGGTGACGGCGGTGGCGCCGGATCATCGTTGGCCAGCAACAACTCCGAGATCTGCATGAGGTCGTCGCCGTGGTTGCGTGTCACGTTCAGCCGGTAGTAACGGTAGGCCGGCGACGGCGCCGCGAGCTTGTACTGATGCTCCTGCAGCCGCGCGTCGAACGACTGCCCGGACTGCCTGTCCAGGTCGGTCCACGACTGCGCGTCGTTCGAGCCCTGCAGCGTCCAGTCCTGCGGATCGCGGCCCGGGAAGTCGTTGGCCGAGCTGATCGCGTAGTGGGTGATCGACACCGGTTCCGCCAGCGTGATCTGCGCCCACGCCGTCGGCTCCCAGGAAAGCCACTTCGTGTCGGTCGTGCCGTCGACGAGGTTCGCCGACACTTCGCCGCCATCGGTGTTCTCGCTGCTCGCGCTCGTCTCGGTCACCTTGCCCCGGACGTCACCCGGGATCGTGGCCCCGTTCGCGCCGTTGACGCCCGAGGAACGAGGCTTTCCCGCCGCGTCGGTATCCACGGTGTCCAGCCACGTCGGCTGTGGCTCACCGGCTTCGAACGACGTCGAGAAATCCGGCGGCGCGGCTCCCGCCGCGGCGGAGGCGGTCACCGGTGCGGCGGCCAAACCGGCCGCCGCCACCACCGCGGCCAACACGACGTGGACGGCTTTGGCGCTTCGGGGCATCGTCGCTCCCAGCTCGTCGGGACTCGGGACCCGCCCTGACACAGCGCAGCGGCGGCGCTACGAAGGGAAACCCGCGTGTGACATCGATGTCAAGATCGTCGGCCGAACCTGGCTCGAAACGGACAACGCCCGACGGACCGCGAATGCGCCGAACGCGAACCCCGCGCATCCGGCCGGCGCCGCCGGTATAAGGGAGGCATGTCTGCCGACCAGAACGCCGCCGACGCCGAGGCCCGCCGCCGTGCCGAAAGGGCACTCGCCGGCGGGGACCCGACCGGGTGGTTCGAACCTTTGTACGCAGCGGCGGAAGCCGGGCAGGCCGTCGTGCCGTGGTTCCGTGGTGAGCCGGGCGCGGAGCTCGCCGCGTGGGTCGCCGGACAAGAGGCCGGTGGGCGCAGTGCGCTGGTGGTCGGCTGCGGGATGGGCGACGACGCCGAACTGCTCGCCGCCGCCGGGTTCCGCACCTCGGCGTTCGACGTGTCCCCGAGTGCGATCAAGGCCGCGCTCAACCGCTTCCCCGACACCCGCGTGGCCTACCGCACCGCCGACCTGCTCGACCCACCCGCCGAATGGCGCCACACCTTCGACGTCGTGGTCGAAATCCTCACCGTGCAGTCGCTGCCGAGATCGGTGCGCGCCGCGGCGATCTCGGCCGTGTCGGGCTTCCTCGCGCCGGGCGGCACACTGCTCGTCGGCGCTGTCGCCGAGGAGAGCATCGACCTCGCCACCTGGTCCGGACCACCCTGGCCGCTCAACCGAGCCGAAGTCGAGTCCTTCGCCGCGAACGGCGTCACGCCCGTCTCCATCACCCGCGTCCGCGACGGCGCCCGGTGGTGGGCCACCTTCACGCGAACGGCGTGAAGGTGGTCTAGACCGAGGCCAGGAACCGGGCCAGCACCCGCGTCCCGAAGTGGAGACCCTCGACCGGCACGCGTTCGTCGACACCGTGGGCCATGGCGCGGTACGGGAAATCCTCGGGCAGCGACAGGGGAGCGAAGCCGTAGCACGCCATGCCGAGCCGGGTGAACGCCTTCGCGTCCGTGCCGCCGCCCAGGCAGTACGGGACGACGACCGCGTCGGGGTCTTCGGCGCGCAGCGCGCCGGCCATCGCGGTGAACCACGGCGAGTCCACCGGTGCCTGCACGGGCGGCTGGTGCGCCACGAACTCCCGCGTCACGCCGGGGCCCAGCAGGGAGTCGAAAACCTCGAACAGCTCGTCTTCCGCGCCCGGCAACACCCGCACGTCGACCTGCGCGGTGGCGGTCGACGGGATCACGTTCACCTTGTAGCCCGCGGAAAGCATCGTCGGGGTCGTGCTCGCCCGGATCGTCGGCACGACGAGCGAACCCGCCGGACCGAGGCCCGCGACCGTCGCGTCCACCGCCGCGTCCGACGACAGGTCCACCGCCACCCCCAGCGCCGCACCGGTTCGCTCGAGGAAGGCGCGCACGGCCGGGGTCAGCCGCACCGGCCACCGGTGCGCGGCGATCCGGTGCAGGGCACCGGCGAGCATCGTCACGGCGTTCTCGTCGTTCGGCCGTGACCCGTGCCCGGCGCGGCCCCGCGCGGTCAGCTTGACGTGCGCGGTGCCGCGCTCGGCCGTGCCCACCGGGTACAGCCGCACCGGCCGCCCGTCCGCCGCCGGCACGGTGTAGCGGTATCCGCCCGACTCACTGATCGCCGCCGCGCAGCCCTGGAACAGTTCAGGGTGCTCCCGCACGAGCCAGTGCGCGCCGTAGTCACCCTTGTCCTCCTCGTCGGCCACGAACGCCAGCACCAGATCCCGGCGCGGCCGCAGCCCCGACGCGACGGCGGCCAGGACCATCGCGCAGAAGTCCTTCATGTCCGTCGCACCCCGGCCCCACAGGAACCCGTCGCGCTCCACACCGGAAAACGGTGGTACGGACCAGTCCGCCGCGTCCGCCGGCACGACGTCCAGATGGCCCTGCACCAGCAACGCCGGCAACGTCCGGTCCGCACCCGGGATCCGCGCGATCACGTTCGCCCGCCGCGGCGCCGCCTCCACGATGTCCGCCGCGATGCCGTGACGGGCCAGGAACTGCGCCACGTACTCGGCGGCTTCGCGTTCCCCTTCGCTGTCCCCGTCGCCGCGGTTGGTCGTGTCGAACCGGATCAGGTCCGCGCACAGCTCCACGACATCCACGGCGGCACCGGGGTTGGCACCGGAACTGGCACTGGCACCGGTGTCAACCATAAATGCCCTGCACCGCCCCGGCCGCGATGGCCGTGACCACCTTGAACGCCTTCATCGCCTCGGTCATGCTCGGCGCGTCGAACCCGACGCGGCGCGTGCCGATCTGCTCCACCGTCGGGATCACCGCGCTGGCCTGCGCCAGGTGGCTCGCGTCGAACTCGACCTCGATCCGGTGCCGGCCCGGCGCGCGTTCCACCCGGCCCGCCCCCACCATCGACTCCTCGGCCGAGGCGCTCAGCAGTTCCGCGGTACGCGCCGGCGGCAGGCAGATCGCGGCATACCGGCTCACGCATTCCTTCACCGGCACCAGTTCCGCCTCCGGCGCGTAGTCGCGGGCGTCGTCGCAGGCCTGGTCGTCACCGCTCACCATCAGCACCGGCACGCCGTATTCCGCCGCCAGTGCCGCGTTGAGCCGACCCTCGCTCGCCGGGACGTCGTCGAGCCACACCCCGGTGATCTGGTTCTCCAGGTAGGTGTGCGCGAGGACCCCGTCGAACCCGGCGCCCGCGTGGTAGCCGAGGAACACGACACCGTCCACACCGGAATCCACGCCCTGCATCATCGACAACGGCTTGTGTCGCCCCGTGAGCATCCGCGCCCGCGGATCCAGCTCCTCCAGCAACAGGTTCCGCTGCGCCGAATGCGCCTCGTTCACCAGCACATCGGTCGCACCGCCGTCGAACAGGCCCGCCAGCGCCGCGTTGACGTCGCCGGTGAACAACCGCCGGAACCGTTGCCACTGCTCGGTGCCCGGCACCACGTCGTCGGTCCACGTGACGCCCGTGGCGCCCTCCATGTCCGCCGAAACCATGATCCGCATGCGGGCACTCTAGTCATCCCACGTCCCGTCCGCGGGGGAACACCGGAGCTCACCCATGGTGACGGCACGCCCGAGATAACGATCGGACCCGCACCGCCGTGGTTACATATTGCGCTGTTCCCTTCGAATGTGGTTACTTTTCGGCTCTGGGGTCAGAAGGGGTGGTTTCCAAGTGCGGATCAAGCACGTTCGGCGCGGGTTGACCCGCGTGCTCGGTGTCCTCACCGCGGGCACGATGGCGGTTCTGCCGTTGGCGGGCACCGCCGCGGCCCAGCAGCCCCCACAGCCGAAAGTGCTGCGAGTGGCGCTCACCACCGGGATCGACCACCTGAACCCCTTCACCGCGTCGCTCGCCGCGTCGACGCAGGTCGGACGGTTCATCTACGAGTTCCTCACCATCCCCTCCGCCGAGAAGGCCGAGGCGGCGCCCGCACTCGCCGAGTCGTGGACGACCTCGCCGGACAAGCTCACGTGGACGTTCAAGATCCGCCAGGGCGTGAAGTGGTCCGACGGGCAGCCCGTCACGGCGAAGGACGCCGCGTTCACCTTCCAGCGCATGCTCGACGACGAGACCGCGCGCACCGCGAACGGCAACTACGTTGCCAATTTCCAAAGCGTCTCCGCACCCGACGACACCACGCTGGTGATCAAGACCAAAGCCGTGCAGGCCACCATGGACCTGCTCGACGTGCCGATCGTGCCCGAGCACATCTGGGCGCCCATCAAAGACCTCACCGACCCGAAGACCGACGACCTGTCCGTGGTCGGTGTCAGCGACGGGCCGTTCCAGCTCACGGACTACAAGCAGAACGAGTACGTGAAGTTCAAGGCCAACAAGTCCTACTGGCGCGGCGCGCCGAAGGTCGACGAACTGCAGCTGCTCGTGTTCAAGGACGTCGAGGCCGCCGTCAACGCGCTCAAGCAGGGCGAGGTCGACGTCATCAACCGCCTCACCCCCACGCAGTTCGACGCGCTCAAAGGCCAGCCCGACATCGCGACCAACAAGGCACCCGGCCGCCGCTACAACGAGATCAACCTCAACTTCGGCGTCGAGGACGTGACGAACAAGCCGATCGGCAACGGCAACCCCGCGTTGAAGGACCTGCGGGTGCGCCAGGCGATCGCCGAAGCGATCGACCCGAAGACCATTGTGGACAAGGTGATGGGCGGCTACGGCCAGCTCGGCGGCGGCGTCGTCCCGCCGATCTATTCCACCTACCACTGGGATCCCGCTCCCGGCGAAGCCCGCAAGTTCGATCCGGCCGCCGCGAACAAGCTGCTCGACGAAGCCGGCTACCGCAGAGGCGCGGACGGCATCCGCGTCGCCCCCGGCGGCGCGCGCCTCGAACTGCGCCTCACCGGCCACGCCAACCGCGCGTTCGACCAGCGCACCGCCCAGTACGTGAGCGGCTGGCTGCACGACATCGGCATCGCGGTCAAGCAGGACCTCGTCTCCGACGAGGAACTCAACGACCGCACCACCGCGGGCAACTACGACCTCGCGATCTCCGGTTACGCCACCAACCCCGACCCGGATTACGCGCTCGCGTTGCACACCTGCGCCGCACGTCCCAACGCCGAGGGCAAGGGCGCCACCACCGACACGTTCTTCTGCGACCCGCAGTACGACGCACTGTACGAAAAGCAGCTCACCGACACCGACCCGGCGACCCGCGCCGGCTACGTCAAGCAGGCACAAGCCCGCCTCTACAGCCAGGCCGTGAACATCGTCCTCGACTACGACAACGCGCTGGAGGCCTACCGCTCCGACAAGTTCTCGGGCTTCGAGAAGCAGCCGGAACCCGACGGCGCCATCCTCGAACAGACCGGCTACTGGGGCGTCTACGGCGCCGTCCCCGCCGGCACGGAGACCGCGGCGGCGAGCGACAGCAGCACCGGCAATGTCGTGCTGTGGGTCGTGATCGGCGTCGTCGTGGTCGTCGTGCTCGTCGGGGGCGGCATCGTGATCGGCCGGCGCGGCAAGTCCGCCGACGATCGGGAGTAGCCCGCGTTGACCCAGGCACTCACCTCCTCCGACCAGGCCTCGGTGCT
>DASZNR010000083.1:0-54285 GCA_035551175.1 Amycolatopsis sp. | reverse complement strand
ATCTTCGCAAATCCAGTCCTATCAGGAGCTCCCCGTCCTTCGTCTCCGGCCCCGCAGCTCGTCGGGGTCCGTGCCAGAGCGTTCCCGCGAGCACCATCAGACCATCAGCACCAGAACCACCGTTGGTGAGATCACTTCAGTGATCCGGGAGATCGTCTCCTTACTCACCGACGCCCCGTAAATCTCGTTAAAGTGCGCGGAGATGTCACCGGTGGTCATCCCCTTCGCATACAACGACAGCACGACCTGATCCACATCCGTCAGCCGCCGCTGCCGCTTCTTCACGATCTGCGGCTCGAACGTACTCTCCCGATCCCGAGGAACCTCGATCCGCACCTCGCCGACGGCCTCCGAGATCACCGCCTTCGGCCTCGCACCGTTCCGCACATTCACCGAGTCCCGACCCGGGTCCGCCTGATTCTTCTCGTGACCGAGATGCTCGGTCATTTCCTCGTTCAGCGCCGTTTCCAGCACGTTCTTCGTGAACAGCTTCAGCAGCCCGTCCGGGCCGGTCAACGCCAGCCCTCGAGTCTTGGCCTCAGCCACCATCGCCGCCGCGGCCTGCTCGGGCGACAGCTGCGCCGGCTTCCCCTCACGCTTGCGTGGACTCACAAGGTCCGATGTCATCCTTAGCGTGGTCGACAGGTGTTCGGGTGCAGCCTTAAGGTGTCCGGCACCCAGGGGTGCCGGGTATGGCTGTGATGTCACCGCCGCGGATGGCCTTGAGTGATTGGCCGCCCGGCACCCAGCGACGACTCGACCGCTCATTGGGATGCGCGACGTGGATCGCTGTGTAAGGACGCGACGGCGAGGTCGTCTGCTGGGCCATGACCGCGACATCATCCGAGCACGAGGTGACCGTGCCCGAACTCTGGGCCGGAATCGACGCAGGCAAAACGCATCACCACTGCGTCGTGCTGGACGCCGGTATATCCGCCCCGCCTCAGGCAATGCTCTTCCATTCGGCCGGCGCGACCGTGGTGGAAAATGTCGCGATGTACTACTGCCTGAACGCGGCGATCGCAAGCTCCGCCGTGCTCCGCGAACTGACCGGATCAATCCAAGCGGTCCACATCCGCAGTCCGACTCGGCCGGTGCCGCAGCACCGAGGATTGGCTCCGATTCGCGCGCTGACCAGCCAAGCGGTCACCCGTGACGACCGGGGTGCCGGACTCGGTCGTGCTTTCAGCTGACGCTCGCTGCCACCAGGCAGGATGGCCTTGCCGTGGCCCGGCAAGCGAGCTAATCTGAACTAGACGTTTAGTTTAGTTAATGCTCGCGACGGTCGCGGGACGCAGCGGCGTTCGCGTGGGAGAGGTAAGTCATGAGTGTGTGGTTGGTGACCGGGGCGTCGCGCGGTTTGGGCGCCGAGATCGTGAAGGGGGCGCTGGACGCTGGGCACCACGTCGTGGCCACGGCCCGCAAGCCGGACGGGATCACCGCCCGCTTTCCGGATGCGGGGCAAGCACTTCTGGCCCTCCCGTTGGACGTGACCGACGCGGCCCAAGCCGAGGTAGCGGTCCACGACGCGGTCGACCGGTTCGGCCGGATCGACGTCGTCGTGAACAACGCCGGGCGGGGCCTGCTCGGCGCCGTGGAGGAAGCCTCCGACGCGGCGGTGCGTGCCGTATACGACACAAACGTGTTCGGTACGTTGACGGTGCTCAGGGCGGTACTGCCGGTGCTGCGGCGGCAGCGCGCGGGCCGGATCGTGAACATCTCCTCGATCGGCGGTTTCGTTGGCTCTGCCGGTTGGGGCATCTACAACTCGACGAAGTTCGCGGTCGAAGGCTTCTCCGAAGCCCTGGCCAAAGAGCTCGCCCCGCTGGGCATCGCCGTGACCATCGTGGAGCCGGGGTATTTCCGCACGGACTTCCTCGACTCCTCCAGCCTCCACACGGAGGCCACCGTCATCGCCGACTACGCCGAGACCGCCGGAGCCACACGAACGCGGGCGGTCGGCGTCAACCACGCCCAGCCGGGTGATCCGGCCAAGGCCGCTTCGGCAATCCTGCGGATCGCCGAAGCCGACCAGCCACCGCTTCGCATCCAGCTCGGCCACGACTCGCTCACTGCCGTCGCCGGCAAGCTGGAATCCGTCGCCGCCGAGCAGCAGGCCTGGCAGGATCTGTCGATCGCCACGGATCACGACGATGTCGCCGCGCACTGAGCACACCGCGAACCGTGGCGGCGCGGACAGCGAAATTCAGGCGCACCCCACCGGGCCGCGAAGCCGGCGAGTGCACGACGCGACGCTGCGGGCGACCCGGGAACTGCTGGCCGAGGGCGGACTCGCAGCGGCCACAGTGGACGCGATCGCCGCCCGCTCCGGGGTGAGCAAAGCGACCATCTACAAGCACTGGCCCTCTCGTACGGCGGTCGCCGCCGAGGCGTTCGGCGGCATGATGGGCGACGCGCTGCCGCTGCCGGACACCGGCAGCGCCGTCGGGGATTTCACCGCCCAGGTAAGGCAGGTCAGCGCGTTCTATGCGACACAACCGGTGTTCGCGCAATTGCTGGCCTCGTGCGTCACCGATCCCAGTGGCAGCCCGTACTTCCGGAAGTTCTTTCTCGCCGGCCGGCGGGAGGCCATCGCCACGTTGTGGCAGCGGGCGATCGACCGTGGTGAGGCGAACCCGGACGTCGATGTGGAGACCGCGACCGACCTCGTGTTCGGCCCGCTGATCTTCCGGCTGATGAGCGGGCACCGGCCACTCACACCCGAGGAGGCCGACAAGGTCACCGCGGCCGCGCTCGGCGGTCTGCTGCGAAAGTGACCACGCAGGGCGTCAAGTCGGTGACCAGTTCGAAAACCGACGAAGCACGACCCGTGACCAAGCCGTGGGACCAAACGGCGCACGGGCGCGGCCTTTCGCTGCGACCACTGAGGCGAGGCGTGCGCATCACCCGGCCACGCGCTCGAACACCGCGGCCAAGCCCTGACCGCCGCCGATACACATGGTTTCCAGACCGTAGCGGGCCTCCCGCCGGTTCATTTCCCGCGCCATCGTGGCCAGGATGCGGGTTCCGGTGGCCCCCACCGGATGGCCGAGCGAGATGCCCGAGCCGTGCACGTTGAGCCGCTCGAAATCCGTCTCGGTGAAACCCCATTCCCGGGTGCAGGCCAGCACTTGGGCGGCGAACGCCTCGTTCAGTTCCACCAGGTCCATGTCGGACATCTTCAGGCCGGCCCGCTCCAGTGCCGTGGCGCTGGCCGGCACCGGACCGATGCCCATGGTCTTCGGCGCGACGCCCGCCACTCCCCACGAGACCAATCGGACCAGCGGTCGCAAGCCCAGCTCAGCCGCGCGCTGTGGGTGCGTGACGAGGCAGACCGCGGCGGCGTCGTTCTGGCCACTGGCGTTGCCCGCGGTCACCGTGGCCTCCGGATCCTCCGTGACCCGCACGGGGCGCAGACCGCCCAGCACCTCCATCGACGTGTCCGCGCGCGGGTGTTCGTCGGTGTCGACCACCACGTCACCCTTCCTGGTGGGCACCGAGACGGGAATGATCTCCTCGGCGAACACGCCGGAACGCTGCGCGGCGACCGCCCGCTGGTGTGAGGCGAGTGCCAGGCGGTCCTGCTCCTCCCTGCCGATGCCGTACGCGCGACGCAGGTTTTCGGCAGTCTCCAGCATGCCACCGGCCACGGGGTAGTTCTTGCCACCCGGCGTGGCCCGCCCCCTGGCCAGCGAATCGTGAAGCAGAACTCCCTTGCCTTTCACGCCCCATCGCATGTCGGTGGCGTAGAAGACGGTGTTGCTCATGCTCTCAGTGCCGCCCGCCACCACCACGTCACTCGCGCCAAGCTGCACCTGCATCGCCGCTTGCACGACAGCTTGCAGTCCGGAGCCGCAGCGCCGGTCGACCTGCATGCCCGGAACCGTGATGGGTAGGCCCGAGTCGAGCGCCACCACCCGCCCGATCGCGGGTGCCTCGGCGCTCGGGTAGCAGTGGCCGAGCACCACGTCGTCGATCCTTGCCGGATCGATGCCGGTGCGGGCCAGCAGCCCCGCGAGCGCGGTGGTGGCCAGGTCTGCGGCGGTCACGTCCTTCAGCGCGCCGCCGAACCGGCCGATCGGTGTGCGCACCGGTTCGCAGATCACCGCGTCACGCATGGGAATCGCCTCCGTACTTGGGGTGCGGGTCAGTGGTGGTGGTCAGGTCGCCTCGTGGCGCGCCGACCAGATGATGGTGTCCGGCCGTGTGCCGCAAGTCAGGCACGGAGAGGTGGCTCATCGGTCGGCGTCCTTCCCGACGGCGGCGAGGACGGCGTCGGCGGCGGAGGAGAGCCGGGCGCGGTGGGCAGGGGCAGCGATGGCGATCATGGCCTCGACCCGCCGGCTGAGGCTGAGCCCGCGCAGGTCGGCCCGGCCGTGTTCGGTGACGATGACTCCGGCGTCGCTACGCGGGGTGCTCACCGGACCGGACAGCCTGGCGACGATGCGACTGGTGGGCCCCGCGCCCGAGGGCAACATGACGATCGGCACTCCCCCGGGAGAAGCGGCCGCACCACGCAGGAAGTCGACCGCGCCACCGACAGCTCCGACGTAGCGTCCTTGCGCGACTTCGGAGTTGATCTGCCCGGTGAGATCGACTTCCAGCGCCGAGTTGATCGCGACCAGCTTGGGCTGCTGGGCGAGGACACCGTGGTCGTGGGTGTACCTCGCCCCGCGCAGGCTGATGCGGGGGTTGCGATGAGCGAACTCGAACAACCGCCGGCTGCCCAGCAACATCCCGCCGACGCTCACCCCACGATCGAGGATCTTGCGTTCGCCCGTCAGCACACCACGGTTCATGAGGTCGACGACACCATCGGGAATCAGCCCGCTGTGCAGGCCCAGCTGCCGCCGGTCGACGAGCGCGGCCAGCACGGCGTCGGTCAGCGACCCGACGCCGACCTGCAGGGTGGAGCCGTCGTCGACCAGCTCGGCGACGTGGGCGGCGATCCGGTGCTGCACGTCGGTGGCCGGTGGTGTCGCCAACTCCGCCGACCCGTGGCGAGCGGGAACGGCGACGTCGATGTCCGACGTGCTGAGCTCCACGTCGCTCCCGGTTTCGGGCACCCGATCGTCGAACTCGGCGATCACCACACGGGCACGGACGAGAGCGTCGGCGAGGTAGTCGACATTGGTCCCCAGGCTGACGCGACCGTCGGGACCGGGCGGCGGCGTGCGAACGAACACGACGTCCGCGCCGGTGACCAACCCCGGCAGCATGGAGTAGTGCCACGGCAGGATGTCGAGCAGGCCCGCCGCGTGCAGGACGCTGTTGGCACCGGAGCCGATGTAGCTGGTCAGCCTGACCCGGGCGGCATCGGCGACGCGGACGCTGTTGGCGACGTCGATGCCCAGAAAGACCGACAGCCCTGGTGGTATCGGGCTGCGGAACAGGTGCCGCACGAGTGTGCGGGGCTCGCCGCAGGCCTGTCCCCACACCACCCGGTCACCTGGACGCAGGTGGTCGCGGAAGTCGAGCTCGTCGATCGAGTCGAGTAGTCGCACGGCGTTCCTAGCGGGCGTCGCTGAGCAGGTTGCGAGCGATGATCAGTTTCTGGATCTCACTGGTGCCCTCGTAGAGACGGTAGAGCCGGGAGTCGCGGTACATGCGTTCCACCACCGACTCCCGCATGTAGCCCATCCCACCGTGCACCTGCACTCCACGGTCGGCCACCCGGGAAACCATCTCGCCGCAGTAGAGCTTGGCCGCCGACGGGCCGCTGCTCGTGTCCGTGCCGGCGTCGTAGGCGTCGGCGGCCGACAGGACGAGGCTGCGTCCGGCCAGCAGTTCGGCGTACGAATCCGCGAGCATCGACTGCACCAGCTGGTAATCCCCGATCGGGCGGCCGCCCTGCCGGCTGGCGGCGGCGTGCGCGACGGACTCGTCGAGAATCCGCTGCGCGGTACCCACGCACATCGCCGCAATGTGCAGGCGACCGCGGGACAACACTGTCATCGCAGCTCGGTACCCGCGGTGCTCCTCGCCGACGAGCCGCTCGGGACCGACCCGGACGTCGTCGAAGCTGACCTCGGAGGTCCAGGCGCCGCGCTGGCCCATCTTGTGATCGCGTGGGCCACAGCTGACCCCCGGATCGGTGGCCTCCACGATGAACGTCGAGATCCCCCGCCCGTGCTCGGCGGTGGGGTCCGTACGCGCGAACACGACGAACCACGAGGCCAGGGGCGCGTTGGTGATGAACCGCTTCGTACCGGACAGCACCCATCCTGCGCCGTCACGACGGGCGGTCGTGCGCATGCCGGTCGGGCTGGAGCCTGCCTCGGATTCGGTGAGCGCGAAGGAGGCGATCGCTTCGCCGCCGGCCAGCGCCGGCAGATACGCCTTCTTCTGCTCGGCGGAGCCGAACTTCGCCACCACCTGGCCGGCGATGCCGTTGTTGGTGCCGAACAGCGAGCGGAAAGCAGGCGTGGTGTAGCCGAACTCGAACGCCAGCCGCACGTCCTGGGCCATACTCACGCCGAGCCCGCCGAACTCCTCCGGGAGCGCGTAGCCGAACAACCCGAGTTCGGCGGTGGCCGCACGCAGGTCGTCGGGTATCGCGTCGGTCTGCTCGATCTCCAGCTCGCGTGGAATCACCCGCTCGCGCACAAACTCCCGGACGGCCGCGCGGATCGAGCCGAACGTCTCCTCGTCCATGACACCTCCTTGGATTCTGTAGAATATAAAGACTGCCGAAGCATCGCGCGCCGTTCCGTACGTCACACTTCCCGCTCCCTCCTGCCGAGGCAGACGACTCCGCGGTCAGGTGAAGACGTACCGCTGCACGTGCCACTGCACTGCTCGTGAGTGGCAAAGCCGGTTCTCAGCGGCCTGGCCAATCACGAGTAGTTTCGCTGCGGCCAGCGCGTCCAACGTATCTTGACATATTATATAGAATCTTGAGCAACTACGTCTGCTTGCCCCGCGCCACCCACACCTCGAACGGAACGCCATGACAACGCCTGCTCCAGCACGCCACGCGGCGACCAGCGATCCCCACCTCAGCGACGAGGAAGGCGCCATCGTCGAATTGGTGCGCGAATTCGTCGACCGGGAGGTCCGGCCGCGAGTCCGCGAACTCGAACACGCCAACACCTATCCCGAAGCCCTCATCGACCAGATGAAGCAGATCGGCATCTACGGCCTGGCCATCCCCGAACCCTACGGCGAGGTCAAGGTTTCCACCCCGTGCTACGCGCTGGTCGCCGAGGAACTTTCCCGCGGCTGGATGAGCCTCGCCGGCGCCATGGGCGGCCACACCGTGGTGGCCAAGCTGCTGCTCGAATTCGGCACTGAACAGCAGCGCCAGCGGTACCTGCCGCGCATGGCAACCGGCGAGCTGCGCGCCACGATGGCTCTGACCGAGCCGCGCGGTGGGTCCGACCTGGCCCACCTGACCACCGCCGCCGCCCGAGACGGCGACGAGTGGGTGATCAACGGTGCCAAGACCTGGATCACCAACGCTCGCAAGTCCGACCTGATCGCCCTGCTGTGCCGCACCGATCCGGACGCCACTCCCCCGCACACCGGCATCAGCGTCGTGCTGGTGGAGAAGATCGACGGCGTCCGCGACGGCCTCACCATCGCCAAGGACCTGCCCAAACTCGGCTACAAAGGCGTCGAGAGCTGCGAGCTGTTCTTCGACAACTGCCGGGTGCCCGCGGACGCCATTCTTGGTGAGCGCCCCGGACACGGGTTCGAACAGATGATGCGCGGCCTCGAGGTCGGCCGCATCAACGTCGCGGCGCGCGCCACCGGCGTGACCAAGGCGGCGCTGGACGACGCACTGGCCTACGCCCAGGTCAGGGAGAGCTTCGGCAAGCCGATCTGGCAGCACCAGGCCGTCGGACAACTGCTCGCCGACATGGCCACCAAGTACGCCGCCGCGCACCAGTTGCTGCTGCACGCCGCCCGTGTAGTGGACAGCGGTCGGCGCGCCGACCTTGAGGCCGGGATGGCCAAGCTGTTCGCCTCGGAGGTCGCGATGCAGGTCACCGTCGACGCCATCCGGGTCCACGGCGGCATGGGTTACTCGACCGAGTTCGACGTTGAGCGTTACTTCCGCGACGCCCCACTGATGATCGTCGGGGAAGGCACCAACGAGATCCAGCGCAACGTCATCGCCCGCCAACTCATCTCCCGCGGAGGACTGTGATCATGGAGCCCAACGTGGAGCCGACCCTGACGGCCAACGGACTGCTCGACAACCAGGTCGCCGTCGTGACCGGCGGCGCACAGGGCATCGGTTATGCGATCGCCAGCACCCTGCACGAGCAAGGCGCGCACGTCGTCATCGCCGACCTCGACGCCGGTCAGGCCCGCACCGCCGCCCTGAAACTGGCCGCCGGAACGGACGCCCCCACCGTCACGGGCGTGCGCTGTGACGTCACCCGTGAAGACGACGTCCGCGCGCTCGTCGACGGTGTCCTCACCGATCACGGTGGTCTGCACGTGTTCGTCAACAACGCCGGCATCACTCGCGACAAGTCCCTGCGCAAGATGACCTCCGAACAGTTCCGCTCGGTGATCGACGTCCACCTCTACGGGGCGTGGCTGGGAACCAAGTACGCCGCCGATGCCATGCGCCCCAACGAACGGGGCGCCATCGTGAACATCTCCTCCATCAGCGGCAAGGTCGGTATGTTCGGCCAGACCAACTACTCCGCGGCCAAGGCCGGCATGGTCGGCCTGACCAAGGCGGCCGCCAAGGAGCTGGCCCGGGACGGCATTCGCGTCAACGCGGTGCAGCCCGGGCTGATCCGCACCCCGATGACCGAGGCCGTGCCCCCCGACGTCTATGCCGCCAAGATGGCCGAGATTCCGCTGGGTCGCGCCGGCGAACCGAGTGAAATCGCCTCGGTCGTGCTGTTCCTGGCCAGTGACCTGGCCAGCTACGTCACGGGCACCGTCGTCGAAGTCACCGGCGGCCGACACATCTGAGCGGCGCCACGGCGAGGATTCCCCCGTTCAACAAGGAGAAAGGTCCAGCACCGCCTTCGACAACCTGGCTCTTGACACGAGGCGAAACCGCACCGACACTGCTCTACATTCTACATAATCTAGTGAATGAAGGTTCATTTATGGCCGATCGAAGTGCCGCGCCGGTCACCACGACCTCGGCCGGCGGAGCGGGGGCGATGGACCAGCGCAGAGTCCGGCGCCGCCAACAGCTGCTCGACGCGGCGATCCGCGTCATGCAGCGCACCGGATACCACGAGATGTCCATGCAGGCCCTGGCCGAGGAGGCCGGCGTCAGCGTCGGGCTGGCCTACCGGTACTTCGCCGGCAAGGAAGACGTGCTGCTCGCCGCCATCCTGGCCATTCTCGACGCCCTGCGCGCCGATCTGCCGGTCGCCGCCGAATCCGGCTCGACCGCGAGCGAGCGGCTGGCCTCGGCCTTCGGTGCCTACGTGCGCGTCATCGATCGCTACCGCGACGCCGTGCTGCTGACCTACCGCGAATCGGCCACGCTGTCGACCGAGGGGCGCGTCCAGATCAAGCGGCTCGAAGTGCAGACCGCGGGCCCGCTCGCGGTGCTCGTGCGCGCGGGCATCGCCAGCGGCGAGTTCGTCGACTGCGACGTGGAACTCGCCGTGCACGACATGGTTCTGCTCGCCCACGGCTGGGCGCTCAAGCATTGGCTGTTCGCCCGGGAGCGCACGCTGGAGCAGTACATCGAATCCCAGTCCCGGCACGTGTTGCGAGCGCTCGGCGCCCCGGTGAACTCCACCTCACCCGAGCAGCGATCGGAGACCGGACGATGAGCGCGCACGTGTACCGCGACGATTCGGTGAGCACGATCGTGCTGGATCGTCGGCCGGTCAACGCGTTCAACGCCGAACATCTGGAAGACCTCGCCGCGGCCGTGGACGAGATCCGCACCGACGTCCAGACCCGATGCCTCGTGATCAAGGCCGAGGGAATGTTCAGCGCCGGGGCGGACATCGACATGATGGCCGAGTTGCTCGACGCACCAGACCGAGCCGAGCGCATGGTCGCCTTCGTCGCGCGCATGCAAGCCGTCTACGCAGGGATCGAGGCACTGCCGATTCCCACGATCGCCGTGATCGACGGCGCAGCCACCGGAGGCGGCCTCGAACTGGCTCTGGCGTGCGACTTCCGCATCGTCACGACCACGGCCAAGATCGGGTTGCCCGAGGTCCGGATCGGTCTGATCCCCGGGGCCGGCGGCACCCAGCGGCTCACCCGCGTCGTGGGTCCCGCGATCGCGAAGCAGCTCATCCTGAGCGGTGACCTCATCGACGGCGCAAGGGCGGCCGCACTGGGCATCGCACACCAGGCCGTGGCGACCGGCGATCTGGACGCTGCGGTGCGGCAACTGAGTGACCGATTGGTGGCGGTGTCCCTGCACGCCGTCGAAGCAGCCAAACGGTGCATCGCGGCGGCCGGCTCCCCCGACGGTTTCACGGTCGAACTCGACTCGGTCCGCGAACTGATCACCACGACCGAAACGGCCGAGCGCTTGACCGCCTTCCTCACCCGCGCCCGAACCTGACCGCGCCGCCACACCACCTGTCCCTTTCCACAACCACCGTGAGGTGCACTGACAAATGAGCGATCCGTACGAGGACATCCTGTACACCGTCGAGGCCCCGGCCGCGATCATCACCATCAACCGGCCGCAGCGCTACAACGCCTTCCGCGGCCAGACCGTAGAGGAGCTCATCCATGCGCTCCGGGCCGCCTGGTCCGACAAGAGCGTGCGGGCGGTCATCCTCACCGGTGCCGGGGACAAGGCGTTCTGCAGCGGCGGCGACGTCAAGCAGAAAGCCGAGACCGGCGACTACGGTCCCACCAGGTCGGGCCGGTTCGAGATCGAGTATCTGCAAAAGGTCATCCGCGACATGCCCAAACCGGTGATCGCGGCGGTCAACGGCCTTGCCATCGGCGGTGGACACGTTCTTCACGTCGTCTGTGATCTGACCATCGCTGCCGATACCGCCCGCTTCGGCCAGGCCGGCCCCCGCGTCGGATCGTTCGACGCCGGCTTCGGAACCGGCCTGCTCGCCCGCGCGATCGGCGAGAAGCGCGCCAAGGAGATCTGGTTCCTGTGCCGCCAGTACGACGCGGCCACCGCCCTGCAGTGGGGGCTGGTCAACGCCGTCGTTCCGGCCGGAGAACTGCTGGCGGAGGCCAGGCGCTGGGTCGACGAGATCGCGGCCCTGTCCCCGACCGCGATCCGGTTCCTCAAACACGCCTTCAACGCCGACACCGAGCACCTCGCCGGCCTCGGCGCGGTCGCGTTCGCCGGGCTGGACCAGTTCGTCACCACGGACGAGGGTCACGAGGGCGCTGCCGCGTTCGCCGAGAAGCGCCGGCCCGACTTCAGCGCCTATGTCTGACCCCACGTCTGAACCACGCACCGGTGCTCACTCGCGACTGCCCGACTTCGGACAAGGAACACACTCATCATGACGATCGACAACAAGCTCGCCCTGGTCACCGGCGCCGCGTCCGGCATCGGGCAGGCCATCGCGCTGAATCTCGCGCGGGCCGGTGCTCGCCTCGCGCTCGTCGACCGCGACACCGACGGTCTCAAAGGGACACTGGGAAAAATCGGCGGTGACGCGCAGAGCTTCGAGAACGCGACCGCCTTCACGACCGATCTTGCCGATCCCCAGGCCATTCTCGACCTGCGCGACGACGTGATCTCGCGGGCGGGGCTGCCCGACATCATCGTCAACGCGGCCGGTTTCGACCGCATCGAACCCTTTCTGTCCAATGACGACACACTGTGGACGAGTCTGGTCGCGGTCAATTTTCTCGGTCCGGTCCGGCTCTGCCACGGCTTCCTGAGCAAGATCGTGGAAGCCGATCGCACTGCGAAGGTCATCAACGTCGCCTCCGACGCGGGCCGCGTCGGCAGCACCGGCGAGACCGTTTACGCCGGCACCAAAGGCGGTCTGATCGCTTTCACCAAGTCACTGGCCCGGGAAATGGCCCGTCATCGGATCAACGTCAACTGCGTGTGCCCCGGACCCACGGACACTCCGTTGCTCGCGACCATGTCCGAGAAACTCCTCGCGAGCCTCGAACGCGCCATTCCGTTCCGCCGCCTCGGCACCCCCGACGAGGTCGCCGACGCCGTGCGCTTCTTCGCCTCCGACTCCGCCGACTTCATCACCGGCCAGGTGCTGAGCGTCAGCGGCGGCCTCACCATGGCCGGCTGACCAGCACTGCGCCTCCGCCCGAAGGGACAACGTCGTGCCCGAAACCGTCTCCATCCCCGTCCCCACCACCGATGCCGCCAGCTACCACGCCAAGGGCTGGTGGCGCGACACGACCCTGCTCGACGATTTCCTGGCCAATGTGGCCGAGAGACCCGACAAGATCGCCATCGTCGCCGACCACGCCGGCGCACCAACCGAGACTCTGACGTTCGGCCAACTCGGCGACATCGTCGACCGTATCGCCGCCGGACTGCTGGAACTGGGCGTGCGACCGGGCGAGATCGTGTCCTTCCAGCTGCCCAACTGGTGGCAGTTCGCCGCCATGAACCTGGCCATCACCCGGGTCGGCGCGGTCACGAACGCGATCCTGCCGATCCTGCGGCACCGCGAACTCGCCTTCATCCTGGAACGCACCGGCTCCCGCTTGTGCGTCGTCCCGGACAGCTTCCGCGGCTTCGACTACGCCGGCATGCTCAACGACGTGGCCGCGAGCGTGCCGACGTTGACACACGTCTTCGCCGTCGGCGCGGCCGGCGACCGGCCCGGTGTGCACAGCTTCGATCGCTTCTTCCTCGAGCGCGACCCGGCACCCGCGTCCGTGCTCGACCCGCTGCGCCCGGCAGGCGACGACGTCGCGCAGGTCCAGTTCACCTCCGGCACCACCGGTGAGCCGAAAGGTGTGGTGCACACCCACAACACCGTGCGCTGCGGCACCCGGTCGGTGACCGGGCGCCTTGGCCTGAACCCTGATGACGCGCTGCTGTTCTTCTCGCCGCTGGCCCACACCGTGGGCTACTACTTCGGTTGTTACCTGCCGCTGGCCGATGGCATGACCGTCGTCTACCAGGACGCCTGGGATGCCGAGCACATGCTCGATCTGGTCAACACCTACCAGTGCGTGTGGACGATGGCGGCGCCGACGTTCCTGGCCGATTTGTGCGCCACCGTGGAGAAGACCGGCGTGACCATCCCGTCGATGCGCATCATCAGTTGCGCCGGTGCGCCCGTGCCGCCCCCGCTCATCGCCGAGGTCAACCGCCGGCTCGGAGCCACCGTCCTCGTCGCATGGGGGATGACCGAGGTCGGCGCGGTCACCACCACCACGACCGACGATCCCGACACTCTCGTCACCACGACCGACGGCTGCCCACCGGACTGGGTGGAACTGACGGTGGTCGATGCCGACGGGCACGCCGTTCCGGCCGGCACTCCCGGACGACTGCTGGTGCGGGGCGCGTCGACCTGCCTGACCTACTTCAAACGACCGGACCTGTTCGCCGCCGCCACCCACGACGGCTGGCTGGACACCGGGGACATCGCCGTACAGTGGGACAACGGCTACATCCGCATCGCCAGCCGTTCCAAGGACCTCGTCATCCGGGGCGCGGAGAACATCCCCGTGGTCGAGGTCGAATCGGCGCTGCTCGACCATCCCGCCGTGCGCGATGTCGCCGTCATCGCCGTGCCCGACGACCGCCTCGGCGAACGCGCCTGCGCGGTACTCGTCCCGCGCGACCCCCGGAACCCACCGACGCTCCCCGAACTCCTGCGGCACCTGGCCGAGCTCAACATGGCCAAGCAATTCTGGCCCGAATACCTTCACATCATTGACGCGCTTCCCACGACCGCCACCGGAAAGGTCCAGAAGTTCAAGCTCCGCGAGGATGCGGTGAACTGGAACCTGACCCTCAACACCGCGACCACCACACCGGACCTCGCCACGACTGGAGAATCATGACCAGCCACCCGCGTCTGCTCGCGCCGCTCACCGTCGGGTCGCGAACCCTGCGCAACCGCATCGTCATGGGCGCCATGCACACCCGGATCGAAACCCTCGACAATCCCACCGAGCGGCTGGTCGCCTTCTATGCCGAACGCGCCCGCGGTGAAGCCGCGCTCATCCTCACCAACGGTTACTCCCCCGACATCGCCGGCCGCCTCGAAGCCGACTCCGAGGTCTTCGACAACACCACCGATCTGGCTCCCCACCGCGCCATCACCCAGGCCGTCCACGACGCCGGCGGACTGATCGCCCTGCAGATCCTGCACGCCGGCCGCTACGCGAAGCACCCCTACGCCGTCGGTCCCAGTGACCAGCGCGCCCGCATCAACCCGATCGAACCGCACGCGCTGTCCACCAGCGAGGTGTGGGACACGATCGATGCCTTCGCCCGTACCGCCGAACTGGCCAAGCAGGCCGGTTACGACGGCGTGGAGATCATGGGCTCGGAGGGCTACCTGATCAACGAATTCCTCGCCGAGGCCACCAACCACACCCGTGACGACGAGTTCGGCGGCACCTTCGAGGGTCGCTGCCGGCTGCCGCTGGAAATCCTGCGAGCGAGCCGGGCCCGTGTCGGGTCCGACTTCCTGCTGATCTACCGCATCTCCGCCATCGATCTGGTCGAGGACGGCCTGAGTGGCAAGGAGATCGCCGAACTGGCCCGGCAGGTCGAGGCCGCCGGCGCCGACCTCATCAACACCGGCATCGGCTGGCACGAGTCCGCCGTGCCGACCATCGCCGCCAGCATTCCTCGCGGCGTCTGGACGTTCGCCGCCCGCCACGTCAAGGACGCGGTGTCGATCCCCGTGATCGTCTCCAACCGCATCAACGACCCCGACCTCGCCGAGCAGGTTCTCGCCGACGGCGCCGGCGACCTCGTATCGATGGCCCGGCCACTGCTGGCCGACCCGCAGTTCGCCCGCAAGGTCCGGACGGGCGACATCGCGGAGATCAACACCTGCATCGGCTGCAATCAGGCCTGTCTGGACCGGATCTTCACCGACCGCACGGCAAGCTGCATGGTCAACCCCCGCGCCGGCCACGAAATCGAGTTCACCCGCCGCGATCCCGCCACCCGCAAACGCATCGCCGTCGTCGGCGCCGGACCGGCCGGCATGTCCTTCGCCGTCGAAGCCGCCGAACTCGGTCACACCGTCACTCTCTTCGAGGCCGCTCCGCAACTCGGTGGCCAGCTCAACATGGCCCGGGTCGTTCCCGGCAAGGACGAGTTCAACCAGCTGCTGCGCTACTTCCGCGTCCGGCTGGACCGCCTCGGCGTCGACGTCCGCCTCAACACCCGCGCCGACGCAGACCAGTTGGCCGGTGAAGGTTTCGACGAGATCGTGCTGGCCACCGGCGTCACCCCGCGGGTGCCCGAGATCAAGGGCGTCGACCATCCGATGGTCATGTCCTACGTCGATGTGCTGACGGGCGCTCGCCGAGCCGGCGAGCGGGTCGCGATCATCGGTGCGGGCGGCATCGGCTATGACGTCGCTGAATACCTCCTCGGCCACCCCGAGGAATCGCTCGACGCCGACGCGTTCCTCACGGCCTGGAGCATCGACCCCACCCTGTCCACACCAGGCGGACTGACGGGTCCGCCCCGCGCCGAAGTCCCCAAACCGGCCCGCGAAGTCACCCTCCTGCAACGCAAGACCACCCGGCCCGGAGCCGGGCTGGGCAAATCGACCGGCTGGATCCTCAAGGCACGGCTGCGAGCCGCTGGACTGACCACGGTGGCCGGTGCGACCTACGAGGAAATCTCCGATCAGGGACTGCATTACCGCGTCGGCGACCGAACGACCGTGCTCGAGGTCGACACCGTCATTCTTTGCGCAGGGCAGGAAAGCGAACGCGATCTGTACCAGCAGCTGACCGAACGGAACATCCCCGCGCACCTGATCGGTGGCGCCGACCTCGCCGCCGAACTCGACGCCGTCCGCGCGATCGACCAGGCCGCACGGCTCGCCCAGGTGGTCTAGGTTCGCGGCGCCGCCGAACTACTCCGAAAAGGACGGGACGATCCTCAGCGGCACGACCGCGAACCGGCGGAAATGGCGACGACCGCCCGACCGGGCGGCGTCGCCTGCCGGGTCGTGCAATCGAGCGACGGCGAGTACGAGGTGCACGCCATCGTGGTCATCGGCCCGTACCACCTCTTCGTGAACGGGTCCTTCGGCACCGGGTGGCCGGCAGCCGCGGGCGGCCGGATCACGGCGTCCGGGGCTCACACCGACACCGTGCGGACGGTGTGCGCCGCCAGCTTCTGATCGTCCCACCGCAGGCCGTGCCCGGGGCGGTCCGGCGGCGCCGCCTTGCCGTCCTTGATCACCAGCGTCTCCGCGAGCAGGTCGTCGAGCAGCGGGAAGTGCTCCAGCCACGTCGTGGCACGACCGGCGGCAACCACGTGGACGTGCAACTCCGGCAGGAAGTGCGGCGTCACGCTCACCCCGTGGGCCTCGGCGAGCGCGTCGATCCGGCGGAACTCCGAGATCCCACCGGTGAGCGGGACATCGGGCATCCAGATCGGCGCGCTGCCGACGAACTCCGTGAACGCGCTCAGGCCGAGCACGTGTTCCCCCACCGCCAGCGGCGGAGTGGGGCCCCCTGCGAGGACGCGGTGGGCGTCGGGGTGACGCGACGGGACGGGTTCCTCGAACCAGGCGACGCCGAGTTCCGCCAGTCGCGGCGCCATCCACCGCGCCGTCGCGAGGTCGAGCCGTTCGTTGGCATCGACCATGATCTGCACATCGTCACCCAGCGCACGGCGGACCGCCGCGACCCGCGCGACATCGTCGGCGGGGGTCCGAACACCCACCCGCAGCTTCACCGCCGGGAATCCTTCGTCCACGTAGGACTGTGCGCCTTCGACCAGTTCGGCCGTGGACATCGCATGCGTGGCGCGCCCGCTTCCGTAGACCGGAACCTCATCGCGTTGTGCGCCAAGGAGCCGGAACAGCGGCAGCCCGGCGCGCACCGCGCGGAGGTCCCACATCGCGATGTCCACCGCCGAGGTGGCCAGCAGGGCGACACCGGTACCGACGCGATGAGTGGCGTCGCGCATCCGGTACCACGTTCGGTCCCAGTCCTCGATGGCCAGGCCGACCACCGCGGGCAGGTGCAGCTCCTCGATCAGTGCCGCGGCGGCCGCGATGCCGGGGCCGAGCGTGTAGGTGTAGCCCGTGCCCGTGGCTCCGTCGTCGTCGACGAGCGTCACGATCGCGAGCTGCAGCTGCGTCGCGCCCGATCCCCCGCGCGCCGCGCCGAGTGGCAGGTCGACGACGCGGACCGCGGCGCGAGCGATACGGGGCGTGCTGGGCATGGTGGGACTCTCCTTGTTCAGTCGGTCAAGCAGCGTCGGTCAGGCAGCAGTGCTTGGTAGAGCCGGCGAACGCGACCGCGACAGGCAGGGCGGGCACACCGGCGTAGCCGCACAACAGCGTGCGATCGCGTCGCTCGAGTTCACTTCGGACGGTCGCAGACCCTTATTTATCCGTATACTGATGAATGGTGCGGCACGGTGGCCCGGGTGTCAAGAACCGAGCCTGGACCCCATCAGTCCTGGTAGTCGAGGAGTCCCTTGTGGTGCTCGAGAAGCGAGGCGAGCAGCGACAGCAGCCGCGCGCGTTCCTCGTCGCTCAGGCCGGCGAGCATGGTTTCGTTCACGCGCGTGGCCCGCACCGTCGACTCGGTGTACAACGCCCGCCCGGCCGCGGTCAGCCGGACCACCCGGCGGCGGCCATCTTCAGGGTCCTTGACCTGCGTGATCAGCCGGCGCGCGACCAAGCGGCGCACCACATCCGCCGTGGTGGACCGGTCGAGCCGAACCTGCGAGCGCAACGCGGTCTGGGTGAGCGCACCCTCGTGCGCGAGCGCGTGCAGGACCGCGAACTGCGGCGAGGTGAGGCCACCGGGGAAGATGTCGGTCCAGATCGCCACGTGCAGTTGCTGGCAAGTGCGCAGCAGATGCCCGATCATGTTCGACAGGTCGAACTCGACAGCCTCGGCCTGGCCGCGCCTCGACGATGCCACCGTGCTCACCTCCTGCCGGTACGACGATCCCGCATCGCGGCCGGTGGCCCGGCCGCGCGGTGATCGTACCGGCGGGGACGGGGAGGTCGCCGTCACGGGGGCGCGGGGGGTCACCGGCCGACCCGATTCAGATTAATCCGCATACGGACGATTGTGCCACTGCCCGTGGTCCCGCTCAGGCTCGGTCGCGAGTCCCGGTCGGTGCGGGGCCCGCACCCGGCGCCGTGGCGACGCTGACCGCGAGCGTGCCGATGCTCGACAGGGTCACGGTGATCTCGTCGCCGTCGGCGATCGGTCCGACTCCCGCGGGCGTGCCGGTGGCGATCACGTCGCCGACCTCGAGAGTCATCACGGACGAGATGTACGAAACCAGTTTCGCCACGCCCCAGATCAGGTGCTTCGTGTTGGACTTCTGGCGCTGCTCTCCCCCCACGGTGCACTCGAGGTCGATGTCGTCGGCCGGGGCGGCCTCGTCCGCGGTGACCAGCCACGGCCCGAGCGGAGTGAAGGTGTCGAACGACTTGCGGGTCGAGCGGTCCTCCTTGCCGCGCATGGTGATGTCGAGGCAAGCGGTGTAGCCCGCCACGAACGACAGCGCATCCTCTTCCGCCACGTTCCGCGCCCGGCGACCGATGACGGCGGCGAGCTCACCCTCCTGGTCGATCCGGCGGTCGGTGTACGGCAGTTGCACCACCTCGCCGTGCGCGATGACCGACGACGGCGCCTTGAGGAACACGGCGAGGTCGCTGATGTCGACGCTCAGCTCCATCTCCGTGCGGTGGTCGCGGTAGTTCACCGGAGCGGCGACGATCTTCGTCGGATCCGGGACCGGTGCCTGAAGTCGCACCTGCGACAGCGGCACGCTGTTTTCTTCCGTCGGTGCGGGAAGCACCCCGCGCACGGACTCCCATCGCTCGAGCAGGCGGCGCATCGCGCCCTGGCCACCGGATTCGTAGCCGCCGATCACCGCGCCGAGATCGACCACGCGATCTCCCGCGAGATATCCGATCCGGCCTTCGTCGTATGTCACCAGTCGCATGCGCACCTACCTCACAAAATCCGTCAGTATGCGGACGATATTACCGAAGAGTCGTGCCGGTCAAGATTATCCAGCCTGCAACACGGGTCTTGACAATGACATCCGAGCAGGTGCACTTTAATCCGTATGCTGATGAATACGGCCAGAGGAGCGCGATCGTTCCTCGTGACGGGCGGTGGCATCGGTGGCCTCACCGCGACACTGGCCCTTGCCCGCGACGGACACCGGGTGCGGGTCCTCGAGCGCGCGCCGGAATTCGCGGAGGTGGGCGCGGGATTGCAGGTCGGTCCCAACGCCTCCCGGGCACTGGACCGGCTCGGCCTCCTCGGTGCCGCGACCGCCGACGCGTTCTTCCCGAACCGGCTCACCCTGCGCGACGCGATCACCGGCGCTCGCCTGACGTCCCTCGACACCGGCGAGCCGTTCCGGCGCCGCTTCGGCTATCGCTACTTCGTCACCCACCGCGCCGACCTGCATCGCGCGATGATGACGGCGTGCCTGGAGACCGGCCTGGTCGAGCTACTCCCCGGCAAGCATGTCGTCGAGGTCGACCAGCGAGACACCGGCGTCACCGTCCGGTGTGCGGACGGCGACGAGTACGTCACCGACGCCCTCATCGCCGCCGAAGGGCTCAACTCCCCGACCCGGGAACTGCTCATCGGCGACGGCGAGCCGACCGACTCGGGCTACGTGGCCTACCGCGGCACCGTGCCGATCGAGGCGTTGGCCGGCCACGGCGGCTTGCGAGAGCCCGACGGGATGGTCATCTGGGTCGGCCCGAGCCTGCACCTCGTGCAGTACCCGGTCCGCCGCGGCGAGCTGTGCAACCAGGTGGCCACGTTCGACACCCGGCGCTACACCGCACACACCGGCGACCTCGAACGCCAGCTGCTGGCCGCGTTCGAGGGGATGTGCCCCGACGTCGTCACCGGCGTCTCGCTGATCGACAAGTCCCGGCGCTGGTCCATGCTGGACCGCCCGCCCGCCACGGGCTGGACCCGTGGCCGGGTCGCGCTGCTCGGGGACGCCGCCCATCCGATGCTGCAGTACCTCGCCCAGGGCGCCTGCCAGGCGATGGAGGACTCCGTCGTGCTCGCGCGGTGCGTCGGGACCCATCCGGGCGACCCCGAGGCAGCGTTCAAGAACTACGAACGCCTCCGTGCCCCCCGCGCGGCACGGGTCCAGACCACCGCGCGGAAATGGGGCGAGGTCCTGCACGTCGACGGCGTCGGCGCCGACCTGCGGGCCGCACTGCTGTCCCAGCGGGCCGGCGACGACTTCGACGTCGTCGACTGGCTCTACGGGTTCGACCCGGTCACCACCGACCAGCCGAAGGAGATTTCCGTATGACCACGAGCGAAACCGCCTACGACGAGATGGACGCGATGAGCGTCGGCGCCCTGTGGCGACACCTCGGCGACCTCTTCCCCGCGGAGCCGCCGCGGCGCGCGGTCCCGTTTCACTGGGACTACCGGCGGCTGCGCCCGTACATGCTGCACTTCGCGGAATCACTGTCCATAGAGGACGCCCAGCGCCGCGTGCTGATGCTGATCAACCCCGGGCTCCGGGACACTTCCGCGACGGCCACCGGGCTCTACGCCGGTATCCAGGTGATCCTGCCCGGCGAGCAGGCGCAGGCGCACCGCCACTCGGCCAACGCGTTCCGGTTCATCATCGAGGGCTCCGGCGCTTACACGACGGTCTCCGGCGAACGGGTGCACATGACCCCCGGTGACCTCCTGCTGACGCCCGGCTGGCACTGGCACGATCACTACCACGAGGGCGATGGGCCGATGATGTGGCTCGACGGCCTCGACTTCCCGCTCGTCAACTCGCTCGACACGGCGTTCTTCGAGCTGTACTCCGAAGCCGCGCAGAAGGCTTCGGTGCCGGACGAGCTGTCCTCGCACCAGTTCATCCACGGCAGGCTCAACCCGAGCTGGATTTCCGAGCGCGGCGCGAGCTCACCGATCGGCAAGTACCCGTGGGCGGAGACCGAGCGGGCGTTCGACGCGATCGCCGAGCACGCCGAGGGCAGCGACGTCGACGGCATCTCGCTGGAGTACACCAACCCGTGGAACGGCGGGCCGGTCATGCCCACCATGTCCTGCCACGTCCAGCGCCTCGTCCCCGGCTTCCACGGTGCCGCCCGCCGGCACACGGCGGCCACGATCCTGCACGTCGTGCGCGGCGAGGGCAGCACGCTGATCGACGGCGAAGAAATCACGTGGAGTGAGAAAGACGTGCTGGTCGTGCCCTCCTGGGCGACCTACCAGCACACCAACGCCTCGCGCACCGACGACGCGGTGCTGTTCTCCTACAGCAACGAACCCGTGGTCAAGGCCTTGGGCCTGTACCGGGAAGAGCTCCGCTGATCCAAGACTCGTCAGTGGCTACGCCGGTCAGAACCGGCGTAGCCACTCACAAGTGGTTCACCCCACCGCACCCGTCGAGTGCACGACCTTCCCGCCGACCACGGTCAGTTCCGAGGAGATCGCGGGAATCCGGTCGGTCGGGACGGTGAAGTAGTCCTCACTCAGGACCGCGAAGTCCGCCTTGGCGCCGGGCCGTAGATGGCCCCGGTCCCGCTCCTCGAAGCTCAACCACGCGCTGCCGGCGGTGTAGGCCTCCAGTGCGCGCTCCCGGCTGAACAGGTTCGGCTCCGTTCGCCGCGCGACGCCGTCGAGTGAGGTGCCGGCGACCAGCCACCACAGCGAAAGCCAGGGACTGTAGGACGACGCGCGGCTCGCGTCGGTACCCGCCGCCACCGGGATGCCTTCGGCGAAGATCTCGGCGACCGGCGGGACGGTCGCCATCGCGCCCGGGCCCCACACCGCTTCCGAAGCCGCGGCCTTGAACACCTGGTGATCATCCAGCACGACCCCACCGCCGAGTGCCTTCAGCCGCCGCAGGTTGCGGGTGCTGATCCGATCCGCGTGAGACAGGGTGAACCTGAGGCCGGTCAACGGGATCAGCTCGTGCACGGCTTCCCAGCAGTCGAGGATCACGTCCACTGAGGAGTCCAGGACGGCGTGGATGTTCATCGGCCAGCCCCGGGCCGCGGTCGCGTAGCTGATGTCGTACAGCTGGGCCGCGGCCTCCTCCCCGATGTGAAAGTCTTCCAGCCCTTCGAAATCGTGACAGCCGAAGTGGACGACCTCACCGATGCCGAGGACCTGCAACAGCTCGTCGCCGAACCTGGTCTGCGCGTGCCGCAGCCAGCTGTCGAGCTGGGCGTGCTCCTTTCCCGGGTCCACCGCGGACAGGAACAACCGCGTCCGCATCGACAGCTCGCCGGCGCGCCACAGCTCGAACAACGGGTCGTACCGCTCGGGCCCCATGCCGAAGCCGCCCGGGTCGACGATGCCCGTCAGGCCGCTGGCGTGCAGGTCGGCGAACATCGCCGCGGTGGATCGCCGTTGCTCGTCCGGTCCGGGCGGCGGCACGGCGTTGAGGCAGTGGGTGAACGCGCCCATCCCGTGCACCCGGCCGGTCGGCTCGCCGGTGGCCGGATCGCGCTCGATCCGGCCACCCGGCGGGTTCCCGGACAGCTGGTCGAGGCCGGTCGCGCGCAGCGCGGCCGAATTGAGCACCGCGACCTCGTACAGGGCCTGCACGTACACGGGGTGGTCGGGGGCAACCGCGTCGAGTTCGGCCCTGGTCGGCTCGCGGGATTCCGCGAACTGGCACGGATGCCAGCCGCCGATCGCGCGGATCCACTCGCCGGGGGGACGGTCCCCCGCCGCGGCCTTGATGGTGGCGAGCGCGCTCGCCACGTCCGGCACGCCCGTCCAGTGCAGCTCGGCCGTCCACGTCGCGCCAGCGCGCGCCGCGTGCAGGTGTCCGTCGATCAAGCCCGGAATCATCCGGCGCCCGCCAAGGTCCACCCGCCGGCTGCCGGGGCCGGCGAAGTCCGGCGCGTCGTCACCGCAGGCGATCACCCGCCCGTCCCGAACGGCGAGCGCGGTGGCCTCATGCCCGGGACCGGCCCAGATCCGGCCGTTGACGTAGACCTCGTCGGCGGCGCTCTTCCTCGAGTCAGCCACGTGACCTTCTTTCTACAGAGCCCAGTTTTCGAGCAGCCCGTCCCGTGAGGAACGCGCGCGTTCCCGCAGGGCGGGCAGGTCGTGGCGGACCATCTTGCCGCCCGCCTTCACCTGCTCCCCCGCGACGAACACGGCTTCGACGTTCTGGCTGTCCGCCAGGGTGACGGCCGCGGTCAGGTGATTCACCAGGAACAGGTTCGGCAGCGCGACGTCGAGCAGGATGAGGTCGGCCTGCTTGCCCGGCGTGAGCGAACCGACGCGGTCCCCGATTCCGAGTGCGCGCGCCCCTTCGATCGTCGCCATCCGGACCACGTCCTCGGTCGTGATCGTCAGCTCGGGCAGGTTTTCCCCGCGGCCGAGCGCCAGGTGGTTCTGCCATCCCCGTTCGGCTTCGAGCGTTCCCCGCATCTCGGCGAACAGGCTGCCACCGACCCCGGACACGACGTCGACGCTCAGGCTCGGCTCCACTCCGGCCGCGCGCAGCCGTCCGGTCGCCGGGTAACCGTGTCCCATCTGCATCTCGACTCGCGGGGAGATCGAGACGTGGCCGCCCGAGTCCGCGATCATGCGAAGCTCTTCGTCGGTGCAGGTGTTGCAGTGGATGTAGATGAAGTCGGGCCCGAGCAGCCCTCGCCGGTGCAGGTCGCTGACCGAACGCTGCTGCCCCAGCAGCCCCACTCCGACGTGCATCGACACCGGCACATCCAGCTCCCGTGCCAGCTCGATGTCCACCAGTGCTTCCTCGACCGGACCGAACTCCGGACCCAGGCTCGCCACCGCGAACGACAGCAGCGAGTCCTTGGCCGAGAAGTAGCGTTCCGCGACCCGGACGATGTCGGCGCGATACCAGTCCGGCTGCGGCGACCACGGGTTGCCGTAGCCGAAGACGGCGCGGATCCCGGAATCGGCCAACCCGCGCACCGCCTCATCAGCATGTTCGGGCGTCCGGATGATGTGCGACCAGTCCATGATCGTCGTGATGCCCGAGTCCAGCGCCTCGATGGCCCCGAGCAGATCGGCGATGTAGACGTCCGACGGGGCGAATTGCGGCCCGAGCTGCAGCAGCATCTGCTCCACGTACTGCCCGAGCGTCCAGTCGGCGGCGATCTGCCGCACGGCGGCCTGCCACAGGTGCCGGTGCGTGTCCACCAGGCCCGGCATCACGATCCGGTCGGTCGCGTCGACGACCCGCGCGTCGGACACCGGGATTTCCGCTGCCACGGCACGGATCTTGCCGTCCTCGATCAGCACGTCGCCCTTCGGCAGCACGCCGATCTCCGGGTCGACCGTGAACACGATGCCACCCTGAATCAGTGTTCTGGTTGTCATGATCTCACCACTCCACGGCGATGTATTTCGACTCGGTGAACTCGAGCATGCCCTCGTGGCCGCCCTCCCGGCCGATTCCGCTCTGCTGCGTGCCGCCGAAGGGCGCCGCCGGGTCGGACACGACCCCGCGGTTGAGGCCGACCATGCCGGAATCCATCGCTTCCGCGACCCGCAGGCCCTTGGCGAGGTCGCCGGTGCACACATAGGACACCAGCCCGTATTCCGTGTCATTGGCCAGCGCGATGCCCTCGGCCTCGTCGTCGAAGGAGACCACGGGCGCGACGGGCCCGAAGATCTCCTCGCCCAGTACCGGCGCGCCCGGGGGCACGTCGGCGAGCACTGTCGGGGGATAGAAGTATCCCGCACCGTCCACAGTAGACCCACCGGTCACGACCGACGCACCCAGCGCGACGGTCCGGTCCACCAGAGACGCCACCTTGTCCCGCGACTCCGCGTTCACCAGCGGACCGAGTGCGACGCCCTCGTCGAGACCGTGCCCCATTTGCAACGCGGCCATCCGTTGCGCGAGGCGAGCGGTGAACTCCGCCGCCACGGGTCGCTCGACGTAGAAGCGGTTCGCGGCCGTGCACGCCTCTCCGCCGTTGCGCATCTTGGCGATCATCGCGATGTCCACCGCGGCCTCGAGGTCCGCGTCGGCGAACACGAGGAACGGCGCGTTGCCGCCCAGCTCCATCGACGAGCTGACCACCGTGTTCGCCGCGCCCGCGAGCAGCCGCCTGCCGACCTCCGTGGAGCCGGTGAACGACACCTTGCGCACCCGCGGGTCGTCCAGCATCGCCTGCACCACCGGACCGGAGCGGGCCGAGGGCAGCACGTTCACCACCCCGGCGGGAACTCCCGCCTCGTCGAGGAGATCGGCGATGGCCAGCGCGGTCAGCGGTGTTTCGCTCGCCGGCTTCAGCACGACCGTGCAGCCTGCCGCGAGCGCGGGACCGATCTTGCGGGTGGCCATCGCGGCAGGGAAGTTCCACGGGGTCACGAGCACGCACACCCCGATCGGCTGCCGCAGCACCAAGATCCGGTTGGTGCCCGAGGGCGCGGTCTGAACGGTGCCGATGCCGCGCACGGCCTCTTCGGAGTACCAGCGGAAGAACTCGGCGGCATAGGCCACCTCGGCGCGCGCGTCGGCGAGCGTCTTTCCGTTCTCCAGCACGATGAGCGCGGCAAGCCGCTCGGCGCGTTCGGTCATGAGCTCGAACGCGCGGCGCAGGATTTCACCACGCACACGCGGTGCGGTGGCCGCCCACGCCCGCCCCGCCTCGTGTGCCGCGGCCACCGCGTCGAGACCGTCCGAAGTGGACCCGCTGGCGACCGAGGCGATGTCCTCTGCCGTCGCAGGGTCCTTCACGGTGATGCGGGTACCGTCCGAAGCCGGCCGCCAGGCGCCGCCGATGAACAGCTCGACCGGAACGCCCTTCACGATCGAGTCGTGGTCGATGGTTGTCACAGCACTCCAGTCAGTACTCGTTGGCGATGAACAGTTCCTGCGCGGGGAACTTCGTGATGACGTGTGCCCCGTGCTCGGTCACGACGACTTCTTCCTCGATGCGGGCGGCGGAGAACCCGTCGGACGCCGGGCAGTAGGTCTCGAGCGCGAACACCATGCCCGGCTGGATTTCCACCGGGTTCTCCAGGCTGTTGAGCCGGGAGATGATCGGCCGCTCGTGCAGGCCGAGCCCGAGCCCGTGACCGAACTGCAGACCGAACGCAGCCATTTCGCTGTCGAAGCCGAATTCCGTCGCCGCCGGCCACACCCGCGCGACCTCGTCGGTGCCAACACCCGGCCCGACCGTCGCGATCGCCGCGTCCATCCATTCACGCGCCTTCGTGTAGGCGTCGCGTTGCGAGGAAGTGGCACTGCCGACGCTGAACGTGCGGTAGTAGCAGGTGCGGTAACCGTTGTAGGACTGGATGATGTCGAAGAACGCCTGGTCCCCCGGCCGGATGAGCCGGTCGGAGAAGTTGTGCGGATGCGGGTTGCACCGCTCTCCCGACACGGCGTTGATCGCCTCGACCTGGTCCGAGCCCATCTCGTACAGGCGCTTGTTCGCCAGCGCGACGATCTCATTCTCCCGGATACCGGGCTTGAGCACCTCGACGATGTCCTGGTACACCCCGTCGACCATCGCCGCGGCCTGGGTGAGCAGCGTGATCTCGTCGGAGGACTTGATCTGCCGCGCGTCGAGCATCAACTGCTGCGCGTCGAGGACCCGCAGGCCCTGTCGCTGCATCTCGAACAGGAACGGCGGCTCGACGATGTCGACCCCCACCGGCTGATCCGCGAGCCCGGCGTCGGTGAGCATGCCCTTGATCTCGCGCACCGCCGACTCCATCAGCCCGGCGCTGGGCGCGATCGCCCCCCGCAGGCCGAGCATCCCGGCGCGCGAGTTCTCCGGCAGCAGCCACGGCGAGTACAGCTGGTGGTGCTTGGCCGCGGACCCGAAGTCCCACAGCACCGGTTCGCCGCCGCGGGTGAGCAGGGCGTAGCGGGTCATCTTGTCGCCGAGCGCGCCACCGATCCACGTCTGCGTCACGTATCGGATGTTGTAGAAGTCGAACAGCAGGAAGGCCCCGCACTCGCTCGACGCCAGCGCCGCCCGCGCCCGCTCGAGGCGGTAGTCGCGCAGCCGGTCGAAGTCCACGCGCTGCTCGAAGTCGACCGCGCCGTGCCCGGGTGCCGGCAGCGGGCGAGCGTTTGCTGTCACCGCCACGTCATGCCTCCAGGCCGTCGTCGATCTTGGCGTCCTCGGCCTCGAGCGTGAGCCCGGCCCGACGGGCCTGCTCCAGGATCAGCTCGGCGAAGTCGTTGTCCCGCGAGCCCCTGCCGATCGCCTCGGCGACCAGCTGCGCGGTGGCCGACGCGATCGGCATCGGCGCTTCCAGCTCGCGCGCCGCGCCGAGGCCGAGGTCGAAGTCCTTGCGCAGCAACGGCATCGTGAACGTGGGAGCGAAGTCGAGGTTGACCAGCGCGGGGGTCTTGTACCGGCTGAACACCGAGCCCATCACCGAGTTGTTGAGGAACTCGAGGAACGCCTCGCGGCTCACCCCGCCCTTCTGGGCCAGCACGGTGATCTCCGCCAGCGACTGGGTCACCACGCCGAGGAACACGTTGTGCGCGATCTTCACCAGCCGGGCGACCTCGCCTTCACCGACGTAGGTCACGCCGCGGCCCAGCAGCTCCAGCAGCGGGCGGGCGGCGTCGAAGGACTCCCGCGGACCGGAGACGGCGAGGGTCAACTTGCCGGCGGCGACCACCTTCGGGTTACCGCTGACCGGTGCGGCCAGGAAATCCGCGCCGCGCTCGGCAGCCGCGGCCCTGGCCTGCGCCGAAGCCTCGGTGGACACCGTGGACGAATCGATGATCAGGCCCGGTGCGGCAGTCGCGGTCAGCAAGCCGTCCGGGCCGGTGGTGACGGCCGCGAGGTCCGCGGAAGCGGAGACCATCACGAAGACGACATCGCGGTCCGCGAGCTCGGCGGGGGTGTCCACGACCGTGGCGCCCTTCTCCGCGAGCGGCTCGGCCTTGGCCTTGGTCCGGTTGTAGACGGCGACATCGTGACCGGCCGCCAGCAGCCGCGCGGCCAGCTGGAAGCCCATCCGGCCGGCGCCGATCCACCCGATGCGCGGGCGTTCGGTGGCACGGTAGCTCATGTGAAATCCTCCTCGATCTGCAAACCGCAACCGGTTGCAGTGAAAGGGTGGCCCTTTTTTCTTCACTTGTCAACGCATGGCGCACCGAAATTCTGCGACCGGTTGCGTATCCTGGCGTCATGGACAAACCGCCGACGATCGCCGATGTCGCCAAGCTCGCCGGAGTGCACAAGGCGACCGCTTCCCGCGCGCTGAACCCGCGCACGAGCGGGCAGGTCAACGCCGCGACCGCACGCCGTGTGCTGCAGGCCGCGAAACGGCTCAACTACCAGCCCAACACCGTGGCCCGCAGCCTCTCCACGAACCGGTCGGCGACCATCGGCGTGCTCATCCCCGACCTCACCAACCCACTGTTCCCGCTCATCGTCCGGGGGATCGAAGACGCGCTCGGCCCCAGTGGCTACACCGCGCTCCTGGCCAACACCGACAACGACCCGGAGCGGGCCGAGGCCCGGTTCGACGCGCTGTTGTCGCGGCGAGTCGACGGGTTCCTCATCGCCACCGCGCGGCGTGAGGACCGGCTCGTGGTCCGCGCGCACGAGCAGGGCCTCCCGGTCGTACTGCTGAACCGCTCGACCGACGACCCGCTGTTCCCGGTGGTCACCGGGGATGACGCGGCCGGGGTCACGGCCGCGGTCGGGCATCTCACGGGGCTCGGCCACGAACGGATCGCGCACCTGTCCGGCCCGCCGGCGATGTCGACCGGGGCGGTGCGGGCGCGTGCCTTCCGCCAGTTCGCGCCCGCCGGATCGCCAGTGGTCGAATGCGCTGCCTACAGCGAGGACGCGGGCGCGGCCGCGGCCCGGCGGCTGCTCGACGAACGTCCCGACGTCACCGCGATCCTCGCCGGCAACGACATGATCGCACTGGGCGCACTGCAGGTGCTGCGGGAGCGCGGACTTCGCTGCCCGGACGACGTGTCGCTGGTCGGGTTCAACGACATGCGGTTCGTGGACCAGCTCGTGCCGCCGCTCACCACGGTCCACGTCCCGCATCACCGGCTGGGCGCCGAGGCGGCGCGGCTTCTGCTGGATCAGCTCGACCGCCCCGGCGAGCCGGCGAAGACCGTGTCGCTCCCGCTGCACCTGGTGGTGCGGGGCTCCACGGCGGCGCCCCGCTAAGCGACCAAGCGCAACGGCTCCTCCAGCGCGCGGACGAGAGCGGCCATCCAGCGCGCCGCGAGCGCACCGTCGATCGCGCGGTGGTCCACCGAGAGCACGAGCGTCACCTGCGTCGCGACCTCGACGGCGCCGTCGGCCACCACCGGCGCTTGCACGGCCGCACCCACCGCGAGAATCGCCGACTGGGGCGGGTTGATGATCGCGGAGAACTCGTCGACGCCGAACATGCCGAGGTTGGTGACGCTGATCGAGCCGCCTTCGAGGTCAGACTGCCGCAGGCCGCCCTCGTTCGCTTGCCGCACGAACGTCTTGACCTGCGAGGCGATCGCGCTCACCGACGTCTTCTCCACGCCGCGCAGCACCGGCGTCACCAGCCCGCGCTCCCCCGCGATGGCAACCCCGATGTCGACCGAGGTGAACCGGCGCAGCGCGTCGTCGGTCCAGCTCACGTTGGCCTCCGGCACCTCCTGGTGCGCGACGGCCACCGCGCGCACCACGAGGTCGTTGACGGAGATCTTGTGCGGCGAGACCTCGTTGAGCCGGGCGCGAAGCGCCAGCAACTCGTCCACGCGGGCGGTGCGCCGGACGTAGAAGTGCGGGATCGTCTGCTTGCTCTCGGTGAGCCGGCGTGCGATCGCCCGGCGCAGCCGGGAGTGCGGGATCTCCTCGAAACCGGTTTCCACCACGGGTTCCACGCGAGGCCGGGGCGGTTCCGCGGTCTCGCGGCGGGCTCGCGCGATGGCTTCTTCCACGTCGCGGCGGACGATGCGCCCGTTCGGTCCGGTGCCTTCCACCTGCTGCGGGGTCAGCCCCGCCTCTTTCAGCATCTTCCTGGCGAGCGGGCTGACGAAGACGCGCGTCGACGGCTCGGCAGGTGCGGCGTTACCCGCAGGTGCGGTGGATGCGGGGATTTCCCGTTGCGGCGGGGCCGGCGTCGCGGCGGGCACACTGCCGACGCCGAGTTCGGCGAGCAACCGGTCCACATCGGACTCGTCCTCCCCGTCGGTGCCCAGCAGTGCCATGGGGGAACCGACCTCGACCGAGGTGCCACCTGGCACGAGCGTGCGCAGGATCCGCGCGTCGGTCTCGGCGGCGATCTCGACCGAGGCCTTGTCGGTCTCGATCACCGCGATCGGATCGCCCGCGCTGAACGGGGCGTTCTCTTTCACCAGCCATTCCTGCAGGACGGCTTCGGTCGCGCCGGCCGCGACTTCGGGCATACGCAGCAGCGTCGCCATGGTTGGGGCTCCTTGACTTCTCTCGGGCTCAGACGAAACGGCGAAGGGCGGTGACGACTTCTTCGGTGCGCGCGATCGCCGCGCGTTCGAGCACCTTGCTGATACTCGGCGAGGCCTCGCCGCCGGTGACCCGCTCTACCGGCGCGTCCAGCCAGTCGAAGAGCCGCCGCTGGATCTCGTCGGCCAGCCGGGCGCCGTAGGACGTGCCGATCGCGCCCTGCTCGACGATCAGCACCCGGTTGGTCTTCCGCACGCTGCGCTCGATGGTGTCCCAGTCGAGGCTCGCGCGGTCGAGCCAGCGCAGGTCGATCACGTCGGCCGACACCTCGGGTACCTGGTCGAGCGCTTCGAGGCTGTGCCCGACCATCGACAGGTAGGAGATCACGGTGAGGTCGGTGCCCTCCCGGCGCACTGCCGCCTTGCCCACCGGAATCCGGTAGTCCAAATCGGACACCGGCGCGGTCCCGGTGGAGGTGTATAGGTCGACGTGTTCGAGGACGACGACCGGATCCTCGCAGGTGAGTGCGGTGTTGATCAGCCCGACGTAGTCGAAGGGGGTCGACGGCGCCACCACCCGAAGCCCCGGCGCGGTGGTGAGGATCCCGGCGGGGTCCATCGTGTGCTGCGAGCCGTAGCCGGTACCGGCCGCGAGCTTGCTGCGCAGCACGAACGGCACCGGGCTTTCACCGCCGAACATGTGCCGGGCCTTGGCGATCTGGTTGAACAGCTGGTCGGCGGCGACCCACATGAAGTCGGCGTACATGAACTCCACGATCGGGCGGAATCGCCCGTCGAGCGCCATCCCGCCGCCTAGACCGGCGAAAGCGTTTTCACTGATCGGGGTGCCGAGCACCCGTTCGGGCGCGACCTCGATGGCCCGCCGCGTGACACCGTTCGTGCCGCCCTTGAGCCGGTGCACGTCCTCGCCGAGCACGACGACCCGATCGTCTGTTTCCATCCGGCGGCCGAGCACGTCGCTCGCGACGTCGACGAATCGCCGTTCGGCCAGCTCGCCGGAGAACGTATCCGCCTCCTCGTACCGGCTGCCGGCCAGCTCGCTCAGGTCACCGCGGACGCCCACGTTCACGAAATCCTTGTCCGGCCAGGCACTTTCCACGATCCGGCGCTGGCCGGGCTTGCCACCGGGCAGCGGCTCGAGGAACGTGTCGCCGATCTCGTGCAGGACCCGCACCACCTCGTCGTGCGCCGCGCCGATCTCCTCGGCCGACGCGAGCCCACGCCGGATCACCTGCGCGCGCAACTGGTCCACCGGGTCGCGGTCCCGCCAGGCCTGCTCTTCGGCCTTGTCGCGATAGCCGAACGCACTGCCCGGGTACGGCCCGTTCTGGTGGAAGAATCGATAGAGGTCGGCCTCGATGATGGTCGGGCCCTTTCCGGCGCGCATATGGTCCAGCGCTTCGTTCATCGCGAGGTTCACCGCGAGTGCATCCATCCCGTCCACCCGCCAGCTCGGGATGCCGAAACCCAGCCCCCGAGCGGAAAGCCGGGGTTCAGCGGTGGCTTCGTCGACCGAGGTCGACACCGCGTACTGGTTGTTCTCGATGAAGAAGCACAGCGGCAGCTTCCAGGCAGCGGCGAGGTTGAACGTCTCCAGCACCGACCCGATGTTCACCGCGCCGTCGCCGAAGTAGGTCACGGTGACCGCGTCGGTGCCCGCGCGACTCTGGTTGAACGCGAACCCCGCGGCCTGGGGCACCCCGCCGCCGACGATCGCGTTTGTCCCCATGGCCCCGGCCTCGCGCCAACGCAGGTGCATGGAACCCCCGCGGCCGCGGCAGTATCCCTCGGCCAGCCCGCAGATCTCGGCCAGCGTGCGCCGCAGCACCGTGCGCACGCCGTCGTCCAGTTCCGGCAGCACTCCGGACTTGGCGGGCAGCACGTGCCCGAACGCCTTCGCGAGGAATTGGTGGTGACCACGGTGCGAGCCGTTGACGTAGTCGTCGCTGCGCAACGGCAGGATCGACCCGACCGCACCGCCCTCCTGGCCGATGCTCGAATGCGCCGGACCGTGGATGAGGCCCTGCCCCGCGAGTTCGAGCACGTACTCCTCGAACGAGCGGATCCACAGCGCCTGGCCGAGCATGCGCAACAGCAGGTCCGGATCCGCGGCGTCCCAGTCGCCGGCCGAGGCGGCCAACTGCGCCCAATCGGCGGCGGGGACCAGGTTCTCACGGGTGGGCATCGATGCTCCTTGAAGAAGATCTTTTGCCAAATGGATCCATCTGGCGGCTATCGTCCCGTACTATGCGCGATTGAAGCGTCGAATGCAAGTAGAATGGATCCATTGGAGGTTCAGTGCCGATCCCCGGACTCACCCGCGTCGACCACATCGGGATCACCGTCCCCGACCTCGACGAGGCCCGCGAATTCTTCGTCGACGTGCTCGGCTGCGAGTACCTGTACACACTCGGACCCCTGCGCGACGACGAAGGCGACTGGATGAACAAGCACCTCAACGTCGACCCGCGCACCGTGGTCCCGCGGCTGCACTTCTACCGGCTCGGCGGCAAGGCGATCCTGGAGGTGTTCGAGTACGAGGCGCCGGACCAGCGCCCCGAACCACCGCGCAACAGCGACATCGGGGGCCACCATCTCGCGTTCTACGTCGACGACCTCGACGCCGCCGTGGCCGACCTGCGCCGCCGCGGGCTGCGCGTTCTCGGCGAGCCGACCGCCAGCAAGGGCCCGCACCAAGGGCAGCGATGGATCTACTTCTTGTCACCGTGGGGGCTGCAGTGTGAGCTAGTGTCCTACCCGGACGGCAAGGCCTTCGATCGCGATCCGGGAGCCTTCGCCTGACCTTGCCAAACCGACCAGCGGCAGGCAGCACGCAAGATTGCCGCGCGAGCCGGAGAGCCGCGACCGTGGTCGGCTACGCAGGCGAACGGCAGAGTGTCAGACGGCACTGTGCAGGCCCGGCAGAATGTCAGACGGCGCTGCGTGAGACGGCAGAATGTCAGACGGCGCTGTGTCAGACAGCACTGTGCAGGCCCGGCAGAGCGTCAGACAGCACTGCGTGAGACGGCAGAGTGTGAAACGGCAGGGTGAGGAGAATCGTGGCCGGGCGTACCGAAGAGCTGCCCTCGACCGTGGCGAGCCAGCGCATCGCCGAGGAGCTGCGCGAGCGGATCCTGTCCGGCCGGCTCGCCCCCGGCACCCGCATCATCCAGGACGAGCTTGCCGAAGAACTGCAGACGAGCCGGCTGCCGGTCCGCGAGGCGCTGCGGATCCTGCAGTCACGCGGGCTCGTGACGTTACGTGCGAACCAGGGCGCGTGGGTCACGCAGATGGACCTGCGTGAATGTGAGGTGAACTACAAGATTCGCGAGCGGCTCGAACCTCTGCTGCTGGCCGAATCCGCGCCGAAGCTGTCCGAAAAGGACATTGCCGAGCTGAGCGAGCTGCAGGACCGGATCGAGCAGACCCACGATGTCGAGGAATTCCTCGTACTCGACCGGCAACTGCATTGGGCCACCTACCGGCATCACCAGGCAGACGAGCTGGCGTCGATCGTGGCGCGGCTGTGGGACACCACCCAGCACTACCGTCGCGCCTTCAGCCGGCTCACTCTCGCCCGGCGCAGCTGGATCATCGGCGCCGAGCACCGCCTGCTGATCGAGACTCTGCGCGACGGCGATTACCCCTCGGCGGAACGTATCCTGGAACTGCACATCCGGCGCACCCGAGTCGAGCTCGGCGCACACCCGGAGGTGTTCCAGACCGGCACGTAGCCAGACTCGTGAGTGTTCGCGCCGCTTCTAACCGGCGCGAACACTCACGAGCCCGTCAGGACCGAGCCAAGGCGTGCTCGCGCGGGGCCGCGGTGGACTCGCGCACCATCAGCTTGCCCTCGAACCGCATCACGTTCGGTTCAGCCGACACCTGCTCGCGCGGGTGCTGGATCCGGTCCAGCAGCAGCCGGGCCGTCATCGTGCTCATTTCCTCCAGCGGCAGGACATACCGGGTGAGCGGCGGATTCGCGACGTCGAGCAGCTCCGGGCCGAGGAACCCGACGAGAGAAAGCTCGCGGGGCACGGAAATGTGCCGGTCCCGCATCACCTTCAGCGCGCCGAGCGCACCGCGCGAACCGGAAATGAAGATCGCGGTGACACCAGGGTGGCGATCGAGGATCTGCCGGGTCGCGGCTTCGCCCCACTGCGCGTCGTACGACGGGCCGTGGAGAACCGGACAACCACGCTTCGGCAGACCGAACCTGGCGCAGGCGTCCTGGAAACCCCGCACGCGGTCCGCCGTCGTGCTCAGCTCCGGCGGCCCGGCGACCATCGCGATCCTCCGGTGGCCCAGGTCCACGAGATGACGCACCACCTCGGCCGCGCCGCGCTCGTCGTCCCCGATCACGCTGTCGACCCCGCGCGCGGAAGAACGGCGCGCGTATTCCACGACCGGCACCCTCGGGTCCGCCGTGCGCACGAGATCGGCACCATCCGGGGTGCACGGGGCGTGCACGATCCCGTCCACCCGGCTTTCCATGAGCGATCGCAGCAGCTCGGCGTCCACCTCGGGCGAGTTGTTGTTGCACGAGACCAGCAGCCGGTAGCCCTCGGTGCGCAGCAACCGCTGCACCACCGAGGCCGCGGTCGTGTAGAACTCGTTTTCCAGGTCCGGCAGGATCAAGCCGACCGAGTAGCTCCGGTTCCTCCGCAGCGCCCTGGCGAGGCCGTTGGAAGAGTAGCCGAGCTCACGCGCCGCTTCTTCCACTTTGCGCCGCGTCTCCGGGCGCACGTTGGGATGCCCGCTCAGCGCGCGGGAGACGGTGCCGAGCCCCAGCCCGGTCCGCTGGGCGACGTCTTTCAAGGTGGCCATGTTGGAAACGTTATTCCATGGAACCCGTTTCCAGCGTGATACACGCGTTACGACTCGGTATCGGAGCACCCTTGACATGCCAGGGATGGGAGGTGAAACTCCAAAAGGCTCTTGGAAACCTTCCCAAACACTATCCCCAACCCCACGCGGAGATCGATATGCAAGGACGCACATCCCGAACCCGCGCCAAAACCCTTCTCGCCACCGTTCTGCTCGGCGGCGGGCTACTGGCCGGTTGCGCGGCGAAAACCAGCGATGCGGTCGGGCAACCGGGCGGCGACTGCGGCACCGTCCCCAAAACCGCCCCGGGTGGCTCCGCCGATCTGTCCACGTTGCCGGCCGACGTCAAGGCCGGGTACAACGGCTACTTCCAGCCGGTGAACAACTCGGTGTACGCGAACTTCGCGGCGAAGCCCGGACCGTACAAGATCGGCTACAGCGACTCGTTCTCCGCGAACTCCTGGCGCAGCAACGCCCTCGCCCGCCTGCACCAGGACGTCGCGACCTACAAGTCCGACGGCCTCGTCTCCGATCTGCAGGCCACGAACTCCAATCTGGACAACAACCTCCAGATCCAGCAGATCACCAGCATGATCAACCAGGGCGTCGACGCGATCATCGCCATCGCGAACTCGCCCACCGCGTTCAACGACGTCATCAAGCAGGCACACGACAAGGGCATCCCGTTCATCACGCTCGCCTCGCACGTCACCTCCCCCTACGCGATCAACGTCGACACCAACTACTTCCTGACCGGCGCGCTCGTCTCCGCCGGCATCGGCAAGATGGTCGGTGGCAAGGGCGACGTGCTGGTGGTCAACGGCATCGACGGTTCGCCCGCCAGCGACGCGCTCAGCAAGGGTTACGCGGCCGGGTTCGCCAACTGCACCGGCGTCAAAATCGCCGGCTCGCTGTCGGGACAGTGGAGCGAAGCGACCGCCAAGACCGTCACGCTCCAGTACCTGTCGACCCATCCGGGCAAGCTCGCGGCCGTGGTCAACAGCGGTGGCATGACCAACGGCATCCTGGAAGCGCTGCAACAGACCGGCCGCTCGGCCGTCCCCATCGGCGACGCCAACCCTGACAAGGGTTCGCTGATCCAGCTGCAGAAGGAACTGCCGGACCGCTACGTCGCGTCGACCATCCCGCCCAAGCAGGCGATCGACGCGGCGTTGCGGACCGCGATCGCCACGCTGCAGGGCCAGGGTCCCAAGTTCGACGCGATCGTCGCGAACCCGCCGTCGGTGACCGGAAAATCGGGCCTGGACAGCTGGGTGCAACCGGACTGGACGGCGTCCTCGGCCGACCAGGCTCCCGCGCCGCCCGGCACGAAGTTCTTCCCCGTGGAGGAGTTCGGCGCCTACTTCACCCACCCCAAGCCGTTGCCGGCCCTGCCCTGAGAGGAGGCCTGAGTGGAAAGCATTCCAAAGATGACCACCAGCGCTGTGCAGGATCCGGCTCCCGCCGAGCCCCCCGCGGTGATCGAGGTCCGCGCACTGAGCAAGGGGTTCGGCGCGACCAAGGCGGTGTCCGACGGCACCTTCCACGTCGGGCGCGGTGAGATCGTCGCGCTGCTCGGCGAAAACGGTTCCGGGAAGAGCACCCTGGTCAAGCTCGTTTCCGGGGTGCTCCGGCCGGACGGCGGCGAGATCCTGGTCGACGGTGTGCCCACCCGGCCGCGTTCCCCCCGGGCCGCGCTCGAGGCCGGGATTGTGACCGTCTTCCAAGAGATCCTCTGCGCCCGTGACTGCTCGGTGCTCGACAATGTCTGGCTGGGCAACGGAAGTCCGGTTCGCTCCCGCACGGCGGTGGCGCGGCGCCGAAAGCTGGCCGGCGCCGCTTGGCGCGCGCTGAGCGGGGAGGAGATCGACCTCGATCGGCCCGCGGGCACGCTGACCTTGATGCAACAGCAGATCTGCGTGATCGTGCGCGCCCTGCTGCGTGAGCCCAAGCTGCTCATCCTCGACGAGTCCACGTCGACGCTCGACGTCACGCTTCAGGAGCGGCTCTTCGCCGAACTACGGCGACGCACGAGCGAAGGCATGGCGTGCCTGTTCATCTCCCATCGGATGGATGAGGTGCTGACGGTCGCCGACCGGTTCGTCGCGCTGCGCTCGGGCAAGGTCACCGCCACTCGCCGTCGGGGCGAGGCGACCGCGCAGGACCTGGTCCGGCTGATCTCGGGCCGGGAAGCGGTGGCCCCGGTTCGGCAGGCGCGGGCCACCGTGGCCGGCGAGGTCGCCGTGCGGCTGACCGGCATCCGGCTCAGGCCGACTTCGGCGCCGTTCGACGCCGAAGTCCGCGCCGGTGACGTGATCGGCCTGGCCGGGCTGGAGGGACACGGGCAGGACGAGCTGATCAAGGCGATCGCCGGCCTGGGCCCGGTGCACCGCGGTGAAGTGCTCATACGCGGTCGCGACGGCCTGCAACCCGTGCGCGGGTACCGGCGGGGCGTGGCAGGCGGAACCGTGTACATCCCGCGGGACCGCAAGGTCGAAGGCATGGCCGACGTGTTGCCGATCCTCGACAACTACGGCCTGCCGACGCTGCGGCGGGACCAGCGGTTCGGGCTGGTGCGGCCGAACCGCACCCGCACCCGGTTCCGCCGCGACTCCGGGACGGTGAACTTCGTGCCCGGCAAGCAGGAGTCGATCGGCCGGCTCTCCGGCGGCAACCAGCAAAAGGTGATCATCGCGCGGTGGCTGGCGGCCGGCCCTCGCGTGATCCTGCTCAACGACCCCACCCGGGGCGTCGACCAGAAGACCAAGCACGAGCTGTACGCGGTGTTCCGCCGGCTGGCCGAGGAGGGCGCCGCCGTGGTGATGCTCTCCAGCGAGGTCGACGAGCTCGTGCACCTGATGGACCGGGTGCTGGTTTTCCACGACGGCTCGCTCTCGGCCGAGCTCGAGGGCGCCGCGCTCACCTCCGAAGCTCTCGTCTCGGCCTACTTCGGCGCCTCGCGGGCCAATCTCCAGGAGAGCGCGTCATGAGCCTTGTGCGCCGCGCGGCGAGGTCGCCACTGGCCATCGTCGTCAGCCTCGTCGTGGTACTGCTGGCGATCAATCTCGGGCTCAACCCCGGCATGCTGGGGCCGGGACAGCTGCCCGGCACGGTCAAGCTGCTCGTGCCGTCGATCCTCGTGGCGATGGCGAGCGTGCCCTCGATCATGACCGGCCGTGGTGGTCTGGACCTATCGGTGGGACCGGTGCTCGGCATCGTGAACGTGTTCCTGATCGGGTTGTTCGTGCCCTACGGACTCGGTGGTGCGGTGGCCTCGATCCCGCTGCTGCTCGCCCTCGGTACCGCGGTCGGGCTGGTGAACGGCCTGCTCGTCGCCTACGTGCGGCTCCAGCCGGTCGTCGTCACGCTGGGCAGCTACCTGGTACTCGCAGGTGTGGCACTGGTCGTCATGCCGCAGCCGGTCGGTGGCGCACCTTCGTGGGTGACGGCGCTGTCCGGCTCGTGGCTCGGTGGGTTCCTGCCCCGCTCGGCTCTGCTGCTCGTCGTGGCCGCGGCCGGCTGGCTGGTGCTGCGACGGCTCGGGGTGGTCGGGCTGCTCCTCGCCATCGGCAGCGAGGACCGCGCCGCATTCACCTCCGGGATCCGGGTGCCCCGGCTGCTGTGCCTGGCCTACGCGGTCGGCGGGTTCTTCGCCGCGCTGGCGGGTATCGGCCTGACCGTCCTCATCCAGTCGGGCGACCCTACGATCGGCAAGCAGTACACCCTCGCCGCGGTCGCCGCGGTGGCTCTCGGCGGCAACCCGCTTTCCGGCGGGCGCGGCACGATGACCGGCCCGGTGCTCGGCGCGGTCGCCCTGTTCCTCATCCAGACGTTGTTGTCGGGTGCGCGGGTGTCGTCGCTGTGGATCCAGGTGGTCTACGGCGCCGTACTGCTCGTCGCGATCTGCCTGAACTCGTCCGTCGGCGGCCGCCTGGCTGCCCGTCCCGGGCTGGAGGTGCGGTGATGGCCCTGTCCTTTTCCACCCGCGGCGTAGCCGTGCGGCAGTCCTTCGCGAAGGGCCCGGTGCAGGTACTGACCGTGCTCGGTGTCTTCGTCGTGGGCATGCTGGTCGTGCCGGGTTTCGCAGACCCGTCTTCGGTCCGGGCGATGCTGGTGATCGCGTCGTTTCTCGGCATCGCGGCGGTCGGGCAGACCTTCGTGATCCTGATCGGCGGGATCGACCTTTCCCTGCCAGCGCTGCTCGGCGCGGGCAACGTGATCGCGGCCCGGCTCGCCGGTGACGGTGTGCCGTCCCCGCTGGTGATCGCCGTGGTGCTCTGCCTCGGCGCCGCCGTCGGTGTGGCGAACGGACTGGTCACGGCGCTGTGGAAGCTCCCGTCGCTGGTGGTCACGCTCGCCACCGGTTCGCTGGCCGGCGGTGCGGTCCTGTTGTGGACCAACGCGACGCTCACCGGCAGCGCACCGGCCTGGCTGACCTCGTTCACCTCGGCCGTGTCCGGCGTGGGGCCGATCCCGCTCGCACCGGTCGTCGTGGCCTGGGTCGTGCTCACCGTCGCCGCACAGGTGTTCCTCCTGCGCAGCAGGCCAGGGCGGCAGATCCAGATGCTCGGCGCCAACCGGGAAGCCGCGCGGCTGATGCTCGTCGGCGAGTCGCGCATCACCGCCCTGTGCTTCGGGATCAGCGGCGCGCTGGCGGCCCTGTCGGGGCTGCTGCTCACCGGGTTCACCGGTGCAGGGCTGTTCACCGTGGGCGACCCGTACCTGTTCGAGAGCATCGCCGCGGTCGTCATCGGCGGCACGACGTTGGTCGGCGGCCGCGGCGGGGCCGGCCGATCGCTCCTCGGGTCGCTGACGCTGACGACGCTCACCACTCTGCTGATCGGCCTGTCGCTCACCACCCCCGCCCAGCAGGCGGTGCTGGGCGCGGTCATCGTCGCGGTGACCGCACTGTATGGCCGCGACCGCGCGGTCGGCGACCGGATCTGACTCAGTTTTCCCATCACAGCAAGGAGAAACACATCGTGGAAGACCAGGCGCCGCCGGCGCAGCTGCTCGATTCCCGCGCGCTGGGCTCCCTGTTCGCCTCACCGGAGGTTCGTGAGGTGTTCACCGACCGCGCCATGATCCAGTCCTGGCTCGACGCCGAGGTCGCGCTCGCGCGGGCACAGGCCGGCATGGGGATCGTGCCGGCGGAGGCCGCGGACGAGATCGCCACGGCCGCGTCCTCGCCCTCCTGGGACCTCGGGGCGCTCGCCGCGGAGATCGAGCGGACCGCGCACCCGCTCGTCCCGGTGATCCGCGAGCTGGCCGCGCGCAGCGGTGCGGCCGGCGGCTGGGTGCACTACGGGGCCACCACGCAGGACATCACCGACACCGGGCTCGTGCTCCAGGCGCGCTCGGCATTGGACCTCGTCGAGAACTTTCTGCGCGAGCTGCTCGACGTGCTGGCCGGGCTGGCGGAACGCCACCGCGACCTGCCGATGGTCGGGCGCACCCATGCCCAGCACGCGTTGCCCATCACGCTCGGGTTCAAGTTCGCGGTCCTGCTCGCCGAAGCCGGCCGGCACCTCGAGCGGCTGGAACAGCTCCGTTCGCGGGTGCTCGTCGCCCAGCTCGGCGGCGCCGTCGGCTCGATGGCCTCCTTCGGCCCGGAAGGGCCCGAGTTGCTGCGGCGAATGGCCGAGCAGCTGGGTCTGGCGGTCCCCGACATCGTCTGGCATACGGCACGGGACGGGTTCGCGGAGCTGACCGGCGTACTGGCCATGATCTCGGCGACCTGCGGCAAGATCGCCAACGAGATCCGCGTACTGCAGCGCACCGAGGTCGCCGAGCTGGAGGAACCGTTCGGACTCGGCAAGGTGGGCAGCAGCACCATGCCGCACAAACGCAACCCGATGTTCGCGGAGTTCGTGCTCGCCAACACGATCCTCACCCGCCAGGCGCCCGCCGCGATGCTCACCGCGATGGTCCAGGAACACGAGCGGGACATGACGATGTGGGGCGTCGAGTGGTCGGTGCTCCCGGAGACGTTCATCCTCACCGGCGGACTGCTCCAGCGCGCCGCCCGGCTGCTGACCGGGCTGATCGTCCATCCCGATGCCCTGCACCGGAATCTGCACCAGCTCGGTGACCTCATGCTGTCGGAGGTCGCGATGATGCGCCTCGCCGGCGAACTCGGCAAGACCGAAGCCCACGACGTCGTCTACCACGCAGCCATGCGGGCGTGGGACTCCGGCAGCACCTTGACGGAGACTTTGCTGGAGAACGAGCGCGTTCGTGCCGCGGTGGGTGCTGCCGAGCTGGAGCAGCTGCTGGTTCCCGAGAACTATCTGGGCTCGTGCCAGAGATTCGTCGACCAGGTACTGGCGAAGAACAAGACACGGCAGGCCAAGGAGGACGACCATGACTGAAACCGTCGGCATCATCGGTACCGGCGCCATGGGCTCCCGACTCGCCCGGCGTCTCGTGTCGCTCGGGTATTCCGTGCACGCCTGGAACCGCACGTCCGCACGAGTGGAGGCGCTGCGTGATGCCGGGGTGACGCCGCAGCCCAGCCCCCGCGCGGTCGCGCAGCGGTGCGAACTGCTGCTGTGCATGGTGTGGGACTCCGATGCGCTGCGGGAGGTCGCACTCGGGCCCGACGGCTTCGTCGCGGGCCTGACGCCGGCACACGTCGTGGCGGACTGCAGCACGGTGGAACCGGAGGTGAGCGCCGAGATCGCCGCGCTGGCGGCGAAAACCGGCGCCGGCATGCTCGACACCCCGGTCTCCGGAAGTCTCGACGCCGCCGCGAGCGGCCAGTTGATGATCATGGCGAGCGGCAACGAACGCGCCTTCGACCGCATCAAGGGCCTGCTCGCGCTGCTGAGCCGGTCGGTCCAGTACGTCGGCGAGGCCAACGGCAGCGCGCTCGCGCTCAAGCTGGCGATCAATCTGCAGGTGGCCGTGCAAGAAGTCGCCTGGGGCGAGGGGCTTGCGCTCGCCGAAGCGTTCGGCATCGACCGCGCCCGGGCCACCGAGGTGATGCTGGAGAGCGTCATCGCGTCCCCGATGCTGCGCTACCGGGCCCCGTTCGTGCTCACCCCGCCCGACGAGGTGTGGGCGAGCGCCGCGCAATTGCTCAAGGATGTCTCCTACGCCGTCGAACGCGGTGCGGGGCGGGCCGTGGCCGGGCGCCACGCCCGTGACCTGCTGGCGAGGATCTGCGAGGGCGAACGCGCCGACCGCGAAGCCGCCGAGCTGATCGTCGCGGCGGCCGACGGGGAAGGAGGCCGATCATGAAGGCCGCGGTGCTGCACGGGCCGGGCGACCTCCGCGTGGAAGACGTTCGTGAACCGCGCGACCCAGGCCCGGACGAGGTCACGATCGCGGTACAGAGATGCGGGTTGTGCGGCACCGATGCCCACGAATACACGCACGGCGGGCCGATGACCCCGCTGAAGACCCCACATCCGGGCTCGGGGCACTCCGGCCCGACGATCATCGGGCACGAGTTCATGGGCACGGTGTCCCGGGCCGGCGCCGAGGCGGGCTTCGGCGAAGGAGACCGGGTCGTCGCGGGAGCCGGTCAGTGGTGCGGCGACTGCGCGGCCTGCCAGGCTGGCCGCACGAACCTGTGCCGCCGCTACTTCACCTACGGCCTGAGCACCCATGGCGGCATGGCCGAGTACGTCACGGTGCCCGCCGCGATGTGCGTGGCCGTACCGGAAAGCTGCCCCGCCGACAACGCCGTGCTGGCTCAGCCGATCTCGATCGCGATGCACGCGCTCGACCGCGCACAGGCACCCGCGGGCGGCGAGGTGCTCGTCATCGGCGCCGGCGGGGTCGGAGCCCTGCTCGTCGCCGCCGCGGCAGACCGGGGCCTGGCCGTGCACGTGGCCGACCTCGACCCCGCCCGCCTGCGCGCCGCGGAACGCCTCGGCGCGGCCTCGACGGAACTGATCGAGCCTGGCGCAGAAACGACCTCGTTCACGGGACTGGACCGGGTCTTCGAAACCTCGGGCTCGACCTCCGGGCTCCGGCTGGCCCTCGACGCGACCGCTCCGGGCGCGCGGATCGTCGCGGTGGGACTGCCGGGCCGCCCGGTCGAGTTCGACGTGCGCGCGGCCGTGGTGTCCGAAAAGGACATCGTCACGTCCTGCGCGCACGTGTGCCGCCGCGACCTGCCCATGGCCGTCGACCTGCTCTCGCGACACGACCTGCGGCGAGAGATCGTCGCGCAGGTCCTGCCGCTCTCGGAGATCCACAAAGGACTGACGAGCCCCGGGAAGACCGTGATCGACATCCACGGAAGGGAACACTGATGACACAACGACGTCTCATCAAGGGCGGCACGGTCGTGTCGATGGATCCGGAGATCGGCGACCTGGCCACGGGCGACGTCCTCGTCGAGGACGGCACGATCCGGGCGGTGGCACCGGACCTCGGCACCGTCGACGCGGAGGTGATCGACGCGGCCGGGTCGATCGTGCTGCCCGGCCTGGTGGACACCCATCGGCACACGTGGCAGGCGTTCCTGCGCGGCATCGCCGCCGACTGGACCCTCGGTCAGTACATGACCGGCCTGCATCTGGGACTGAGCGCGTTCTTCACCGCCGAGGACACCTACGCGGGCAACTTCGTCGGCGCGGTCGAGGCGCTCGACAGCGGGATCACGACGATGCTCGACTGGTCCCACAACGTCAACACGCCCGAACAGAGCGACGCGGCGGTGACCGCGCTCGCCGACTCGGGCATCCGGGCCGTCTTCGCGCACGGCGGTGGCGCGAACATGTACCAGGTCCCGAGCCACGTGCCCCACGACGAGGACGTCCGGCGGGTACGCGAACAGTACTTCTCCTCCGGCGACGGTCTCGTCACCATGGCCATGGCCCTGCGCGGGCCGCAGTTCGCCACCCTCGACATCACCGAGTCCGACCTCGCGCTCGCTCGTGAGCTCGGGCTTCCCGCCACCCTGCACGCCGGTGACGGCGAGTGGGGCCGGAGCGGCCCGATCCGGAAGATGGCCGGGCGCGGCCTGCTCGGCCCCGACATCACCTACGTGCACGGCAACACCCTCGGCGACGACGAGTTGCGGCTCATCGCCGACTCCGGGGGCACCGTCGCGATCGCCCCCGACATCGAAATGCAGATGGGGCACGGCTGGCCGGCCACCGGGCGGCTGCTCGCCGTCGGCATCCGGCCCGGCCTGTCGATCGACACGTGCGTGTCCAACGGCGGGAACCTGTGGGGCACCATGCGCGTCACCCTCGCCACCCAGCGCGCGATCGACAACTCCGAACCCGGCGCCAGTGACCGCCCCGCGGTCTCGCTCGCCTCGCGCGAGGTGCTGTCGTTCGCCACGCTCGACGGCGCCCGCGTGCTCGGCCTCGACGGGAAGATCGGCTCACTGACCCCGGGCAAGCAGGCGGACCTGCTGCTCGTGCGCGGCGACACGCTCGCGCTGGCCCCGCTCAACAACCCGGTCGGCCAGCTCGTCTACGCCGCGCACCCCGGCCTCGTCGACACGATCCTGGTCGCCGGCGAGGTCGTCAAGCGGCACGGTGTGCTCACCGGCGACCTCGCCAAGCGGACCTGCCGCATGGCCGCCGAGCACCGCGACGCGCTGTTCGACCGGGCAGCGCGGAGCGAGCACCTCGCCGACGCGCGGGTCGGCGGCGGGTGGCAACCCGCACCACTCGCCGCAGGAAACTGAGAACGAAGGAGAAAAGGATGGGTATCGCCACCTACGGCAGCACGAACGTCGACTGGGAGGCGCGCATCGACATGGACCGGCTGCGCACGGAGCGGCTGGACCGGTTGAAGCAGCACCTCGAAGCCTCGGAGTTCGGGGCGCTGCTGGCGTTCGACTTCTACAACATCCGGTACATGACCGCGACGCACATCGGCACGTGGGGCATCGACAAGATGGTCCGCTTCGCGCTGCTGATGCGGGGTGCCGAGCCGATCGTGTGGGACTTCGGCTCCGCGGCCAAGCACCACCAGCTCTACAACCCGTGGCTGACCGACGAAGACGGCACGTCCCGCTCGCGGGCGGGAATTTCCACCCTGCGGGGGGCGATTCACCCCGGGGCTGGCAGGGCCGAGTCGGTGGCCACCAAGGTGGCCGAGGAGCTGCGGGCCCGCGGGCTCGACAAGGAACCGCTCGGGGTCGACTTCATCGAGCTGCCGGTCCATCGGGCCCTGCTCGACGAGGGGATCGACGTCCAGGACGGGCAGCAGGTATTCCTGGAGGCACGCCGCGTCAAGACCCGGGACGAAATCTCGCTGCTGACCCACGCGTGCGGTCTCGCCGACATGGCCTACGAGGAGCTCTACCGCGCGCTCAAGCCGGGGATGAAGGAGAACGAGACCGTCGGGCTGGTCTCGAAGTTGTTGTACGACAACGGTTCGGAGTTCGTCTCGGGGATCAACGCGATTTCCGGCGAGCGCTGCAACCCGCACCCGCATCTCTACTCCGACCGCATGATGCGCCCCGGTGACCCGGCGTACTTCGACATCGTGCACACCTACCTCGGCTACCAGACCTGCTACTACCGCACGTTCGCCGTCGGCAGCGCTTCACCCGCGATGCGCGACGCCTACAAGCGGGCCCGCGAGATCATGGACGTCTCGCTCGCCGCGGTGAAACCCGGTGCCACCACCGCCGACATCGTGTCGCTCTGGCCGAAGGCACAGGATTTCGGGTTCGAAAACGAGGAAGCGGCCTTCGCGCTGCAGTACGGGCACGGCGTCGGCATCTCGGTGTGGGAGAAGCCGATCTTCTCCCGGCTGACCTCTTTGGACAATCCGGAGGTCCTCCAGGAAGGCAACGTCTTCGCCCTCGAAACCTACTGGCCGGCGAAGGACGGCTGGTCCGCCGCCCGGATCGAGGAGGAGCTGGTCGTCACCGCCGACGGCTGCGAAGTGATCACCCGGTTTCCCGCCGAGGAGCTTCTCGTGGCCGGGCAACGCTATTTCGCGGCGACCGGTCCCCTGCCGGCGGTCCGCGAGTCGCAGTCACACCTCAACACGCCCGAGGGGCGGAACGGAGCTCGTTCGTGACCACAGCCCTTGCCCAGTACCGGATGCGGATCGGCGACACGTGGGCCGAGGCCGCCGGTGGCGAGCGGTTCGAAACGGTCAACCCGTTCACCGGCCTGCCATGGGCGAGCGTGCCCGAAGCCGGAGCGGAAGACGTCGACCGAGCCGTCGAGGCGGCCACCGCCGCGATGGCCGGCGACTGGGGCCGTGCCACCGGTTTCGAGCGGGCCCGGCTCATGCGCCGGCTCGCCGACATCCTGGACCGGGACGCCCGGGAACTGGCCGAGCTGGAGAGCACCGACAACGGCAAGCTCATCCGCGAGACCTCCGGCCAGACCCGGGCCCTGCCGCAGTGGCTGCGCTACTTCGCCGGGATCGCCGACAAGCTGCAGGGCGAGGTCATCCCGGCGCAGAACCCGGACTTCCTCGTCTACACCCGCCACGAGCCCATCGGGGTGGTCGGGGCGATCGTGCCGTGGAACTCTCCGCTGTCGCTGCTGATGTGGAAGCTCGCGCCGCTGCTGGCCGCCGGCTGCACGCTGGTGGTCAAGCCGTCGGAGTACACCCCGGTCACCGCACTCGAGCTGGCCAAGAGGGCTGAGGAGGCGGGACTGCCGCCCGGAGTGCTGAACGTGGTGACCGGGCAGAGCAGCGACCTGGGGCGCGCGCTGGTCGCCCATCCCGGCGTCAAACAGGTCGCGTTCACCGGTTCGCCCGGTGTGGGCATCAAGGTCGCACAGGGTGCGGCGGCCCACCTCGCCCGCACGACACTCGAGCTGGGCGGGAAATCGGCCCAGGTGGTGTTCCCCGACGCCGACCTCGACGCGGCGGTCAACGGCGTCATCGCCGGAATCTTCGCGGCATCGGGTCAGACCTGCGTCGCCGGGTCCCGGCTGGTGGTGCACGAGGACGTGCACGACGCGCTGGTGGAGCGCCTGGCGGCTCGGGCGGCGGCGATCAGGCTCGGCGATCCTCTCGACCCCGCAAGCGAAATGGGGCCGCTCGCCAACGAAACCCAGCTCAAGACGGTGACTGGCTTCGTCGAGCGCGCCGTCGCCGACGGGGCCCGGATCGCTCACGGTGGCGGTGGTGATCCCACGCTGGGCGGGCTGTTCTACCGCCCGACCATCGTCACCGGCGTCCGCGCGGACATGGAGATCGCGCAGGAGGAGATCTTCGGGCCGGTCCTGTCGGTGCTGCGCTTCCGCACCGAGGACGAGGCGATCCGCATCGCCAACGCCACCCGCTACGGCCTCGGTGCCGGGGTCTGGACCAACGACGTGCGCCGGGCCCACCGTGTCGCCCACCAGCTGCGCGCCGGCAACGTGTGGGTCAACGCCTACCGCATGGTGGACCCCAGCGTCCCGTTCGGCGGAAACGGCCACAGCGGCTGGGGACGCGAGAGCGGGGTGGACGCCGTCCGCGAGTACACCGACACCAAGGCGATCTGGGTGGACCTCGCGGGTAACACCCGGGACCCGTTCACACTCGGCTGACGGGCTCGTCTCCAGGGCCGCGGTCGCCGCCGGTGCGGCGGCGACCGCGGCGCGGGCTTCGCATCGAGCGCGGGATTCCCGGGCCGCGAGGATCCGTCGGACACCCGATTTTGCTCACTGGCGTCTGTCCTGCGGAGGGACGTCGGCGGCCAAGCCGCCGCGGTGGCCACGACGGCCGCGAAAAAGGAACCGGCGGGGGTAGATTCGCCCGATGAGCGGCAGAGCGGCAGTGCGGGTCGGCTGGATCTGTCTTGCCGCGGTGAGCCTGGGGATTCTGGGATTCGGCGCCGTGGTCCTCGTCGCGCCGCCGGCGGGCGACACACTGCTCTACCGCACCGACGCACTCGCGACGGCCGGCCTCGGGCTCTTCGGCGGGCTGCTCGCCGTGTTCCCGTTCCGCCGGCGCGAGCGGTGGGCGTGGTCCGCGTTGTGGTTCTACCCGGTGTTCTGGCTCGCGCACCTGGTGTTCAGCCTCCCGCCGGGGACTGACCACGTCCACCAGGTCGTGTTCGTCGTGCTGTCGCTCGTCGGCCTGCTGCTGCCGGTGCGCTCGTTCTTCAGCGGAACGCCGTCACGTTGACGACGCCGGTCGACACGCGGGTTCCCGCACCGCGCAGGCAAGGCACGTAGGTGCGGACGAGCCAGCCGCTCATTCGGCGGTCGAGAGGATCTCGAGGTTCAGTCCAGCGCGTTCGAAATGGCCACGCGGGTCGTCGACGAGCTTGCGGCGTTCGAGGTCCATGAGGCCGGCCGTGCACGTGATGTCGGCCGAGAGGGTGCCGTCGAGCTTGACGATGCGGGAGTCCATCCAGAAGACCTTGCCGTCGCCGAACCGGACGTCGCAGGACACGTCGACGACGTCGCCGCCGCGTAGTTCGCGGCGGTACACGATGTGGGATTCCAGCAGCACCGTCGAGAGGTTCTGCTCGCGCAGCTTCGCGTCGCCCGCGGCTTCGAAGAGCTCAAGGCGCGAAACTTCACCATAGGAGTGGTAGACGGCGTGGTTCAGGTGGCCCAGCGTGTCGAGCTCGTAGTGGCGCACCTTGATGCGGGTGCGGAACGGTTCGCGATCGGTCACGCGCCCACTCTAGGTCTCGTAGAACAGCTCCTCGACGACCGTGTGCGCGCGCCGCGTGACCCGGCGGTAGCTGTCGAGGAATTCGCCGGGATCGTCGTCGACGGTGTAACCGAACACGCGCGCCACGGCAGCCAGGTCACGCCCGCTGCCGGGCACTTCGTCGACCGCCTTGCCGCGCACCAGCATGCCCGCGTTGCGCACGCGCGTGGCCAGCAACCACGCCTCCCGCAACGACTCCACCGCTTCGGCGGGCGCGATTCCCGCCTCCCCCAGCGCGGTCAGCGCGTCGAGCGTCGATGTCGTGCGCAGGCTCGGCACCTCGTGCGCGCGACGCAGTTGCCACAGTTGCACGGTCCACTCGACGTCCGCGAGCCCGCCGCGGCCGAGCTTGGTGTGGCGGGTCGGGTCCGCGCCGCGGGGTAGCCGCTCGGTTTCCACGCGTGCTTTGATGCGCCGGATCTCCCGTGCGTGTGTGGGGTCGAGGCCGCCTTCGGGATAGCGGATCGCGTCGATCATCGCTATGAACCGCTCCCCCAGATCCTCGTCGCCGGCGACGAACCGGGCGCGCAGCAGCGCCTGCGCCTCCCAGATTTCGCCCCAGCGTTGGTAATACGCGCGGTAGGAGTCGAGCGTGCGCACGAGCGGGCCGCTGCGTCCTTCCGGCCGCAGGTCCGCGTCGACCAGTAGCGCCGGATCGGAACTCGGCGCGCCCAGCATCTTCCGCACGGTCTCGGCGACCGACGACGCGAACTTCACCGCGTCCGAATCCGACACGCCGTCCGCCGGCTCGCAGACGAACAACACGTCGGCGTCGGAGCCGTACCCGAGTTCGGCGCCGCCGAGCCGGCCCATCCCGATCACGGCGACGGTCGCCGGCGTGCGGCCCAGCTCCGTCTGCCGCTGCCGGTACGCCGCTTCGAGCGCGCCCTGCAACACGGCGACCCAGACACTCGACAGCGCCTCGCACACTGTCGGCACGTCCACCATGCCCAGCAGATCCGCGCACGCGACGCGGAGGAGTTCGTGGCGTCGCAACGATCTCGCCGCCGCGACCGCGGCGTTCAGGCCCGGCTGCCGGCGCACGGCCGCACGCAGCGAAGTCGCCACCTCCGCCGGCCGGCGCCCGGTGAGCCGCGCCGGTTCGCCCAGCAGCTGCAACACTTCCGGCGCACGGACCAGCAGATCCGGCACCAACCGTGACGTCCCGAGCAGGAACGCCAGCCGTTCGACGACCGTGCCCTCGTCGCGGAGCACGCGCAGGTACCACGGAGTGTCTTCCAACGCCTCGGAAACCTTGCGGTACGACAGGAGCCCACCGTCCGGATCCGGTGTGTCGGCGAGGAAATCGAGCAGCACGGGCAACAGCGCCTGCTGGATCGCCGCGCGCCGCGAGACTCCGGCGGTAAGCGCCTTGATGTGCTGCAGCGCGCCTTCCGGCGCCGCGTAGCCGAGTGCGCTGAGCCGGCTGGCCGCCTGTTTCGTGGTGAGCCGCAACGCTTCCGTCGGCACGTTCGCGACCGACTGCAGCAGCGGCCGGTAGAAGACCTTCTCGTGCAGCCGCCGAATGCTCTGCGCGTGATGGCGGAACTCGGCGAGCAGCTGGGCGCCCCGGGTACGGCCGCGCGTGGGCTGGATTCCACAGGCGCGGGCGAGAATGCGTAGCTCGCCGGTGTCCGTCGCCTCGGGGAACAGGTGCGTGCGGCGCAACCGGCGAAGCTGCAGGCGGTGCTCGACGGTGCGCAGGAACTCGTACGACGTCTCCATCTCCGCGGCGTCCGCGCGCCCGACGTAGCCACCCTCGCCCAACGCCGTCAGCGCTTCCATCGTGGACGCCGAGCGCAGCGCGGGGTCGACGCGGCCGTGCACGAGCTGCAACAGCTGCACAGCGAACTCGACGTCCCGCAGGCCGCCGCGGCCGAGCTTCAGCTCGCGTTCGGCGTGCTCGGCGCTCACGTGGTCCTCCACGCGGCGGCGCATCTGCTGAACCTCGGTCACGAAGTTCTCACGGTCCGCGGCCGACCACACCATCGGCGCGACCATCTCCGCGTACGCGCGGCCCAGCTCGGCGTCACCCGCCACCGGCCGAGCTTTCAGCAGCGCCTGGAATTCCCAGGTCTTCGCCCACTTCCGGTAGTAGGCGGTGTGGCCTTCGAGCGTCCGCACGAGCGCGCCGCTCTTGCCTTCGGGCCGCAGCGCCGCGTCGACCTCGAAACAGGCCTTGCCGACCACGCGCATCATCGTGCTAGCCAGCCGCGTCGCCACGGCGAGGTCTCCGGCGCCGACGAAGATCACGTCGACGTCGCTGACGTAGTTGAGCTCGCGGCCGCCGGTTTTGCCCATGGCGATCACGGCGAGCGCGCCGTTGGCCGGCGTCCCGACTTCGGCCTCGGCCACGGCGATGCCAGCTTGGAGCGCGGCTTCGGCCAGGAGGGTGAGGTGGTTCGTGACGTCCTTGAACGTCGGGTGGTCGAGCCCGGCTTCCACCAGGTGCCCGAGGTCGGCTGCCGAGACGCCGAGCAGCAGGCGCCGGTAGGCCGTGCGCAGCGCCTGCTCAGCGGCAGTGCCGGTGAGATACGTGCCGTCGTCCTGGCGGAGGTCTTCGAGGAGGCGGTCGGCGAACTGCTCGGGCACGGTGCAGCGGTGCTCGGCGAGGCAGCGCCATTCGCCCGGGTTGGCGGCGAGGAAGTCGCCCAGCGCGGTCGAGGTGCCCAAAACCGACACGAGCCGCCCTCGGAACGTGCGGTTCTCGCGCAGGGTTCGTTCGAGCTCCGGCCACCGGGTTTCGTCCGCTTCGCGGATGCGGTCGAGTGCCTGGAGGGCAAGATCCGGGTCGGCGGCTTTCGACAGGGCCACGAGCACGTCGGCGGAACCGTCGACCGGTCCCGCGGCGTCCCACCAACCCGCCGCGCGCAACCGGTCGTCGGCCCGGATGTCGGTGAAGCCGTACCTGGCCGCCGAAGCCACGGTCCGCGCACGCTCTGCCATCCCCTTAACCGTAGCCGGATGCGGCACCGCGGGGCAGGCTGGGCGCGCCTTCAGGCGGCGAGCCGGTCGGGCTCCGGGCCCGCGGGCATGGGTTCGGGAACGTGGAAGCTGTGCGCCGTGACGGGCTTGCGGCGCGAGAGCAGGTAGATGCCGGAACCGACCGCGATCCCGACGATGCCGACGCCGATCGTGCCCGCCGCGCCGAACGACGCGAGCTTGCCCGCCGCGGCGCCGACGAGCGCGGCCGCCGGCAGCGTGAACAGCCACGCGACGACCATCCGGCCTGCCATGCGCCAGCGCACCGGCGCCTCGCGGCGGCCGACGCCGGAGCCGACGATGCCGCCGGAGCAGACATGCGTGGTCGAGAGCGGGAACCCGAAGTGCGACGAAAGCAGGATCACGGCCGCACTGCTCGTCTGGGCCGCGAAGCCTTGTGGACCTTCGATGTCGGTGAGGCCTCTGCCGAGTGTGTGGGTGATGCGCCAGCCGCCGAGGTACGTGCCGAGCGCGAGCGCCGACGCGGCACTGACGATCACCCAGATCGGCGGAGCCGAGCCCGTGGGCAGCATCCTGGCGGAGACCAGCACGAGAGTGATGACGCCCATGGTCTTCTGTGCGTCGTTGGTGCCGTGCGCGAGCGACACGAGCGAGGCGGAGACGATCTGGCCGACGCGGAACCCGCGCCCGCCGCGCTTACGTACGAACAACTTGTAGACGGCGTACGTGAACGCGGCCGCGACGATCCCGGCGATCACCGGCGACGCGGCGGCCGGCACCAGAACCTTCTCGACGATCTTGCCGAAATGGACGGAGTCCGCACCCGCCGAAACCCAGGTGGCGCCGATGAGGCCGCCGAACAGCGCGTGCGACGAACTCGAGGGGAGCCCGACGTACCACGTGACGAGGTTCCACACGATCGCACCAACGAGCCCGCCAAAAACGGTGGCGGGCCCGATCTTCGTCTCGTCCACGAGGCCGCTTGAGATTGTCTTCGCGACCTCGACGGATAAGAACGCTCCGGCGAGGTTCAGCACCGCCGAAATGGCGACGGCGACCTTGGGCCGGAGCGCGCCGGTGGCGATCGACGTCGCCATCGCGTTGGCTGTGTCGTGGAACCCGTTGGTGAAGTCGAATACCAGAGCCGTGACGATCACGACGACAACCAGCAGCGAGGGGGCCACCCCGACCTCCGAACCTACGGAAACACCTCTCGCAAGGTACCTGAACGATCGAGTGAAACGTCAACGCAGCGTTAGTGATCCGGACATCAATCGTTAGGCGAGCGGCAACGACCGCTGACTTTCCGGTGCGGGGGCGAGCTCACCGTCGGCCATTCGGACGAACCGGTGAGCGAACGGCCGCCAGGTCTCGGCGATGTCCATGTGCACCTCGGCCAGCCGGTCGGACTCCAAGGCGCCCGGCCGAGTGAGCTTCGCCATCTCCGGCTCGTGATCCGCCCAGCGGCACACAACCTCAGGTGTCGTCTCGATGTGGAATTGGACACCGTAGGCGCACGCGCCCAGCCGGTAGGCCTGGTTCTGGTAGCGCGGCGCCGACGCGAGCAGCTCAGCACCCGGCGGAAGCCGCTTGACGACGTCGTTGTGGAACTGCATCACGTCCTGCATCAGCGGTAGCTCGGCCCAGAGCGGATCGGTCCAAGCGGCATCCTTCTTGGCGACGAGGGCCGGGCCGACCTCCGGCCCCTCCTCCCCCACCGCCACCTGTCCGCCGGTCGCCACCGCGAGCAACTGGGCTCCGAGGCAGATGCCGAGCGTCGGCAGCTTCTTCCCGGCCGCCTCGGCGAGAAGCTTGCGAACGTCGGCGAGCCACGGGTGTTCGTCGTCGTCGACGGCACCCATGCCCCCACCGAGGCACACGACACCTGCGTAGCCGTCGACGCTCGCCGGCACCTCGTCGGCGGGCGGCTGCCGCACGTCGAGCTCTGCGCCGGCTTCGGTGAACCAGCCGCCGAGCGGGCCGAGGGGGTCACCGGCGTCGGGTTGGATGATGAGCAGACGAGTCACGGTTTCCAGGGTACGGACCGCCGGTCCAGCTTGGGCGGCGGTGGCGCCTGGTTGGTGGTCGCTCGGCTGGTCGCCGGTGATTTTGCTTGCCGGTGATTCTGGCGGCTTCTAACCGCGGTGGTCTTGGAGGCCGTTGTCTCGGGCTCGTCTGGTGAGCCGGCTACTGGGCGGGGCGCACCTTGGTGGTGAGCCGACCGCGGAGCAGCGGCGGAGGATGCGGGATGTGAGAAGGGTCTGGGTGTATCGCTCAGGCTTGGCGGCGGTCTGGTGAGGGTGTTCGCGGCGGGGGGTGTGGCGGGTGAGCCGGCGAATGCTGGGTCGGGCGCAGCCGCGGTGGATACGAGATGCCGGATGCGGGGTGTGTGAAGGGTCTGGGTATAGCAGTCAGGCCCCGGGAGAACCGGGGGGGTTCTCGACCGGGGCCTG
>DASZNR010000082.1:0-35068 GCA_035551175.1 Amycolatopsis sp. | reverse complement strand
TCCTTCGGGTGGTACTTGCCGATCGTCTCGATGGCCTTGCCGTCCCGGCGGGTGCGCGCGTCGGCGACGATGATGCGGTAGTACGGCGCACGGATCTTGCCGAGGCGCTGCAGCTTGATCTTGACGGCCACGGGTGTGGGTACTCCTCGTTGCTCTCTGGTGCAGGTGGGCGCGCCTCGGCCGCGTGGGGACACGGTCTCGGGCACCCGAAGGTCAGGAGCTCCCGAACGGTGAGAGGGTCCGGACGGAAGCGGGCAAGCGAACATTCTGCCAGACGGCTCGAAAGTGCCTGCGCACGGGCTCAGAACGACGCGATCCCGAGCGACGAGAGCAGGATCGCCGCCGAGGGCAGGAAGTTGTTCATCGAGTGTGCCACGACACTGCCCGCCAGCCGGCCCGTGGCGAAGCGCGCGAGGCCGATGGGCACCGCGATGACCAGCAGCAGCGTCGTGCGCAGCGGTTCGAGGTGACTGGCCGCGAAGACGGCCGTGGACAGCAGGAACGCGGCGACGCGGCCCCAGCGTTCACTGCGCCACTGCATCCGTTCGACCGCACCCCACAGCAGGCCCCGGTAGATGATCTCCTCGCAGATCGGCCCGACGAGCCACAGGTAGACGAACGTCACGATCGCCGCCGACAACGACATCTTCCGGTCGTCCACGAGCGCACTGATCGTCGAGGTCGCGTTGGCGGAGCCGACGATCTCGGTCCACACGTAGGCGCTCAGCGACGTGAGCACCAGTCCCAGGAGGCCGAATTTCAACCCGACTTTGACGTCGCCCCAGCGCCATTCGAGCCGCAGATCGAGCCGGGGTCCATTGCCGCGCACGACGGTGACCAGCAGCGCGACGCCGGCGGCGATCATGGCGGGCAGCATCGTGCCGAGCAGAACCGTGCGGATGGGCAACGGCTGCCCGGCCGGTGGATCGCCGAGTACCGCGCTGACGAATGCGGCGGATGCGATGAGCACCGCCTCCACGAGCAGGAATGCGCCGAATCCCCAGCGGTGCGAGGGAAATTCGGGTGCGCCCGCCAGCTCGTCCGGATCGATCGGCGTGGCGCCCGGCTGCGAAGTCGTCACGCCGCCCCTCCGGTGATCGCTCGGCTCACCGCTCGAGCCTAACTGTCAGAAGGACTTCGCACAGTACGCCGACGATCACGGACCGATCGCCGGTTCGAGTTCCAGCTCAGGAATAGACGACGCCGCCGAGCACGATGTGCGCCGGGTGACGCAACACTGCCAGGTCTTCACGGGGGTCCGCCGGGTACACGACGACGTCGGCCGGTGCGCCGTCTTCGATGCCGGGGCGGCCGAGCCAGTCGCGGGCCGCCCACGACGCGCTCGCCAGCGCCTGCTCACGGGTCATGCCCGCACGGTGCAGGGCGTCGATCTCGTCGGCGATGAGGCCGTGGTCGACCATGCCGCCCGCGTCCGTGCCGGCGAAGACACGAACGCCCGCCTCGACGGCCGTGGACACCATCTCGCCGACGCCGGCGTGCAACGCGCGCATGTGCGCGGCGTACGCCGGATACTTCCCGGCTTTGTCGGCGATGCCGGGAAAGTTCTCGATGTTGATCAGCGTGGGCACGAGCGCGACGTCGCGCCGCGCCAGCTGGGCGAGCTCGTCCGGGTTGAGCGCGGTGCCGTGTTCGAGGCAGTCGATGCCGGCCTCGATGAGGTCCGGCAGTGCCGCTTCGCCGAAGACGTGGGCCGTCACGCGGGCGCCCAGTTCGTGGGCGACCCGGATGGCCTCGGTGAGCACGTCCAGCGGCCACAGCGGCGCCAGGTCACCGACACCGCGGTCGATCCAGTCGCCGACGAGCTTCACCCAGCCGTCGCCGTCGCGCGCCTGCTCGGCGACGGCCTCGGGCAGCAACTCGGGCGCGTCGAGCTCGACCGCCAGGCCCGGGATGTAGCGCTTGGGCAGCGCGATGTGCCGGCCGCAGCGGATGATCGTGGGCAGGTCGGCACGCTCCTGCAGCGAACGGACGTCGATCGGCAGGCCGCAGTCGCGGATCAGCAGCGTGCCCGCCCGGCGGTCCATCACGGCCTGCTGCTCGGCGACCTCGACCGGCACCGGTCCGTCGGGGGCGAGGCCGGGGTGGCAGTGGGCATCGACGAGACCCGGCACGACGAATCCGCCGGTCGAGAGCGTCTCGGCGCCGGGGACGGGGTCGAACGAGATCCGGCCATCGGTGAACCACAGGTCCCGCCGTTCACCGTCCGGCAGCACCGTGCCGGAGACGTGGAGCGCCCTCAATTGTTGCCCGGATTCTTCGGGAGCTTGAACTTCGACGGATCGAAGCCGGGCGCGTCGTTCATGCCGCCCAGCTGCGAAAGGTCGGGCATCCCGCCGCCCGCGGAGGGCATCCCGCCCGGAGGCAGCATCGGCATGCCGCCGGGGAAACCACCCCGGACCTTGGGCTGCGTGGGACCGCGCCCCTTGCCCTTCTTCCCCTTCTTGCCCTTGCGCGTCTTGCTGCCGCCACCGCCGCCGAAGCCGAAGCGCCCGGCCATCTGCGACATCATCTTGCGTGCTTCGAAGAACCGGTTGACCAGGTCGTTGACTTCGCGGACGGTGACACCCGAACCATTGGCGATGCGCAGACGCCGCGAGCCGTTGATCATCTTCGGGTTCTCGCGCTCGGCAGGCGTCATCCCGCGGATGATCGCCTGCAGCCGGTCGAGCTGCTTGTCGTCGACCTGCGAGAGCTGGTCCTTCATCTGGCCCGCGCCCGGCAACATGCCCAGCAGGTTGCCGATCGGGCCCATCTTGCGCACGGCGAGCATCTGCTCGAGGAAGTCCTCCAGCGTCAGCTGGCCGCTCGACAGCTTCTCCGCGGCCTTCTCGGCCTGCTCCTGGTCGAAGTGCTGCTCGGCCTGCTCGATGAGGGTCAGCACGTCGCCCATCCCGAGGATGCGGGAAGCCATCCGGTCGGGGTGGAAGGTGTCGAAGTCCTCGAGCTTCTCGCCGTTGGACGCGAAAAGGATCGGCTGGCCGGTGACCTCGCGCACCGAAAGCGCGGCACCACCGCGGGCGTCGCCGTCGAGCTTCGTGAGCACCACGCCGGTGAAGCCGACGCCGTCGCGGAACGCCTCGGCCGTGGTCACGGCGTCCTGGCCGATCATGGCGTCGACGACAAACAGGGTCTCGTCGGGCTGCACGGCGTCGCGGATGTCCGCGGCCTGCTTCATCAGCTCTTCGTCGACGCCCAGCCGGCCGGCGGTGTCGACCACCACGACGTCGTGCTGTGCGTGCTTGGCCTCGGCGATCGCGCGGCGGGCGACGTCGACCGGGTCGCCGACGCCGTTGCCCGGCTCCGGCGCGAAGGTGACGACACCGGCGCGCTCACCGACGACCTGCAGCTGCGTGACGGCATTGGGGCGCTGGAGGTCGCACGCCACCAGCATCGGCGCGTGGCCCTGCTTCTTGAGCCACATCGCGAGCTTGCCCGCGAGCGTCGTCTTACCGGCACCCTGGAGGCCCGCGAGCATGATGACCGTCGGCGGGTTCTTCGCGAGGTTCAGCCGGCGGGTCTCACCGCCGAGGATGCCGACGAGCTCCTCGTTGACGATCTTGACGACCTGCTGCGCGGGATTGAGCGCCTGCGAGACCTCGGCGCCCTTGGCCCGCTGCTTGATCCGGGCGATGAACTCCTTGACCACCGGCAGCGCGACGTCGGCCTCCAGCAGCGCGATGCGGATCTCGCGCGCGGTGGCGTCGATGTCGGCGTCGGACAGCCTGCCCTTGCGCGACAGGGTCTGCAGGGCCCCGGTGAGCCGATCGGAGAGGGTGTCGAACACGGGTGTGCACGCTCCAGGTGGGTCGTCGTTCGCGTACCGGGGCCATCGCACGGCGACCCCGGCAATCTCCCAGCGTAGCGGTCCGCGCCGACCGGCCTCGCACGTGCGCGAACCTTCTTCGGAAGGTCAGTGCGCCCGAGCGTAATACCTGGCTCGGAAAGTTCCAGGCACGGCAGGAAAGTTGGTCCGTGAGCGCAGCGGAATCCGTAACCATCCGCGGATTGCCTCAGCGGCGACGCGGCGTGCGGAGCTGGCCGAGCCGAGGGCCGATGCCGACGAGAACGGCCGTTGAGGCGTGTCGCTTCCGGCCCCACCGCGGCCGGATGACGGCGCTGTGCACGCTGCTCGTGCTCCAGCGGTCAGTTCGAGCCCCCCAGGGGTTCCGGGACAAGCCGCTCCCCACGGCCGGCCCCGGAACCTTGGCGGAAGGGCGCACCTCCCCGGGAGCCTTCCGCCGCGTGCACGCTCGGCGGTGATCCGTCGCCCGCTCGCCAGACCCCCAGTACCGGGCGAACGGTCTTCCGCCTTGCGCTGGGGAGCAGTCTGCCGTGCGGCGGGCCAGGTCGGGCAGCGTGAAGACCCCCAATGAGCACTGCGTAGATCTACTCAAGCCGAGCCCGACGGGCAACGAACGTAGGCGGCCCGCGACGGAATCCACTGAACCACTCACCGTGCGCCGGTGCGGCGCTTTCAGCAACCGCATGGCGGTGTCGGCCGCGTGAGCGACAGCTACAACCGGGTGTCGCGACCCGCGGATTCGCTCACCGTCTCGAACGACGGCTCCACCTCGGCCAGCGCTTCGGCCGAACAGCCCACCGCGCACGCCGCCGCCTGGAGCACCTCCGTGACCACCTCGACGTCCACCGCCGCCGCGGCCGCCAGCGCGCCGTTGCGCACGTCCACGCGTCCCGCGAGCCCGGCCAGCGCGTGGGCCAGCGCGTGCTGCCCGGCGACCAGCTGGGTCACGACCTCGGCCAGCTCACCGAGCGTCGCCGGCTGTCCGTCACCACGCAACGACCCGGCCAGCTCCTCCGCACACGCCCGCAGATGCCCCGCCACCACGGTCGGCGGCAGCGAAAGCCTCGGGAGGTTCTGCTCGTGACCCCGCACCCGCTTCACCCCGCCCTTCCGCACCCCACGCCGCCGGACCCGCGCCATAGTGCCACCGGAGGCGGCCCGCGCGTGTCCGACACCCCGATCGTGTGATGGCGGAAATCGACAACCGGGCTGGTCAGGGCGGGTGCTCAACGATCTTGGCGAGTACGGGGGTCACGAAGCCGCGGCGAGTACCGCGTCTTCCACCTTCGCGCGCCAGGCCTCGTCCACGGGGCCGGTGCGCGGGGAAACGGCGAAGGAGTCCACGACCGCGCCCCCGAGCGTGGTGACCTTGGCCCAGTGGACGATGGCGTCCGAGCGGCTCAGGGCGCGGGCCATTCGGAAGAGCAGGCCGATGCGGTCGGCGGCACGCAGTTCGAGGACGACGGTGTCGGAGCCGCTGGTTTCGTCGTCGAACCAGAGCGCTTTGGGGGCCACCGGCGACGAGGACGCGTTCGCGTAGTCGCGTTCCTTCGCGGCCAGGCGCTGGGTCAGGGGCAGGGTGCCGGCGAGCGCCCGGGAGAACTGTTCGCGCAGGAGCGTCGGTTCGGGCAGTGACCCGAATTTCGGGGAGGCGGTGAACACCCCGACGCGGTCGCGCAGGACAGCCGCGTGGACTTCCAGCGAGTTGAGCGCGAGCACGCCCGCGGCGGGCGCCAGCAGCTCGACGCGAGCGGGCGCGGCCAGCGCGACCGTGACGACCTTGCCCTCCGCGGTGATGCGGACCTCGCCCAGACCCGAGCCGACCGCGTCGGCCAGGAGTTCGCGCTCGGCCGCGTCCAGCGGCTCCGGAGCGGTGAAACCCTTGCCACGCAAGGCTTGTTCGCACGAAGCGACCAGGTCGGCCAGCAGGCGGGCCTTCCAGTCGGTCCAGACGCCCGGGCCGGTGGCCAGCGAGTCGGCCTGCGTGAGCGCGTGCAGGAGTTCGAGCAGGACGACGTCGCCACCGAGGGTCTTGACCACCCGGGACACCGTCGCCGGATCGGCGATGTCGCGCCGCGTCGCGGTGTGGGGCAGGAGCAGGTGGTGGCGGACCATCGCCGCGACCGTGGCGGCGTCGGACGGCGGCAGCCCGAGGCGCGTGGCGACTTGCCCGGCGATGCTGGCGCCGAGCTCGGAGTGGTCTGCGTCGCGGCCCTTGCCGATGTCGTGCAGCAGCGCGCCGATGAGCAGCAGGTCCGGGCGCGAGACCGTGGTCGTCAGCTTGGCCGCCTCCACGCACGCCTGCACGAGATGCCGGTCCACCGTCCACTGGTGCACCGGCGAGCGCGGCGTCAGGTCGCGTACCGCGCCCCATTCCGGGAACAGCCGCGCCCACAGACCCGTACGATCGAGCGCCTCGACGGCGTCGACGAGCCCCTCGCCGGCGCCCAGCAGTTCGACGAGCGCGTTGCGCGCGTCGTCGGGCCACGGCGCGCGCAGCTCCGGCGCGGAGTCGGCCAGCGTGCGCAAAGTACCGTGCGCCACGGGTTTCCCGGTGCGCGCCGATGCGGCCGCGACGCGCAGCAGCAACGCCGGGTCCTTGGCGGGCACCACGTCGCGAGCCAGCGACACCTCGTCGCCGTGCAGCACCACGCCCTCGGCGAGCGGGGTCCGCGACGGCCTCCGCCCGAACCGGGTGCGCGGTGGTTCCACAGTGGACCTCAGCGCGACGTCGACGGCGTAGGCGATCGTCCGGCCCGCGCCGGAAAGCTTGCGGGCCAAGGCGAATCGGTCCGGCAAACCGAGTTCGGAGGCGACGACCTCGGCCTCGGGCGCGCTCAGTACGTCGCGTTCCCGGCGCAGCTCCCGCCGCAGCTCCGTGCGCACGTCGAGCAGCAACGTCTTCGCCGCGACCAGTTCCTCGCCCGGCCGCGCGGTGAGCTGCGCCAGCGCCAACGCCTCCAGCACGGCGAAATCGCGCAACCCGCCGCGCCCGTGCTTGAGATCCGGTTCGGCCGACTGCGCGATCTCGCCCGTCCGCCGCCAGCGCGTGCGGACCGAGTCTTCGAGCTCGCCGAGCCGTTTGCGGGCCGTGCGCCGCCACTGGTCTCGGGCCGCGGCCGCGACGCGCCCGGTCAGCTCGGTGTCGCCGGCGACGTGCCGGGCGTCGAGCAGACCGAGCTGCGTGCGCAGATCCTCCGCGGCCACCTTGAGCGCTTCACCCGGCGTCCTGACCGAGTGGTCGAGCCCGAGCCGGGCGTCCCACAGCGGGTACCACAACGCGTCGGCGAGCTCGCCGACGCGCGGGTTTCCGTTGTGTACCAGCACGAGGTCGAGGTCGGAGAACGGCACCAGCTCACGCCGCCCCAGCCCGCCGACGGCGACCAAGGCGACCGGCTCGGCGTCGCCGGTGCTGTCCACACCGGCCGCCGCCGCGGCCTTCGCGAGCCAGAACTCGAACAGATCGACCAGCGCCGCCCGCAACGCGGACGGCCCGTGACGGCCCTCGAGCAGCCGCTCGACGGCCCGGACCAGCTCACCCCCGTCGGTCATCACCTACAGCGCATCCGCTCCGCGCTCGCCGGTGCGGACCCGGATCACGGTCTCGACCGGCGTCACCCACACCTTGCCGTCGCCGATCTTGCCGGTGTGCGCGGCCGAGGTGACGGCGTCGAGGACCTTCTCGACGTTCGAATCGTCCGTCACGACCTCGATCTTGAGCTTGGCCACGAAGTCCACCGAGTACTCGGCGCCGCGGTAGACCTCGGTGTGGCCCTTCTGCCTGCCGTAACCCTGGACGTCGCTCACGGTCATCCCGAGCACGCCGAGCTGTTCCAGCCCGGAACGGACGTCGTCGAGCGTGAACGGCTTGACGATCGCGGTGATGAGCTTCATGCCTTCGTCTCCTCGAGTTTCGTCGGGGTGGCGGGGACGGGCTTCGCCGGGAACGTCGGGGCGTGGCCGAGGCCGCCAATGCCCGTGAAGTCGTACGCGCTCTCCGCGTGCTGGGCCTCGTCGATACCGCTCACCTCGTGCTCGGTGCTGACGCGGAAACCGCCGGCCTTCTTGATCGCGAAGCCGATGATCAGCGTCAGGATGAACGAGTACGCGAGCACCGACAGAGCCGCGATGACCTGGATGCCCAGCTGTTTCCAGCCGCCCCCGTAGAAGAGCCCGTCGGCGCCTGCGGAGTTCACCTTCGTGGTCGCGAAGAATCCGATGAGGACCGTGCCGACGAGCCCGCCGACGAGATGGACGCCGACGACGTCGAGCGAGTCGTCGAACCCGAGCCGGTATTTGAGCGAGACGGCCAGCGCGCACAGCACCCCGGCGATGACGCCGATCGCGATCGAGCCGAGCGGGCTCACGAAACCACAAGCCGGCGTGATCGCGACCAGACCGGCGACGGCGCCGGACGCCGCGCCGAGCGTGGTCGGCTTGCCGAACCTGAGCTGCTCCACGAGGAGCCAGCCGAGCACGGCGGCCGCGGTCGCGACGGTGGTGTTGGTGAACGCGACGGCCGCGAGGTCATTGGCGGCCAGCGACGAACCGGCGTTGAAGCCGTACCAGCCGAACCACAGCAGCGAAGCGCCCAGCAGCACGAAGGGCACGTTGTGCGGGCGGCCGGTGTCCTTCGGCCAGCCCTTGCGCTTGCCGAGCACGATCGCGAGCGCGAGGCCCGCGGCGCCGGCGTTGATGTGGACCGCGGTACCGCCGGCGAAGTCGAGGGCCTTGAGCTTGTTCGCGATCCAGCCACCGACCGCGTCGGGTCCGACGAAGCCGTCGAAGGAGAAAACCCAGTGGGCCACGGGGAAGTAGACGATGACGACCCAGATCGCCACGAACAGCGTCCAGCCCCAGAACTTGGCCCGGTCCGCGATCGCACCCGAGATCAACGCGGGTGTGATGATGGCGAACATCAGCTGGAACATGCAGAACGCCAGCAGCGGCAACGCATCCGGGCCCGGCCACGGAACCGGTGGCGGCCCGTCGCTCGCGTAGCCGACCAGCTTTCCGAAGGCGTCGGTGAGCCCGGCGAGGTCGAAGTTCCCGACCAGTCCGCCGAACGCGTCGTCGCCGAAGGACATCGAGAATCCGAAGAGGACCCACAGCACGCCCACCACAGCGAGCGCGATGAAGTTCATCATCAGCATGTTCAGCACGCTCTTCGCGCGGACCATGCCGCCGTAGAAGAACGCCAATCCGGGTGTCATGAGCATGACCAGCGCGGCGCCGGCCAGCACCCACGCGGTGTCTCCTGCGTTCAGCACAATTGTCCTCCCGTGCCATCGGCAACTGACACGGAAGTCTTGGTTCCCGGTGTTTCACGAGGCGGCGCAGAACGTTTCGCGGGCGTGAACTGTGGGGGCGGGCTTGTTACGGTGACGTTTCCCGGGCACCGGGGCGGCGCGTCCGGTTGCGTTACGTCGTGGTCGAATTACCGCATGACTTCGGCCCGACGCGGAAATGACCCACTGCCACCACAGGTCGTGGCCGCGCTCCGGTGCTCGGTGTGCCGTGCCCCGGTCGGCCTAGCGGATCGCACTGTGCGTTGCGAAAACCGGCACTCGTTCGACGTGGCCCGCCAGGGTTACGTCAACCTCCTGCACGCACGCATCCCGTCCGGCACGGCCGACACGACGCCGATGGTGCAAGCGCGGTCGGCGTTCCTTGATTCGGGCGCATACGCACCGCTGGCGGACGAGCTCGCCCGCACGGTTCCGGACGCCGAGGGGCTCGTGGTCGACGCGGGCGCCGGCCCGGGCTACTACCTCGCGCGCGTGCTCGACGCCGCGCCCGCGGCCACCGGGCTGGCGCTGGACGTGTCCGCCGTGGCCCTGCGCCGCGCGGCCCGCGCGCACCCGCGCCTCGGCGCGGTGGTGTGGAACCTGTGGGAACCGTGGCCGGTGGCCGAGTGCGCCGCCGCGGTCGTGCTGAACGTCTTCTCCCCGCGCAACGCCGCCGAATTCCACCGCGTGCTCGCCCCCGGCGGACTCCTCGTCGTCACGACCCCGCTGGCCGGGCACCTGGCCGAACTGGGCGACCTCGTGCTGTCGGTCGGCGATCGCAAGGAGGAACGTCTCGAGACCGCTCTCGGTGGCGGCTTCGACCGCGTCTCCCGCACCGACGTCGTCCACGTCGCGCCTTTCACGGCCGCTCAGGTGCGGAACGTGGTCGCCATGGGCCCCGCCGGATTCCACCTCGACCGCGGCGACCGCCGGGCACGGCTGGAGGCGGCGCAGGGCCGGGACGTCACGCTGGCGGTCGCGGTGAGCGTGTGGCGCAAAACCGACAGGTGAAGGAGGGCGTCACCGCGAACGGTCACTGCCGAGAACGACCACGGTCCGGGAGAGATGGCCGTGGGCGGCCCGGCTGAGTAGCGTTCGAGCCGATGAGTGAACGCACCTGGGGCTTCCGCACCCGCGCCCTGCACGCGGGCGGCACGCCCGATCCCACGACCGGCGCCCGCGCGGTGCCGATCTACCAGACGACGAGCTTCGTGTTCGAAGACGCGGCCGACGCGGCCAACCTGTTCGCGCTGCAGAAGTACGGCAACATCTACAGCCGGATCGGAAACCCGACCGTGGCGGCGTTCGAAGAGCGCGTCGCGAGCCTCGAAGGCGCCATCGGCGGCGTGGCGACGGCCAGCGGCCAGGCCGCGGAGTTCCTCACCTTCTCGGCACTGGCCGAGTCCGGTGACCACCTCGTGTCGGCCGGCGGTCTCTACGGCGGCACCGTCACTCAGCTCACCGGCACACTCCGGCGGTTCGGCGTGGAGACGACGTTCGTGAACGGCGGCGTCGAGGACTACGCCAAGGCCGTCACCGACCGCACGCGCCTCATCTACACCGAGGTGATCGGCAACCCCTCCGGCCGGATCGCGGACCTGGCCGGCCTCGCGGACCTCGCCCACGCGCACGACATCCCGCTCGTGGTCGACGCGACGCTCGCCTCGCCCTACCTGTGCCGCCCGATCGAGCACGGCGCCGACATCGTGCTGCACTCGGCCACGAAGTTCCTCGGCGGACACGGCACCACACTCGGCGGGATCGTCGTCGAATCGGGGCGTTTCGACTGGGGCAACGGGAAGTTCCCGCGCATGACCGAGACCGTCGACTCCTACGGAGGACTCAGGTACTGGGAGAACTTCGGCGAGTACGCGTTCTGCACCCGCCTGCGCGCCGAGCAGCTGCGTGACATCGGTGCCGTGCTGTCGCCGCACTCGGCGTTCCTGCTGCTGCAGGGCGTGGAAACGTTGCCGCAACGAATGGACGCGCACGTGGCCAACGCGCGCGCCGTCGCCGAGTACCTCGACGCCGACCCGCGGGTCGCGTGGGTCGCCTACGCCGGACTGCCCAGCCACCGCGACCATGAACTGGCGCGCAAGTACCTGCCCGCGGGACCGGGCGCGGTCTTCTCGTTCGGCGTCAAGGGTGGCCGGGCGGCGGGCGAGAAGTTCGTGGAATCGGTGGAGCTGCTGTCGCATCTGGCGAACGTCGGCGACGCGCGCACGCTGGTGATCCATCCGGCCTCGACCACACACGCGCAGCTGTCCGAGGAGCAGCTCGCCGCCGCGGGCGTCGGCCCGGACCTGATCCGGCTGTCGATCGGGCTCGAGGACATCGAGGACATCCTCTGGGATCTCGATCAAGCACTGGACAAGGCGGTGGCGCAGTGAGTTACGACGTCTCCGCGGTGGAGCGGCGCCGCCTTCTCGGCCGCACGCGGTCGGTGACCGTCGTCGGCGCCTCGGACAATCCCGCGCGGCCGAGCTACTTCGTCGCGACGTACCTGCTGTCGTCCACGCGCTACCAGGTGAACTTCGTCAACCCGCGGCTGGCACAGGTACTGGGCAAGCCCGTGTACCCGTCGCTGGCCGACGTGCCGGGTGGGATCGACCTGGTGAGCGTGTTCCGCAAGCACGACGACCTGCCACAGGTGGCCGAGGAAGCCATCGCGGCCGGCGCGCGCACGCTGTGGCTGCAGCTGGGCCTGTGGCACGAGGCGGTAGCTGACCGTGGCCGTAAAGCAGGCCTCGACGTCGTCATGAACCGGTGCGTGAAGATCGAGCACGCACGCTTCGCCGGTGGCCTGCACCTCGCGGGCTTCAACACGGGCGTGATCAGCTCGCGGCGGCAGACGGCACCCTGACCGAAGAAAGGTCAGCGGCGGCGTTCGACGGCGAAGCCGCGGCGTTCGACGGCGGCGTTCGACGGCGGCGTTCGGCGTTCTGCGTCCCCGGTGCCGGGTCCGGTGGATCCCTGCGTCAGACGGCTGGTCAGGCACGTGAGAGGCTGGCGGCATGGCCAAGCCGACCCCGCTGCAAGTCCGGAACGCCCTCGCCGCTGTGCTCATGCTGGCGGGATTGGTGTGGGATCTCGCAATCGGCGGGCCGTGGTGGCTCGCCACCATCTTCGCGGTCGGCATCCTGCTCTCGTGCGCCTCGATCTACCTCAACCGGCCCGGCGCGAACTCCTGACCCTAGGCCGTGGTTTCGGCGAAGCGCCCGGTCACGGTTTCGCGCCCGCGTTTGGTGAGCTCTCCGTAGAGACGCAGGCGCGCCATGCCCCCGTCGGGGTAGATGTCGAGGCGGGCTTCGGTGATCTGCGGGCCGTCTTCCAGCGCGAAGCGGTGGCGGGTGTCCGGTTGCAGCCGGGTCCGGGGCAGCAGCGGCTGCCACTCGCCGTCGTCGAGCCGTCCGGAGACGGAAGCCCAACCGGGGGCGTTGCCCTTGAGGTTGCTGGTGTCGAGCTCGGCGAACCGGACGATGCCGGCACCCGCGAGGCGCACGGTCACCCAGTCGTTGCCGTCGTCGCGACGCCGCGCGGTTTCCCAGCCTTCGGCCTGGTGCGCGGCGAGCCCTGGCAAGAACAGATTGTTCGGCGACGAGTAGAACATGTTGCTGCAGCCCGTGACGAAGCCGCCGTTCGCCAGCGCCGCCAGGTCGAGTGAGCGCGGGTCCAGCAGGCTCGGATCCGGCACGGGCGAACCGTGCACGCGCAGGCGGGCGACGCCGCCGTCCGGGTGCTGGGTGAGCCGGACGTGCGTGTAGCGCCGCCCGGCCGAGACCTTGAAGAAGTTCTCGGTGTCCCCCGCCACCGGCTCGTGGTCCACGAGCACGTCCCAGTCCACGTCCGACAGCTCGGCCGGGCTCGGATAGCCGGGCACCGCGGCGGCTGCCACGGACACGAACGGCGGGTAGTTGCCCTTGAAGAACGCCGTGTCCACCACGACACCGGACACCACCCCGGCCGCGCCGAGGCGCAGCACGGCCTGATCGTCGCCCGGTTCGCGGTGCCGGCGTGTCTCCCAGCCGTCGTAGACCTGTCCCTTGGGGCCGAACGTCTCGGCGCGGTGCGCCGGACGCCAGGGATTGACGAGGTTCTCCTTCTCGGCGAACAGCTCGTCGGTCGCCCACATCACCGTTCCGCCGAACGCGCGGGAGGCAAGGTCCGGCTGGGCTGTCCACTCAGGACGGTCGTGCGACACGTGCTCCTCCATCTCTAGCAGGTCCGCGGCTTCAGCAATCGTTTCGGGTCAACAACTTGCCGCGCGGTTCCTCGCCGGTCACCGGTTCCCCGCGCAGCCACGTGCTCCGCACGACGCCCGCGAGCGGTCGCTGGTCGTACGCGCTCACCGGATTGCGGTGCTTCAGCTTCGCAACGTCGACGACAAACGCCTCGTCGGGCGCGAACACCGAGAAGTCCGCGTCACAACCCACCGCGAGCCGGCCCTTGCGCGTCAGGCCGACCTGGCCGGCGGGACGTTCGGCCATCCAGCGCGCGACGTCGGCGAGGGTGAAGCCGCGCTGACGCGCCTGCGTCCACACCGCGGGCAGACCGAGCTGCAGGCTCGCGATCCCGCCCCACGCGACGCCGAAATCGCCGGTGTCGAAGCGTTTGAGCTCCGGCGTGCACGGCGAATGATCGCTCACGATCGTGTCGATCACACCGTCGGCGAGGCCGTGCCACAACAACTCGCGGTTCGCGGCCTCGCGAATCGGCGGGCAGCACTTGAACTGCGTGGCGCCGTCGCGGATCTCCTCCGCGACGAAGCTGAGGTAGTGCGGACAGGTCTCCACCGACAGCGCCACACCATCTCGACGCGCACTCGCGATCAGCGGCAGGGCGTCCGAAGAGGACAGATGCAGTACGTGCGCACGCACACCGGTGCGGCGGGCGGACTCGATCACGTGCGTGATGGCCAGATTCTCGGCGCCACGGGGACGTGAACTGAGGAAGTCGGCGTACTTCTCGCCGTGCGGATCCGGCGCGGCATCGATGGCCGCGGAGTCCTCGGCGTGCACGATCAGCTGCGCACCGAACGCCGCCAGCTCGCGCATCGCTTCTTCGAGTCCTTCGGCGTCGAGCGGCGGAAACTCGTCGACGCCGGAGTGCAGCAGGAAGCACTTGAACCCGAATACGCCGGCGTCGTGCAACGGCCGCAGCTCGGCCAGATTGCCGGGAATCGCACCGCCCCAGAACCCGACGTCGACATGGACCCGGCCGGCGGCCGACTTGCGCTTGAGCTTTAGCGCGGCCACGTCGACCGTGGGCGGCAGACTGTTGAGCGGCATGTCCACGATGGTCGTGACGCCGCCGGCCGCGGCCGCGCGGGTGGCGGTCTCGAAACCCTCCCACTCGGCGCGGCCGGGGTCGTTCACGTGCACGTGCGTGTCCACGAGCCCGGGCAGCAGCACCTCGTCGGCGGCGAGGTCGACCACGCGGCCGGCCGGCAGGTCGACGATCCCCGGCTCCACGGCGACGATCCGGCCACCGGTCACGCCCACCGTCGCCGGGCCGACGCCGGCCGCCGTCACCGCCCGCGCGGCGCGCACCACGAGATCCATCGCGGGCACACTCCTCTCCCCGCGAGCAAACCGGCGGGTTGTTTCACAGTACGGAAATTTCCTTTCGCGGACCGAGATTAGCCGCGCGGCTCTCGTCTCGTCAACGCCGCACCCTCCACGTTACGGTCACCGAGTGGAGCTAGAAGCCGAGTTCACGAGCGAACCGTTCCAGACCGAGGGCGCCCCGCCGGAACACGCTGTTCGCGCACGGGACGCCGCTCGCGAAGCCGGACTCGACACCGACTTCGGTCCCCTCGGCACGCTCGCGCGCGGCCCAGCCGACGACCTGATGGCCGCGTTGCCGGACATCGCGCGAGCCGCACTCGAAGGCGGCGCCACGAGGGTGACGCTGCAGCTGCGGCGCACCGACGAACCGGCTCCACCCCCGCCCGTCGAACTGAACAGCGCGCTCGCCCGGCTCATCGCCGATGTGGAACGCGAGCTTGGCGCGAAGCTCGGCGACCTCGACCGGCCGGACAAGCAGCGCGCGGTGCGGCTGTTGCGCGAGCGCGGCGCGTTCGGCCTGCGCAAATCGGTCTCGGCGGTCGCCGAGGAGCTCGGGGTCACGCGGTTCACGGTCTACAACTATCTCAACCGGGAAGCCGACTGACCAGCACGTTCAACAAAATGTTGACGGCGGAGGGTGAGCGCCGTACCGTCGGCAGGCACCAGCTCCCCCGCCGCGAGGAGATCCCGTGCCACTCGCACTCGCCGAGTTCAACTCCGCCGATCCGGACCGGGTCCGGCCCGCGCTGACCGCCTGCCTTGCCGTGCCGCGCTGGGTCGACGCGATCCTCGCCGGCCGGCCGTATGCCGACCTCGACGCCCTCGTGGCGGCCGGCAAGCTCACCCTGACCCGTGACGAGGTGCGCGCCGCCATCGCCGCTCACCCTCGAATCGGGGAAAAGCCGACCAGCGCCGGCGCGGACGCCGCCTGGTCGAGGTCCGAACAGTCCGGTGTGGACAATGCGGACGAGTTCGCCACGGCCAACCTCGAGTACGAGCGGCGGTTCGGCCACGTGTTCCTCGTGTGCGCGAACGGCAGCGGTGGTGCGGAGCTGCTGGCGAACCTGCGGTCGCGGCTGGCCAACGACCCGGAGACCGAACTCGACGTGGCGGGCGCGGAGCTGGCGAAGATCGCCGGGCTGCGCCTGCGGAAAGCGATCAGCGCATGATTTCTCCGATGACCACGGTGCCGTCGAGGTGGCCCGCATGAGCTTGGTGACCACCCACGTCCTCGACACCGTCACGGGCAAGCCGGCCGCCGGGATCGCCGTGCTCTTCGAACGCGGCGACGGCACGCCGATCGCCGAAGGCAGCACCGACGACGACGGCCGCATCCGCGACCTCGGCCCCGATACGCTGGACGCCGGCGTCTACCGCCTGATTTTCGACACCGGCGCCTACCTCGGGCCCGAAGCGTTTTTCCCCGACGTGACCATCACGTTCCGCATCACCGAACCCGCCGCGCACCACCACGTGCCGGTGCTGCTGAGCCCGTTCGCCTATTCGACCTATCGCGGGAGCTGACCGTGGGAATCTCTCTGGGCCCCAACCAGTACGGCAAGGCGGAGGTTCGCCTCGTCACCGTCCGCCGCGACGGGCCGGTGCACCACCTGCGCGACCTCACCGTGTCGACGGCGCTGCGCGGCGACCTCGCGGACACGCACCTGACCGGCGACAACCACGCCGTGCTGGCGACCGACACGCAGAAGAACACCGTCTACGCGTTCGCCAAACAGCAGGACGTCGGCGAGCTCGAGGACTTCGCGCTACGGCTGGGCCGGCATTTCGTGAGCACGCAGGAAAAGATCCGCGCCGCGCGCATCACCGTCGCCGAGCACGCGTGGGACCGCATCCCCGTGGACGGCGTGCCGCACGATCACGCGTTCAGCCGCTCCGGCGACGAAACCCGCACCACGACGGTGACGGTGCGGGAAGACCTCGTCCGCGTAGTGTCCGGTGTGGACGGTCTCGTGGTACTGAAGTCCACCGGCTCGGAGTTCCACGGGTTCCCGCGCGACGAGTACACCACGCTCGCCGAAACCGACGACCGGATCCTGGCCACCGCCGTCACCGCGCGCTGGCGCTACCAGGGCGAAGGCATCGACTGGGCGAAGAGCCACCGCGAGATCAAGCGGACGATGCTCGAGACGTTCGCGACGAAACACAGCCTCTCGCTGCAGCAGACCCTGTACGCGATGGGCGAGGCCGTGCTGCTGGCGCGGCCGGAGGTCGCCGAGGTGCGGCTCTCCCTGCCGAACAAACACCACTTCCTCGTCGACCTCAGCCCGTTCGGCCTCGAGAACCCGGGCGAGGTGTTCTACGCGGCGGACCGCCCTTACGGCCTCATCGAAGGCACCGTGGTCCGCGACGAAGCCGAAGAGCCCGGCCCGGCCTGGACCGACGCCGTGCTGTAACCCCCACCCCTCGTGAGTGCCGGCGCCGGTTCTGACCGGCGGCGGCACTCACGGTCCCTCGGGAGCCGCGCATGTCAGGCACGAGTACCACCGAAGTTCCTCGTCACCCCGTCGATGCGCGGCCCCCGTGGCCGCAGCTGGTGCTCGGCGGAATCCAGCACGTGGCCGCGATGTACGCCGGGGTGGTCGCCCCGCCGCTCGTGATCGGCGCCGCCGTCGGCCTGTCACCCGGACAGCTGAGCCTGCTGATCAGCGCCTCGCTGTTCACCGCCGGACTGGCCACCCTCCTGCAGACGCTCGGCGTGTGGCGCTTCGGAGCCCGGCTGCCGCTGGTCAACGGCGTGACGTTCGCGTCCGTGGCCCCGATTCTGTCCATCGCCCAGCAGCACGCCGAGAACGCGCTCGGGGTCGTCTACGGCGCGACGCTCACCGGCGGCGTCTTCGTGGTGCTCTTCGCGCCGTTCTTCTCGAAACTCACCCGGTTCTTCCCGCCGGTGGTCACGGGCACCGTGATCACGCTAATCGGCGTCTCACTGCTTCCGGTGGCCGTGCAGTGGATCGCGGCGCAGAAACCCGCGGCCCGCCCAGGCGGGCTGCTACTGGCGGGCGTCACGCTCGTCGCGGTGCTCGTGTTCACCCGGTTCCTCTCCGGGTTCTGGAGCCGGATCGCCCTGCTGCTCGGGCTCGTCGCCGGGACGCTGCTCGCCTGGCCGCTCGGGGAGATCGACACCTCGACTCTCAAGCAGGCGCCGGTGTTCGGCATCGTCACGCCGTTCCACTTCGGCGCACCGGTCTTCGACGTCGCCGCGATCGTGTCCATGCTCATCGTGATGCTCGTGGTGATGTCGGAAAGCACGGCGGACCTGCTTGCGCTGGGCGAGATCGTCGGGCGGCCCACCACGAGCCGGACGCTGGCCGACGGCCTGCGCGCGGACGGGCTCGCCACGGCACTGAGCACGATCTTCGGCGGTTTCGCGTGCACAGCGTTCGCGCAGAACATCGGACTCGTGTCGCTCACGCGGATGTTCAGCCGGTACGTCGTCGCGGCCAGTGGCGTGGTGCTGGTGGTGCTGGGCGCGTTCCCGTTGACGGGTGGGATCGTCGCGCTCGTGCCGCAGCCGGTCCTCGGCGGGGCGGGTCTGGTGTTGTTCGGCAGCGTCGCGGTGAGCGGGGTGCGGACGCTGGCGAAAGCGTCGTTCGAGCACCCCGGCAACGTCGCGATCGTCGCCGCGTCGCTCGGGGTCGGGTTGATCCCCATCGCCATGCCGGGCTTCTACTCCGGCTTCCCGGCGGCGTTGCAGGTGGTGCTGAACTCCGGCATCAGCGCGGGTTGCGTCACGGCCGTGGTGCTGAACCTGGTCTTCGGCGAGCGGACGATAGAACGCTCTACTGTCCCGGAGCTATCCTCGGTGCCGTGACTGGCACGAAAGATCGCATCATGGCCGCAGGAGCCGAACTGTTCCGGCGCGGCGGCTACGCCGGCACGGGTGTGAAGCAGATCGTCGAGAAGGCCGGCGCACCTTTCGGCTCGCTGTACCACTTCTTCCCCGGTGGCAAGGAACAGCTCGGCGAGGAGGTCATCCGCCGCTCGGGCATGGAGTACGCGCAGCTGTTCGACCTTTTCATCGCCCCGGCCGACGACGTCGTCAGTGGCATCGAAGCCTTCTTCGCCGCGGGCGTGACCACCTTGCTGGACACCGACTACGTCGAGGGCTGCCCCATCGCGACGGTCGCGCTGGAGGTCGCCACGACCAACGAACCGCTGCGAATGGCGACGGCCGACGTGTTCGCCGCGTGGATCGAGGCGGGCACGAAGAAGTTCGCGGGATTCGGCCTACCGCCGGAGCAGGCACGAGTGCTGACGATCGCACTCGTCACCAGCCTGGAGGGCGCGTTCGTGCTGGCCAGGTCGATGCGGTCGCCCGAACCGATGGCCGTCGCGGGCGCTGCGGTGGTCGACGTCGCACGGCGCCTCCTGACAGAGCTCGGTCACGACGGGAAGAAGCGCTAGCAGCAACCATTGAGCAGGTCTGCCATGGCGCACATTCACTGCTAGTATCTCAATCAAATACGTTGAGATACTAGGAGGCGTGATGGAGCGGCTGCCGGCATTGGCTCTGGTCGATCGAGCACGGACCCGGGCCGTGGTGCCGATGCCGGGAGTACCGGCCTTGCCCATGCCGGACCACGTCGTCGACGCGGTGCGGGAAGCTGCCGCGCGGGTGGTCCCGCGACAGTCACAAGGGTCGCCGGAACTGCGGCGGGTGCTGGCCGCTCACCTGCGCCGCAACTTCGGCATGGAGGTGAATCCCGAGCGCGAGCTGCTCGTGACCCACGGCGCACAGCAGGGAATGAGCGTGGTACTCCGGGCCCTGCTGTCCCCGGGTGACGAGGTGCTCGTGCCGGCGCCGACCTACTTCTTCGACGGCATGGTCAGGATGGCCGGGGCCCGGCCCGTCTACGTGCACAGCCGGGCCGAAGACGGGTGGGCGACGGACGTCGACGCGCTCGCAGCGGCCACGACCCCGCGAACGCGCGCGATCCTGCTGTGCAACCCGAACAACCCGACCGGGCACACACCGTCGCGTGCCGAGCTGTCGCGGATCCTCGCCCTTGCCGCCGAAAAAGAGCTGCTGGTGCTGTCGGACGAGTCATACGCCCGATACGTCCACAGTGGACCTGGTTACGTCCCGCAGCAGACGTTGCGGAACGAGTGGCCCGAGCTGGTCACGGTGACCAGCCTGAGCAAGAACTACGCGTTCACACAATGGCGCGTGGGTTACGTACACGCGCCCGCGCACCTGCTTGAGCGAGTGCACCGGGCCCACGAGTGGGACGTGATCAACGTGGGCGATGTGCCGCAGGCGGCGGCGTGCGCGGTGATCGCGGGGCCGCAGGACTGGCTCGATGTCGTGTTCTCGACGTTCCGGCACCGCCGCGACGTGCTGTGCGACGCGATCGAGCGCGCCGGACTGCCCGTGGTCCGGCCGGTCTCCGGAATCTTCGCCTTCCCCGACTTCTCGCGCCTCGGCGTACGAGGCCGGGACCTCGAAGAACTTCTGCTGCACCACGGAATCACCGGACTCGCCGGTGACGCGTTCCACGGCCCGTCCGGCCACGCGCGGCTGCTCTACGGCGGAGCCGAGACCGACCTCGCCGAGGTCGGAAACCGGCTGGCGACGCTGGCGGCACCATCGACGCTGGGGGCACCATGCACATCACGCACACCGCGTACATCACAGTCACCACAGCCTTAGCCGCCAGCGGTCAGTCGGCCACCTCGGCGACCCGCCGCCCGGGACGCCGAGGCGTCAGGGAACCACGATCTCGGCGTCCGTGATCGATCGGCTCGCGGCCAGCGCGCCGACGATCTCGCGCCGCGCCGAGGCCGTCCGGCGCGCCATGGCCGCGCGAGCCGCGTCCGGGTCGCGGGAAACGATGGCGTCCACGATGGCTTGCCGTTCGCGGATCCGTTCGGGCGGCATCGACGGGTCCAGCTTGATGCTCAGCCGGATCATCCGCTCGATCTCGTCGAGCACACCGACCGACGCGGCCGCCAGCCGGTGGTTCCCGCTGCCGTTCGCGATCAGGGCTTCGAATTCGTAGTTGGCCCGGAATCGTTCTTCGAACCGGGGGCCGCCGAGCTGGTCCTCTTCGGTGTCGACGGCCAGCTCGGCGAGCCGCCGGCCGTCCTGTTCGGACAGTCCGCGCTCGGCGCACAGCGCGGCGGCTTGCGACTGCAGCAGCGCGCGCAGGTCGCACAGGTCGGTCGCGTCCCCCAGCGTGATGGCCGAAACCACGTACCCCGCGCGCGGCAACGGACGGACGAGGCCGTCGCGGTGCAGCCGCGCGAGAGCCTCGCGGACCGGGGTCTTGCTCAGCCCCAGCGTTTTCGCGACCTCGGCCTCGGTGAAGTTCGCGCCCGGCGGCCGGCTCAGCTCGATGATGTCCCGCTTGAGCCGCCGGTAGGCGCTTTCCATCAGGCTCCCGGCCACGGGGTGTTCACGAATAAGGTCGGGCTCGTATCGCAACGGTGGGCTCCTCGCGGCCGGATGGTCACTGAAACGGTACACCTATGCCCCTTGACTGGTCATAGGCATCTCGACGAAAAATATCTCAAGCAAGGCTTGCTAATATCTTACAAGGTTTCTACCGTGCTTCCAGACGCTGGACATGGCAAAGGAGACCCAGTGCTTCCCAGTTCTGATCTTCGCCCCGGTTGGCGCGTCGGCGCCGACATCGGCGGCACGTTCACCGACGTGATCGCCCTCGGCCCGGCCGGCGAGGTGGTGCCGATGAAAGTGCTGTCGACCCCGCCCGACTTCGACACCGGCGTGGTCACGGCCACGGCCGCCGCGCTCGACGCGGCCGGAGCCACCCCGAGCGCGGTCTCGGCGATGCTCCACGGCACGACGGTGGCGACGAACGCGATCCTCGAGATGAACGGCGCCCGCACCGCCGTGGTCACCACGAAGGGCTTCCGCGACGTCCTGGAACTCGGCCGCCTGCGCCGCCCGGTGCTCTACGACCTCTCGTGGGTCAAGCCGGTACCCCTCGCCCGCCGCCGGCACCGCTACGAGCTGGCACAGCGCATCACCGCCACCGGGCAGCTGGCCCCGCCCTCGGCCGATCGCGACGTCCGCGCGCTCGCCGCGCGGCTGGCGGCGGACGGGATCGAAGCCGTGGCGGTGTGCCTGCTGAACTCCTACCTTTGCCCGGACGAGGAGCGGCGCGTCGCCGAAATACTCCGCGAAGAACTGCCGGGTGTCTACGTGACCGCCTCGGTCGACCTCTCCCCGCAACCACAGGAGTTCGAGCGCACCAGCACCGCGACGGTCAACGCCTATGTCGGCCCCATCGTCCACGGCTACCTCACGCGGCTCGAAGCCGGCCTGCGGGCGACGGACATGGACGCACCACTGCTGGTCATGCAATCGAACGGCGGGTTGCTCGGCGCGGGGTCGGTGGCGCGCCGGCCCGTGCAGATCATCGAGTCCGGGCCGGCCGCCGGCGTCACGGCGGTCCGGGAGCTCGCCCGCCTGCTGAACCTGCCCGCCGTGGTCGCGTTCGACATGGGCGGCACCACGGCGAAGGCGTCGCTGGTCGAGCACGGTGAGCCGTTCGTTTCGGCGGACTACGAGGTCGGCGGCGGGATGAACGTCGCACGGGGGCTGGGTTCCGGCGCCGGCTACCCGGTGCGCACGCCGTCGATCGACATCGCCGAGGTCGGCTCCGGCGGTGGCAGCATCATCGCCGTCGACCAGGCCGGTGCGCTGCACGTCGGACCGGCCAGTGCCGGCTCGCGGCCGGGCCCGGCCTGCTACGCGGGCGGCGGCGAGCTGCCCACGCTCACCGACGCGAACGTGGTGCTGGGCTACCTCAGCCCCGAGGCGCTCGCCGGCGGGCGCGTCGCCATTCACGCCGATCTGGCCGCCAAAGCCCTCACGCCGGTCGCGGAGCAGCTCGGTCGCGAGGTTTGCGACGCCGCGCGCGGCGCCTACGAAGTCGCCGTGTCGAGCATGACCGCTGCCGTGAAGGCCGTGACGAGCGAGCGCGGACGCGATCCCCGCGACGCGACGATGGTCGCGTTCGGCGGCGCGGGCCCCCTCTACGCCGCGGCGCTCGCCCGCGAGCTCGGCATCACCACCGTGCTCGTGCCCGCCCACCCCGGCCTCTTCAGCAGCCTCGGGCTCCTCGTCGCCGACACCGAACGCCACGAGGTCGCGCCGTACCGGCCGAAAATGGCTTTGCAGGAGGAATTCGACCGGCTCACGGCGCGCGTGACCGACGAGCTCGCGCCGGACGTCGTGGTCGAGCGCCGGCTGGACATGCGGTACCGAGGACAACGGTTCGAGCTGCGCGTCCGGCTCGACGAGGGTGAAGTGACCGAGGAGCTGCTCGCGGCCGCCCGCGCGCGGTTCCACGCCGAGCACGAACGCACCTACGGCCGCCGCGGCACCGACGAACTCGTGGAAGTGGTGAACCTGCGCGTCCGCGGGAAGCTGCCGAGCCCGGTGTCCATCGAGGAGGTTCTGCACCTGCCCGCAGGTGCCGGGCCCGTACCGTCGACTCGCGAATGCCGCTTCACCGAGCCGGTGCCCACACCGGTGATCGGCCGCGCCGACCTCGGCTCCGAGCCCGTCGACGGGCCGCTGGTCATCGAGGACATGGACGCCACCACGCTGGTCCCGCCCGGCGCCCGCGCTCGCCGGGACAACTTCCAGAACATCGTGATCACCTGGAGTGCCGAGTGATCCGGGATGCCGTGACCTTCGAGGTCTTCCGCAACGCCGTCACCGGGGTGGCCGACGAGATGGCGATCACGATCGTACGCACCGCGCATTCTCAGATCGTCGCGTCCAGTATGGATTTCTCCGCCGCGCTGTGCGACGCCCGCGGCCGCGTGATCGCACAGGCCAACACGTGCCCGGTGCACCTCGGGTCCATTCCGGACGCGATGGCGGCGATCCTCGCCGAGTTCGGCGATACCCTTCACGACGGCGACGTCTACCTACTGAACGATCCTTCCCTCGGCGGAATGCACCTGCCCGACATCTTCGCGGTCACCCCGGTGTTCGCGGACGAGCACCTGCTGGGCTTCGCCGTGACGGTCGTCAACCACGGGGACGTCGGCGGCTGGGTGGCGGGATCGATGGCCGTGCAGTCGACGAGCATCTTCGCCGAAGGGGTGCAGATCCCACCGTCCCGGCTCGTGGAGTCCGGGAAACGCAACGAAACCTTCCTGCGGCTGATCCTGCGCAACGTGCGCGAGCCCGATCTGCTGCTGGGCGATCTTGACTCCCAGCTGGCCGCGTGCCACGCCGGCGCCGCGGGACTGCGGGCACTCGCCGCCCGCCACGGCGTCGAAGGGCTGGCCGAGCTCGGCGAGGAGCTGCTCGGCTACTCCGAAACCCTGCTGCGCGCCGCGCTCGCCGAGGCACCATCCGGCGCGTATGAGTTCACCGACCACATCGACGACGACGGCCTCGACTCCGGACCGATTCCCTTCACCGTGAAGGTGACGCTGTCGGGTGACGGGATCGAACTGGACTTCACCGGCTCGTCACCACAGGTGGCGTCGGCGCTCAACGCCACGGCGTCGTTCACCCGGTCCGCCTCCTACGCGGCCGTGCAGGGCGCGCTCGCCCACGACATCCCGGCGAACGCCGGCTTCTACCGGCCCTTCACGTTCGTCATCCCACCGGCTTCGATTCTCGACGGCCGTCGCCCCTCCGCCCGCGGGGCTCGTGGGCTCGTGGCGTACCGGATCATCGACACCGTCCTGGGCGCGCTCGCCCCGGTGTTCCCGTCGCGCGTGCCCGCTGCCGGCGACGGGGGCCCCGACTCCGTGGCGATCGGCGTGACGAACGCCGGGGGCGATTCGGTGGTGTTGTGGGACATCCTGTGCGGCGCGTGGGGCGCCCGGCCGGACCGCGACGGCGTCGACGGCATCAGCCCGCTGGGCGCCAACCTGGCCAACACGCCCGTCGAAGAGCTGGAACGCTCCGGTCACGTTCGCGTCGACGGGTACGGCTACTTGGCCGACACCGGTGGTGCCGGCCGCTTTCGCGGCGGCCTGGCCACCTTCCGCGATCTGACGGTGCTCGCCCCCGAGGCGAGCGTGCAGATCCGGTCCGACCGCCGGCACTTCCTGCCGTACGGGCTCGCAGGTGGCGCGCAGGGCACCCCGTCGCTCAACGTGCTCGACCCGGGCGGACCCGGTGAGCGGGTGCTCGATTCCAAGCCACATCTCGTTCTCACCGCGGGCAGCCGCCACCGCCACGTGACCGCAGGCGGGGGCGGTCACGGGCTCGCCTTCACCCGCGAGCCCGACCGCGTCCTCGACGACGTCCTCGACGGGAAGGTGACCCGCGAAGGTGCCGTCCGCGACTACGGGGTCGTGATCGCCGACGACGGCTCCATCGACCACCTCGCGACAGAAGCCTTGCGTACCGGGAAATCCCCAAAGTGTCCGGAGAGGACGGAATCATGACCGTGCGAACAACCGTGCCGGACTCGGTGTCGAGCCGGACCTGGCGCAAGGTCGGCTTCCGCATCATTCCGCTGATCGGCGTCGCCTACGTGATGAGCTACATCGACCGCGCCAACCTGGGCTACGTGGCCGCGCCCATGTCGCGTGAACTCCACCTCGACAGCGCGCAGATCGGCCTGGCGGCCGGGCTCTTCTTCATCGGCTACATCATCGTGGAGGTGCCGAGCAACCTCGCGATGCGAAAGTTCGGCGCCCGCAAGTGGGTGGCCCGCATCATGCTCACGTGGGGCCTCGTCACTGGCGCCACGGCAGCCGTCCACTCGGCCGGCACGCTGTATGTCGCACGGTTGCTGCTCGGGTTCGCCGAAGCAGGCCTTGCCGCGGGGATCCTGCTCTACCTGACGTACTTGTTCCCGCGCCGGCGCCGATCGTGGGCGCTGACCGGCTTCTTCCTCATGATCCCCGTGTCCTCGATCGTCGGCTCGCCGCTGGCCGCCGCTTTGCTGACGTGGAGCCAAAGCTTGTTCGGGATCGCCGGGTGGCGCTCGCTGTTCCTCGTGGAAGGTGGGCTGACGATCGCGATCGGAGTACTGATCTTCTTCTTCCTGCCCGACCGGCCGGCAAAAGCCCGCTGGCTCGACGAGCGCGAGAAGGCCGCACTCGAGCAGATCATGGCCGTGGAGGCGGAGGAACAACGCAGCCACGGCGCGCTCACCGGCCTGCGCGAGGCGCTCACGAGCGGCCGGGTCTGGGCGCTGGCCGTGACGTTCTTCGCGATCGTGTTCGGCCTCTACCCGCTCGCCTTCTTCCTGCCCGAGATGATCACCTCCGTCACGCACGGCGTCGGTGGCGCGGCCGACGTGAGCAGCGTGTTGCTTTCCGCGATCCCCTACGTCGTGGCTGCGCTCGCGATGCTCGCCTGGGCCCGATGGGCCGGGCGCCGCAGCGCGGTCGTCGCCACCGGCGTGCCCATGGCCGTGGGCGCGGCAGGCCTGGTCCTGGCCACCTTCGCGGGCAGCGGGCCACTGTTCATCGTCGCCGTCTGCCTCAGCGTGGCCGGAATTTACACCGCGATGCCCCAGTTCTGGCGGATCCCGGCCATCGGGCTCACCGGCGCGGCCGCGGCGTCCGGCATCGCCCTGATCAACTCCGTGAGCAATCTGAGCGGGTTCGTCGGGCCGTACTTCACCGGCTCCGTGAAGACGGCGACCGGGAGTTTCACGGTCGCCCTGCTGGCGATCGCCGCGATCGTGCTCGTCGGCATCGCCGTGCTCGCGACGGCCGGGCGGCGGATGGAACGCCTCGACGGCAAGCTGGTTCCATGACGACCGCACTCATCGTGGGTGACCTCCAGCGGGGTATCACTCGTGACTACGCCTTCGCCCAGCCGGTCCTGCCGCCGGTCGCCGGCCTGCTGCCCCGGGCACGGGCCGCCGGGGCACTCGTGGTGTTCGTGCACACGGCGTTTCGGGTCAATCGTGCCGACCTGCCACCCGGCGACACCGTGCTGACCGGGTTCTTCGAGGCGGGCGACACCTTCCACGAGGGTTCGCCCGGCACCGAGCTGGACCTGCCCGTGGCGGCCGAGGACGTGGTCGTGCTCAAACGCCGGACGAGCGCCTTCGCCGGCACGGACCTGGACCTGGTGCTTCGGGCGCGCGGGGTGGACACGCTGACCGTCGCCGGGGTCGCGACGTCCGCGATGGTAGCGGCGACGTGCTACGACGCCGCCGACCGCGGTTACGGCGTGTCCGTGCTGTCCGACGGCTGCGCCGACGCCGACCCCGAGGTCCACGAGTTCTTCCTGCGCAAGGTGTTCCCGAGCAGGGAATACGAGGTCCGGTCCTGCGCAGAGGCGTGAGCAGCGCTAGCGGTATTCGGGTGTCCAGCGGGCTTTCCGGATCGTGCCGGCGAGGTCGTCGTCGGCCGGGGCAACGCCGTCTTTCACGGCTTGCTCGGCGACGGCGATGGCGATCTTCGTGGCGATCTCGGGGACGTCTTCCCACGCGGGCAGCAACGGATCGTCCGGATCGGCCAGCGCGGGTGAGGCGTCGCCGAGGGTTTTGGCGGCGACGCGCATCATCGAGTCGGTCACGCGGGTCGCGCGGGCGGCGGTGACGGCCAGGCCGACGGCCGGGAAGATGTAGACGTTGTTGCACTGCGCGACCCTGCGGGGCTTGCCGCCGCGGACGACGGGGGCGAACGGCGAGCCGGTGGCGACGAGGGCGCGGCCGTCGGTCCACTCGTCCAGCTCCTGTGGGTGGGCCTCGGCCCGGCTGGTCGGGTTGGACAGCGGGAAGATGATCGGCCGCTCGGTCTTGGCGGCGAGCTCACGCACGATCTCCTCGGTGAACGCGCCCGCCGCCGTCGACAGGCCGACCAGCACGCCGACGTCGACGTGGTGAACGACGTCGGCCAGCTGCGTGCCCTCCCAGCCGTCGGTGCTCGCCGCGGGTTGCGCGAACCGACGCTGGCTCTCGGACAAGTCCCTACGGTCGTCGGTGAGCAGGCCGTGGATGTCGACGACCCAGAGACGGCTCGCGGCCTCGTCGTCGGAAAGCCCCTGCGCCACCATTTCGCGCCGCACCATCTCCAGCACGCCGATACCCGCCGAGCCCGCGCCGAGCATCACCACGTGCTGCTGCGCGAGCGGCCGCCCGGCCACGCGCGCCGCCCCGTGCAACGCACCCAGCGCGACCGCCGCGGTGCCCTGAATGTCGTCGTTGAACGTGAGCAGCCGGTCGCGGTAACGCGTGAGGATGGGCTCGGCGTGGGCGGTCGCGAAGTCCTCCCACTGCAGCAGGACGTCGGGGAGTTCTTCACGCACCGCGGCCACGAACTCGTCCACGAACGCGAAGTACTCGTCGTCGCCGATGCGACGGTGCCGCCAGCCGAGGTATTGCGGGTCCTCCAGCCGTTCGGCGTTGTCCGTGCCCACGTCGAGCAGGATCGGCAACGTCCGCGCCGGATCGATCCCACCGATCAGCGTGTACAGCGACAGCTTTCCGATCGGGATCCCCATCCCGCCGACGCCTTGGTCACCCAGCCCGAGGATGCGCTGCCCGTCGGTGACCACGATGACGTCCACGTCCGGATGCGGCCGGTTGCGCAGCACCTCACGAAGGTGCGCACGGTCCGGATAGGACACATACAGTCCCCGCGGGCGCCGGTAGATCTCACTGAACCGCTGGCACGCCTCGCCGACGGTGGGCGTGTAGACGATCGGGAGGGTTTCCTCGATGTGCTCACTCAGCAGCCGGTAGAACAACGTCTCGTTGCGATCCTGCAGGCTCCGCAGGAACACATGCTTCTCCAGGTCCTCCGGCTTTCGCCGCAGCTCGCTGTAGGTGTGCGCGACCTGCTCCGCGATCGTCTTCTCCGCCACCGGCAAGCGGCCGAGCAGCCCGAGCTCGCGGCGTTCCGCGGTGGTGAACGCGGTACCTTTCGTGGTAAGCGGGTCGAAAAGCCGGTCTTTTCCGCTTTCGGGCATCGGTCTGCCTCCCCGTCGGCCGTCGTCACGGGGAGCCTACGTGCCGATCACGTGCCCGTCAGGTGTTCCGGGCGGACCGGCACCCGGGTCAGGGCCAGCCCGGTCGCGGCGCGGATGGCGGAGACGATGGCCGGGGTGGAGGAGATGGTCGGCGGTTCGCCGACGCCCCGCAGGCCGTAGGGCGCGTGCGGGTCCGGGCGTTCGAGGACGTCGACGGACATCGGCGGCATGTCGAGGACGGTGGGGATGAGGTAGTCGGTGAAGGAGGGGTTGCGAACGCGTCCGCCGGCGACCTGGATTTCCTCCATGACGGCGAGGCCGAGGCCCTGCGCGGAGCCACCCTGGATCTGGCCGAGCACCGCCGGGGGGTTGAGGGCGCGGCCGACGTCCTGGGCGCAGTCGAGGGCCACGACCTTGACCAGGCCGAGTTCCACGTCGACGTCGACGACCGCGCGGTGCGCGGCGAAGCCGTATTGAACGTGTGCCGAACCTTGGCCGTCGGAGTCGAGCGGCTGGGTCGGGCGGTGGCGCCATTCGACCGTTTCGTCGAAGGACGCCGAGCCCAGCGCCGAACCCAAGTCGGCCAGTACCGCGCCGTCCGCGGCCACCAGCTTGCCGCTGGCGCCGCGGCTGGTGGCGGGCAGGCCGGCGTGCGCGAGCAACCGCGCGCGGACGGCGGCGCAGGCGGCCCGCACGGCGCCGCCGGTCACGTAGCTCTGGCGGCTGGCGGACGTGGAACCGCCGCCTCCGATCGAGGTGTCCATGGGCAGCACGGTGACCTGCTCGACGCCCAGCTCCGTGCGCACGATCTGTTGCAGGATCGTCACGAGCCCCTGACCGACCTCGCACGCCGCGGTGTGCACCGTGGCCGCGGGTTCACCACCGACGAGCTGCAGGCGCACGCGCGCGGTCGAGTAGTCGTCGAAGCCCTCGGAAAAGCAGATGTTCTTGATCCCCACGGCGTAGCCGACGCCGCGCACCACCCCTTCCCCGTGCGTGGTGTTGGAGACCCCGCCCGGCAGATGGCGCAGGTCGAACTCGCGCGGCGCCGGCAACGGCTTGGCTCGCAAGCGTTCCAGCAGTTCAGCGACGGGTGCGGCGGAGTCCACGACCTGGCCCGTCGGCGTCACCGAGCCCTCGCTCATCGCATTGCGGATCCGGACCTCCACGGGGTCGAGCCCGCACGCCGCGGCTAGTTTGTCCATTTGGGACTCGTACGCGAACGCCGCCTGCACCGCACCGAAGCCGCGCATGGCGCCGCACGGCGGGTTGTTGGTGTAGGCACCCCAGCAGTCGACCGCCACGTTGTCCACTGTGTACGGTCCGACGCCGAGCGTCGCCGCGTTCGCCACCACGGCACCGGTGGACGACGCGTACGCGCCACCATCGAGGTAGAGCCGGGCGCGGACGTACACGAGCCGGCCGTCGGAGGTCGCGCCGTGCTCGTAGTACATCTTCGCCGGGTGGCGATGCACGTGGCCGTAGAAGGATTCTTCCCGGTTGTAGACCATCTTCACCGGCTTGCCGGTGTGCAGCGCGAGCAGGCACGCGTGCACCTGCATCGACAGGTCCTCCCGGCCGCCGAACGCGCCGCCGACGCCGCCGAGCGTCAACCGCACCTTGTCGACGGGCAGACCCAGCGCCGCCACGATCTGCTGCTGGTCCACGTGCAGCCACTGCGTCGCGACGTACAGGTCGATGCCGCCCTCGGTGTCCGGCACCGCGAGCCCGGACTCCGGGCCGAGGAACGCCTGGTCCTGCATCCCGACCTCGTACAACCCGGACACCACGACGTCGGCCGTCGCGTCCTCCGCCCCCCGCCGGATCCGGACGTGCCGCACGACGTTGCCGTCCGGATGCACCGAAGGCCCCTCGCCGCGCACGGCCGCCTCGGCGTCGGTGAGCGGCTCCAGCTCCTCGTACGTGACCTTGATGCGCTTCATCGCGCACCGGGCCGTCTCCGGGTGGTCCGCGGCGACGAGCGCGACCGGCTCGCCCTGGTATCGCACCACGTCGTCGGCCAGCACCGGCTGGTCCGCGTGCATAAGCCCGTAGCGGTTGACGCCGGGTACGTCCTCGTGCGTCAGCACGGCGTGAACCCCTGGCACCGCAAGGGCTTCCGTGAGCTCGATCCCGGTGATCCGCGCGTAGGGGTACGGGCTGCGTAACGTCGCACCCCACAGCATGTCCTCGTGCCACAGGTCCGACGAGTAGGCGAACTCTCCGCGGACCTTCACGGTGGCGTCCGGGCGGGTGGCGCTGGTCCCGACGCCGTGGGTGGTGACCGGCAGTGTGCTCGTCATCGGTGCTCCCCCAGCCGGGCGCTCGCGGCGGCCAGGTCACGGGCGATCACGTCTTCGTCCGCCGAGCGCAGCTCACCGTTTTCGACGATCGTCCGGCCACCGACCAGCAGCCGGGCCAGCGGCGGGGTCGGGCCAAGCACCAGTGCGGCCACGGGGTCGGCGATACCCGCGTGCGCGAGACCCGTGAGATCCCACACGGCGAGGTCGGCGAGCTTGCCCGCCTCCAGCGAACCGAGCTCACCGGCGCGGCCGAGGCAGCGCGCTCCGCCCATCGTCGCGAGCCACAGCGCTTCGCGCGTGGTGAGCGCCGTCGGACCGCCGCGTTGCCGCGCCTGCAGCAACGCCTGGTGCAGTTCCTCGCCCAGCCCGCCGGATTCACTCGACGCGGCCCCGTCGACGCCGAGCCCCACGGGCGCGCCCGCGTCGAGCAGGTCGCGCACCGGGGCGATACCCGCTCCGAGGCGGCCGTTCGACGTCGGGCAGTGTGCCGAGCCCGTGCCCGTCGCGCCGAACCGGCGGATCGCCTCGGGCGCGAGGTGGATGGTGTGGGCGAGCCAGACGTCCTCGGCTAGCCAGCCGAGCTTGTCGGCGTATTCCGACGGCGTGCAGCCGAATTCGGCGAGGCACTGACGTTCCTCGTCGAGCGTTTCGGCCAGATGGGTGTGCAGGCGCACGCCCGCGCGCCGCGCCAGCTCGGCCGCGCCGGTCATCAGCCGCTCGGTCACCGAGAACGGCGAGCACGGGCCCACCGCGATCCGCAGGTGCGCCTCGGATGACGCGTCGTGGAACCGGGCGATGGCTTCCTCGGTCCGCAGCAGCGCGTCCTCGGTCGTCTCGACGAGGTTGTCCGGCGGCAGCCCGCCGTCGGACTCACCGCGATCCATCGAGCCACGCACGAGGTGCAGCCGCAGGCCGATCCGTTCGCGCGCGGCGACGAGCGACTCGACCTGATCACCGCCACCACGAGGGAAGACGTAATGGTGGTCGGCCGCCGTCGTGCAGCCCGTGAGCGCGAGCCGCGCGAGCCCCGCGGTTCCGGCCGCGTGCGTGAGCTCCGCGTCGAGCCGGCCCCACACCGGGTACAGCGCGGTGAGCCACTGGAACAGCGTGTGGTCGGCGGCCATCCCCCGCGTGGCCCACTGGTACAGGTGGTGGTGCGTGTTGACCAGGCCGGGCGTGACGAGGCAACCGGACGCGTCGACGCGCTCGTCGGCCTCGCCCGTGAACTCGCCCTCGCCGACCTCGGTGATGCGGCCGTCGTCCACGACCACGTGACCCGACGCGTACTCGGGCCCGGCCACCGTGGCGATCGCGCCGCGTTCGACGACCGTCCTCATGCGACACCACCGCGGGCCGCGGCGCGCACGGCGTCGAGGATCTTCTCGTATCCGGTGCAGCGGCACAGGTTCCCGGCCAGTGCCTCGCGGATCTCCTCGTCACTCGGCCGGGCCGCGCGGTTCAGCAGGTCGTGGGCCGCCACGACGAGCCCGGGTGTGCAGAACCCGCACTGCACGGCACCGTGGTCCACAAAGGACTGCTGCACGGGATCGAGCGCGCCGCCCTCGGCGAGCCCCTCGACCGTCCGTACCTCGCGGCCTTCGGCCTGCCCGGCCGCGACGAGACACGAGCACACGGGCACGTGGTCGAGATACACCGTGCAGGAACCGCATTCGCCCTGTTCACACGCGTTCTTCGAGCCCGGAAGGCCGAGGCGCTCGCGCAGCACGTAGAGCAGGCTCTCACCTTCCCAGACGTCGTCGGCCTGGCGGGCTTCGCCGTTGACGGTCACGTTCACGCGCACGTGCGCTCACTCCCCCGGTGTTCGTCCCAGGCCCAGGTCAGGGTGCGCCGCGCGAGCACGGCCAGCGCGTGCCGTCGGTAGTCCGCGCTCCCCCTGACGTCGTCGATCGGTGCCGCGGCCCGCGCGACGAGCTCGCCGAAGCGGCGGTTCAGCGAATCGGCCAGCGGCGCGGGCGCGTCCCACGGCAGCTCCGCGGCGAGGAACTCCTCGGCTTCACCGGCCCGGCGCGGCGTCGGCGCGGCCGAGCCGACGGCGGCGCCGACCTCGCGCCGATCGGGTCGCAGGTTCAGCGCGAAGGAGCACACGGCGATCACCATCGCGTTGCGCGTGCCGACCTTCGCGAATTGCTGAGGACCCGCCTTCTTGGGCAGGTGGACAGCGGTGATGAGCTCGTCGGGCTCCAGCGCGGTGCGCTTCACACCGACGTAGAACTCCTCCGCCGGCACCAGCCGGGTCCCCCGGACGGACGCGACCTCCACGCGCGCGCCGAGCGCCAAGAGGACCGGGTGGGTGTCGCCGGCGGGCGACGCGGTGCCGAGGTTGCCACCGACCGTGCCGCGGTTGCGGATCTGCGGCGAGCCGACGGTCCGCGACGCCATCGCCAGCCCCGGCAGCGTTTCACCAAGTTCCGCGATCACCCGCGAGTAGGACACACCGGCACCCAGCCGCACACTTCCGTCCGAAGTGGACCACTCGGCCAGTTCCGGCACGCCGGTGAGGTCGAGAAGCGCTTCGGGGCGGTGTCGGTCCCGGCGGTCGAAGTTGAGCTCCACCATGACGTCGGTGCCGCCGGCGATCGGAACCGCGCCGGGGCGGGCGGCCACGTCCGCCAGCGCCTCCGCGAGGCTCGCGGGTCGCAGGAAGTCCACGCTCGGGCTCCTTTTCTCCGGGTGAGCCCCAGTACACGCCCGGCGCGCATCCGCGGCAACGGTGCCTCGCCATGAAAGCCGGACCAGCGGAAGACCACCCGTTTGTGCTTTCCTACAAGCCTGATGACGACCGTGAGAACTCTGCTGGGCCTGCCCGGCCTGCGTGCGCACCCGAGCACGCGAAAAGAGCTGCTCGAACGCCCCGTCACGCGCATCTACGTGACCGAGCTGCATGACCCGGGCCGCTACCTGACGGCGGGTGAGCTCGTGCTGTCCGGGCTGCTGTGGTGGCACACCCCGGGCGACGCGGAGCCGTTCGTGGCGGCGCTCGCCACGGGGAGCGCCGCCGCGCTGGCGGCCTCGGGTGCCGACGCCGGCGGCATCCCGGAGGATCTGGTCGACGCGTGCGCGCGCCACGGCGTCGCGCTGCTCGAAGTGCCGCCGGACTTGTCGTTCGCGGTGGTCACCGAGCAGGTGGTGCTCGCGCTGGCCGCCGCCGCGGACGGGGCCCGCAAACGCTTGCTGACCGCCGCCGCGGAAGACGTACCGTTGGCCGAGCTGCTGGTCAGCGCCGCCGGTGAGCTCGGCGCGGCCTGCTGGGTCATCTCGGGGGTGCCGCGCGTCGTGGCCGGCACTGCGCCGTTGCCGGTGGCGCCCGCCGAAGCCGTACGGCAGTTCGCCGCCGCACGGGCCCGCCCGACGGCAGCCCGCGGGCTGACCGTGCTGCCGGTGGAGGGCCGGCACGCCGTGCCGTGGCTGCTCGCCGTCGACGGCCCACTCAGCACCACGCAGACGGAGCTCGCCGAGGAGCTGGCAGGGCTCGTCGGCCTGGCGCGGGCCCGTGCGCGGCCGACGCCGGCACCGGCCGGTGGCGCCGTGCGGGCCGTCGCGGTGCGCACCGTCGACAGCGACGAGGCCGGCGACGTGCTGACCGAACTTCTCGCCACCACGGGAAAACCGGTGACGCCCGTCGCGAGCCGTGATCCGTCGGTAGCACTCGCGCTCGTCGCCGACGACGGATCGTGGCCCGGTGACTGGGCAGGCACCGCCACGGCTGCGCTGTCCACAGTGGAGCCTCTGCTGCGGGCGACGCGGGTGCTCGGCGGGGTCAGCGATGCCGCCCCCGCAGCCGAGTCAGGCGGCGCGATCGAGGTCGCACGGCACGCGCTGGCACTGGCCGCCGTCCGCGACGGCGACGTGGTCGTGATCCCCGCCGCCGAAGTGAGCGTGCACCAGCTGCTGCTCGCCGGCACGTCGACCGACCTGCGCGCCGCGTTGCGCCGCCGGCTGCTCGGCCCACTGCTCGACTACGACGCCGAGCAGCACTCGGATCTCGTGCACACCGTCCGCGTGTTCCTCGAGTGCTCGGGTTCGCCCACCCGTGCGGCGAAAGCGTTGCACATCCACGTGAACACCCTGCGCTACCGCATCGGCCGAGCGGCCGAGCTGCTCGGCGTCGACCTCACGGACTTCGTGGCGCAACTGGACGTGTACCTGGCGCTGGGCTCGTGAGTGTTGGG
>DASZNR010000081.1:0-3586 GCA_035551175.1 Amycolatopsis sp. | reverse complement strand
CGCGCGAGCCAGCAGGCCGCCCCAGGTCGCCGACCGGAAGGGCCGCCCGGTGTCCTGCTGCACGACGACCACCTCGCCCGCGGCGGCCCGTTCGATCGCCGCGGTGCCGAGGTGGCTGCGGCTGACGCGGCCGTCGGCGGGGACCGTCCGCATCGTCACGACCCGGCCGGCCACCCGGGCGCCTTCCCAGACCGGCAGGACGCCGGCGAGCGCACCGGGCCGGCCGAGCGCGTCGAGTGCGTCCGACAGCACGCACGAGTCGAGGGCGAGCAGCCGGTCCCGGGTCGAGGTCATGCCCGGGTCCAGGTGAAGAAGCCCATGCCGCAGCCCGAGCCCGCTTTCGACCGGTACGCCGGGATGTAGTCGACGACCTTGCCCGGGGTGTCGTGCAGGGCCGCGCCGACCGCGATCCAGTTGCGGATCTCGGAGCTGCCTTCGCGCAGGCCGTCGACCGGGATCCGGGACAGCGCCTCGTGGTCGTGCGCTTCCAGGGCCTCGAGCAGGCCGCGGTCCAGCTTCTCGTCGATGATCGGGTGGGTCAGGCCGCCGGAGGCGATCAGCGCCACCCGCAGGTCCGACGACCAGCTGTCGATCGCTTCGCGCAGCGCTTCACCGAACGCGACGCAGCGGCCCGGCGTCGGCTGGTTCGGCGGGTAGTAGGTGTTGAGGAAGATCGGCACCAGCGGGATGCGGGGCAGGCCTTCCAGCAGGCGGCGGTAGACGAAGGTGAACGCGTGGCCCAGCGAGCGGTCCTTCGGCTGCTCGGTGAACTGCGCGACGTCGAAGCCGCCCTCGACGAGCTGCTCGACCAGGTGCAGGCCCAGCCCGGCGTGCGTTTCGTACACGTCCACTTCGTCGGCGTGGTAGTACTTGTACGCCGTTTCCATAGTGGACGGATAGGCTTCGGCGCCCGGCGGCCGGTCCTCCAGGGACTCGCCCCAGAAGATCGAGACCGCCGGCATGATGTCGTCGAGGAACAGCTCGCGCTGGTCGTCGCCGATCACGACGAGCACGTCCGGCCGCTGGGCCAGCAGTTCGTCCCGGGTCTTCTCCAAAGCGCGCTGGCAGGCCTCGTACCGCTCGGCCAGCAGGGCCGGGTCGAGTTCGTCTTCCAGTTCCTCCTGCGTCCGGTCGGTCGGCGTCAGGCCGAGCGCGCCGAGCCGGGGCAGTTCGAGGTCGCCGTGCGCGCGCCACCCGCCCGATTCCATGGAGAGCTGCGGACTGTGCGACACCGCGGCGCCGCCCACTACGTGTGCCATGTGTTCCTCCTTTGACGAGTCAGCCGCGCCGGGTCACGTCGGCGGCGTCGCCGAGCGTGTGGCGGTAGTAGTCCCACGTCCAGTGGGCGTAGGTCTTCGCGGCGTTGCGGCTGTTCACGAAGCCCGAGACTGCCGTGATGTCCTCTTCGGACAGTGTCTGCGGCTTGGCGCCCGGCACCGAGTGCAGGCTCAGCGTCAGCTCGGCGAGTGTTTCGAGCTTGATCGCCCGCACCGTCGCCTGCTGCAGGTCGGCGCCGACCGCGACGACGCCGTGCCCGCGCAGCAGGCAGGCGTCGGCGGTGTCCATCGTGTCGGCCACTTCGCCGCCCAGCTTCCGGTCGCTGATGAGCACGGCCCGCGGGTACGTGGGCACGCCGCGCACGGCCAGCTCCATCGCGCCGGGGTCGTAGGCGCCGATCACCGGCTCCATCGGCAGCCCGAGGATGCCGCACTTCAGCGACGCCTCCGGGTGCCCGTGCACCACGGACCCGACGTCCGGCCGCTGCCGGTACAGCTCGGTGTGGATCGGCCACTCCCCCGGCAGCGCGTAGCCGTCCGGGAGGTCGGCGTTCGTCGCGTCCAGGCCGACCAGGTGGATGTCGTCGGCGATGGTGAACCGCACGCCCGGGTCCTGCGGCGGGCGGCACCGGACGAGGATCCGGTCCGTGCCGGGCACGCGGGCGCTGACGTGCCCGGTGATCTCGCGGACGCACCCCGTGGCCGCGAGAATGCGGCACGACAGCGCGACCAGTGCCCGCAGGTCTTCGGTGTCAGACACGAGTACTCCCGGGGTGTGGTGCGGAAACGAGGGCGGCGGCCGCGGCGACCATCCGGGCCGGTTCGGTGAAGACCCGGATGCCGCGTTCGGCCAGCAGGGTCATGCCGTCGGCGGCGAGCGAGCGGGTGACGAGCCAGGACACGAGGACGGGTTTCGGGCTGCCGTCGGCCGCGTCGGCGATCTGCCGCGCGACCCGGACGGCGTCGTCGCCCGCGATGCTCGTGAGCACCACGCAGACGAGGTCGACACCGGAGTCCGCGCTCACGAGTTCGACGACACGGCGCACCGTGCCCTCGGCGAACGTGCCTTCGGCCGTGATGTCGAGCGGGTCGTCGACGTGGGCGAACGCGGGCAGTACAGCGGCCAGGTCGGCCGCGGTCCGCTCCGCGAACCCGGCCAGCCGCAGTCCGTGCTGGTCGATCAGGTCCGCGGTGGCGCTGCCCGCGCCACCCGAGGTGGTGACGACCGCGACCCGGCCCCCGGCCGGACGCGGCGTGTTGCCGAGCGTCCAGGCGATTTCGAGCAGGCCGGTCAGCTCGGTGACCTGCACGGCGCCCTCCTGCGTCAGCACCGCGCGGTAGGCCTCGCCGCTCCCGGCGAGCGCGCCCGAATGCGAGGACACCGCGCGGCGGCCCGCTTCGGTCACGCCGGTCTTGAACACCGCCACCGGAACGCCACGGGCCCGCGCCGCCGCCAGTGCGCGGCGGAAGCGGTCGCCGTCGGGCACGCCTTCGAGGAACACCGCGATCGAGCGGGTCGTGTCGAGCGTGGCGAAGTGCTCGAGGTAGTCGGCGACGTCCACCTGGGACTGGTTGCCGACCGTCACCCAGTCGCCGATGCCGTAGCCGTCGGCCAGTTCCCGCGACACCAGGCTGCCCGCGACGGCACCGCTCTGCGCGATCAGGCAGGTGCCCGACTCGCGCAGCGGGAAGCCGTTGATCGCCTGGCTGAACGTCGCGGCCATCCGGTGGTGCGCGCTCACGACGCCGATCGTGTTGGGCCCGCAGAGGGTCGTCGGCGAACCGGCCACGGCGGCGCGCAGCTCCGCGTCGAGCGCCTGCCCCGCCGCGCCCGCCTCGCCGAACCCGGAGGCGAACACGATCACCGCGGGGACGCCGAGCCGGACGCAGTCGCGGACCGACTCGACGGCGGCCTTCGCGGGCAGCGCTATGCAGACGAGGTCCGGCACCGCCGGCAGCTCGATCAGCGACGTCACGGCGGGCAGCCCGCCGACTTCGCCACCGGCCGGGTTGACCGGGTGGAGGTCACCCGCGAACCCGTGCTCGCGCAGGGACGCCAGGATGCGGGCACCGGGCCGGGTGGCGTCCCGGGAGGCACCCACGACGGCGATGCTCCGCGGCCGGACCAATGCCGTCAGGTCGTAGCCGCTCCCCCGTGGCTCCTCGGCGGTGACCGGCTCCACCACCACGCGAGCGTCGAGGACGACACACGTGCCATCGGCGAGGACGCGCACCGGGTTCAAGTCCAGTTCGGACAGTTCCGGCACGGCGAGGGCCAGCTCGGACACCCGCGCCACCAGCTCGCGGAA
>DASZNR010000080.1:0-4951 GCA_035551175.1 Amycolatopsis sp. | reverse complement strand
CGCGGTGGCGGCCGAGCGCGCGGAACGCCGTGCGGAGGAGGAGACCGACCGCGAGCGCGACGCCTTCGAAACCGACGACGCCCTCCAGCGCCGCTGCGCCGCGGTGTACGACGAGCTGGCGGCGGCGGGCTGGCTGGCACCCTGGCACGTCCTGGACGGCGTGGCGGGCGTGGACCACGACGCCCTGGCGGCGACGCTCCTGGGTTAGCGCAGGCGGCCGGGGGTCGAATCGCTCGGCCGGGAGTGCCGTGCTGCCATCGCGTCCTTCCGGACGAAGGTGCCGATCCCACTTTCGAGGAGTAATCCGCCGCCGACGAGTGGCGTTCGAGGCGCGAAAATCCCGGGTGCTCCACTGGTGGTGGGTGCGCCCGAATGAAAGCGCGGAATCGCTCACCATTCGGTGATCACCCATTCGTGAATTGTCGGAAAAAGCGTGGGACCGGTCCCGGACAAACCGTTTAGGGTCCCTGGTTCGTGCGTCACAATGGCGCACCTGAATCCATTCACCAGCGGTCCCCACCGCCCGAGCGATGACGGGAAACCCCATGGCTTCTCCGGCGTGCCCCCACACCATCGTCACCACCGACATCGTCGGTTCCAGCGGCGGCGGCCGGGCCAGGCAGGCGTACCTCGACGAAGTCCACGACCGGGTGCTCGCCACGGCGCTCGCGCCCTTCGCGCCCGTGTTCGACCGCCGGGACGGCGACAGCGCGACCTTGGCGTTCGCGCCCGACGTCGCCCCGGCGAGGGTGCTCGCCGACTTCGCGCTGAGGGAACTGGTGCTCGCGCTCTCCACCGTGAACGCGGTCGCGAACGCGGAGCACCAGCTGCGGCTCCGCGTCGCGGTCGACCACGGCCAGACCGTGGTGGAGCGCCCGCACATCAGCGGCGCCGCCCTGACCCGCGCCGCGCGGTTGCGCGACGCGCCGGAACTGCGTGCGGCGATGACCGGCCACCCCGGCGTCCAGATCGGGCTGATCGTCTCCGACACCGTGTTCGAGACCATCGTCCGCTCCGGTGAGCGCGGGCTGGACGCCGGGCTCTTCCGGCAGGTTCCCGTGGCGGTCAAGGACTTCAGCGGGTCCGGCTGGATCCACCTCCCCGGCGAGCGCGAACCGGACGCGGCATCGTCCACCGTACCGGCGAGTGCGGCGGAGGTGATCATCAACGTGGGGACGCTGCACGCCCGGGACTCGGTTTTCGGGGTGCGCCATGCGTGAGCCCGGCAGGGTGGCCGACGCGGTCATCAACTTCGAGAAGGCGTACATCAGCCACAGCGTCATCGGCTCGGCGACCACGCGTCCGCCCGGGCGGACGCGCAAACGGCGTCGGCAAACCGGGCTCCTGGACGAACACGACGTGAAGGGGGCCGTCGCGATGTACGTGTCGCCAGCCTGCCACGCGAAGGCCGCCGCGAAGCTCGGCGTCGAGCACGTCGTGCTCCTCGAAGGGGAGCGCGGCCTCGGCAAGCAGACCGCGGCCATCGCCTTGCTGCGCGAAAAGACGCCGAAACCGCTGCGCCGGCTCTCGCCCGCGAGCACGGTGAAGGACCTCTGCGAATACCGCTACCAGCCGGGCCGCGGGTACCTGGTGGCCGACCACGTCGGCGCCGAAGGCTCCCGGCACGCGGACTTCGACTGGCACCTGGTGCGGGACGCCGTGCGCCGCGTGGGCGCGTTTCTGGTCGTGACCCGGCGGAAGCCGGTCGTCGACGTCGACTCCGTCAAGGTCGTCGCGTGGGCGTGGCCGCCGCTCGAAGACGTCGTGCGGTCGCACGTCGGCGAGGCCGCCGCCGAGGTGCTCGCCGCCCTTCCCGCCGACTGCACCATGACCGAGGTCGCCGGGGTCGCCGCCAGGCTGGCCGACGGCGAGCCGGTCGACGAGGCCGTGCGCGGGCTCGGCCGGACCGCGGCCGAGGTGGTGCGGACCTGGTTCGAGGCGGGGCCCGGCAGGCAGGACCTCGTCGAGGTGACCGCGCTGGCGTTCGGCGCGGGTCTGACCGGCGAGGAGTTCGAAGCCCGGCGCACGGCGCTCGACCGGCACCTGCCGCCCGGCGACCGTACGTCCACGGCGACGGCCACGCGGCTCGTGACCGGCGCCCCGGGCGCGCGGGCCTTCGCCGATCCGCGGTACGGCGAGCACGTGCTCGCCGAGCTGAACGCCCGGCAGTCCAAGTCCTTCTGGGCGGGCGTCGTGGCCTGGCTCGCCGAGATCGTCGAGACGACGGGCGCCGACGTCGCGGTCGCCTTCGGACTCGCCCAACTGTCCGAAGTGGATCTCGGAACGGTGGAAACCGGCTGTCTGGACCCGTGGTCGGCCGGTGCGCTGGGGTGGAGCGGCCAGACCACGGCGGCTTTCGTGGTGTGGGCCATGGCACTCGAGGAGCGGACCCGGTCGGCCGCGTTGGGTGTCGTGCGCGGCTGGGCGGGCGGGTCCGCGGTCCAACGGCAGACCGCCGCGCTGGCTCTGGCGGGTGAACTCGGCGCCCAGTTCCCGGCCGAAGCGGTGGCGGAGCTGAAGAAGATGGTGGAGCGAGGCCGCTCCGACGACGCGGTGACGGACGCCCTCGGCACGTTGTTCGGTGTCCTCACCGCGGAGAAGGACGGTGGCGGGGGCCTCGTCCTCGAGCTGCTGGCCGACCTCGGCCGCGGCTCGGCCCCCCGGGACGCCGTCTCGCGGACCACGCGGGCGGTGCTGACGGCCTGGAACCCCGAGGACGACGAACTCGCCCTCGGCGCCTTGCTGCGCGAGGACCCGGCGCTCGCCGAGGCGGTCGGGAAGGTGGCGGCGCCCTTGCTCGCCGACCCCCGGTTCCGGGGCGACGTCCTGCGTGCGACGGCCGCCGCCGCGCAGAACCTCAAAGAGGGTGAGCTCAAGGAGTTCATGCAGGCGCTCGAAGGCGCGGCCGAACCGGTGGCGACGCCGGATCCCGAACCCCCGCCGCCGGCCATCCGGGCCGATACCGGTGAGCGTGGTTATCCGATCACCGGCGTGATCCGGGTCGGCGGGCGTCGACGCCGACGGCTGCCCGGACTCGAGCCGCACGAAGTCCTGGTGTTCCAAACGGGCGACGGCTGCGTGGCCGATCCCGGCGGCCGGGCACGCGCCCGGCTGCTGCGGCGAGCCGACGTCGTCACGGTCGTCGACCGCACGGTGGCCCGGTTCGTGCCGGTGGTCGTCCCGATCCCGTCGGCCGGTCCGGCGCCGTTCCAGCTCGTGGCCGGTTTCGCCTGCACGGCAACCGATCCCGCCCGCGTCGCGCGTGAAGGAGTCGACGCGGCCGGGCTCATCCGTGGTCACCTGCGCCACCACCACCGGCTCCTCGAGCTGGGCCGCGGGTGCGGGCCGCGCGAAACCGGCCAGGTCCGCCGGGACGCGCTGGCCCGCGTGCGCGCGCTCCTCGACGTCCGTCCCCTCGACCTCCCCGGCGTCGACGTGCGGCTGACCAGCGTCGACCTGTTCGCTCCGCCGTCCCCCGCGAAGGAAGAAGATGCTGACCACTAAGCCCGATCTCGACTTGCTCGGCCGCCGCTTCCGCCGGGTGATCGGCATCGACGAAGCCCTGCTCGCCCAGGTGCCGGAGGAGCGGCCCCGCTACACCAGGCTGGGCGTGATCGTCTGCTGCACCGCGACGATCAGCGCACTGTCCACTTCGGTCATCACCACGCGGCTGCCGTTCGGCGGCCTGACCTGGCTGGTCACCGTGCTGGTGATGGTGGTCTGGGGCGGGTTCATCCTGACGATCGACAGCTGGCTCATCGCGAGCATGCACGGCGCGCTGAAGGCGAAGGCGCGCCAGTTCCTGCCCCGGCTGCTCGTCGCGGCCCTGCTCGGGTTCGTGATCGCGGAACCCCTGGTGCTTTCGGTGTTCCAAGCCGAAATCGACCAGCGGGTGGCCGAGGACCGGGAGCACGAGCTGGCCGCGTTCGTCAGCCGGTGGCGGACGTGCAACCCGCCGGACGACGAAGCCGCCGTTCCCGCTGATTGCGCCGACCACCGGCTGAACCTGGCCGATTCGCCCGGCACCGTGCGCGCCCAGCTCGCCGACCTCGGCCGGAAACGGGACACCCAGTCGGCCGAGCTCGGCCGCGACATGGGCACGTGGGAGCAGCTCGACACCGTGGCGAAGGCCGAGTGCGCCGGCGTCGCGGGTCCCGGCACGACGGGCGTTCCCGGCGAGGGACCGGAATGCACGCGCGACCGCCAGATGGCCGACCAGTACCGGCGTGACACGCGCCTGGAGCAGCGGCGGGCCGACGTCGCCGCCCTCGACACGAGGCTGACCGACCTGCGGAACCAGCTCACCACCGCCGAAGCCGGGTACGGCAGGCAGGTCACGAGCGCGATCGAGCGGAAGGTCGCGGACTGGCGCGCGAGCCACGGCGGGATCGGCGTCCTCGAACGCATCGACGCGCTCGCGCGGATCTCGGCGGGCAACGTCGCCGTGACGGTCGCGCAGTGGGTGTTCCGGCTGCTGCTGGTGCTGATCGACTGCCTGCCGGTGCTGACGAAGTGGGTCAGCGGGGCCACCGCCTACGACCGCATGGTCCGGCGCCAGATCGACTCCCGGGTCCGGCGGCACGAGGATCGCGTCCGGCACGACGAACTGGTCGACGCGGCGGTCCGCGGCGCGCGCACGGCCGAGCTGACGCGCGAACCCCGCGCCCGGCTCGCCGAGGAGGCCGAGGAGAACCGCCGCGCCGAGCTCGACCGGGAACGGCGGCGCGAGGCGGAGATCGACCGCCTCACCGAGCTGTACCGCGAGAGCCCCGGCTAGTCGCGGAAATAGCCCAGCTGGGCGGAAAGCTCGTCGGCGGCCTCGGTCATCGGCCGCACGATCTGCTTCACCCGCTGCTTGGAAAGCCGGTACGACGGCCCCGAAGCGCTCATCGCGGCGACGACGTCGCCGCCGGGGCCGCGGATCGGCACGGCGACCGCGTGCATGCCGAGT
>DASZNR010000079.1:0-2125 GCA_035551175.1 Amycolatopsis sp. | reverse complement strand
GGCCGGGTTCGCCGGTCAGGCGTCGGTGGCGATCGAGCTGGCCGACGCCCGCGCGGAACAGCAGCGCAGCGAGCTCTACGACGAGCGCGACCGGATCGCGGCCGAGCTGCACAGCCAGGTGGTGCAGCGGCTGTACGCGATCGGCCTGTCCCTGCAGACGACCGCCGGAGCGGCCCGCTCGGAGGTGGTCGCGCGCCGGGTGCGGACGGCGATCACCGACCTCGACGCCGTGATCACCCAGATCCGCGAGACGGTGTTCCAGCTGGACGACGTGCTGCCGCGCGCCACGGCGACCGTGCACGACCGGGTGCTGGAGGTGTTGTCGGAGGCCGGCGAGGAGTTCGGGCTCGCCGCTTCGACGGAGTTCTCGGGCAAGCTCGACGCGATTGCTTCGGTGGAGCTCGCCGACGCACTGGTCACGGCGTTACGCGAGGGTTTGCGGGTGATCGCCCGGCACACTGGCGCGGGCGCGGTCCAGGTCGCGGTGCGCTCGGGCGCGGAACGGCTGAGCGTGGTCCTCGCCCACGACGGAGGTAACCCGCTCGACGGGACGCCGGAGGCGGACCTGGTCACGTTCACCGAGCTGGGGGGCAGCCGAGGAGGGCTCTCCGAGGTGCACGAGCGCGAGCTGACCTGGTGGGTACCGCTGTCCTGACGCCGGGAGCGGGTACCGTCAGGTGGCGCCGAGCGAGCGTGCCGCCGTGAGGTCGATCGTGGGCAGCGTGGCGAAGTCGGCCGGGCGGTGCGTCACCACCAGCGTCGAGCGGCCCTCCGTTGCCGTCAGCACATCCGCCGCCAAAGCCGCGGCCGTGGGCGCGTCCAGGTGGGCCGTCGGCTCGTCGAGCAGCAGGATCGGGCGGTCCGACAGCAGCGCCCGGGCCACGCCGATGCGCTGGCGCTCGCCACCCGACACCGGGGTGCCGTGCGCGCCCAGTGCCGTGTCGAGGCCGTCGGGCAAGTGCGAGTGCCACCCGCCCAGCTGCGCCAGGTCGAGTGCGGCGATCAGCGCGGTGTCGGGAGCGGACGGCCGGGCCAGGCGGAGGTTCTCGCGAAGCGTGCTGTCGAACAGGTGGGTGTCCGGCCCGCACCAGGCTATCTGCTCCCGCACCGAGTCGCCGTCGAACGCGAGGGTGTCCTCGTCGTCGAGCAGGACGCGGCCGGACGACGGGACCAGGTAGCGCATCAGCGCCGCGATCACCGTGCTCTTGCCCGCGCCGGACCGGCCGGTCAGCGCGAGCCGGTGACCCGGGCCGATGTGCAGGTCGACCCCTTCCACGGCATTGCGTTCGGCGCCGGGCCAGCGGACGGCGAGACGTTCGGCGGCCAGGTGGGCCGCGGCGGGCGCGGTGGCGGTGGGTTCGGTCCGCGAAGCGGGCACGGCGTCCAGCTCGGCGAGCCGGCGCGCGGAGTGCCCGGCGCCGAGGAGCCGCTGCGCCGCCTCGGGCAGGCCCGCCACCAGCTCGGCCGTCGCGAGCGGGGTCAGCGCCAGCACGGCCAGCGCCGGTCCGGGGATCGTGCCCGCCCGCACGGCCAGGATGCCCAGCGCGAGACAGACCAGGGACGTCAGGCCGACCCCGAGGGTGGCGATCCCGGTGCCGAGGCCGCGCCGGACCGCCGCCCGCCGGGCGAGGGCGGTCAGGCCGGCGTCGAGCTCACGCAGGCGGGAGTGCCGGCGCACCGCCGCGTCGTGGACGATCAGGTCGGCCGAGGCCTGCAGCAGCTCGACGGTGCCCGCGGTCAGGTCCGTGCGCAGCCGGGCGGTGTCGCGCTGGGCCCGCCGGGCCGTCAGCGCGGCGACGAGCGGGGCGAGCACTCCGGCGGTGAAGAACCCCACGGCCGCCACCAGTCCGGCTCCCGGCAGGATCACCCCCAGCGTGACCGACGTCCCCAGGAGCACCGCGAACGTCGAAATCCCCGGCACCAGGCCGCGGACCAGGACGTCCTGCTGGCTGTCCACATCGGACACCAGGCGGTGGAGCAGGTCGCCGCGGCGCAGCCGGGCGGTGCGGGCCGGGCCGAGGCGGACCAGCCGGTCCCACACCCGGACGCGCAGTTCGGTCAGCGCTCGCAGGGCGACGTCGTGGGACAGCAGCCGCTCGAGGTAGCGCAGGATGCCCTTGGCCAG
>DASZNR010000078.1:0-1729 GCA_035551175.1 Amycolatopsis sp. | reverse complement strand
CGCTAGGGTGTCCACGAGGTCTCCGGTGTTCAGGTTCTTCTTGGTCGACGAACCACCTACCGGAGACCTCACCCATGTCGGCCACCGACACGCCCAACACCAGCTCAACCAGCCCGAGACGACTTCGATACAGGCCCTAGTCCCCTGGCGCGGAGCGAACTCGGATGTCCCGGTGCGGGACGGGGTTTTCGTCGCGATCGACGTACCGCTGCAGCCGACCCGGCTGGCCAACGTCTTCGCGGCCGCTCAGCAGCGCATCGTCGCGAAGCACGGACTGCGGATGAACAGCTGCCGCCGGCTCCTGGTGGAAGTGATGTCCGCGCCGAAACGCGCCGAGCTGGAGGCGCTGTCCGGCGCGGTCCTGCGCCGCGTGCACACGATGACCTGGTTCATGTTCGCGATCGTCTGGGCACCCGCCCTGCCCGGGCTTTGGTGGCTGCTCTGGGTGGCGGCGTGCCTGCTGATGGCGCACTGGATGTACCTGGAAGTGTGCCACGCGGCGGGCGAATACTGCGACGCGCTCGAAGCGGTCGTGGCGGTCCAGCGGCACCAGCTGTACCGGGTGGTCGGCTTCCCGGTGCCCGGGTCCACCGCGGACGAACCGCGAAGGGGCGCCGAGCTTTCCGGGTACCTCGACCGCTGCACCGAAGTCCCCCGCACGGTCCTCGCGTGGTCCGGCGACTCCGGCAAGTCCGTGGCGGCTACCGTCGAGGAGGCATGACGCGGGCCCGGAACTCCACCAGGATCCCGTTGAGCCACACGGCACCGAACTCGTCGTCGAGGTCGACGGCGAACAGCGGCTCGGGGTCCAGGACGTCTTCGCCGCACCGGTCGCCGAAGAGCACGACCGCTCGCCGGGATGTGCCTCCCCTCGGTGGCCAGAGGAACCCCTGGGACCACGGTGCGCGGTCCCGGATCCACGAAGCCCAGCGCCGCACGCGCGGTTCGTGGCACTCCTCGCTGTGGATCAGCCAGAGGTCCTGGGCGACGGCGTTGAGGTCGACGGCGTCGCAGAGACTCACCAGGTGCAGTTCCTCCGCGGTGGCCAGCGCGCTCGCGCGCTGGCGCGCCACGGAGACGCGGCGGATGGTCCGGAACCCCCGGTAGGGCGCGGGGATCCCGCCCATGAGCACGGATGCCAGCGACGCGGCGGCGTCCAGCCCGGCGTTGAAGGCGGCGTAAGGGTCCTCGGCGGAACCGTCGAAGCGCCCGTCTCCGGCCCTGCGGGCTTTGCGGTATGGCGTGAACTCCGTCGCGTCACGGCTCTGGGGGTGCACCCGCCACAGCGTGGTGTCGTGGGGGAGCAGGAAACGGTTCGGGGTGCCGGTGTAATCCGGCGGCGGATCGTAGTCGGGCATGGGCTCAGTCCTCCGCCTGTTCCGCCTCGGCCGCCTCGACGAGTTCCTGGTCGTCCACCGAGCCGAGCAGCCGGGCCGGGACGCCGGGCAACCAGGCGTGCGGGCCGAGCCACCAGTCGGCGGCGCCCCACGGGTCGCCGGCGGCGTCGAGGATGTGGTTGATCCGCCGGACCAGCTTCCGGTGCGCCCCGAACTGGAAGGCAGGCCAGAGGGTGACGCGCCCGGGCCCGGTCAGCCGGATGAGCCCCGGATCATGCGGGTCGGCGTCCCGCTGCCGCACCTCGCTTTCGGTGAAGGACGGCGGGCTCAGGAGCCAGGTCGTGGCGCCGTGGTCGACCTCGGCGACGGCCGGCGGCCGGAGCTCGAGGTCG
>DASZNR010000077.1:0-2680 GCA_035551175.1 Amycolatopsis sp. | reverse complement strand
GGGGCGAGGCCGGGCGGGAAGACAGCGGCGTCATCGCACAACCCGGCCAGTACGGCGGGGATCGCGCTCATCGTGGCCTCCGTTCGGATCGGGTCCCGGGGTCGCCGGGAGCCTCGGTCGTCGGCCCGCTTCGCTGCGGGCTTCGGTGGGTGGGCCGGGTGGGCCCGTCGCAGTCTTCCACGCCGTGGGACCGGTCACCCGGCTCGCCGGGAGGAGGTCACGGTGCTCCGGCGGGGCCGGGGTCGGACGCCGCCGCGCCCCTTTCGGGCGTGGCGGCGGCGTTGCGTTCGGCCCGTGCCGGGTACCGGCCGTCGGGGCGGGAGGATGCAGTGGCGCTGCTCCGGGTGGCGCCGCCGGGTGCGGCGGGCTGGGGTCGGCGCCGAGGCGGCTCGTCGGGGGTCTGCGGCCGCGCTCTTTTCGGCGGTGGCGGCGTCGCGTTCGGCCGGTGCCGGGGACCGGCCGCCGGGTCGCCGGGTCGCCGGGGGATGCTCCGGGCGGTGGCGCGTGCGGGCGGGGACCGGTCGGCCCTCTCCGGGCGGACGCCACAGTGCCCTCCGGCGCGTCCGGCGGCGAGGTCGTTTGCGGTCACCGGCGTGCCGGTTCGAGGCCACGGCGCTCCCTCCGGGCGGTGGCGCGAGCGAGCGCGGCAGCGACACCGTCGCGAGTCGGCCCGGCGAGCACGGCGGCGATGTGGGCGTCCGGCCGAATCACCCAAACCTCGTCATCCCGCGCGCCGAGTGCCGAGGTCAGCGTGCCGTCAGGGTCGATCTCGGCGAGCGCGAGCACCTGCACCGGTCCCTGCCCCGGCACCTCCACCGAGCCGAGGTCGACCCCGCTCCCAACCAGCAGCAGGAATCCAGAACGGGCGAGCGCGCGCAGCCGGGTCCGGTCGAAGCCCGGCAGCACGACCGGAGCGTCCGGCACCAGCACACCCGGCCCCGGCGGCGGCACCTGACCACGCGCCGGGCGCCCCGCGAACGGCCGCCGGGGATCGGGCGTGGTCAACGGGGATCCGGTGTACCAGAACGGTTCCGCGAACCGCCCCGCGTCGACGTCCGCGCGCGCGTCGGGATCCGTGGCCGCGCGGGCGAGGATCTCCCGGCGGCGGCGCCTGCGGGCTTCCGGACGAACGCGTCCTCTGCGGCGATCCGCTCGTCGAGGATCTCCTCGGTGCGCGCCTGGGAGATGTTCACGAACGGCGGGAAGGCCGGTTGTCCCGGCTCGGCGAAGGCGTAGCTGAACAGCTCGGTGTCGCGGTGGAAGGTGCGCGCGGTCGTCCAGGTGAGGCCCTCGCGGGCGATCCGCGCGCCCGCGCCGACGGCCTCACTGGCGGCCCTGGCCGACTTCACCGACCTGCGCTGCGCCTCCCGGGCCGGGCACTCGCGCGGGGTCGGGGAACTGGCCGGCGCGGCGGCCCGGGCGATCGGGCTGCCCGCCGCGGACGTCGTCGCCACCCGGCGCGCGGGGCTGCTGCACGACGTCGGGTTGCACGGGGTGCCGGTGACGATCCTCGACCGGCCGGGCCCGTTGTCGGCGACGGAGTGGGAGCGGGTGCGGCTCAGCTCGTACTACACCGAGCGGGTGCTCTCCCGGCCCGCGGCGCTGGCCAAGCCGGGCGCGATCGCGGCGATGGCTCACGAGCGCATGGACGGCGCCGGCTACCACCGCGGCCGGTCCGGCGCGGCGGTGCCGATGACGGGACGGCTGCTGGCCGCGGCGTGCGCGTACCGGGCGATGCTCGAGCCCCGCGCGCACCGGGCGGCGCTGACCGGCAAGCAGGCGGCGGGCGAGCTCCGGGCCGGTGTCCGGACCGGGGCGTTCGACGGCGACGCGGCGGAGGCGGTCCTCACCGCGGCGGGCAACGGCGGCGGCCGCCGCGTCTCGGGCCCGGCCGGGCTGACCCCGCGCGAGGTCGAGGTGCTGGTGCTGATCTCGCGCGGCGCCCGGACCGGCGAAGTCGCGGACCGCCTGGGGATCTCGCGCAAGACGGCCGGAACGCACATCGAGCGGATCTACACGAAGACCGGAGCGTCCTCCCGCGCGACGGCGACGTTGTTCGCGCTGCGCAACGGGCTGCTGGACCCGCTGGAACTGTAGGGCGAACACCCGACGACACGGGCCCGTCCCGCACCTAACGTCCGGTTCCCGACCGAAGGGAGCGGACCATGTCGAACAAAGCCGTCATCAGTCTGGCGACGGGGCTCGAGGACCCGGAGAAGGTGACTGTCGCGTTCCTCGTCGCGGTGGGGGCCGCCGAGACGGGGCGCGAGACGTTGATGTTCCTGACCAAGGAGGCGGTCCGGCTGGCGGTACCGGGAACGGCGGTGGGCGCGGCGTGCGACGGCTGCCCGACGGTGGCGGACCTCCTCGCCCGCTACGAAGCGGCGGGCGGCCGGTACTACGTGTGCCCGTTGTGCTTCAGCGCGAAGCAGCTCGACGCGGAGAACCTGATCCCGGGCGCGGAGCTGAACGGGACGGTCCCGATGTGGAAGTGGATCGGCGACGAACCGGCGACGACGTTCAGCTACTGACGCGGCCCGGTTCCGGTGGCGGCCCGAGCAGGACCGCCACCGGGGACCGGTCAGGAGCGGCGCGTGCGGCCCAGGCGGTGACGACGTCCGGCGTTGCGTTCGTCGTGCAGTTCCTTCAACGAGCGCATCATCGCGTCCTCCTGCTGCAT
>DASZNR010000076.1:0-9732 GCA_035551175.1 Amycolatopsis sp. | reverse complement strand
ACCATCACCGCCGCATCATCCAGACCGCCTGGGACCTCGGCGCGCTCGAACCCTACGAAGACCTCAACCTGCGCCGCTGGGCGCACATGCTGGCCTTCCGCGGGCACTTCCTCACCAAGTCCCGCGGCTACTCCAGCACCTTCAAGGACATTCGCGGCGACCGCCGCCGCTTCCGGCTCGAGGAAACCCTCGAACGCCTCGGCCTCGCCGACCGCGCCGACACCGTCGCCGTGGTCAACAACTGGACCTTCGACGGCGCGGGCTACAGCGACGACGCCGAACGCGAACTCGCCGCCGCCATTGCCCACCGCATCCGAGACGACCGCAAACACAAATACAGCAAGGAAAACGACCATGGACAACAAACTGCTCACCGTGACTGACCTCGCCGACTACCTCAGCGTCCCGGTCAACACCGTCTACCAGTGGCGCAAGACCGGCAAAGGCCCGAATGGCTACCGCATCGGCAAATACGTCCGCTTCCGCGCCGACGAGGTCGACGCCTGGATCGCAGAACAGGCGAGCGCCTGATGCCCCGGCCACCGCTGGAGATCGGGACTCACGGCAAGATCCGCTACGAGGACACTGCCAAGGGCGTGCGTGCCCGCACCAGCTACCGGGGTTACGACGGGAAGGTGCGCGATATCGAGCGCAGCGGGCAGTCCCGGCCGAAAGCAGAACGGGCGCTCAAGAAGGCGGTTAACGAGGCGTTGAAGGCACCGGGCGGCGGTGACCTCGATCGCAATACCAAGTTCTCTGTCGCGGCGGAGAAGTGGATCGCTCGCCAGGAACAGCGCGTCGATGCGGGCGAACGAGCACCCGGGACGCTCGACAACTACCGGAGCATGCTGAAGAACCACGTGTTGCCAGCCCTCGGCGAGCTTCGCCTTTACGAGGTGACGGCACCGCGGCTGAGTGCGTTTCTGCCTGCGGTGCAAGCTAAGACCAGTGCGGCACACGCTCGGACGGCACGCGCGGTGGTCGGCGGGGTCCTGGCGTACGCGGTTCAGGAGGGCGCAATCGGTTCCAACCCGATCCGCGATGCGGGCCGGATCGAAGGCGGGAAGCGGAAGAAGCCTCGCGGGCTTGCACCCACCGAGCGAAAGGCTCTGCTGGAGCAGTTCGAAGCGGACAAGAAGGCAGCCGCGAAGGATCTCCCGGACCTGATGCGATTCATGCTGGCAACCGGCGTGCGGATCGGCGAGGCTCTCGCGGTCTTCTGGGAGGACGTCGACCTAGAGCGGAGCACCGTTGTCGTCGACTGGAAGGTGATCCGGATTCGCGGCGTGGGGCTGCGGCGCGTTAACCAGCTCAAGACGGACAGCGGAGACCGCAAGTTGCCGCTTCCTTCCTGGGCGGTCTCGATGCTGCGCGAGCGACTGCGGATCGCCTGGGAAGATGGACGAGGTCCTGCCAGCCCGGTTTTCCCAGACTCGCTGGGCGGGCTCCGCGACCCGTCGAACACCCGGCGGGACATCCGCAACGCCCGGGGCACCGACGAGTTCGCGTGGGTCAAGTCGCACGCATTCCGGAAGACCACCGCTACCGTGCTGGACGACGCCAAGGCCAGTTCCCGGCAGATCGCGGATCAGCTGGGCCACAGCAAGCCGTCGATGACACAGGACGTGTACATGGACCGCACGACGGTCTCGCCGGAGAACGCCGTCGCGCTGGAAAGCATGTGGCTAGACCCGGACTCCGGCAATTCCGGGGATAAACCGGGGGTTGATCTTGACCGGGCTTCGGAAGACTCGTCCTGACCAGCGAAACCAGTGCCCCCGACGGGGTTCGAACCCGCACTGGGTCGATTTTCGGGCGGCAGTGAGCGACGTTGATCGTCCACTGCCGTCCTTGTCTGCTACCTGCGACATTAGCGAACGCAACTACTGGTTGATCAGTGTTGCTGGTCCTCGCATGGTGTCGAAATCCGGGGGTAAACCGTGGATTGATCTTGCCGCCACGACGCACTCGGCCGAACAGGACGGCGTACCGCTCGGGTGCGGACCCGACCTGCGACACCCGCTTTTGTGGATCATGATGGGCGGCGTTGGGTGTTGGTGATCGATATGGGTCACTGCCTGCACTGTTCGCAAACGCAATCTAGTGTCGCTTGGCGCATCTGGTGGTCATCGGCCGTCGTTTGACGAGGGTTAAGCATGGGCAGGCTCGGTGTCCGCTCTCGCCTGGCAACTTCCACTTGAGCGTAACGGAAACTGCACCACAGCCGACTACTCGCTCACCAGCCGCACTCAACGTGGAGGAAGCATGGCGAAAAAACCTATTGGCACGACAGCTAGAACCGGTGAACGTTGCCCGGAAAGTGGCGTCTGGGAGGTAGTGGGGACGCCGTCGACGACGGCACCGATCGCCCTGGGCAACACTATGCCGCCGTACAACAACTCAGCCGTTACCTGGCGGCTTAGGCAGTACGCGTAGCGTTTTTTGGCCTCTCACCTACAAGTGGGTGACCTCTCCGCCATCTCGTCGACCTGGCGCAGCCCGATCACGCCGGGTCAAGGGGGCACCTTCCCGCGGTCCGCAGCATGCCGGCCGAACTGCCCCCTTGACGCGGCGTGATAGCCCTCGGGGAGGTCGGCGGGATGGCGGCAGGTCACTCACGGACGCAACGTGCCCGCGGTCCCGGCCATCTCGGAGACCTGCCCGTCCGGCGAGGACACTTCTTTTCTTCTTGGACGCGGCCCCAGGTGCAGCCGCCGGGCCGGGTGCGTGGGTGCCGGAGGCGGGCCCCGCGTGCCCGGCCCGAAAGCGGCGCGGCCCCGCAGGGGCCGCCTTGAACAAGAAAAGAAACTCTGAACACAGACATCGCAGGGACTGGGGCAGACCAGCTCGCGGGATAACTGGGCTGACCGGACCAGCGCGGCGGGCCGTTGCGCAAGACAGTGCCGTGCTGGCGGGGCATCAAAGACATGGGAACGCCCCGGCAGGGAGGTTGTACCGCCGACCCGCCGGGGCGTTCGATTGTGGAGCCTAGCAGTTGATCAACTCAGGTTTCTGATTGAGGATCTGGGCGCGAGCGGAGGTGAACTCGCGGTACTGCTCGACTGCGCCGGGCTTGAACATGCCTACCTTGCAACAGTTCTGAAAAGCCATCCGAACACCGTAGTGCTGCTCTACTGCGGCTCGCATGGAGTCGCTGGCGACTAGGCGGAAAAGCTGACCCCACTCGGCATCGGTGGGCGGCACGTCCTCGTTGATTTCGTACGGGGCGTCGCTTGCGTTCAGCTTCTCGGCGGTGGAGCTGACTACGGTCCAGGCGTACGGGAGCGAGTCCTTAATGCACTGGAGAAAGTCGGCGTCGCTGATCTGCCCTTGCTCGGCCTGCTCCAGTAGTGACACCGGGACGGTGAGGGACACGCTGATCTCCTAGCGATCGGAGTTGGTTGTCATGTTCATTAATGGCACAAGGTTCGCTCCGTGAAAAGGAAGTCAACCCGTCTGGATGAGTCAGGGCTAGATCAGGCGTCCGAGTCCAGCTGTTCGAGCGGCGCAACCTTGGTCGTGTACTCCAGCTTGTACTGGTTGGCGGCAAGCAAGATGTCGGCCGTTTCGATCGGGGTGGAGCCGTGGAACGACGTACGTACGATCGCGATGACGGGGGTGCCCGGCCGGATTTCAAGCTGCTCGGCTTCCGACGGGCGCGGCATACGAGAGTGGAGGCGCTCCCGAACTTCAGTGGGGCGCATTCCGATCGACGTGAAGCGGTCGACGATCCCAGCGCCCATGAGCGGACCCTGTTCCGGATTCTCGATCGGCGTCCCGCGCGTGATGGCGAGTGGTTCGTACGAGGTCGTCAGCATCATCGGGACGTCGTCGGCGTACGAGACGTAGTCGGTTCGCATCACCTCGTCGCCAAGTGCGATCCGAAGCCGGTGCGCCGTTTCCAGGCCTGCGCGATCCGGTCGCGTCTCGTGGCTGTACCTCGGCACTCGCTGCGTCGCGATTGCTTCGTCGGCAAAAGGTGCACCCGGTGCTGACTTGTAGTGCTGGTCGGCGCGCCGGATGAGCGGGTCATGCAGCCGGACGGTTGCGCGGCCGCCTTGCTGCCGGTCGATAAGCCCTTCGGACTCCAGGATGTCCATCGCCCTGCGGACGACGGCGCGGGAGACGCCATAGGTGTTCGTGAGTTCCTCCTGAGAGGGCAGCCGACCTCCGGGTTCGAGCGTTTTTGCCAGGATCTGGTCCCGAATCGCAGACGCGACCCGCTCGTACATGTGCTCTGAGCTGGGATCTTCCATGATCAACAACTTTCTTCAAAACTTGGCATGCCAAGTGGTTGCGGTCGCTGGTCGTCGTGGGTTAAAGTTGGCCTACCAACTTAGTTGGCCTACCAACTCTAGCACCGAGATCCACGGAGGCAGGCATGCAGGACATCCCGTTCTACAGCGGCGGTTACAAGTTCATGGTCACCGAAGCGCCCGTGATGAAGATGCGGGAGGTCAAGGGCGAGATGGTCCCTGCGGTGGACAAGCAGAGCGGTGAGGCGTCGTTCGTGGTGATGCTGTTCGCGAAGCCGCGCCAGGCTGGCCGCAACGGCCGGATCGGCAAGGGCGAGGAAATCAAGGTGACGCTGGCGACGGACCCGGGCGAGGGGTTCGACGAGGGCACCTACGTGGAGCTGGTCGACCCGGTGCTGAACACCTGGCAGACGACGAGCGACGAGGGGCGCATCACGGGGTCGGGCCTGTGGTTCAAGGCAGAGGGGTTGAAGCCTGCCGGTGCTGGCGCGGTCCGCGACGCTGCCTAGCCCGGCTTCCTGACCGGCGGGTGCCCGGTCCCTCGGCGGCTGCCTCCCCGGCCGTGCGCGGATAACACCACCCTGGAGCCCTTCCCAAGTCGGTTGGCTGCCCGTTTTCGAGTCGGGCGAGGGCGCTTTCCGTTCATTGACAAATACAGAGTGGGCCGATCCATGCCTGAAAACGCGCCTTTTGTGGTGGCGCGCCTCGATTCCCGGGTGTTTCTCGTCCGGGATTCCTGGGGTTTCACCACGGATTCGCATTGCGGAAGGGAGAACGGCATGCACACGGTTTTCACGGCGAGGGACGGGCTGTCGACGTTCGACCCGTACGGCCCGAAGCGGGGTGTGCGGTGAGCGACGTGGTGGCGCACTTGGAGGACAAGAGCGCGTGGTCGCCGGGTTTGCTGGTCACGCTGTGCGGTTTGACGGCCGAGCGGTCGGGCTGTGCGGCTGTGTGGTTTCCGGGCTGGGGCACGCCGAAGTGCGAGGACTGCGTGCGCATCAGCGAGCGGGGCTTCTGATGGCCGCGCACAACTGCACGGCGAACTTTTTCTTGTCGGCAACGGGAATCGCGACCTGTCAGGTCTGTTCCCGGCAGTGGGATTACTTCGGAGACTAGGAGGTTTGGTGATGGTGGCGAATTTCAGTCCGTTTCTGTTCTGGCTGGTGCTGACCGGCTGCTTGGCGATCGCGTCGCCGGTGCTGGCAGGGCTGACGGTCGCGGCTGCGGTGGCGACGCTGGTGCACCGGAGCAAGCGATGAGCCGCCCGGTGAAGGTGGGCGTGGTGATCCGGATGCTCGCGGCCCGGCTGGAAGCGCAGCGGTTGCAGGCATTGGCCGAACCGGCGGACGACATGGCCTAGCAGGCGGGCTACTGCGAGGGCCTGCGGGACGCGCAGCACGTGATCCGGAAGGACTCCTGACATGCCGGAGATCGTCGCCATCATCGAGGCCGCGCAGGACGCCTACCGGCGGTTCGTCGCGGCGGAACCCGACCGGGACATCCGGGTCGCGGTCGGCAACGCGGTCACGTTCTTGACTGCGGATCTCACCACGGCGGCCGAACTGACCGCCGCAACACGGGAAGGGTGACGGGGCTATGCAGGTGGGTTACCTGAATCGCCGGGCGCAGGAGCGCTACGGCACGTTCACCGCGGCTCTGGACCTCGTCGCTGAGGTGCTGGCGGAGGTGGACAAGCTGATCGATTCCTACGACGACGGGCACGCTTCGGAGTCGTGGACGATCTCGACGCGGGACGAGCTGAAAGCGTTTCGCACCAAGGCGTTCGACGAGCTGGACCGGTTGCGGACGCTGGGCAAGAAGCACGAGGCGGAACTCGTTTCGCGGGATTGGAGGCTCTGAGTCATGGCGCATCAGGTTGACCGGGTCGTGGACGACCTGGACTCGGCGATGAGCACGCTCAAGGACGCGATGCGCGGGATGCCGGTGCACCGCAACGGTTTCAAGGCCGCGCACGACAAGGCCGCCCGCGCGATGGGCACGCTGTCCACGGAACTGCTGGACGCGCGCCCGGCGCTGGCGAACTAGACCGAACACGCATTTTCCCACGAGACCGGCCCCGCCCTCTGTCCTTGCCGGACGAGGCAGCGGGGCTGTTTTCGTGCTGCCGGAAGGGAGTTGATCGCGATGAAGAACCGCATTCCGAAGTCGGACCGCCGGGCGGGGATGGAGTTCCGGGGCCTCAAGTGGACCGCCCGCCACCCCGGCTCGGTGCTCATGCCGGCCGGACTGACAGCCTCGGGGCTGGAGCTGGGCTGGACCGCGACCGGCGGTGTCGTCGGCGGGGCCGCGTTGGGGCTGTGCACCTGGTACCGGGCGCACCCGGACACGTTCGACCACTACGCCGCGCCGCGGATCCGGGCCTGGCGCCGTCGCTGGTCGAAGTACTGCGGGCCGAAGCTGAACAAGGCGCTGCAGGCGTGCGACCTCTACGTCACCAACCGCCGCACCGGCAAGGCCGAGTTCCCACGCGTGGTGCGGGTGCAGTCGTTCTCGCCGTCGGTGGACACGGTGACGCTGCTGCTGCCCCCGGGCATGGGACGGCGGGCGTTCAACGACAAGCTCGAAGACCTTGCGGACACGCTGCGGGTGGAGCGGATCGCGCTGGAGCGGGTCAAGCCCGGCCAGGTGTCGCTGATCATCGAATGCCGGGAGCCGTTCACCGAGACCATCCCGGCCCCGGACATGCCCGAGGAATCCGGCGCGGTCGACCCGGGCGACATCTACGTCGGCGACACCGAGTACGGCACCGACTGGCGGCTGTCGATCCTGGGCAAGCACACCTTCATCGCCGGGGCGACCGGCGCGGGCAAGAACTCGATCCCGCTGTCGCTGCTGCGCGGGCTGGCTCCGCTGGTCCGGGACGGACTGGTCCGGCTGTGGATCTGCGACCCCAAGCAGATGGAGTTCCGCAAACTCGAAGGGGTCGCGCACCGCTACGAACACGACGAGGCCGCCTGCGCGGAACTGGTGCGGGAGTTCATCGAAGACCTGCGCCGGGTGCAGCGCGACTTCGCCGCGACCGGCAAGCGCAAGATCACGATGTCGCGCGAGACGCCGCTGAACCTGCTGATCGTGGACGAGATCGGCGCTCTGCTGGCCTACGGCGACGGCACGATCGCCCGCACGCTGCGCAAGGACCTCGCGATCGCCGTGTCCCAAGGCCGGGCGACCGGGCATTCCACGATGGCGCTGGTGCAGGAACCGACCAAGGACACCGTGCCGGTGCGCGACCTCTTCCCGGTCCGGATCTGCCTGCGGGTGACCTCGCAGTCGCATGTGGACATGGTGCTCGGGGACGGGGCCCGGCTGCGCGGCGCGCTCGCCGACGAGATCCCCGAAAGCGAGGACACCGCCGGAATCGGGTTCGTGATCCGGCCGCGTTCGCGGGTCCCGCAACGCGTCCGCGCCGCGTACGTGTCGGACCGGGAGCTGGACGAACTGGTCGCGTTCATCCTCCGCGGCTACCACGCCGGTCCGGCCCTGTCGGTGGTCGCATGAGCTACCGCGAAGACCGGCACCAGGACCTCCTGGCCTGCCTGTCGGTCGCCTCGGACCGGGCCGGGATCTGGTGCGACGCCGTGCGCCAGGAACGGGAACGCCACCTCGGGGCCGCCGACACCGACACGCTCGTCGACGACCCGGAGTACTCCGCCGCGCTGGACGTGTTCGGCGCGCTCTCCGACGTGGTGAGCCTCGCCCGGCGAGTCGGCGCATGAGCGCCCCCGCCGGACAGCTCGCGTTCTGCCCTCATCACCGACCCGACCGGGAGGTCTGACTATGTGGCGCATCGGTTTCTACGTGTGGCGGGCGTGGCTGTGGCTCAAGCTCGGCGCGCCCGCCCTGCTCGTCCTGATCCTGATCTACATGGCACAAGGGCCGTCGGCGCTGTTCTGGAGCGCGACGGTGGTGTTCGGGTGCATCGGGCTCGGCGTCGGGATCGCGGTCGCGGACTTCCGCAACCGGGAGTTCGGGCCGGTCGGCCGGGAGCGTGTCCGGTGACCCGCCGCGACCCGGCGCAGCTCGGGCTCTTCGGCACGGTCGACGCCGCCCCGCCACCGCAGTCCGGCCGACAGTGCCCGCCGTCCCGGGCCTCCCGCCGCATGAACACCAGCGGGGGCGCGAACCCGCTGGTGGCCAAGGACGTGCTCGCCGAAGTCCGCGACGGACGGTTCGCGCTGCTCGACGACACGGACCGGGTGCTGGTGTTCGAGGACACCGACCGCGTCCGCGCCGCCCTGGACGACGACGTCGTGCATCACCTGATCTCCATCGGCTACGTCTCCCGGGGCGGCTCGCGCGACGTGGTGTCGGCGATGCACGGCGCGATCCGGCGGCCGGTCACACCGCTCAAGCTCACCGCGCGCGGACGCACGATGCTGCAGCGCTGGTCCAACCTCGCCCGCACGGAAGGAATCTGACGATGGAACACCACTTCGGCGAGAACATCGCCGACGCGTTCCGCCAGATACAGGCGGTCGTCGACGAGTTCCACGAGCTGTACGCGCTCGAATGCGGCGTGCACGACGGCGAACCGTGGTTCGTCCAGCCCCGCCTGGCCGACATGTCCGACGAGCTGGCCCGCTGGCTCGACACCTACGCCGGGGTGTTCCGCCGCTCCGCGGAACGCTTCCGCACCGGCCACGAATAGCAGGGAGGAAACCTCATGTCCACTGCGGACAGTGCAAACGCGACTCGTCGGCTGGTGGACATCGTTCGCCTGCTGGTCGCCGCGACCCTCGGCCTGATCGGCGCGGCGGCCGGGTTCACCCACACCCACGACTGGGCCGTCCACCACGGACAGACCGGGTGGATCGCCTGGGCCGACGCCGTGGTCATCGAGGGCATCGTGATCGTGGCCGGGTTCGAGGTCCAGCGCGACCACCGCACCGGCCGTCACCGCCGGTTCAGCTTCCCCCTCGGCGTGCTGGTCGCCGGGTTCGGCGTGCAGATGACCGCACAAGTCGCTCTCGCCGAACCCACCCCGGCCGGATGGCTCGTCGCGGCCATGCCTGCCCTCGGGTTCCTCGTGGTCGTCAAGCTCCTCATGCGCCGCGCCCCCGCCGAACCCGCCCCGGCCGCACCACCGGCCCCGGCACCGGCCGAACCCGCCGCCGCACCGGCCCCGGCGGCAATGCCGGCCGAATCGGAGACCGCGCCTGCACCGCCCGTGCGCCCGGCTGCCCGGCTGAAGCTCCCGCCGGAGATCGCCAGCCGCGTCCACGCCGCTGCCGACGCCGCCCGCGACGACGGCCGCGACCTCACCGCCGACGACATCCGCCGCGCTGCCCGCGTCCCCGACGCCATGGCCACGCGCATCCTCGCCGACCTGACCGGCCACAACGGACACCCCGTCACCGCCTGAACCACCCCGCACCGACCGACGGCGCGGGAGCTGGCCCTCACCGGCTGGTTCCCGCGCCGTTTTCCATGCCCGCGAACGAAAGGGCCACCG
>DASZNR010000075.1:0-127602 GCA_035551175.1 Amycolatopsis sp. | reverse complement strand
CAGCGGCGTGCGGATCCTCGACAACGAAGGACCGCGCGGGCTCTCCGGCGCCCGCAACACCGGTATCGCCGCCGCCACCGGCGAGATCGTCGCGTTCCTCGACGACGACGCCGCGGCCGAACCCGGATGGCTCGCGTATCTTCTCGCGCCGTACGCGGACCCCGACGTGGTCGCGGTCGGCGGGGCCGCGCGGCCCGCCTGGCCCTCCACCGGACGCCCCGGCTGGCTTCCGGGTGACGAAGTCCTCGACTGGGTGGTCGGGTGCACCTACCGGGGACTGCCCACGAAGCTCGCCGAGGTGCGCAACGTCATGGGCTGCAGCATGTCGTTCCGCCGCCGGGTCTTCGACGAGGTCGGCGGCTTCGACACCGGGGTGGGGCGGCTGGGCGCCCTCCCGCTCGGCTGCGAGGAGACCGAACTGTGCATTCGTGCCCGTCAGCGGCTGCCCCGGGCCCGCATCCTGTTCGAACCCCGCTCCGTGGTCACGCACCAGGTCGGCCCGGAACGCACCACCTGGTCGTATCTGCGCCGCCGCAGCTGGGCCGAAGGCGTGTCCAAGGCGGCCGTCAGCCGGATGACCGGCGCCGCCGACGCGGTGTCGACCGAACGTCGCTACGTCACCCGGATTCTGCCCGGCACCGTCGGCCGTGAGCTCGTCCGCGCCGCACGAGGTGAGCCGCGCGCGGCGGCACAGGCGGTCGCCGCGGTCGCCACTGCGGTCGTGGCCTCGGCAGGCGGGTATCTGCGCGGATCGGCCCGGCGGTCGCCGGCGACGGACGCGCCCGCGACCTCGGTGGTCGAGCTGGACGTCCGGCGCGGGCCGGCGCCGTTGCCCGTCACCGGGTCCGGTTATCGCGACGCTCAGGTGCTCGTCCGGGACGGACGGTGGACCCTGGATCTCCTCCGGCTGCCGGTGACCGCTGCCCGGCTGGCCCCATCGGCCCTGCGGCCCGCGACGGCACCGGATCGGCCCGCTCCCGCTCCGCGGACGCCCGCGGTCAGCGTCGTCGTACCGACCGCGGAGCGCGCCGACCAGGTCCGCCGGTGCGTGAAGTCGTTGCTGGCCGTGGAATACCCGGACCTGGAGGTCGTGCTGGTGGACAACCGGCCCGGCACCAGCGAGTCGACCGGCCTGGTCGAACTCGCCGCGCTCGACCCGCGGATCCGCTACGTCGCCGAACCCGTACCGGGGGTCAGCCGAGCCCGCAACACCGGCCTCGCGGCCGCCCGTGGAGAACTCGTCGCCTTCGTCGACGACGACATCGAAGTCGACCGCTGGTGGCTGGCCAACCTGGTGGCCGAACTCGCCGACGACCAGGTCGACTGCGCGACAAGCCTCGTCCTGCCGGCCTCTTTGGACACTCCGGCCCAGCGCGCGTTCGAAGCCCGCAAGGGATTCGGCCACGGCGCGCAACGGCTGCGATTCGGGCCGGAGCGGGCGGCCGCGGATCCGCGCTACGCGTTCGCGCCCGGCCGCTTCGGCCCCGGCGGATGCGCGTTGTGGCGCCGATCCACAGTAGACAGACTCGGGGGGTTCGATCCGCTACTCGGTCCGGGTACCCCCACCCGTGCGGGCGAAGACCTCGCCCTGTTTCTCCGCCTCGCCCGCGCCGGCGGCACCGTGGTCTACACACCGCATGCGGTGGCGTGGCACGAGCACGGCGCCGAGTGGGCCGAGTTGCGGGCGCGGCTGCATGCGTATGGAGTGGGTTTGTCCGCGATGTTCGTCCGGCACCTGATGTGCCGGCCGTCCGATGCCTGGCTAGTGGCCTCCGCAGTACCGGCGAGGGCACGCGGGATGCTCGCCCCGCGTACCGGTTCGGAGGTCCCCGGGGACGCGCGCGCGGCCCGGCTGCTGTTCGATCAGCTGTCCGGGCTCGCCGCCGGCCCCTTCGCCCTCGCCCGAAGCGCGTGGTCCGCGCGCGCCGGACGGTCGTGATGCACCTCGACGAGCGACGTGCCGTCGCGGCCGGCCTCGCGACGCTGTCCGCGGTCGTGCTCGTGCTGACCGCCTGGCAGGTCACGACCTCCGTCCGGCTCTACCTCGACACGGCGTTCGTCCTCTTCGCACCGGGATGGGCCATCGTCGCGCACCTGCGCCTGGCCACCCGGGCCTTGCAGTGGCTCACCGCCATCGCGCTCGGGATGTCGGGCACACTGCTGCTCGCCCAGATCATGATCGCGCTGGACTGGTGGCACCCGATCGCGGCGTTCATCCTGGTCGCGGGGGCGACGCTGTTCGAACTGCTGCGGCAGGCCACCACGCCCGGCCCGGCGAGGTCGGGCCCGTGACGAGACTCGCCCCACCGCCTCGCGGTTTCCGGACGCCCACGGCCGGAAACCGGCCACGGCGATGGACCGCGCCCATCCGGGCCGCGCGCGATCACCTTCCGCCCAGCGCATGGCCGTTCCCGCCCCGCGACGCGGTCGGCCCGCTTCTCGCGGTCCTCGCCGCGATCCTGTGGCTGATCGGGCTGCGCCCGGTGCAGCCGGCGCAGCTCGGCGGCCTGGGGCTGATCACCGCGCTGTCGCCGGTACTGCTGCTGTCGTATCCGGTACTCGCCGCCGCCGTGGTCGTCGAACTGGTCCGTCGGCGCCTGCGGCCCCGCGTCCTGGCCGCGTGCACGGTTCTGGGAGTCGTACTCGTGTACGGCCTCCAACCCGCGAGCGAGCAGACCGCGCGCCTGACGGTGTCCTGGCTGCACACCGGTTTCGCCCGCTATCTCGCCGAGCACGGGCACACGCTGGACGGCTACGACGCGCGGTTCTCCTGGCCTGGATTCTTTTCGCTGCTGGCGTTTCTCACCAACGCGAGCGGCGCGCCGGATGCTTCTCCCCTGCTGCAGTGGGCACCGGCGGTGATCGCGGGCGTGGCGGTGCTGGGCGTCCGGGTGCTCGCCTCGTCCGTGCTCGGCCCCGGACGCGCGGGCTGGCTCGCGACCTGGATCTTCCTGCTCGCCGAATGGACCGAACAGGACTACCTCTCGCCGCAGGCGGCCACCTACCTCATCATGCTCGCCGCCCTCGCGCTGGTCGCGCGGTACCTCGTGCATCCCGGACTGGCCGCACCCGGACGAATCAAGGTCCGCCGAGGCCCGCCTCCGAACACACCGCGCGAACGGCTGGTCGCGCAAGGGCTGATCCTGGTGTTCGCGCTCGCACTGGCCCCCTCGCACCAGCTGACGCCGCTACTACTGGCCGGGTTGCTGCTGGTGCTGGTGTTCACCCGGCGGCTGTGGCCCGGCTGGCTGCCGTGGCTCGTGCTCGTGCCGGCACTGGTGTGGTTTTCCCTCGGCGCCAAAGACTTCTGGCAAGGTCAGCTCAACATGGTCGTCGGTGACTTCGGCCAGGTGGGCTCGTCGGTCGACCAGGGCATCACCGGCCGCTTCGTCGGCGACACCGGCCGCACCATCATCCTCCTCGTCCGGGTCGGCCTCACGTGCGCGATCGCCTCGCTCGCGTTCGCTGGCTGGTGGGTACGCCGTCGTCGCGGTCTGCGCTCGCTGCCGCTCGTCCTGCTCGCACTCGCGCCGCTCGGGCTGGCCGTGCTGCAGTCCTACGGCGGTGAGGTGTTCGTCCGCTGCTACCTCTTCGCGCTGCCGTTCGCGTCGATCCTGGCCGCGTTCTGTCTCGACGCGCTCCTCGCCCGCCCCTCCGGCCCGGGTGCCGCGACGCGAGTGCGGCGGCACTTCGGAAAAACGGGCCCGGTCATCGCCGGGGTGGTGCTGACCGCGCTGGGTCTGGCGACGGTCACCGCACGCGGTGGCGGCGACGCGTATCTGAGCTACAGCAAGGCCGACGTCGCGGCCGTCGCCGACGCCTACCGGCTGGCCGCCCCGGGGCAGAGCATCGCCGCGCTCAGTGCCGACGCCACCCCGATGGGCTTCGACAAGATCGGCGTGGTCACCCAGTCCGCGATCGAGCGCACCTGCCCCGGCTACGTCCGCGTCGCGACCTGCGTTCTCGACTCGGCGCCGAACTTCCTGGTGGTCACGCCATCGCAGGAGAACTACGGGCGGATCTACTACGGGCTCTCCCCCGGCTGGACCAGCCGACTCGTCTCGGATCTGTTGTATACCGGCAAATATCGTCTCGTCTTCGATCAGGACGGCAGCAAGCTGCTCGCCCGTGCCGACGAGGAGAAGCAGAAATGACCGACCTCGTCCTCGTGGTACTGACCATCGCGCTGTGCGGCCTGTTCTTCGGGATCGTGATCACGCGAACGGTGCTGGCCGAACGGGCCACGGCCGACAAGCGGGCGAATCGCGGGTCACCCTGGTTGCGCCACCTCGACCGGGCCGGCGTCGTCGTCACGGTGCTGCTGGCCGCCGCGGTCGTCCTGCGAGTGCTCAACGCAGTCGGATGAGAGGCGGAGAAGCTAGGCTCACGCACACAACGCGAGTTCGGGAGGATCGCCATCACTTCCCAAAGTGCACGGCGCGATCAGTGCCGCTGCGGGCACCCCCGCGAAGCGCACGCGCACTACCGCGGCGGAAGTGAATGCTCCCTGTGCCCACCCGGCGAATGCCACCGATTCCGCGCTCCCGGACTCCTCACCAAGCTCGCGCGCCGTATGCGGCCGCGCCGTTGACAGTCTTCCTGAAGCCGTTCGCATTCGTCGCGATCTGGCAGTGAACCACGCTCACGAAAAGGTGGCGCGAAAATTCTCCAGACCCCACCAGTGGTCGAAAATCGTTACCCAGATAACAGAAAAGCACTCAGCTGTCCGAATTACGTAGCGTGCGAATCCCTGTTGCCGATATGGAATGCGCCGGTGGTTCACCAGCAGGAAACAGGAGCGGCACATGAAAAGAACAACCCTCGGACGGTCCCGATTCTGGACACTGTCCGCGATTTCGGCACTGACGGCCGGTGCGGTGGTCGTGGCCTGGACCTCTGGGCATCCGTTCGCGGCCGCTGCCGCGTCCACCCCGCCACCGCCGCCCATCACCAAGCAGCCATGGGAACCCGCACCACCCAAGGTGACCGCGACCCGCCCGGCACCCACGGTGACGAAACCGTCCACCACACCCGCGGCACCCCGGACCGCGACCCCCAATGCGTCCGCCGCCGCCACTCCGCTCATCATCGACACCGACATCTATGGCAGCGCCGACGACGCCGGTGCGTTGGCGATCGCGAACGCCATGCAGGACAACGGCCAGGTGAACATCCTCGGCGTCATGGTGAACTACCCGAGCAAATGGGGCGCCCCCGCCGTCTCCGCGATCAACACCTACTACGGGCACGGCGACATTCCGATCGGCAGCCTCAAACCCGCGACCGACGACGTGTCCGACCCGGACTACGCACAATTCCTCGCCCAGAACTTCCCGACGAAGATCTCCGACGAGAACGACGCGCCGGAAGCGGCCGCGCTCTACCGGAAACTCCTTTCCGCGGCCCCCGACAACAGCGTCGTGATCGTCGCCATGGGGCTCGAAACCAACCTGAAGAACCTCATGAACTCCCCGCCGGATGCCTACAGCCCCCTCGACGGGATGGAGCTCATCACCCAGAAGGTCAAGTCCCTCACCATGATGGGCGGCGAGTTCCCCGTCAGCTCGCCGACCGAGGGCCCGGAGTACAACTGGAAGGCCGACGCCTCGGCCGCCACCCAGGTCGTCAACAGCTGGCCGACCACCGTGCCCGCCGTGTTCGAAGGCTACGAGGTCGGTGCCGCCATCTCCACCGGCGCCGGACTCGCCGCGACGCCCGACAGCAACCCGGTGCGCGCCGCCTATGAACGGATGATCGGCGCGGGCAATAGCATGAACAGCTGGGACCCCGTCGCGATGTACGACGCCGGGATGGGACACAACGGGCTCTTCACCGACAACACCGACCCGGGATCGGTCGTCGTCGCGGCGGACGGCGCGGACCATTGGGACACCACGACCGTGAAAGACCAGCGCTACCTCGTCACCGCGGCACCCCCGGCCACCATCGGCGCCGCGCTCGAGGCGCTGATGGATCAGCTGCCGATGGCCACCACGGACCCGATCGTCGGCCACTACGACCAGCTCGGCGGCCCGAGCAGCTATCTCGGCAGCCCGGTGGGCAGCGAGTACGCCACGGCCGGCGGCGGCAAGGGCCAGGACTACGACAACGGCGCCATCTACTGGTCGGAGGCGACCGGGGCGCACGCCATGGGCGGGCCGATCCTCGAGAAATACAAGCAGCTCGGCGGTCCGGCGTCCCTGCTCGCCTATCCGACGACGGACGAGAGCGGCACCCCCGACGGCGTCGGCCGTTTCAACCACTTCAGCGGCAACGGCGGCTCCATCTACTGGACTTCCAGCACCGGCGCCCACGCCATCTACGGCGCCATCCGCTCGAAGTGGGCGGCCATGGGCTGGGAGCGCTCGGTCCTCGGGTATCCGACGACGGACGAGACGGGAACACCTGACGGCGTCGGCCGGTACAACCACTTCAGCCGCAACGGCGGCTCCATCTACTGGACCCCCAGCACCGGCGCCCACGCCATCTACGGGCTCATCGGCGCGAAGTGGGCCGCCATCGGCTGGGAACGCTCCGCTCTCGGGTATCCGACCACGGATGAGAGCGGCACCCCCGACGGCATCGGCCGCTACAACCACTTCAGCCGCAACGGCGGCTCCATCTACTGGACCTCCGCCACCGGCGCCCACGCCATCTACGGGCTGATCAGCGCCAAGTGGGCCGCCCTGGGCTGGGAACGCTCCGTCCTCGGCTACCCGATCACCGACGAGACCGGCACCCCCGACGGCATCGGCCGCTACAACCACTTCAGCCGCAACGGCGGCTCCATCTACTGGACCCCCGGCACCGGCGCCCACGCCATCTACGGCGCCATCCGCGGCAAGTGGGCCTCCATGGGCTGGGAACGCTCGTTCCTCGGGTATCCCACGAGCGACGAGTACGGGATTCCCGGTGGCCGGCGCAACGACTTCCAGCGCGGCTGGATCGCCTGGAACGCGAGCAACGGCGCGCTGAGCGTCGGCTGAGGCGTGCTTTTCCCGGTCCGGCGTCACAGCGGCAGCTCGCGGCGGAGCCGATCCAGCCAGCGGCGTGTCAGCGTGGTCGGCAACGCGGTTTCGTCAGCATGCGATCCCGCAAAGGGCCGTTCGCGAAGCGGCGGATTCACGGACGCGGGAAGCGGTGGCTCAGGTCGCCCGGCAGAAGTGCGAGCGCCATCGGCTCACCCCCGGCCCTCGAGCACCTCCCGCAGCACGGATCGCGGGTCTTCGGCCACGAGCCGGTCCCGGGCCGCGACGACCCGGGCACGGAACGCCGGGTCGCCGCGGAAGATCACGTCGAGCGGGAACGAGGCGGCGCGAAGATCCGCGGCCAACGGGTCCACCAGGCGCGTGGCGGTCTCGACGTGCCGTGTCCAGGCCGCAACCACGAGCGGGAGCCAGCGAGATTCACGGCCCGTCGCGCGCAGGTCGACCTCGGTGCCGAGCAGGCGGGGGCCCAGTTTCTGCGAGCCGTCGCTCGCGACCTGGGCGGTGGTGTGCCGGAGTGCGCGGTTGGCGAACCGGGCGAGCGTGGTCCGGACATACGCCTCGACGTCCACTTCGGATGGTGGGCGCAGCGCCGGCAGCACGTCGTCGGCGAGCATGGCCCGGCATGCGTCGCGGAGCACGGGGTCGTTCACGGCGTCGGCGATCGATTCGTGGCCGAGCAGGAGCCCGAAGTAGGCCAGCATCGAGTGGCTCGCGTTCAGCACGCGCAACTTGAGCCGTTCCCACGGCTCGACGTCTGCGGTCAGCACCGCGCCGGCCCGATCCCAAGCCGGCCGTGCGGCGGCGAAATCGTCCTCGATCACCCACTGGCTGAACGGTTCGGTCACCACCAGCGCGTCGTCGCGGTAGCCCAGCTCGTGGTCGGCCTCGGCAAGATCGGCGGCGGTGGTCGCCGGAGCGATCCGGTCGACCATGGTGCCGGGGAAGCGGACGGTGGCCTCGATCCAGTCGTGCAGCGCGGTCAGCCCGGCCGCCTGACAGAACTCGCGGACCAGTGCGTGGAGAAATTTCCCGTTACCGGGAACGTTGTCGCAGCAAACGACGGTGATCGGCGGGCCACCCATCCGCAGTCGCAAGCCGTGTACGAGCTGCCCCACGACGGTGCCTGGCTGCTCGCCGTTCAGGTCGGCCACGATCGCCGGATCGGTGAGGTCGAGCGATCCCGTCGCGGGGTCGTGCCGGTAGCCCTTCTCCGTCACCGTCAACGTCACCACACGGATCGCCGGTCGCGCCAGCAGCTCCGGAACCTGCGGTCCGGGCACGACGTCGGTGAGTGCGCCGACCACGCGCGGCGGGGCGGCGCCCTCGCCACGCTCCACCACCGTGTACAGGTAGTCCTGCGGCTCCAGGACCCGACGCATCCGGCTGCTCACACCGATGATGCCCCACGAACGGTCGCCGCTCACGCGCATCGCGTCCTCGGTGTACACCGCCTGGTGCACCCGGTGGAACGCACCGAGTCCGAAGTGGACGATGCCTGCCGACTCGGGGCGCAGCCGCGCACGCATCACGGCCGCACGCCCGCGTGCGCGCGCACGTCGGCCAGCGAAGCGATCCGGCCGGTGCCGCCCTGCCCGCCGACGGCGAGCGAGGCCGCTGCGGCGCCGAGGCGTACGGCGTCGTCGAGCGGATCGCCGAGCGCGAGCCGGGCGGTGACGGTGCCTGCGAACACGTCCCCGGCCCCGGTCTGGTCGACCACCTCGGGCGCCGCCACCGCCGAGTACCACCGGTCTCCACTTGCGTCCGCGACGTGCACACCCGCACTGCCGCAGGTGACGGCGACGGACCGAGCGCCACGGCCCAGCAGGGCCCGCGCGGCCGCCGCCGGGTCGTCGGTGGCCAGCAGCGCCGACGTCTCACCGGGCGCCGACGGGGTCACGAGCGCGGCCAGCGGCGCCAAGGTGGCCAACACCTCAGCGGCCTCCCCCGGCCGGCCAAGGCGCGGCCGGTAATTCGGGTCGTAGACGAAGCGACGGCTCCATCCCGCCGCGGTCCGCACGGCCGCCCGCGCGGATGCCGACACGGCGCAGGCGATCCCACTCGCGAGCACCGCCCCGGCCGACGCCACGACGTCGCGGTCCAGATCCGCCGGTGACAGCTGCGAACCCACCGAACCCGTTCTGGCGTAACAGAACTGGCGGTCCCCGTCCGAATCGCTGTACTGCAGGTACACGCCCTGCTGGCCCGGGACCCGCCGCAGCAGGGCGTCGTCGATGCCCAGCTGCCGGATTCGGGTGGCGACGGCGTCGCCCAGCTCGTCGTCGGTCACCCGGGCGATCAGCCCCACCCGTGCCCCGGCCGCGGCCGCCGCCGCGGCGGCGTTGACGACGTCGCCGGAGATGCCCATCCGGGCCGGGACGCCGTCACCGAACGGCGCTAGCGTCGAGAACTCCACCAGCGGCTCACCGAGGAGCAATACGTCGTAGCTGCTCACCAGTCGTGCACCGACCCGTCGCGACGGCGGTTGACCGGCAGATACTTCGGGTCGTAGGGGAATTTCGCCGCCGCGGCCTCGTCGACTTCGACACCGAGCCCCGGCAGGTCGCCCGGGTGCAGCGAACCCCCCTTGAACGTGTACGACGTGTGGAAGACCTCGCTCGCCGGTTCGGCGTGGCCCATGTACTCCTGGATGCCGAAGTTCGGCACCGACAGGTCCACGTGCAACGCCGCCGACAGCGAGACCGGCGACAGGTCGCCCGCGCCGTGGGAACCGGTGCGCACACCGTACAGCTCGGCGAGGGCGAAGATCCGGCGCAGGTGCGTGATGCCACCCGCGTGCGAAACCGAGGTGCGGATGTAGTCGATCAGCCGCTCGGTGATCAGGTGCTGGCAGTCCCAGATGGAGTTGAACACCTCGCCGACGGCCAACGGCGTCGTCGTGTGCTGCCGCACCAGCCGGAAGGCCTCTTGGTCCTCCGCCGGCGTCGGGTCCTCCAGCCAGAACAGCCGATGCTGCTCCAGATCACGGCCCAGCCGCCCCGCTTCGGCCGGGCTGAGCCGGTGGTGCACATCGTGCAGGAGGTGGAAACCGAATCCGAACCGCTCGCGAACCGCGCCCAGCATCTCCGGCGCGAACCGCAGGTATGGTGCGGTGTCCCAGAAATCCTCCTGCGGGCGGGCGCCCGACGCCGGCTCGTACACGTTCTGGCCGCCGGAGGGCACTCCGTAGGTCTTCTCCAGACCCGGCACCCCGGACTGCGCCCGCACCGCGAGATAGCCCTGGTCGAGGTACCGCGCGACGTCGTCGAGCAGCTCCGGTACATCACCGCCGCTGGCGTGGCCGTACACCATCACGCCGTCGCGGGCCGCGCCGCCGAGTAGCTGGTACACGGGCAACCCGGCGAGCTTGCCCTTGATGTCCCACAGTGCGACGTCCACGGCCGCGATCGCGGTCATCGTCACCGGGCCGCGCCGCCAGTACGCGCCTTTGTACAGGTACTGCCAGATGTCCTCGATGCGATGGGCATCGCGGCCGATCAGCAGCGGGCACACGTGGTCGCGCAAGTACGCCGCCACGGCGAGTTCACGGCCGTTCAGGGTCGCGTCGCCCCAGCCGACGACGCCGTCGTCGGTGGTGATCTTGAGCGTCACGTAGTTGCGGCCCGGCGCGGTGACGAGCACCTCGGCGCCGACGATCTCGTTCATGCGGGCTGCCCTTCGGTGCTGGTGCGATCGGTGGAACGGGGCCAGTCGGCGTACTCCTGGCCGCCGCGGCGGCCAGGCGCGGTCTCCGGCATCCAGCGCAAGGCGACGAGACTGATCACGATGAGCACCCCGACGTACACCGCGTCGAGCGCGTAGCCTCCGCCGCCGGCGGCGAGCAACGCCGCCGCGACCACGGTGAACGGACCGCTGGCGATCATCGAGCCGAACTGCCAGACGATCGAGACCCCGCTGTAGCGGGCCCGAACCGGGAACAGCTCGGGAAAGTAGGACGCCTGCGGCGCGTACGCCCCGCCGTGCCCGAAGGCGAGCCCCGCCACCAGCAGGAGCGTGATGAGCACGCTGTTTTGGCTCTGCACGGCCAGGAAGCTCGGCACGACGAGCACGAGATTGAGCACGGTCGCGGCGAGATACACCGGCCGCCGGCCGACCCGGTCGGTCAGTGCGCCCCAGACCGGGAGCAGCACGAGCTCGGCCACGATCGCGATGATCACGCCGTCGAGCACGATGCCGGTGTCCAGGCCCTGGCTCTTGGCGTAGGACACCAGGAACACCGTGTAGAACGGGAACACCGCCGCTTCGACGAACTTCGTGAGCGTGCCCGCGACGACCTCGCGCCGATTGTCGCGCAGGAGGATCTTCACCGGCGCGCGGTGCGTGCGCACGCTCTCGCGGGCGGCTCGGAACGTGGCGGACTCCTGCACCCGAAGCCGGACGTACAGGCCGACGAGCACCACGATCGCGCTGAGCAGGAACGGAATCCGCCAGCCCCAGGCGACGAAGTCGCGTTCGGACATCCGCGCGTCGAGCAGCGCGAAGAGCGCACTCGGGATCAGGTAGGCCGCGGGCGAGCCGAGCTGCACGAAACTGGTGTAGAACCCACGCCGCCGGGCCGGTGCCGCCTCGGCCGTCAGCAGCACGGCGCCGCCCTGTTCGCCGCCGACGCCGAAGCCCTGGATCAGCCGCACGAGCACCAGGATGACCGGCGACCAGAAGCCGATCTGGTGGTAACCGGGCATCAGCCCGACCGCGAAGGTGCCGAGCCCGGTCAGCAGCAGGGTGTAGACCAGCGTGCGCCTCCGGCCGACACGGTCCCCGAAGTGGCCCCACACCAGGCCACCGAGCGGGCGGGCGAAGAAGCCGACCGCATAGGTGGAGAACGCGGCGAGCGTGCCCAGCAGCGGGCTCACCGACGGGACGAAGACCTTGTTGAACACCAGCGCCGACGCGGTGCCGTAGATGAAGAAGTCGTAGTACTCGGCCACGGTGCCGATCACCGAGGCGGCGACCGTGCGCGACAGGGACGCGGGGGCGAGATCGGTCGGCATCGACCCTCCTCAAACTAGCGCTTCCACCATGGAAGCACTACCATACAAGTACTGCCATGCGGATGCTGTCAAGGCTTCCCCTACCGGTAAGGTGAGCGAATGGCCAGAGCTGCAGCAAAACCGTCCGCGCGGGTGGTGGTGCACCGTGAGCTGAGGAACCGGATCATCACGCTGGAGCTGCCGCCCGGTGCCCCGCTGTCGGAAAACGAGCTCGCCACCGAGCTGTCGGTCAGCCGCACGCCGGTGCGCGAGGCACTGTTGCTGCTCGCCGAAGAGGAACTGGTCCAGATCTTTCCGCAGCTGGGCACGTTCGTGTCGCGCGTCGACCTGCGGCGCGTGGCCGACGCACAGTTCGTCCGGGAGGCCGTCGAGGTCGCCTCCCTCGCCGACGCCGCCTCGCGCCTGGACGCCGACACACTCGCCGCGCTGCGGCAGATTCTGCAGGCGCAACGCGAAGCCGAGCACGACAGCGAACGCTTCTTCCGGCTCGACGAAGAATTCCATCACCAGCTGCTCACCGCCGGCGGGCACGACAGCGCGTGGCGCACGGTCGTGTCGGCCAAGGCCCACCTCGACCGCGCCCGAAGGCTGGGGATGCGGCTGGTCAGTCCCGTGTCGTCCCTGATCGACCAGCACACCGCGGTCGTCGATCACCTGGCCGCCGGCCGCGTCGACGCGAGCGTGGAAGCGATGCGTGCCCATCTGCGGCTGGTCTTCTCCGACGTCGAGCGGATTCGCACCCACTCCCCCGAGCTCTTCGCCACCGATGGCGACCAGCGCCCGGTCCGCAAGACCATCACCGCCTGGGCCTGAACCAGACTCGTGAGTGTTCGCACCGGTTAGAACCGGCCGCGCCACTCACGAGAGGGGCGGAGTCCTTTGTGGATGGTGAGCACGGCTTCGTGATCCGCGATTCGAGTCGGGAGAAGCCGCCGACCGCGTCGCCGATCGGTGGCGGCCGGGTCGCGGATACGCGATCATTTTCTGATGGCCACTTCTGAGCGCGTCCCTGTCCCCGGAAGTACTCGTAGCGAGCTGACCGGTGCCGAGGTGATCGGACCCGTCGACCCGAGCAGCACCGTCTCGGCCACGGTGCTCGTGCGCCGCCGGGCCGAGCTAGACGAGGCACTGGTAACCGGACCGGAAACCATTACCCCACAACAACTTGCCGAACGATACGGAGCTACCGACGACGACCTGCGAGTAGTGCGCGAAGTGCTCACCGAAGCGGGTCTCACGATCACCGAGGTCCATCCGGGGTCACGCCGGGTGGTCGTCAGTGGTCCACCGCAGGCCATGAGCACCGCGTTCGGCACCGAGCTCAGCGTCGTCCGCAGCACGGATGCGGCGGGCGGCACGGTCGAACATCGCGTTCGCACCGGCGAACTGAGTGTGCCGGCCGCGCTCGGCGGCATCGTCGTCGCCGTCCTGGGTCTCGACGAGCGGCCCCAGGCGCGCGCCCAGTTCCGGCTGCACCAGGAGCCGGCGGCGGCCCAGTCGTACACCCCCGACCAGCTCGGCACCCTCTACGCCTTTCCACCCGACACCGACGGCACCGGGCAGACCGTCGCGATCATCGAACTCGGCGGCGGCTTCACCCCCGCGGACATCACCAGCTACTTCGCCGGCCTGAAGATCCCCGCCCCACAGGTGAGCGCCGTCGAGGTCGACGGCGCGAAAAACGCTCCGACCGGCGACCCCAGCTCGGCCGACGGGGAAGTCATGCTGGACATCGAAGTCGTCGGAGCACTCGCACCCAAAGCGACGCAACGCGTGTACTTCGCGCCCAACACCGACCAAGGGTTCCTCGACGCGGTGACGACCGCCGTGCACGCGACACCGACGCCGGCCGCGGTGAGCATCAGCTGGGGCCAGTCCGAAGACCAGTGGACACCGCAGGCCCGGACCGCAATGGACCAGGCCTTCGCCGATGCCGCCGCCCTCGGCGTAACGGTGTGCGTGGCGAGCGGCGACAACGGCAGCGCCGACGGCCAGACCGACGGCAACCAGCACGCCGACTTCCCCGCGTCCAGTCCGCACGCGCTCGGCTGCGGAGGCACCCGGCTTGACGCCACCCCACCCACGACGATCACGGCCGAAACCGTGTGGAACGAGCCGAGCGGCGGCGCGACGGGCGGCGGGGTCAGCGACGCTTTCGCGCTACCCCCGTTCCAGACGCCGGCCGGCGTCCCCGCCCGCGCGGGCGGCGGCACCGGCCGCGGTGTGCCCGACGTGGCCGGCAACGCCGACCCCAGCACGGGATACCAGGTCCTCGTCGACGGGAAACAGTCCGTGATCGGGGGGACGAGCGCGGTCGCGCCGCTGTGGGCCGCCCTCATCTGCCGGCTCGCGCAAGCGGCGGGGCACACGTTCGGCCTCATCCACACTCAGCTCTACCAGGGCGTGCAGGCCGGCAACCCACAGCCGGGCTTCCGCGACGTCACCAGCGGCGACAACGGTGCCTACCACGCCGCCGCGGGTTGGGACCCCTGCACCGGCCTCGGTTCACCCGACGGTGCCGCCTTGCTCAAGGCCCTCACTGCCACGAACAGTTGAGCTCGAGCGCGGTACAAGGAAAGCCCGGACCGGTGACACAGGCCCCGATCCGGGCCCACTCTGGCCCACGGCCCGAAACACGCCCTCACGAAGCCATTCGCAATATCTTCACCGCGCGGTGTCGGCGCGAAAACCGATTTCCAGCCACGACGGAAAGAAGATCACCGAAACCGGTTGCGCCCGGGCTGTCCACACAGGAGTGTTTGCGCCACTCTCCAGCGGGGAATAACGATACCATCGGTCCCCTTTTACGGAACTCCTGGAGCATCCATGATCGTACTCGGAGTCATCCTCCTCGTCGTCGGCTTCATCACCGGCATCTCGATCCTGTGGACGGTCGGCATCATCCTGCTGGTCGCCGGTGCCGTGCTGGCCATCCTCGGCGGCACCGGCCACAAGGTCGGCGGCCGCGCACACTGGTTCTGACCGCCGCGTTTAAGGCCCCTGAAAACGGGTATTCGCAAGAGCCGAAAGGAGCGGTCGTGAACGACAAAATGGAAAACAAGGCCGACGAACTGAAAGGCCGGGCCAAGGAAGAACTCGGGAAGGCCACGGGCAACGAGCAGTGGCAAACCGAAGGCAAGGCGGATCAGGCGAAAGGCGCCCTGAAACAGGCCGGTGAAAAGGTCAAGGACGCCGCCCGGGGCCTGCGCGACAAAGACTGACGAACGACGGTGGGCGCCGCCCGGTCAATCCCGCGGCGCCCACTGGCTGTCCGTCGCGCCAGGGCAGACCCCACCAGCGCAGAACCGAACAGTGCCGAACCAAACAGTGCCGAACCAAACAGTGCCGATACCACCGGCGCAGAACACCACAGAGCAGGACCGACCCAGACCAGAATCCACCTGAACCACATGAACCCGCGGCCCCCGCGACGGCAACGGAATCGACGGGGTAATCGGTGATCGCCGCCCGTTCCAACCGAGGCGGTCCCGATCGCGGTGTGACCGCCCGGCAGAAGGAACCGTCATCATGACCTCGGTGACCCAGAGACCCCCCACAGCCGACCGATCCGCAACCGAACGGGAAGCCGGACACCCCTTGCCTCGCCTCGCCGCGATGGCGACGTTGCGCGAGTGGGTCCGCCGCACCACCCCGGTTCTGATGCACGAAGCCGTCCTGGCGGGCGAGAGCCCCGCCGAAGTCGCGGCTGCCGCGCGGCTCACTCTTGCCGAAGCTCACCTCACGTGGCACGCCTGGGCCACGCGGCGCCTCGCCCCGCCCGCGCGCGTCGACGGTGTCTCGCTCCACCAGTACCTCCGCGTGCACACGGCGTTCGCTGATGCGCTGAACACAGCCGCGGCGAACTCGCCACGAATCCAGGACGCGCCATCAGTCTGACCGTGCCGGGAGGTCCCAGCCGCTGATCGGCATGCACCGGACGGCGAGCGCAAACCATCTGAGCGCGCGTCGGCTCGCGACCGTCACCTGTGGTCGTCGACCGGTCAGCGCGCGCCGTCCCCCGCTGCCTCTGAGCGGCCGGCCATGTGGTGGAGCGAACTCACGGCCCCGTCGACTCCGGGCGCCGCAGCGATTGCCGCAGCCATCTGCGTGGCCGCGGCGCGGTAGCCGGCGTCGGTGCGCACCGTGTCGACGGCGGCGCGGATGTCCGCCGGGGAGGCGAGTTCGCCGTCGAGTGCGATTCCGGCGCCGCGGTCGGCGAGGTGCGCGGCCAGTGCCGGTTGATCGGCGTCGCGGTTGGGCAGGGCGACCACGGGAAGACCCTGTCGCAGTGCGGCGGCGACGGTGCCGTGACCGGCGTGGGTCACGATGGCGGCCGCTGAGGGGAACACTTCCGCGTGGGGGACGAACGGCACCACGGCGGCGTCGCCGGGCACGTGGAGTCGCTGCGGGTCGACCATCCCGGCCGTGACCAGCACCCGGTAGGAACCGTCGTCGAGTGCGTCGAGGGTGCGCTGAACCCGGGAGGTCTGGTCCCACGCGGGGCCGGTGGAGAAACTCGCCACGACGAGCGGGCGAGGGTCGTCCGCCGGCCACGGCAGGGTCCAGCCCGACGGCTCGCACGGCTCGTCGACGGGGCCCACGAACGAAAACTCCGCGGGCAGCCGCTCCTGCAGTGGATCCAGCTCCGGCACGCTGGTGCACAGCACGTCGAACGGAGTCCAGGCGTCCCACAGCCGCTCGAGGTGCGGGCGACCCCCAGCCGCCCGCACCTCGTTGACGGCCAGCAGCAACGACTGCTCCGCCGCTCCCCCTGGCGGCGCCAACGCGCCCGGGGCGCTGTGTACCAACACGGCCGTCGGCAGGCCCGAACGTTCCGCGGCGGCCAGCGCGCCGAACATCAGGCAGTCGACGACGAGCACGACGGCCGGTTCGGCGGCGAGCAGTCGCGGCAGGTCGTCAAGATGTCCCCGACACGCCCACACCACGTCGGCCAGGACGGGCATCCAGTCCTGCGGCGGTTCGGCAGGCCACGTCCGCTGGGCCTCGGGCAGCAGGCGGAAGCCGAACGAGGCGAACCGCGCGGTTTGTGCCGCGTACCCGGCGAACGTCACCTCGTGCCCGGCATCACGCAGCGCGGTCGCGAGGCCGATCGCCGGCACCTGGTTACCCGCACCTGGCCAGGTGAGGAACAGGAAACGGGTCATCGCTTTCGCTCCACAATAGACTCGATCATCAGCCGCATGGTGGCTTCGGCGTCGGCGCGCGAGCGACCGAAGTCCCGGCGCAGCAGTTTCCAGGCGTAGACGTCGGACACGCAGACCAGTGCGTCGAGGGCGTGGGCCCGCGCGTCGGCGGTCCGGGTGGCCAGCAGTGGGCCGAACAGCAGCTCGACCCGCTGCCGGTGTTTGGACCTGCCGACCTCGACGATCGGGGCCACGGCCGGATCCGACTCGTCGGCGAGTGTGCGGATCACCACGTCGCCGAACTCCTCGTAGTGGTCGAACCAGGTCGCCACGGCCGCGCCGACGTCACCCGGCTCGGCGCCGTGCAACTGCTCCGCCATCTCCGAGAGCAGCTGCTCGAAGGCCACGCGAAAGAGCTCCCCCTTGCTGCCCGCGATCCGCAACACGGTCTGCACCGATACCCCCGCACCGGCGGCGACTTCCTCCAGCCGCACGTCGGCGCGCAACCGCCGCCGCAGCAGGCCGGCCGCGGTGTCGAACACCCGCCGCCGGGTGTCCTCCGCCGCCTGCGCCCTGACCGTCATGCGGTAGGGCCGCGTCACATTCATGTGAGTCACATTAACACGAAATTGAGACGCCGGGAATCGCCGTGGATCGGATCGCCGTCGACGGCGCGCGCCACGTGACGAGACGATGCGACCTCGCGACGTGACCGCAGGGAGTCCACTGTGGAGCCTCCGTGACGGAAACGCGGCCCTGGTCAGCGACGTGCGACGACGCCACCGGCCCGCCAGCGCTGATGGCGGTTGAGACGACCCGGGCTCGGTCGTCCGGGAACCTGTGGCTACCCCGACAACAACATCGGCATCGAAAACCACCAGCGTTGCCATCGAACCGGAAAATCGTTGCCCGACAGGACTTCACGCCTTCGCACTCCGACGAGACACCAGCGGGGCGACCATCAGGGCACCCACCGCGAGCCACGCCGCAACACCCGCCCACACCGACACCCGTCCGATCGTGACCATGAACCCAAGCCCGGTGGCGCGGCCGTAGTCGGCGCTGGCCGCCGCGTACATGCCGAGGGGGAAGACCATGCTCCACATCGCCGGCTCGTAGCCCACGGGCGAGCGCCGAACCACGTGCCGCCAGATCGCGAACACCAGCAACATCGGGATCCACCAGGTGCCGAAGGCCCACAGCAGGAATGCCACCCCGGAAACCACCTCGCGGGTCACGGTCAGCACCGGCACCGCGGCGCGCACGGCCAGAATCTTCGCCGCGGCCTGCACGGTGATGGCCGTGGCCCCCATGTACACCCAGTACGTCGGACTCAGCGCGTGCGGCGTGACCACTCTCTCGAGCAGGCTGACCGTCACCACGCCGACGAGCATCAGGTAGAGCACGGCGCCGATGCCCCACAAGACCACCGCGAGCGGTACCAGCCAGCCCATGTGACGGTGTTCCGTCGCCGCGAGGGTCGCCGCCGACCCGGCGAGCGCCTGTGTCCCCACCACCCACAGGAACCAGCTGCCGTCCGTGCGAGGCAACGGCGCCACGCCGCGCTCCCCCATGATCAGCGTGCCGGGAATCGCGTAGGTGAGCACCAGCCACAGCGCCGCACCGGTAAGCCCCAGCACGACCGCCGCGGCCTCCCGGTGGTCCAGCGCGAGCCGCATGCCCACCACGTTGGGCGCGGCCACGAGCGTGAAATAGCCGAACCCCTTGCCCGGATCGCGGGCGTCCGCGGCCAAGCGGCCCGGGTATGCGATCGCCCGCCACCCGTAGGCCACCGCCAGTACCACCGCGCCGAAGACCGCCACGACGAAAAAGACCTCGGAGACGATCCGCCATCCGAACAGGTCCAGTCCGGTCGACAGGATCGCGGTCGCCATGACCATGGCCGCGGAGGCCGGCGCGAGATCGGCGACCCACCGGCGAATGCGCTCCAGCGCGGGCATCTGCTCATCATCGCCCCGGAACTCACCCCGTGCCACCGGGTCTCGACCACCACGCGACGGCGCGGGGACCGTGCCCGTTTCGGAGTGAAAATCGCGGGGTGTGAAGCGGCCCACCGCTGGGTAGTCCAGTCCGGTTGTCCCGGCTCCGAGGAAGGTGGCGAGAGATGTTCAGCCAGATCCTCGATCCAGTGCACAGCGTACTGGGCAGCACCTTGCTGGCACTGGTTCCCGTCGCGGTCCTGCTGGTCACGCTGGCGGTGTTGCGGCTCTCGGCGTGGCAGGCGGTGGTCATCGGCGCGATCGTGACGCTGATCGAGGCCATCTTCCTCTGGCACGCTCCGGCCGGCGACGCCTTCACCGCCTACGGCCTCGGTGCGGCGACCGGATTCTGGTCGATCGACTGGATCGTGTTCTGGGGCGTGGTCATCTACCACACGCTGGTGGTGACCGGCGCGTTCGAAGGGTTCAAACGGTGGCTGGTCAGTCAGGCGACCGCTGACATCCGGGTGCAGACGATCCTCATCGCGTGGGCGTTCGGCGCGCTCATGGAAGGTCTCGTGGGGTTCGGTTACCCGTGGGCCGTGGTGGCGCCGCTGCTGATCGGGTTCGGCATCGCCGACCTCGCCGCGATCCGCGTGGCCGCGCTCGCCAACAACGCACCGGTGTCCTACGGCGCACTCGGCGCCCCGGTGATCGGACTCGCCGCCGTGACCGGGCTTCCGCTGCTCGCGCTGTCCGCCGGAATCGGCAAAATCGTCGCCATCCTCGCACTCGCGCCACCGTGGCTGCTGATCTACCTGGTCAGCGGACGGCGCGGATTCCGCACCGGCTGGCCACTCGCGCTGGTGGGTTCGTTCGCCTACATCGCCGGCCAGTACCCGACCTCACAATGGCTGGGACCGTATCTGCCGGACATCATCGGCTCACTGGTGTGCTTCGCCGCGCTGCTCGTGCTGCTGCGGTTCTGGCGGCCCAAGGTGCAGCTGGGCTTCGGGGGCCGCGAACTCAGCGCGCAGGAGATCGAACTGCAGGGCCACGGCCCGGGCGCGGCGACGTCGACCTGGGCGTCCGCGCGACGCGGGCTGCTGCCGTTCGCGATCCTCGTGGCGGTCGTGGTCGCCTGGACCGGACCGTGGTCGCCGCTTCCCGACTTCAAGGCGTTCGCGCCCAAGATCTCCGCGGTTTCCTCGCTGACCGGCAAGGCCGTGAGTGTGTCCTGGACCTTCGCCCCGTTCGTCGCGGGCACCGCCATCCTCGTCAGCTGGCTCCTGATCTCCGGCTATCTGCGACCACGCCGCGACCAGCTGCGTGAGGTGTTCGGCCGCACGTTCAGCCAGACCTGGGGCGCGCTGCTCGTCGGACCGCTGATCTTCGGGCTCGCCCAGGTGTTCAACTTCGCCGGCATGGCCAACTCGATGGCCAACGGCTTCGCGAAGGTGGGCACCGTTTACGTCGTGCTCGCCCCGATCCTCGGCTGGATCGCCGTGGCACTCTCCGGGAGCAACACGTCGGCCAACGCCGTGTTCGGCCAGTTCCAGGCCACGGTGGGCCGGCTGCTCGGCGCGCCGCCCCTGCTGTTCCCCGCCCTGAACTCGCTGGGCGCCGAGGTCGGCAAGCCCGTCGCGCCCCAGACGGCGAGCGTCGGCGTGGCGACGACGAACCTCGTGCGCCAGGAAGGCCACGTCATTCGCTACAATATGGGCTGGACACTGGTGATCCTTGCCTACCTGATCGGGATCGGGGCGTTGTTCTACTTCGTGCTTCCGGACGCCATGCGAGTGTGACCGGCGGGCGAGGACGCCGCGGCAACCGTCCACAACGGACGCCGACTCGTCCGGCCACGAACGAGCCGGCGTTCGGTCACACCCGCGTCCCGGCCCGGTGCGGGCGGGGAATCAGTGGAACGTCGACGGGCCGCGAGCCGGCGTTCGCCGCCTCCACCGCACGGGCGACGAGGTGGTGGTCCGGCGAGAGGTGACAGACCGGGTCGGTCCGCGCGGCATCGCCGGTGAGCTGAAACGCCTGACAGCGGCACCCGCCGAAGTCGAGGCCCCGCCGATCGCAGCCGCGACACGGTTCCGGCATCCAGTCCGTACCCCGGAACGCGGTCATCACCGGCGCGTCGGCCCAGATGTGTTCCAGGGTGTCCTCCCGCACGCTCGCCCGCGGCAACGGCAGGGATTGGGCGGCCGGGCACGGCAGGACGTCGCCGTTCGGCGTCACGGTCAGCTGACGCGCCGCCCAGCCACCCATGCAGGGCTTCGGGTAGCGGCTGTAGTAGTCGGGCAGAATGTAGACGACCTCCATGCGATCGCGCAGGCGTTCCCGGGCGGCCCGGACGACGAGCTCCGCCGCGTCGAGCTGCGCCCGGGTCGGCAGCAGCGCCTCCCGATTCCGCCACGCCCAGCCGTAGTACTGGGTGTTGGCCAGCTCCACCCGATCGGCGCCGACCTCCTCGGCCAGCTCCAGCAGCTCGGCGACCCGGTCGATGTTCTGCCGGTGCAGCACCACGTTCAGGGTGAGTGGCCAGCCCAGTTCCTTGACCACACCCATGGCCTCGACCTTTCGCCGGAAGGACGGAGTCCCGGCGATCCGGTCCGACGCGCGGGGTTCGTCGGCCTGGATGCTGACTTGCACATGGTCCAGACCAGCAGCTCGCAGCTGCTCGGCCCGCGTCCGCGAGAGCCCGAAAGCGCTGGTCACGAGGTTGGTGTACAGGCCGAGCTCGTGAGCCTCTGCCACGATCTCACCGAGATCGCGCCGCAGCAACGGTTCCCCTCCGGACAGATGGCACTGCAACACCCCCAGATCGTGGGCCTCGCGCAGCACCCGCAGCCATTCGCCGGTGGTGAGTTCGTCGGTGTAATCGGCCAGGTTCAGCGGGTTGGAGCAGTACGCGCACGCCAGCGGGCAGCGGTAGGTGAGCTCGGCGAGCAGTCCGAAGGGGCTATCCATCGACGAGCTCCACACAACGCCGGCTGACGAGCCCGGTCAAGAACCGCCTCACCTCGTCCTCAGGGACGGTGCGGTATCGCTCGGCCAGCTCGGCCACGATCTCGGCGACGGTGCGCTTCCCGTCGCACCGCTCGAGGATGTCGGCGCCAGTGCCGTTCAGCACCACCACCGTCTCGGGGTGCAGCAGGACCCGCTGCTGCCGGGCCTGGCTGAAGATCAGCCGCACGTGGCGGGCCAGCCGGGGCCGATCCGTGATCGACACTTCTGGCCGCGTCTTCGTTCCGGTTTTGGTCTGGTCCATAGTGGTCACTCCGGGTAGGCCTGGTCGATGGCGTCCATCAGGCTCCACAGGACGTCGCACTTGAACGACAGCGCGGCGACGGAGCGGGCCTGCGACTCGGCGGACCGGCACTGTGCGGTGACGATTTCGAGGGCGTGCTCGCAGTCGCGCGGGGCCTGCTCGAGCCGAGCGCGGAAGTACGCCAGGCCCGCCGGGTCGATCCACGGGTACCACCGCTCGAACGCCGCCAGCCGCTGCGCCATGAGATCGGGGGCGAACAATTCGGTGAGCGAAGACGCGACCGCCTCCACCCATGGACGCGTGCGGGCGAAGTTCACGTACGCGTCGACCGCGAACCGCACTCCGGGAACGAGGTGGCGGTGGTCCCGGACCTCGTCCCGAGTCAGGCCGACGGCCTCACCGAGCCGCAGCCACGCCTCGATGCCCCCCTCCCCCGCGTGCCGGCCGTCGTGGTCGACGATTCGCCGGATCCAGCGGCGGCGGACCTCGAGATCCGGACAATTGGAAAGGATCGCCGCGTCCTTGCGCGGGATGTTCTCCTGGTAATAGAACCGGTTCGCCACCCAGCCCCGGATCTGTTCGCGGCTCAGCAGACCGGTATTCATCCGGACGTGGAACGGGTGCTGGTCGTGGTATCGGCGTGAGTGGGCCCGCAAGGTGCCGACGAACTCGTCGGCGGGCGTCCTGGTCGTCGTCTGCACAGCGCAACACCTCGCCTGCTACACCTCGACCTGCTACACCCCGACCTGCTGCCGATCCCCGGCCACGTCCGCGGTCACGCGTCGCCGGAGCGAGCGGTCCGGACGGACCCGGCCGATGGTGTTCAGGCGGACGAATTCATCCACCGAGCAATCGTCCACCGGACCAGTCTCACACGGGGGCCATGGAACGGCGCCGGAGCCCGTCCGGCGCCGCCCCACGTTCCCCTCGTCATCCGGCTGGGCTAGTCGTCCAGCTGGGCGACGTACATGGTCACCTCGGGTGCGACTCCGATCTCGTCGAACTCGGGCGTCTCCCAGACAGCGAGCTCAGACTCCATGGATTCACCTCCTTTCCGCCCGGATCGCGGGGCTCCGGTCACGCGGTCACGACGATTCAGGCAGTGCGAAGACGAACAGGGCGCTTCCGTGTCCCGCACCAAGCATGCCAGGGAGGAACCCCTCGGCCCATCCGCCCCAGCCGACCGGTACGGCGATGTACTGCCGCCCGTCGACCATGTACGTGGTCGGACTGCTGTGGTGACCGCTTCCGCACTGGAACTGCCAGAGCAGGTCCCCGGTCCGCGCGTCGAGTGCGTTGAACTCGCCCGTGGCCTCGCCGGCGAACACCAGGTCGCCACCGGTGGCGAGCGTCGAAGCGCACATCGGGAGTTCGTTGCGCCAGCGCCACTTCTCCTCGCCGGCGCCGTCGAACGCGCTGATCGATCCGGCCATGTCCTCCGCGTCCACCTGAACCCCGGCACCCCAATAGGGAATGCTTTCCTTGAACTGCCGGCGGCGCCGGGTGGCCGTGGCCCCGGTGTCCTGCACCGGAACGTAGAACAGCCCCGTCTTCGGGCTGTAGGACGCGTGGGTCCATTCCTTCGCCCCGGCCGGTCCCGGGTAGAAGTGGACCGGTTCGCCCTCCTTCTCCGGGAACACCTTGGCCGTAACCTTCCCGTCCCGCGTGACGGCGCCCCACGTGATGCGGTCGACGAAGGGCGTGATCTGGATCAGCGAGCCGTCCGTGCGATCGAGTACGTAGAAGTAGCCGTTCTTGTCGAAGTGCCCGAGCAGCTTGCGGTCGCCCTGGTCGAACAAGATGCACTCGGAAATGCTGTCGTAGTCCCACAGATCGTGCGGTGTGCACTGGTGGTGCCAGCGGATCCGGCCGCTGTCCACGTCCACGGCCACGATGCTGTCGGTGTAGAGGTTGTCGCCTTCGCGCACCTCGCCGTCGAAGTCGGGTGCCGGATTTCCCGTCCCGACGTAGAGAAGGCCGGTCTCCGGGTCGAACGTGCTGGTTACCCAGCAGTTCGCACCGCCCCGCGCCCAGGCCTCGCCGTCGGCGGGCCAGGTCTCGGAACCGGGCTCTCCCGGCTTGGGCACCATGTAGCAACGCCATTGGTGCTCACCGGTCTCGAGGTCGAACGCGTCGAGGTGGCCCCGTACGCCGAACTCGCCGCCGGAACTGCCGACGACGACCATGTTCTTCACGATCAGCGGCGCGACGGTGGCGCTCTCGCCGGCGCGCACGTCGCCGAAGGTCTTGGTCCACAGCCGTTCGCCGGTGGTCGCGTCGAGCGCGAGCAACCGGGCGTTCGCCGTGACGAAGAAGACCTTGCCTTGCGCCACCGCGCAGCCACGGTTCACGTTGCCGCAGCACAACGAAACGTCGAACGGCACGGCGTGCTTGTAGCGCCAGATTTCCACACCGGTCTTCGCGTCCAGCGCCCACAGCCAGCCGTCCCAGCCGGTCAGGAACATGACCCCGTCGACGACGATCGGGGCAGCCTCGAACGAGTAGGTCGACGCGCCCGCGATCAAGCCCGTCGTGCCGGCCTGGAACACCCAGGCGGGGACGAGGTGCTTGACGTTTTCCGTGGTGACCTGGTCGAGCGGGCTGTAGCGCTGCCCGTCGTAGGCGCCGTAGTACGTGAGCCAGTTCTGCGGCTCCGTACGGGCGTTGAGGATCCGCTCGTAGTCGACGCGGGCCGTCACCGGCGGAGCGACGTCGCCGCCCGGAATTTTGCCGCTGAGGTTTCCCTGATCGATGGCCTCGCCGGCGTTCACATAGTCTTCCGCTGTCGCCATCTCCTCCTCCTTCCTACGGTTGCGGCTGGTCGGGGCGATCGAGGCGGGCTTCCGGCGGCGTGTCGCCGAGGACGACGATGGCTCCCGTCAGTCCACGGCCCTCGTCGTTGCCCGTGGGTGAGCTGAACCAGTAATAGCCCGGCCCGTCGAGGTTGAGCGTCGCGTGTCCACGTGAGTGGTTCACCAACCAAATGAATTTCCGGTCACCGTTGCTCGGCAAAAGAGCGCAATGCGTGTTCTTGTCGTCGTTGATGAGCTCGAGGTCGATATCTCCTTCATGGGGCATGACGAGAATGGAGGGATCCCACATCAGCTCATCCTCGTTGATGCGAATTGTGGCTTTCATCCGGCCATCCGATCCCGCGGTGGCCTGCTCGATTCTCCCGGTGCCCAGCACCCGACCAAGGGTCGCGTGGTTCTGCATGTCCAACCCGAGTTCCTTGAGCAGATCGGGCCGCCCTGGCGCTGTTGTCATCGGCGTTCACCTTCCTCGTCCCGAGTCCTTGAGCCGACTTGGCGCCGGCCACCTCGAAGGCGCTTTCGCTGCGATGTACATTCTGTGCACGGCAATTCCGCGAAATCCGATAGAATTTCGCGCTGCATTCGACATCCGACTCGAAATCGGTAGTCAACAAGGACGCTACGCCGGAGGAATCACACCGACAAGCGCCGGCGACGGGCGCTTGGACCCGTGCCATTCAGCCAACGACGACTACCGTTCACCGCCGATTCGCCACCGCTGGGCAGAACGCGCGAGTCATGATCCACCCGCGGCAGTGGATGCGCCTCACCGAGCGCTCGCCGACGCCGGCCCGCCGAGAACGATCAAGCCTGCGAACGGGAACCTCCGGTCACCGCTCTGGATTCCGAGGACAGCACGGGGATCGCCGCCGTCGCCCACTGGTTCGTCCTCGCCAATCCCCGGATCGAGGGCCGCGAAGACGATCACGGCGGCCGAGCATTTCGCGCCAGTACTGCTTTTTCAACGGCCGCAGCAGCCGTGGCGCGCCCGGCTTTCAGATGTTCAGCGCGCGACGAAGGGCCGGTGCGTTGCGGCGGGAGACCGGCACCAGCGTCATCGGCGCGCCGTCCATCGCGAGTCGCAGCTCACCTTTGTGCCCGCGCTCGATCTCACGGATGCGGCCGAGGTTGACCACATATCGGCGGTGCACCCTCAGGAAACCGACGTCCGCCAGCTCGATCTCGAGTTTGTCCAGGTGCTGCGAAGCGGCCCGCAACCAGCCCTGCGCGGTGGAGAGCCACACGTCGTTGCCCTTCGACTCCGCGAACGTAACCTCCGGCAGCCGCAGCAGCACCATCCGGTTGTCCCGCACCCCGACCAGCCGCCGCGGCTTCACGGGAGGAGGAGCCGGCCCGTGCGGCAACTGCACTCCCTCGGAGACACCGAACGACACCAGGTGCCCGATCAGGTTCGCGGACGAGAAGACGGGCCGGATGCTGATCGGTGTCGGCTCGTCGGCGAGGTGCGTGACGATCTGCGTCGAGCCCACCCAGCCGGGGTCGTGGCCCGCCTGCTTGCTGGCATCTTTCACGGCCGCGATCAAATCCGGGAGCCCGGGATTCCACCGCAACGTGGAATCGACCGCCGGAGTGGAGGCCGGGACGCCCATGAGGACACTCGCCATGTCGTCCGCGATCACGGCCTTGCCTGCCGTGTCCACCGCGGCGAGCGGTGTCCTGGAGCGAGAACTCGCGTCGGTGAAGGCCGCGACGAGCTCGGCGCCGCTGTCGCGTGCGCGTCGCTTCAGCACGCGCTGCGTCTTGGCGGCCGCACTCGCGAGCCATTCGCCCGCGGACGGGGGAAGCCGGCTGCGCCAGCACGCGATGTTCAGGCCACCGACCGGCTCCCCGGTGACGACGTCGCGCACGGCGAAGCCCGCGTCGACCCAGCTGTGGAATGCCTGGCACCAGTGCTCCGCGCCGCTGATCAGCACCGGGCCGTGCACCTCGAAAGCCGTTCCCATGCCGTTCGTCCCGGCGGCGCGCTCGGACCAGCAGGACCACGGCGCCAGGTTGAGGTCGGCCGCCCGCTCGAGCGTCGCCTTGTCGCCCCACGCGGTGAGGATCCGGCCGGCGGCATCGGTCACCGTGACGACGCCGGGAACGCTGCCCAGCTCGTGTGCGATTGCGGCCGCACGAAAACCCAGCTCGGCGAAGACGGCACCGTGCTCGGGTGTGCGGTGCCGCTCGGCCGTGGCCACGGGGGCCGCCGTCAAGCGCGGGTCCACCCGGTACCGCTCCCGGCACCGGTACCAGGAGATCGCGACCACGGGCCGAACGTCGGGAACCTCGTCTTCGCCGCGTACGAACCGCTCCCACGCATCGATCGCGGCGCCGCCACCGAGGCTCGCCGCCTTCCGCTCGAACCGACGTGCATCCCTCATGGGGAACCCACCCTCGGCAACGCCCTCCGGCAAGCGACCGTCCGCACCGGTCCCGCTCGTCCAGGCTCGCCTGGTTCGCAGCGGACCCGGGCACAGCCGCGCGCGTCTTCAGCTTCGGCACTCGTTCCAGGTGTCACAGACTCGACGCCACCCACTCTAGGTACCGCCGCCCGAGTGCGCACGCACCTGACCAGGGAAATTCGCGCGGGCCCGATCCTTCACGCCACGCGAGGAGCTGGACAGCGTCCCCCTGCGAAGCCCGCAGCGGGTCACTTTCGGGGCAGCGCCGACAGGTCGGTTGCCTGGCCGACGAGGGTGCCGCGAGCTGGGGCAGCGACGGCCGGAGCCGGGTGGTTCGCCAGCCGGCCCGCCCCGGGTCAGGGCCGCCGACGTGCCCCACCACGCGAAACCGGAGCACCGGCCAACCGGCGCGTCACACCACCGCAAGCCGATCCACCAACAGCTGGACCCTCCCCGCCGCGTCACCCGGAGGCAGCCGTCCCGCCCGGGTCAGGGTTGCCAGCCCGTGCAGGGACGCCCAGAACACTTCGGTGAACAGTCCAGCGTCGACACCCTCCCCGGCCGCGTCTCCGAGGTTCTCCAGCAGAGCCGCGAAGGCGTCTTTCAGCGGTTCCGGCGTGTCGTCCTTCGCGAATGCCAGTCCGCCGTCGAGCCGGAACATGGCGTCGTAGACCGCCGGGTGGTGCTCGGCGAAGTCCAGGTAGGCGCGGGCAAGCGCGGTCACCCGGGCGCGCGGGCCGGCCGCGGCTGAGGCCGCCGCCCGCACCGCCGCGGCCATCTCGGCAGCTCCCTCGAGGGCGACCGCGCCGATGATCTCTCGCTTGCCGCGAAAATGGCCGTAGAGCACCGGCTGGCTGTACTCGATGCGCTCGGCGAGCCGGCGGGTGGTGACCGCATCCCAGCCCTCCTTCTCGGCGAGTTCACGAGCGGTCGCCACGATGAGCCGCTCACGATCCACCCGTTCGCGCTCCTTGCGTTCCTGTACCGACACAACGAAATTCTAGCACTGCTAGACAATCGAGCGATAGCAGTACTAGCGTTGCTCTATCATCTAGCATCACTAGATTCGGCAGGGGTCACCATGCTCATCGCACTTGAAACCCTCACCGTCGTGGTTGTCGGCCTGATGGTGGGCGTGGAGTTTTCCGTCGCCTTCGTCATCAACCCGATCCTCAACGCCCTCCCCGACGACAGCACCCAGCTCGGCCGCGCCCACGGCGCCCGGATGCTCGGCGCGCTCATGCCGTTCTGGTACGTCGGCTCACTTGTCCTGAGCGCGGTCTGGGCGGTCGCCGGATGGCAGCAGCCCGGCGCCTCCCTCGTCGTCATCGCCGCCGCGTTGTTGATCGTGAGCGTGATCATGTCGCTCGTGCTGCTCGTCCCGATCAACAACCGGGGCCGGGCCTGGACTCCCGAGAACCGGCCCGCGGACTGGAAGGAGCAGATGAACCGCTGGGACCGCTACCACTATGCCCGCGTCGCCGTGATCGTCGCCGCCTTCGGGCTGCTGGCCGCAGCCCTCGGCTGAGCCCGCGACGACGCCGGTGTAGCCGCGGGCCCACCCGGGTAGCCGGTGGGCTGTACCCGATGCGCTGGAGGTGCGCATGCCCCGCGAAAGCGACCAGCACTCGCCCCGCGCCGACGACGAGCTGAAGGCCGAGCTCCAAGGCATGCTGAAGGGCAACGGCCCAGCCCACGCCGAGCGATGGCGGGACCCGGAACTGCCCGACGATGAGGACGAACCAGACGCGCCGGCCGACGGCAGCGCCGGATAGCCGCGTGCCACCAACAGGAATCCCGGTGGCCGGCGCGCCGGGACACGTCGCCGCGGCGGCGATCGGCAGCTGCGACAACGCGTCCACCCGGCGCATGCGAACCCCGTGGGGTCCGGACAAGGGCGCTTGTGGCCACCGATGGCCCGCTGAATCGCACGCCGCTCAGGTTTGCGGCCCCGAACGCTTGACCCGGACCATGGTGGCGCACCAGCCGCCGGCCAGCGTATGAGACCCGCGCTGGACAGGACCCCCGTCGGCTGGGCCGCCCGTGCGGTGCGGACCCCGGGGCACGAACGCCGGACACTGGTCCAGGCGGGCAAGGCGACCTTGGCGGCCGTCGCGGCCTGGTTGCTCGCCACGCTCGTGTTCGGGTTGCCGCAACCGTTCCTGGCGCCTTACGCGGCGGTGTTCCTGGTCGAAGCCACGGTGTACCGAAGCCTCTACGGCTGGCTGCAGCAGGTCGGCGCCGTCGCGGCCGGTGTGGTGCTGACCGCGCTGGTCACCCACCTGATCCCGGACCGCACCGCCGTGCTCGCCGTCGTGCTGTTCGCCGGACTGCTCATCGGTTCCTGGTACCGCTTCGGCAGCTCCGGCGTGTGGGTGGGGGTCACCGGGATGCTGCTGGTCACCTACGGCACCGCGGGGAATTCCGAACTGCTCGGCGCCCGGCTGCTGGAGACCGCGCTCGGGGCGGCGATCGGGCTGGTGGTCAACGTGCTCGTCGTGCCACCCCTGTACGGCGAACGGCTCGCCGCGGCCAGCGACCGCCTCGCCGAAAGGCTCGCCGGGCTGCTGGAGGACACGGCCGAACTGGTGCGCACCGACGAACCGAGACCGGACCTCGGCGAATGGCTCGGCCGGATCCGCGACGTGCGCAGCATGGCTCGCGAAGCCGAGGATGCCGACGCGCTGACCCGCGAAGGCCGGTTCCTGAACCTCCGGCGCCGCAGCAGGTTCACCGGCCGCCACCACGACCGTCCACTCCGGACGCTGCGGGCGTTGTGGCCGGCGGTCGAACAGCTGGTGGAATCCGTGCGGACGGCGGCGCAGGACAGGGAGCCGTTCCGGTATCCCTGGTCACCGTCCCGCGACGCCCTCGCCGACCTGCTACACGGCTTCGCCGTCGCGATCCGGACGACGGCGCAGCCGGGCACAGCCCTCGACCTCAGCCGGTGCCACGAGCTGCTCACGCAGATCGAGGACCATCTCGTCTCCCCCGCCACCACTGCATCCCACGGCTGCGCCCCCGCTGGCGGCTCCGACGGCACCGACGGCTCCTTCGGCTCGAACGGCGCCCGAGGCTCCGACCGCGTCACCGCCACCCTGGGTCTCGGCGCGATGGCGCTACCCGCCCGGCGGCTCCTCGAAGAGCTCGAGAACAGCTGAGCCGAGCCGACCACGCACCACGAGCGGCTACAGGTGGCGCCGGCCTCTCCATCCGGGGTGTCCGCCGAGCTCGCTGGTTTCCCACCGTTCTCGCTGGGTAACCGCCGACCGTCGCCTTGCTCGAACTCAGGCCGGAGGTGCCCATCGCTCGCGACACCGCCGCCGAATCGACCTCGCCCGCGCGGCACTGCCTCCAGGCGGAATTCGTGCACGACCACGCTTGGTCACGACTGATCCCGGGTGAGCTCCAGCTGTCCGCGGACGGGTTACGAGTCCGATTCGGCCCCTGGGTCGTCCGTACCCCGCTGACCAACCTCGCCGGCGCCGAAGTGACCGGTCCCCTCAACGCGATCCGGGCGCTCGGTGTACGGCTGTCCATGGAGCGCGATCTCACGTTCGGCACGAGCACCCGCAACGCCGTGCTCGTTCGATTCCGGCAGCCTGTGAGCGGCCTGGACCCCTCGGGACTGGTGAAGCACCCCTACCTGACGGTCACGTGCGCTCGCCCGGAACTCGTCGCCCTCGCGGTGCAACGAATCGCCGCCGGCTGATCGCCTCGCTCACCAGCCTCACGCCAAGGCGGACACCACGAAGTACACCGCTGCGGACACCGCCGCCGCGGCCGGGAACGTCAGGAGCCAGCCCAGCACGATGTCCCGCGCCGTGCCCCACCGCACCGCCGACAACCTCCGGGTGGCGCCGACGCCCATGATCCCCGCCGTGATCACGTGCGTGGTCGAGATCGGCGCCTTCGCCGCGAAGGCGGTGACATACAGGACCGCCGACGCCACCGACTCCGCGACGAAACCGTGCGGCGGGTCCAGCGGGAACACGCGGCGTCCGAGCGTGCGCATGATCCGCAGCCCACCGGAGCACGTACCCAGCGACAACGCGCCCGCGCACGCCAGCGTCGCCCACAGCGGCACCCCGAACGTCTCCTGACGGCCGGTCACCACCAGCGCGAGCGCGATGACCCCCATCCCCTTCTGCGCGTCCTGCAGGCCGTGTCCCAGCGCCAGCGCCGCGGCCGACACGATCTGGCACCGGCGGAACACGCGGCCGGCGCGGTGCGGGTTGGCCCGCCGCAACATCCAGAGCACGGCGGTCATCGCGAAGTAGCCGAGCACCAGTCCGAGCAGCGGCGAAGCCACCATCGGAACCAGCACCTTCTCCACGATCCCGGCCCAGTGGACCGTGCCCGCCACCGCCAGTGCGGCGCCCACCATCCCGCCGATCAGAGAGTGTGAGGACGACGAAGGCAAGCCGAAATACCAGGTCACCAGGTTCCACGCGACCGCACCGCCGAGCGCCGCGAACACCACCGGGAGCCCGCCCGGCCCCGCTGGAACGTCGATGATCCCCTTGGCCACCGTCGCGGCTACCCCGGTGGACAGCAGCGCGCCGGCCATATTCATCACGGCGGCCAGGATCAGCGCCGTGCGCAGGGTCAGCGCGCGGGTCGACACCGCACTCGCGATTGCGTTCGAAGCGTCGTGGAAACCGTTGGTGTAGTCGAAGAACAGGGTGAGCCCGATGACCGCGATCAGCCCGGCGGACACTACGATTCCTTGACCGCAATGGTCTGCACCACGTCCGCGAGGTGTTCGAACGAGTCGGCCGCGAGCTCCAGTTCCTCCACGACTTCCTTGGTCTTCACCACTTCCAGCGCATCGGCGCCCGGGGTGAACAGCTGCGCCAGGATCCGCCGGTGGATGCGGTCGGCCTCGTTCTCGAGGTCGTTGACCTCGATCCAGAACGGTTCCAGCTCGCCGACCTTCGCCAGGCCCGGCATCGAGGCCGTGGTGAGCTCAGCGGCGCGGCACAGCACGTCGACCAGCTTCGTCGTGCCCGGCGGGAACTCCTCGAGCCGGTAGAGCACCGCGAGGTCCGCGGCGGCATCGAGGTGGTCGAGCACGTCGTCGATCCGGCCGGCGAGGGCCTGGATGTCCTCACGGTCGAACGGGGTCACGAACGAGCTGTTCAGCGCGACCATGATGGAGTGCGTCGCTTCGTCGCCGCGATGCTCGATCTCGTGCAGCTGCTGCGCGATCGGCTCGCGCTGTGCCGGCGTAGCGCCGACGAGCTCCCGCAACAGTCCGGTCGCGGTGACCAGATTCTCCGCGGCGCCCGTGAGCAGACGGAAGAATCGGTCTCCGCGTGGCGTGATTCGCATGGATCAATCGTCGCAAAGCGCTTCGAGCGGGCTCACCGCGGGCGGGTTCGGCGGCGTCTGTGCCACATCGGCCACGGCGAGGACGCCGTCGAGCACCGGCAGCCCACCCACCCGGTGCTCCCCAGCCCACCAGGCCTCACCGCCCGATCACCCCGCCACCCTGCGCCGACTCGCCGGCGGCCGCGGCCATCGGGTAGCTGCCCCTCACCACCACGTTCCGGCCCGTCAGCACGCCTTTGACCCGGATGACCTCCGCACGGATCGGCATCACGCCGATCCCCAGCCCACCAGGCCTCACCGCCCGATCACCCCGCACCCCTGCGCCGACTCGCCGGCGGCCACGGCCATCGGGTGGCTGCCCTTCACCACGACGTTCCGGCCCGTCACAACCGCCCGGCGTGACGTGCCGTGTCCGGCCTGCTGTCCCGTTCGTCATCTTCGTCTCTTTCACTCGTCCGCGGAGGACAGTGCTCCGACACTCCCGGTCAGCACCCGCTCGGGCGGCGGTCACGGCACGGCTACCGCTGCGAACGTGGTCGACCCCACAGCCAGCCACCTGGTACACATCGCCGGCCGGGGTAACCGTGCCACATGCGGAAACGAACCGGGCGGGTGACGCCGTGACGTCGTGGTGGGTGGCGATACCCGCCGCGGTGGCCGGTTCGGCCTGTTTCGGCACCACCGGCGCGCTGCAACACCGCACGGCCCGCCGGACGCGGGGACAGGGCGCCGTGCGCATCGGAATTCTGCGGTCCCTGGCCGCACAGCCGCTGTGGCTCGCCTCGCTGGCGTTCAACGCCACCGGGGTCGTGTTGCAGTGGGTCGCCCTCAGCATGGCGCCACTGGTCCTGGTGCAGCCGTTGCTCGCACTCGGACTGATGTTCGCCGTGCTCGTCAGCGGCGCGCTCGCGCGGCGGCGCCCGGACCGCATCGTGCTCGCCGGCACGGGACTCACCGTCGTCGGGATCGCCGGCTTCCTGGTCATCGCCCGTCCCGGGCCCGGAACCGACCGGCCGACGCTCGGCGTGGTGTTGCCGTCCGCTGCGGTACTCGCCGCGCTCATCGCCGTGTGCCTGGTGGTCGCGGCGCGCCGCAGTGGCCGGCCACGCGCGCTGGCGCTCGGTACCGCCACCGGGCTGTTGTTCGGGGTGACCGCGTGCCTCGCCAAACTCACCGCGGGAGACTTCGCACACGGACTCGTGGCCGCGCTCACGAATTGGCCGCTCTATGCGGTGGTCGGTTGCGGGCTCGCCGGATTCCTGCTCAGCCAGAACGCCTTTCGCGCCGGGATCGCGATGGCCCCCGCACTCGCCCTCATGCTTTCACTCGATCCACTGGCCAGCGTGTTCATCGGCGCCGTCTGGCTGGGCGAGCAGTTCGCCCACACTCCGCTCGCGCTCGCCGGTGAAGCGTGCGCACTCGCCGTCCTGTTCACCGGAATCGCCGTGCTCAGCACCCGCGCACCCCAGGCCGCACGCGCCGAACGGTGATCAACGCAGGCGACGAACGCGTGCGTCGGGCGGCCACTCGCTGGGCCGGTCTTCGGCCGGCATGCCGAGGCCGGGAAGACACCCTCCGCGACCACAACTGCGCGCGGTTCGCCGCGAGCGGGGGAGGTTCGTCCGTCCTTGCTCGGCAAGGGCGGGCCGGGTCAGCTGGTCAAGATCTGCGGCGAGAGGATTTTCAGCATCGCGTTCGTCCACTTCAGCTGCCGCAGGGTCTGCGGGTGGCAGCGTCCGGCCAGCTCGACCAGCGCCGATTTCTTGGCCGCCTGCCCGCCCTGTGCGAGCAGTTCCCAGTCCAGCGAGACGCCCGCCGCCCTGCGGTGCAGCCGGCGCAGATCGGCCAGCAGGAGCAGGCCCGGTTCGGGACGGCGACCGGTCGCCTCGGAAAGGGATTCCCGCAGCATCGCGAGTGGTTTGCCGTGCGGAACATCCTCGCCGAGGTGCACGCCGTACTGGTGAGCACACTGGGCCACCGCCCGGACGTGCTCGGCGGACCAACCGGCGAGATCGAGCGCCACGTGGTAGATCTCGTGCTCGACCTGGTGGCGCTCTGCGGTACGGCGGAGGTCGCGGGCCAGCGATTTCTCCGAACGGTGCAGCTCGCGCAACGCAAGTCCCAGTTTCATCGGGCATCCTCGGTGACAGACCGGTTGTCGGCGCGCACCAGCCGCGCCCGGCCCGCCGGTTCGGCCCCAGACTCGATCTTGTCGAGTGCGGCCGCGGCGGTTTTGAACAACGGTTGTTTGGACGCCGGATCCCAGTCGGTGAACGTCAGTTCGTTCGCGGCGCGGTCACCGTCCTTGCCCTCGGGGTGGTCGAGGTCCCAGTAGCCGTAGTGGAACGGCAGGAACAGCACGCCTTCGCGGATCCCGCCGACGCGGACCCGGGCCCGCACCTGGCCCCGCGGCGTGCGGACCTGCGCGAGGTCCCCGTCCGCGAGCCCGGCGCGACCGGCGTCCTGTTCGGACACTTCGAGCCACACCTCCGGTGCCGCGTCGTCCAGCTGCGGCGCCCGCGCGGTCTTGGTACGGGTGTGGAAATGGTGGATCGTCCGGCCGTTGATCAGGAAATACGGGAAATGCTCGTCGGGTGTTTCGTGGGGGGCCAGGTATTCCGCTGCCTTCAGCATCGCCTTCCCCTCCGGGTTCATAGCCCGGTACTCCTGCTCTTCCAGAGGCGCACCGGTGACGAGGTCGCGACCGTAGCTTTCGCAGTAGTCCGGCTGCGCGAAGAACTTCCCGTCGGTGTAGAGCCGCTCCGTACCTTCGGGGTGATCCGCGGTGCACGGCCATTGGATTCCGTTGTGCGCGCGCAGTTTGGCGTAGCTGAGGCCGCTGTAGTCACAGGGGCGACCGACGGAGGCGCGTTTCCAGGCTTCGAAGGCGGATTCGGCGTCGTGCCAGCTCGGGAACGGCGCACCTGCCCGGTCGCGCAGGTCCATCCGGCGTGCGTAGTCGAGAAAGATGTCCAGATCGGACCGGGCCGAGCCGGGCGGATCCACGGCCTTCTCCGAAAGGTGCACGGTCCGGTCGGCATTGGTGAACGTCCCGGTCTTCTCACCCCAGATCGCGGCGGGCAGGACGACGTCGGCGAGTTCGGTGGTCTCGGTGCGGAACGCATCCTGCACCACGAGGAAAAGCCGGTCGCTGCTGAGGATCGAACGAACACGGTGCAGCTCGGGCAAGGAGACCGCAGGATTCGTGGCCGACACCCACAGCATCCTCATCGTGCCGTTCTCGGCGTAGCGCATCATCTGCATCAGGTGGGTCGGCGGGCCGTAGTGGGGAATCTGCTCCGGCACCACGTTCCACAGCTTCGCCAGCTCGGCGACGTGCGTGTCGTTGTCCCAGTTGCGAAAGCCGGTGAGATCACCGTCCGCACCGCACTCGCGGGTGTTCTGCGCGGTGGGCTGGCCGTTCATCTGCAGCACACCGGCACCCGGTTTCCCGAGCATGCCGCGCAGCAGCACGAGGTTGTCGACCTGAACCGCGGCCGCGGTGGCCTGGTGCGACTGGTAGAACCCTTGCAGCACAGTACACAACAGCCGCCGGGCGCTGCCGAGCATCCGGGCCGCCTCGCGGATCGCTCCCGCGTCGAGACCGCAGATCCCGGCGACCCGGTGCGGCGGGTAGTCCCCGACCACGGCCGCCAGGTCGTCGTAGCCGACGGTGCACCGTTGGATGAAATCCGGGTCCGGTCTCGGGTGCCACCTATTCCTCGGCGAAAAGCTGTCCGCTGGTGTAAAAACCGAGCGCGCTCGGCCCCTGCTCGTCGAGTAGCTGCTTGCTGCGACTCACGATCAGGTCCATCGCCTCGCCCCAGCTCGCCTCCGCGAGCACACCGTCGCGACGCACCAGTGGTGTCCGCAGGCGATCCGAAGACGCATTGGCCTGCCAGCCAAAGAGATCCTTCGGGTCGAGCCGGCCGTGGTTGACGCGGTCATCGGCCCGGCCCCGCACCCCGACGATCTTGTCACCGGCCACGGCGATGTCCAAACCGTCGCCGTTGGAATGCAGGACCGCCGCGCTCGGCACCCACCGTTCGACGTCCGACGGTCCGAGTCCGTCGGCAAGATGGGTATCCACCCGAACCGGCCACGCCTCCCCCGGACCGTAGGGAGACCTCGTCCCCCAGGGCTCCTCGATCCCGTCGCGCGCAGCCACCTGGCAACCTCCCATTTTCCGGTCAGCGACCGGCTACCCGCAACCGGCGTCGTCAAACCAGGCGCTGGGTGATCCCAGCCACTGGCGCGTTCCGATGATTGGCCCGCACCGAAGCGGGTAGCCCGGCCGGACCCCGTACCCGGGCACGAGGAGAGACCATGACAACCAAGACCGACCTGATCACCGTGATCACCGAGGACCACCGGGCGGTGGAGCGCGTCTTCGCCGAACTGGAACAGCAACCCCACGCGGACAACCGCAAAGACCTGACCGACCACGTGATCGCCGAGCTGGTACGGCATTCGGTGGCCGAGGAACAGTACATGTACCCGGCGGCCCGCGAACATCTCCAGGACGGCGACCACATCGCCGACCACGAGATCGAGGAGCACGCCGAGGCCGAAAAGGTGATGAAGCAGCTCGAACGCAAGGAACCCGGCGACGCCGAGTTCGAGACGCTGCTCGAAAAGCTCATCGCGGACGTCCGCCACCACATCGAAGACGAGGAACACGACCTGCTGCCGCGCCTGCAGGCCGCCTGCACGGCCGAGGAACTCGCACGGCTCGGCGGCCAGGTGCTGGCGGCCAAGAAGAGCGCGCCGACCCGCCCGCACCCGGCCGCACCGGACAAGCCACCGGCGAACCGGCTTCTCGCGCCGGGCGCGGCGTTCATCGACAAGATCCGCGACACCCTCTCCGGACGGCAGACCTGACCACCGATCGGACGGGTTTCGATCGAGTCACCGGGCGGTCGGACGACGTCGGCACTGGTCGTCCGACCGCCCGAGTAACGACTGCGGCTCCCGGGTGGTACCACGGCCGTCCGAGCAAGAGGCGTGACGGTGAGGATGGCAGCTCCATCCTCCGGGCGGTCGCGTCCACTGCCCCAGCGCGCTCACCGACGAGCCGTCGAGCACTGCTCGCCGGTGAGCGGCATCGGTTCCGTCACCACGGGTGAAGCCAGCGGCGGACACGTTCGGCGGTGGGCGACATTCGCCCCATGTCCCGTACGACCGGTCTCGAGCCACGGATCCAGCCAACCACCCACACGTGCGAACGCGGCGGACGACATCCGGTGGGCGGTCAATGGTTCCGGCGGCGTTCCCGCTGTTCGCCGATCACCTGCTGGCCGGTGTCCTCCGCATCGTCGACGTCGGCGGGCGGGTCGCCTTCACCGGGCTCGTAGAGGTTCGCGTCGGTTTCGCGGCCCGGGTCAGGGGTCGTGGGCCGGGCGATGTCGGGCTGCTCCGTGCCGTCTCTCATGGCGTCGGCATACCCGCCGTGGGCGCGTCGAACCGTCGGGTTGCGGCGGCGGGGCACCCGCGCGCACGGCGCACTCCGCCGTTTTGCGGCCCGGCCGGAGGGGTATTTGCTGATCACAACGAAGGAGTGGTCATGCCGGAACGGAGCTGGAGCGGGAAACGCGAGCGTCAGTACGAGCACATCAAGTCGTCACAGAAGAAGCGGGGTGCCAGCACCTCCCGGGCGGAGGAGATCGCGGCCCGAACGGTGAACAAGAACCGGGCACAGTCGGGTGAATCGCGCACGGCGAGCAAGAGTTCCACACAGGACACCAGCCCGCAGAAGCGCGGCGGGAAGCGCTCCGGGAATCGGCAAGGACCGGGCGGGCCCACCAAGGAGCAGCTCTACAACGAGGCGAAAAAGCGCAATATCAAGGGCCGTTCGAGCATGTCGAAGAAGGAGCTGCAGAACGCACTCGGCCGCTGACCCCCAGGCAGCGGCGTCGAAGATCGCCCGGTGTGACCACGTGGAACCGGGGTACCCACCGCGGATGAAGACGCTCGCGGCTGCGGTGATGGCGGTGCTCGGCGTCACCGGCTGCGGCGCCGCGAGCGCCGCGACGGGCGAGGTCGCGCAATGCTTTACCGACGCGCCCACGTGCGCGCTGCTCGCGCCAGCGGACCTTTCTGCGTGACACCGTGGCGGGCGTCGCCGCCCACAACGCCCAGCAGATCAGCCAGTTCGCCGACCCCGTCACCTGGCCCGAGTACCTCGGCTCCGCCGACTTCTGGAACCGCACGCTGCAGAATTGGCAATCGGAGGTCCTCGCCATCGGGTTCCATGGCCTCTTCAGCAGCTCCTTGCGCCAGCACGGCTCGGCCGAGTCCAAACCGGTCGGCTCACCCCACCACGTCACCGACGAAAGCGGCTGACCGCGGCTTGGCGAGCCAACTCCACGTCGGGGTTGTGTCAGCGGGCGCGCGGGCGGCACGGCGGTTTTCGGTTCCGGCAACGGACAACCGGGTACAGCGATCGCACCGGCCCCCGGAGGCACCCCGCGAAAGAGGCCCATCGATGACGGATCGTGAACACATACCGGCGCTCCGCGAATATGTGGAGTCGGTCGCCGCTCTCCTGCATGTCGAGCCCGAGGCGTCGTGGTGTGAGGAAGGAAACCCGTCGACGGCCTACATCGCTCTCGCGGAGCAGCTTCTCTCGTATCCGGGGCGGTTGCTGATGGCGCAATGGAGCAGCGACAGCGGCTGGCGCCTGGCGCTGGAACCGGAGTGCGGGGAGGAACCGGTGACGCTTTCGGCGTGGCCGAATCCCACCCGACCGGCCCCCACCGTGGTCGCGCGGCGCTTCCGCACGACGCTCAACGACCTGGCCAACCGCCGGCGTCCGCCGCGGGCCGCCCGCGAGTCCGCGGGGCATCCGCGAAACCAGCCGAGGAAAGCCGCGCCGCACCGAGGCGGAAACCAGCCGGATGCCGGACGAACGTCCCCGCGTCCGGGACACTGACCGAGAGGGCCCCGGCACCTGACGACCCGCTCGTAATCACCCTCGCTCGTGGCCTACAGCCACTTCGGCGCGTCCCCTCTTTCGAGCTGCGTCCACCGGCTCGTGAATTCCCGCCGCAACCCTTGCTGGATGCCGGCACTGGCCCCGTACAACACGCCGAAGGAGAACCCGACCCCTTCGTCGCCCCCGTCGACGCCGAGGCGGTACACGACCGGGCGGGCCACCACCCAGTCCTGGTGTTGCCCCAGCACCCGCTGCACGTTCTTCACGTTTTTCCGCCACGCCCGTACCTTCGCGCCGAACACCGGCCGCACCACGTCTGCCGCGTACCGCGCGCCCTTGGCCTTCTTCCGCACGTCGTGCAGCGCGTGCGCCAGCTCTTCCCCCGTCAGCCCGCGGGTCGCCTGCTGCGCCTTCCGCAACTTCCGCGCCGCCTCGCGTAGCGGCTTGCGCAACGCCTCATCCGCCCGCCCCGACTCGTTCGAAACGCTCGACACGACGGCCTCGAGCTCCTGTACCAAAACCAGGTACCGCTCGCTGCGCAGCGCCTCCAGCGCCTTCTCTCGCGCCTGCACCGCGTCGCGGGAGAATCGCCGCGTCACGTACTGGTCCACCGGCCCCACGAGGAGCTCCGCCGGCGACCCCGCCATCCAGTCGCGCACGAGTGCCTCGACGACCTCGCCGTCGCGGGCCGGGCTCAGCTCGCCCCCCAACCATTTCAATTCGCGGGTCACTCCCGAAACCCGCTCGTCGTCCACAATGGACGAAAACGTCCGCAACGCGCTCCGCAGCTTCCTCGACGCCACCCGCAATCGGTGCACGGAGTCCTCGACGTCGCGCCGCACGCCGAGGTCGGCCCGCCGCAACGCCGCGAGCTGCTCACGCAGGTACGCCACGACGACCTCGCCGGCGGCCGGCCTCTTGCCCATCGGCTGCTCGTCCGGCACCCGGTCGCCGACCAACCGCCGCAGCTTCGACGGCCAAACCGACTTCCGAGCACCCGCGTCGACGAGCACACCCTCAAGGTCGTCCAACAGTCCCGGCGCCGTGTCACGCGCGAGCTCGATCTCGAACTCGCGCCAGCGGTCCAGCCGTGCCGTCTCACCACCGACCTCGCCGGTCACGTGGTCGTCGGCCACCGTCGCCACGACCTGCCCGGACGGACCGGTCAGCCGGTGCTCGAACCGGTCCGTCTTCAAGTGTGCGATCGGCACCAGCTTCCGTCCGAGCGTGTAGGCCCGCACCAGCCGATTCAGCTCGAGTGGCACTTCCGGCTCCCCCGTGCCGAGAGGCAGGTGCAGTTCCTCGCGCTCGTCAGGCCCCACCGGCAGCTTGAGATGCCACCCCTCGTCGTGGCCGCCGACCCTCCGCCGCAGGGTGATCCCGGCGCACAGGAGGGAAAACCCGGCGGTGTCGTAGTACGTCGCGTCGAGATGCTCCTCGGTCGGTCCCTCCTGGCCCCGCACCGTCGTCCCACTGACGAATGGGGGAACCACCACGTCCTGCGCGACCTCGTACTTGCGCTCGCGTTCCGCCTCGGCCGCGAGTCTGTTCATGGCGCCACTCCTCAGCGTGGTCAGGCGATTCGGCGTCGATCACAGAAGTCCCGGAAGGCGCGACGGAGTGCGCGGGGCCGTTGACGGCGGGGCCGGCGAACACCAGAGCGGAACCGTCACCAGCCCGGATCATCGACGCGCCCGCGCCCCCAGCACCCCGGGGACGCCACCACCGGCGGCCCTCCGGGGAGGCTCCGCGCTCCTCGGCCCGAGCACCACACCGCTCCTTCCGGCCTCTTCCCGGTGAAGTACCCGGCGGCCAGCGGAGAAAAACGCCGCGGCGGCAACGGTCTGGCCACGGAGGCACCACCGAAAACTCGCGGGCCGACACCCCCTGGCGCGGCGACCACTTTGCCGCTGCGGGCCTCGACTCGGGGCACCGGATGAGCGCGGCGGTTTCCGGCGCGAGTGATGGCGTGACGCCAGAATTGGACGTGGTGCGGGCTCGACCTCGCGGCCGGTGGCGCCTTCGGTCTACTCTCCGGCCGCGCTCCCCCACTGCGCCGCGGCGGCGTCGGGCGGGTAGTCGTCTCTGAAACCGAAAGCGCTCGGCGACGGTCCGTGATCGCGGAGCAGTTCCAGACGTTCGACGGCCTCCTCGACCGCCGGGGTGTGCCCGGCCGGGACCCACCACAGCACCTGAAACGGCGCCTTCGGCAGCCGGAACCACTCCGCCCGGCGGCGCAGCACGTCCAGATGGCCACTGCGGTAGACGTAATCCCACAGTGCCGCACGGCTTTCCCAGACCGACAGGTTCACCAGGACGTCGTCGCCGAGGGACGTCCGGATCGCGGTGGCGTCGTCGGTGCCGTCCTCGATCAGCCGCCACACGAAGCCGGGTGCGTTGTCGGCGACCTTGTTCAGGATGTCGAGCATGGACGTGAACCCGTGCGTGCGCGGGTCGTCGAGCGGGACCGCCGACACGGCCCGGAGGAGGGCGTCCTTCTGCTCGGCGGTGCGTCCGGCGCCGAGATTGACCTGGATGAACGGCATGTCTGCTCCTTCTACTCGGCGCCGAGAGTGACGCTGCCCAGTCCGCTGATCGTCGCGCTCACGGTCCCGCCGGGCTTGAGCGGAACCGGCGCGGTCAAGCCGCCGGAGAGCACCACCCAGCCCGCTTCCAGCCGCCCGCCGCGCAACGCGAGCTGGTTGGCCATGAACGCGACCGCGGCCGCGGGCTGGCCCATCACCGCGGCCCCGGCCGCCGACTCGATCACCTGGCCGTCCACCTCCAGCACACAGCCGGTCAGGGTGAGCTCGGGCGGCGGCGGGGAGAAGTCGTCACCAAGGGCGAACACGGCCGACGACGCATTGTCCGCGATCGCGTCGAGGTGCTTGAACGCGAAGCCCTCGTACCGGCTGTCGATCACATCGAGCGCCGGGCACACGTGTCGCGTCGCGGCCAGCACGTCGGCGATCGTGACGTCCGGGCCCTCCAGCGCCTGCCCGAGCACGAACGCGACCTCCGGCTCGACCCGCGGGTGGACGAGCTCCGACAGGGCCAGCCGCGTTCCGGAAGGCCGCGCCATTCCCGAGGTCACCAAGCCGTACAGCGGCTTGTCGACCCCCATCGCCCGCTGCTTGGCCTTGCTCGTGAGACCCAGCTTGCCGCCGACCAGACGCTCACCGCGGGCGACACGCAGCCGGACCAGCTCGTTCTGCACCCGGTAGGCGGTCTCCACGCCGTCGAGACCCTCGCCTGTCAGCGGGCCGATCGGTTTGCGCCCTGTCGCGGCGTCGTCGAGGCGCGCTGCCCACTCGGCCACTGGCTCACTCATGCCGCGGCACCTTCCGTCGAGGAGCTGAACGAGACACTCACGTGACCGAGCTGGTCGAAATCGGCGCGCACGGTGTCCCCTGGCGCCAGGTCCACCGCGCGGGTGCAGGTGCCGGGCATGATCAGGTCCCCGACGTTCAGCATACCGCCGTGGCTTGCGATGGTGTTGGCCAGCCAGGCGACGGCCTGTGCCGGGTTGCCCAGCACAGCGCCGCTCGCGCCGGTCTCGACGATCTCGCCGCCGCGCCGCAACACCACCCCGATCAGCCGTGGGTCCACTTCGGACACCGGTGTCCTGGTCCCGCCGAGCACCACGCGCGCCGACGAGGCGTTGTCGGCCTCGGTGTCGACGATGCCGATCCGCCAGTCCTGAATACGCGAGTCGATGATTTCCAGTGCCGGCAGGACGAACGCGGTCGCGGCCAGCACGTCGGCGACGGTCACGCCCGGGCCGCGCAAGGGTTTGTCGAGCACGAAAGCCAGCTCCGGTTCGACCCGGGGCGCGATGAGCTCGTCGACGGGCAGCGGCTCGCCCTCGGGGTGGAACATCGACGCCAGCAGGTGCCCGAAGTCGGGGCGCGCCACGCCGAATTGCTGTTGCATCACCCGGGCGGTGAGCCCGACTTTGTGCCCGCGCACGACGTCGCCCGCTTCCGCGCGAAGCCGCACGCCTTCGAGCTGGATCCGGTACGCGTCGTCGACGTCCGCGCTCGAGTGGCGCGCGCTGATCGGTTCGATCGGCGCCGCTTCGCGTTCCGCGTCCCACAGCTGCCTCGCGAGCCGGTGGACGTCCTCTTCACTGAGTGCCATGCCCACACCCTCGGGGCCGCGCACCCTCCGGTCACCCGTCCGGTCCGCGCAGTGGACCGGTGTGGCACGAGATCGTCCAGTGGACCGGGGTGTGGCGCAGCCGGGTCGGCACGCGAAGAGTCCCGCACGAAGCGTTCCCCCGAGGGAGAGTGGGCAATGACGACCAATCCATCCCTGTTCATCGACGGCGCCTGGGCGCAGCCGCACACCGCGGCGACGATCGACGTGTGCTCCGCACGGACCGGGCAGCCGCTCGGCTCCGCCGTGTCGGGCACCCGCGAGGACGTCGATCGCACGGTGGGCGCCGCGCGGCAGGCGTTCGACAAGCCGGGCGGCTGGGCGGAGTGGCCGGCGTCCGACCGTGCGGCGGCCCTGGAGCGCCTCGCCGAAGCGCTGGGTCGGCGGGCCGAGCAGACCGTGCGGCTGGTGAGCGAGCAGAACGGCATGCCGATCTCGGTGTCCCGGCAGATCGAAGGTCAGTTCCCCGGTGCGTTGCTGCAGTACTACGCGGGCCTGGTGCGCGAGCAGGGAACCGAGACCAGCCAGGCCGGCCTGTTCGGTGGCACGACCCGGGTGCGCCGCGAACCCGCCGGGGTCGTCGCCGCGATCGCACCGTGGAACTTCCCGCAGACACTGGCGGCGCAGAAGTACGCCCCGGCGCTTGCCGCGGGCTGCAGCGTGGTGCTCAAACCCGCGCCCGAGACCGTGCTCGACACCGCCGCCGTCGGGCACGCCGCCCAGGAAGCCGGTCTTCCGCCAGGAGTGCTCAACATCGTGCCCGCCGAAGCCGACGTCAGTTCCTACCTGGTCGGCCACCCCGGCATCGACGCCGTCGCCTTCACCGGTTCCACCGCGATCGGCAAGCGGATCGCCGCCGTCTGCGGTCCGCTGGTCCGGCCCGTGACGCTCGAACTCGGCGGCCGCTCGGCTGCCGTCATCCTCGACGACGCCGATCTCGACCTCGGCCACGCCGGCGAAGCGCTGTACGGATCCATGATCATCAACAACGGGCAGACGTGTTTCCTGTCAACCAGAATCCTCGCTCCCCGCTCCCGCTACCGCGAGGTCGTCGACACACTCGCCGCCTTCGCGAGCTCACTTGTCGTCGGCGACCCGCTCGACCCCGCGACCCAGATCGGCCCGCTCGTCACCGAGCGCCGCCGCGACGAGGTCGCGGCGGCCGTCGAAAAGGACTCGCCGACGGCGCGCGCCTCGTCGCCGGTGGCGGCAGGCCCGCAGGCTTGACCGAGGGCTGGTACTTCCGGCCCACCGTGCTCGCCGACGTCGACAACAGCTGGGCGGTGGCCCGCGACGACATCTTCGGCCCCGTGCTCACCGTGACTCCCTACGACGACGAGGAACACGCGATCGCGCTGGCCAACGACTCCGACTACGGCCTCGCCGGCACCGTCTGGACCTCCGACGTCGACCGTGGCCTCGCCGTGGCCCGGCGCATCCCGACCGGCAGCGTCGGCGTCAACAGCTACCTGCCCGACCTCGGTGCCCCCTTCGGCGGCGTCAAGCACAGCGGCATCGGCCGCGAGCTGGGACCCGAAGGCCTCGCCACCTACCAGCGTACGAAGTCGATCTACGTGCGGTGAATCGTGTGCGGTGCGGGCCGGCCCCATCGCACGCGCTCGGCACGACTGCCACGGGCGAGCTGCGCAAGGCGCCGCGGGAGCGGCGATGCCGTCGCGGGAACGCCGATGTCGTTGTGGCGGACGCCGACGCCGTCGCGGGAACGCCGCGATGCCTTTGTAGCGGACGCGCCTGCGCGCGGTCGTGTACAGGCCGATGAATGCGGCGCCGCGCAGGTAGCCGGCGACGAGGACCCAGGAGTGGGAGCCACCCAGCAGAGCCGGCACGAGTAGGGGCAAACGCGCCGCCACCGAGGCAGACGTGGGTACCGGCACGATCTACTGGCGCTTCCCGACCCTCTTCGGACGGTGCGGTCCCCCGCGTCCGGCGGCGAGGGCCGACGCCAGCTCGCCGAGGCCGTCGCGAAACATCGCGGGCAGATCCTGCCGTTCGGGGTCCGCGGTCCAACGCTCGAAGGACAGGCGGAACACGGCGACCGCAGTGTGCGCGAGCAGCTGTGCAACCGGCTCCGCGGTGCCCCGCTCGCACAGCGCCTCGGCCATCGCGGCGGCCAGTTCGGCGTGTTTGCTCAGGTCTCGCTCGCGCAGCTCGGCGTTGGCCGACACGAGCTCGTGCCGGATCAGAGCGGCATCCGTGTGCTGCTGGATGGTTTCGCAGCGCTGCGCCACGGCAGCGGCGACGGCGTCAATGGGAGCGACGTCTTCGGGGAGGTCGGCGATGACCGCCACAGCCTCGCGCTGCGCCGCTTCCACGGCGTGAAAGAACACTTCGCGTTTGTCGGGGAACAGGCGGAAGAACGAGCGTTCGTGCATGCCGGCGCGCGCGGCGATCTGGGCCCCGGTGGTGTCGTCGAACCCCTGGGCCGCGAACAGCTCGACGGCGGCCTTGGCCAGCCGGCCCCGCGGATTCGGTTCCCATCGACCCATGACCACGAGTCTAGGCGATGACAGTGACTGCTATGCGAGTGCTAGTCTGATGGCAGTCGCTGCTATCAGGAGGTCGGAATGAAAGTGTTCGTCACCGGGGCCCCCGGCGGGATCGGCTCCCGGCTCGTCCCCGAACTCATCACCGCCGGACACGACGTGCTGGGCCTCGCCCGCTCCGCCGCGTCCGCGACAACGCTCGCCACCATGGGCGCCGGGGTACTCCGCGGCGATCTCACCGACCCCGACACACTCCGCGCCGGCGCCGGCGAGGCGGACGCCGTGATCCACGTCGCGTTCGACCATTCCACCGACATGGCGCGGTCGGTCGCCACCGAAGCACGCGCCGTCGAAACATTCGGCGCCGCCCTACAGGGCACCGGCAAGGCACTGCTCATCGCCTCCGGCACACCCATCGTCCCCGGCCGCCTCGCCACCGAACACGACTCACCCCTCACCGCCGACCCCCTGGCCGATTCACCACTGGGCCAGCGCGGGCGAACCGCCGAATACACCCTCGCCCTGGCCGAAAAAGACATCCGATCAATCGTCGTACGCCTACCCCGGTCAGTCCACTCACGCGGCCACCGATACGGGCTCGCCTCCGCGCTCATCGCAGCCGCCCGCCGCACCGGCATCTCCGGATACGTCGGCGACGGCCACCAACGATGGCCCGCCGTGCACCACCTCGACGCCGCCCGACTGTTCCGACTGGCCCTCGAACAAGCCGAACCCGGCACCGTCGTACACGCCGTCGCCGACGAAGGCGATCCCATGCGAACCCTCGCCGACATCATCGGCCGACAACTCGACGCACCCGCCACCTCGGTACCCGCCGAGCACTTCGGCCCCGCCGGCGCCGTCTACGCCCTCGACCAACCCGCCACCAGCGAACTGACCCGCAAGAAATTCGGCTGGCAACCCACCCACCCCAGCCTGCTCGACGACCTCACCGCCGGCAACTACCCGCAGTGAGAACACACCCCCACGATCACTTCCGCGACCTCGGTTGCTGTCGCGCCAGTGGACCAGCCGCTCCCCGTCCCCGTTGCGCATAACTCCGGAAGCAACCAGCTCCCGGGCGGACCGTGGCGACGTCACCCGATCAAGTTGATGACAGTCACTGACATCACTTGCTACGCTCGAGGGAGCATGGTCTCATCACTTTTCGCGGAAGGACTCCTCCATGCGGATCTTCGTCACCGGCGCGTCCGGCTGGGTCGGCTCGGCCGTCGTCCCTGAGCTGATCGGCGCGGGCCATCAGGTCACCGGGCTCGCCAGGACGGACTCGTCGGCTGCCACGATCACCGCCATGGGCGCCGAGGTCGTTCGCGGGTCCCTGGACGATCTGGACGTACTTCGGGCCGGCGCCGCCGGGTCCGACGGGGTGGTCCATCTGGCCTTCGGACACGACTTCTCCCGGTTCGACGCCTCGATCGCCGGGGACGCTCAAGCCATCGAAGCACTGGGCGACGCCTTGGAGAACACCGGCAAACCCCTGGTTGTCACCGCCGGGACACCGGCGATACCGGGACGGGTCGCCACCGAGCGCGATCGCCCGCCGGCGGAAGGCCGGGCGGCCAACGCCGAACTGACCCTCGGGCTCGCCCGGCGCGGTGTCCGCTCGTCGGTGGTGGGACTGCCCCGGTCGGTGCACGGCGAGGGAGATCACGGGTTCATCGGCCGGCTGATCGACATCGCGCGGGAGGCGGGCGTGTCCGGCTACGTGGGTGACGGGTCCAACCGCTGGCCCGCGGTGCACGTGAAGGATGCCGCCCGGGTGTACCGGCTGGCCCTCGAGCAAGCCCCTGCCGGATCGATGCTGCACGCGGTCGGCGACGAGGGCGTCCCGACCCGCGACATCGCCGAAGCGATCGGCCGGCACCTGAACCTTCCCGCAGCTTCCGCGCCGGCCGAGAACTTCGGTTTCCTCGGCGGGCTTCTCTCGATCGACCAGCCGGCCTCGGCCGACGTGACCCGTGAGCTGCTCGGCTGGCAACCGGTCGAGCCGGGACTGATCGAGGACATCGACAAGGGCCACTACTTCCGCTGACGTGCTCGCCGTCGCGGCGCGACCCTCGTCGGCCGGTGGTTCAGTCCAGGAGGAACGTGCCGCCGGCGGCAACGGCGAGCTCGGGACCGAGAGCGGCGGCCGGCGTATACGCGCCGGGCCGGGCCTCTCCGCGGGCGAGGCGGGCGGCCGTCTCGGCCGCGACGGCGGCGGTGTAGTCCATCCCCTCGTCGGCGCGCAGCCACCCTTCGCGACTCGTGCCGTCCGCCCAGGTGACGACCGCATGCCCCCACGAATGCCGCCGCGGCCGGGGCGCGGGCTTCATCGTCGCGCCCGCCATCCGCCGCACGGCGAAGCGCCGCAGAGACGAAATCGACAGCAGTTTTCCCACCGCAGGAAGGACGGCGCGCACGAGCGGTGACGTCGGGGCCAGCGCCGTCGTGACCGTCACCGAGGGCGCACCACTGATCCGGTGCGCGGCCATGAGTTCGCCCGACGGGGCGCCCGCGGATTTCACCGTCTCGCCGTCGGGGAGGGTGAGCCGCTGTGGGTCGGCGCCGAGGCGCGAGGTGACCAGCTGCCCGTTCTCGTAACGGCGCCCGCCCATCGTCACAATATCCACAATGGACGCCGCATAGGCGGCGCCCACGACGCCCCCGTCGCTTGCCACAGAAGCCAGCGGGTCGACCTGCACCCGGCTCGGCGTGGGGCGGCCCTCGCACAGCTTCGCCACCACCGCCTCTGTCGCCAGCACGCCGAAGCCCGCGCCCGTGACCAGCGTGCTGCCGGCCGCGACGGCGTCCTCGTGCAACGCGAAGAGACGGGGCAGGGAAACGAGATCCGCGGCCAGGTCGACGTAGTGGCCCCCTGGCATACCGGCGCGGGCGATCACCGTGGCCGTCTCGGCGTAGTTGCCGATGGTGTTGACGACCACGGCGGGCCGCCGCCGGGCGACCTGGTCGGCGATGTCGTCCACCGAGGTCGTGACCACCACCTCCGCCTGGCTTCCGAGATCTGCCGCGACCTTGGCCAGGGAGTCTTTGCTGCGTCCCGCCAGTACGAGGGTGAACCCCTGCGCGGCGAGACGAGCGGCCACGGCCCTGCCGATCCGGCCGGCGGCGCCCAGAACCCAGATCTCGCCGGCCTCGGTGTTCGATGTCATCGACTCCTCCTGCGCGCCCGCCGTTCCGTCCAGCGAGGCATCCCGCCCATGCAGTGACAACTCACTGCGCCGTCACCACCATGATGACACGGTGAGACATCATCCGCATGTCGAAGGGTGGGGATCACACCCGAGCTGTCCCCAGTGGACAGAGCACCTCGCCCACGGCCCAAGCCCAGAACCGGCCGGAACACTCACGACCCCGAACCACCTCGTGAGCGCCAAAGCCGCCTGGGATCGGCCGGCGGATCGGCGGGCATTGCCACACCACATTGGCGACAGCTGTTGCACCGTCATAAACGTCTCGCGGCGCGAGCCCGGCCCCTCAGGAGCCAAGGCAGGATGCGAGTTCGGCGAGGGCTGCGTCGAACCGCGTTGCGAAATCCACTTTTTCGGGGTCGTCGAGCCAGCGGTCGAAAGCAGCACGGAACACGGTCGCGCCCACTTCGCCGAGCACGCCCGCCAGCGACGCGGGGGCGCCGCGCTTTTCGAGGGCGGCGGCGATTTCGGCGGCGACGAGCGCGAACTTCGTCCGCTCGCGCTCCTGCAGTTCCGGGCTGGCGCGAACCACGATGCGGCGCTGAGCGGCGGTCGGCACCAGCTGGACCAGCTGCTGCCCGACCTCGCGCAACGCGGTCACCACGGCGTCCCAGTGCCCAAGGTCGGCGTCGACGTCGGCCACGGCGGCCCCGGCCGCGGCGGCGAGCTGCTCCGAGCCAGCGAAGAAAACATCGCGCTTGTCCGTGAAATAGCGCGAGAACGTGCGCCGGGTCAAACCCGCGTACTCCGTGATCTCGGCAACCGTGACGCTGTCGTATCCGCGTGCGACGGACAGCTCGACCGCGGCATCGCGCAACCGCTCTTTGGCACGGGGCATCCAGCGAGGCATTCCACCACTCTAGTTGATGTCCCGTTGAGTCATCATATGCTAGCGTTATGTCTCATCGAGTCATCAGAGAGCAGGCAGACGTATGAGCAACGACAACAGCAGCGCGACCAGCAGGGACATCGAGTTCACCGCCGACGGCGTCACTCTGCGGGGCTGGCTCCGACTTCCGGCGGCGAGGGCCCGCACCCGCTGGTCATTCTCGGACACGGACTGGGTGGACTGAAGGAATGGACGATTCTTGCCGTCGCCGACGCACTCGTCGACGACGGCATCGCGGCCATGACCTTCGACTACCGCAACTGGGGCGACAGCGACGGCCGGCCCCGGGAAGAGATCGACCACTGTGGACGCATCGAGGACTGGCGCAGCGCCATCACCTTCGCCACCACGCGCACGGAGATCGACGCGAACCGGATCGGCATCTGGGGCACGAGTCTCGGTGGACGTGACGTCATCGCCGTCGCTGCCCTCGACTCCCGGGTGCACTGCGTACTGGCACAGGTCCCGCTCATCCACTGGACCCCCGAATTCGCGGCGCTGGCCGCCGGGTTCGGCGGCGACCTCGAGCGCTACCACCACGCGCTGGCCGACGACCGGCGTCGTCGCGCACTCGGCGGCGAACCGGCCTACCTCCCCTTCGACAACCCTGGCGACCTGCCCGCCGACTACCAGGAATACCTCGACACCTGGGGCGAAGCGGAACGACAGAATTACCAGGGACACATCACCCTGCGGTCCTACGAGCCCACCGTGCTGCTCGATATGACGCCCTTCATCACGCGGATCGCGCCCAAGCCGTTCCGCATGATCATCGCCGACCAGGACCTGCTCCCCGGCCAGCGCGAGGCCTTCGCAGCCGCGGGCGAGCCGAAATCCCTGATCGAACTACCCGGAGGGCACTACTCCCCCTATGCGAAGAACAAGGAAGCCTCGATCGCGGCAACCCGGGAATTCTTCGCCGAATACCTGAACGCGAGCCCCGGCTGTTAAACACCGGCTCACTTCAGGCACGGGCCCGACCGTCAGTAGCGACGCCGTCCCTTGCGAAGCAGCCACACGAGGCCCCCGTCCGCTCCCAGCAGTATGCCCATACGTGGAGACCAGCTCCCGTTTCGCTGAGTGAAACGCTCCGCTTTGGCATTGTGGCCGCGGCCGCGAACCTGAGTCGTATGAGCCGAACGAAGGTGACGGCGGCGATCGTGGGACCGGGCAACATCGGGACCGATCTGCTGGCCAAGTTGGAGCGAAGTCAGGTGATCGACGTCCGCTACATGGTCGGCGTGGTGGAGTCCGACGGCCTGGCACGGGCCCGCGCGAAAGGCATCGAGGCGTCCGCGGAAGGCGTGGACTGGCTGTTGCGGCAGGACCCGCTGCCCGACCTCGTGTTCGAGGCGACCTCCGCGAAGGCCCACATCGCCAACGCCCCGCGCTACGCGGAGGCCGGGATCCAGGCCGTCGACCTCACCCCGGCCCACCTCGGGCCGATGGTATGCCCGCCGGTGAACCTCCGCGCCCACCTCGACGCCCCCAACGTCTCGATGATCACCTGCGGTGGGCAGGCCACGATCCCGATGGTGCACGCGGTCTCGCGGATCACCCCGGTGCCCTACGCCGAGATCGTCGCTTCGGTCGCCTCGCGCGGCGCCGGTCCCGGCACCCGCGCGAACATCGACGAGTTCACGCAGACCACCGGCAACGCCGTCGCCGAGGTCGGCGGGGCCGGTCGCGGCAAGGCGATCATCATCCTCAACCCGGTCGAGCCGCCGATGATCATGCGCGACACCGTGTTCTGCATGATCGGCGCCGACGCCGACCGCGCGGCGATCACAGCTTCGGTCCACGAACTGGTGGCGCAGGTCCAGGAGTACGTGCCCGGCTACACGTTGCGAGCCGCGCCGCAGTTCGACGAGCCCCGCGAGGCCTGGGGCGGACACGCAAGGGTCGCGCTGTTCCTCGAAGTGAAGGGCAACGGCGACTACTTGCCGCCCTACGCCGGCAATCTCGACATCATGACGGCCGCCGCCGCTCGCGTGGGCGAGCTGATGGCCCGGGCGAAACTGGAGGTGGCCGCATGAGGCCCGAACTGCCGCACGCGGTGCGGATCGTGGACACCACCCTGCGCGACGGCTCGCACGCCATGGCGCACCGGTTCACCGAGACGCAGGTGCGCGACACCGTGCGGGCGCTGGACCGCGCCGGCGTCGAGGTCATCGAAGTCACCCACGGCGACGGGCTCGGCGGGTCGTCGTTCAACTACGGCTTCTCCCAGACCGACGAGATGCAGCTGATCGCCGCCGCTCGCGAAGAAGCGAAACAGGCGAAGATCGCGGTGCTTCTGGTTCCGGGCATCGGCACGGTCGACGACCTCAAGCGGGCGCGCGACCACGGTGCCGACATGGTCCGGGTCGCCACCCACGCCACCGAGGCCGACGTGTCCCCGCAGCACTTCACCGCGGCCCGCGACCTGGGGATGGAGACCGTAGGGTTCCTGATGATGGCGCACCGCGTCTCGCCGGAAGTTCTCGCGAAGCAGGCCCGGACCATGGTCGACGCCGGCTGCCAGGTGCCGTACTGCACCGACTCCGCGGGCGCGTTGCTCATGCACGAGGCCAGGGCCCGGTTCGAGGCGCTGGTCGCCGAGGTCGGCGACGAAGCGTGGGTGGGCTACCACGGGCATCAGAACCTGTCGTTCGGCGTGGCCAACTCCGTCATCGCGCACGAGGTCGGCGTCCGGTACCTCGACGGATCGTTGTGCGCGCTCGGCGCCGGGGCGGGCAACAGTCCGACCGAGGTACTCGCCGCGGTGTTCGACCGGCTCGGGATCGAGACCGGCCTCGACGTCGGGGCACTGCTGGACGCGGCCGAGGACGTCGTGCGCCCGTACCTGCCGCGCTGGCCGAAGGTGGATCGCAACGCGGTCGTGCAGGGCTGGGCCGGGGTGTACTCGTCGTTCCTGTTGCACGCCGAGACGGCCGCCGAGCGGTACAAGGTGCCCGCCCACGACATCCTCCGGCGCTGCGGCGAGCTGGGTCTCGTCGGCGGCCAGGAGGACATGATCATCGACGTGGCGATCGAACTGGCGGGTGAGCGGCGGTGACCTCGTTCGGGCACGTCATCGACGGCCGGGAGCGCGAATCGCTCGACGGCTCGCGATTCGACTCGATCGACCCGTGGACCCGCGAGCCGTGGGCCGACGTGGCCTTGGGTGGAGCGGCCGACGCCGGGCTCGCGGTCGCCGCCGCCCGGCGCGCGTTCGACGAAGGACCGTGGCCGCGCATGGGATTCGCCGAGCGCGGTGCGCTGCTGCACCGGCTCGCCGACCTCGTCGAGCAGCACGCCGACGAGCTCGCGCTCGCCGACTCCCGTGACATGGGCAAACCGGTCACCGACGCCCGCGACAAGGACGTCCCCCGCGCGGCGCGGAACTTCCGGTTCTTCGCCGATCACGCGCGGCTCGCAACCTCCGAGACCTATCCCTCGGACACCGGGCACCACGCCTACGCCCGGTTCGAGCCGGCCGGGGTCGTCTCCGCGATCGCGCCCTGGAACTTTCCGCTGATGCTGGAGACATGGAAGGTCGCACCCGCTCTGGCGTGGGGCAACACCGTCGTGCTCAAACCGGCCGAAGACTCACCGGCCAGCGCGACGATCCTGGCCCGGCTCGCGCTGGAAGCCGGGTTCCCACCCGGCGTGCTGAACGTGGTGCACGGCTACGGGCCCGCGTCGGCCGGTGAGGCCCTGACCACCGATCCGCGGGTCGACCGGATCACCTTCACCGGCGAGTCCGGTACCGGGCGGACCATCACGGCCGCCGCCGCGCGAAATCTGACCCCCGTGAGCCTCGAACTCGGCGGCAAGGGCGCCAACCTGGTTTTCGCCGACGCCGACCTCGACAACGCCGTCGACTGGTCGATCAAAGCCATCTTCACCAACGCAGGACAGGTCTGCCTGGCGGGGTCGCGCCTTTCGTCGAGCGTGCGGTGCTCGAGGAGTTCACGGCCCGGTTCGTCGCCGCCGCCGAGGCCCTGGTCATCGGCGACCCGCGGGATCCGGCCACACAGGTCGGACCGCTGGCGTCGGAAACCCACTGGCGCAAGGTGTCCGGCTACCTCGACGATCCCGGCGGCAAGGTACTCACCGGCGGGCGCGGCGACGGGTGGGTGATCCGGCCGACGATCGTGACCGACGTCCCGGCGGCTTCGCCGCTGCAGTGCCAAGAGGTCTTCGGTCCGGTCGTGACGATCACCGCGTTCGACACCGAGGCCGAGGCCGTCCGATCGGCTAACGCCTCGCCCTTCGGTCTCAACGCCATGGTGTTCACCGAGAACCTCTCCCGTGCCCACCGGGTCTCCGCTGGCTTGCGCGCGGGAACCGTGTGGACGAACTGCTTCTTCGTCCGCGACCTTCGAGCCCCGTTCGGCGGCATGGGCGAATCGGGCTGGGGCCGCGAAGGCGGTAACTTCAGCCGGGAATTCTTCACCGAGCCCAAAGCCGTCGTCATGGCCATCCGGGAGCAGCAGTGAAAGACCCCAAGGAAAAGGCCCTCGCGCTCTACCACGCCCGTCGCACCCGTACCCCGATCCGGCCGTTCACCGACGACGAGCCGGCTCTCGGGATGGCCGACGGCTACGCGGTGCAGCGTGAGCTGATCGAACTGCTCCTCGCCGACGGTGACCACATCGTCGGGTACAAGGTCGGGCTGACCTCGGAGCCGATGCAGAAGATGATCGGCGTCGACTCACCCGACTACGGCCCGGTGCTCTTTTCGACCGGGTACCGCGACGGTGACGAAATCCCGCTCAGCCGGTTCATCGCACCCAAGCTCGAAGCTGAGATCGTGTTCGTGCTCGGCGATCGCCTGGAAGGCCCGGGAGTCACCATCACCGAAGCGCGGGCGGCGATCGCCGGCGCGGTGGCCGGAATGGAGATCGTCGACTCCCGCATCGAGAACTGGCGCATCCGGCTCGCCGACACCGTCGCCGACCTGGCGTCCAACGGCGCCATGACGACGTCGAGCCGGATCGTCCCGATCAACGGCGACCGCGGCTTCGACACCCGGCTCGTCGGCATGACGCTGACCCGCAACGGCGAGGTGATCGACACCGGCGCCGGTGCGGCCGCACTGGGCGACCCGGTCGCCGTCGTCGCCTGGCTCGCCAACGTCGTTGGCCCCCAGGGCATCGCCCTCGAACCCGGACACTTGATCATGACCGGTGCACTGCACGCGGCCGTCCCCATGGCCCCAGGGGACGTTTTCCGCGCCGACTTCGACCGGCTGGGGCCCGTGACCGTGCGGGTGAGCGAATGAACAACGTCGGCAAGTGGGCCGAACAGCTGGCCACAGCGGTCGCCGACCGCACTGCGATCCCCAGGCTGTCCGCCGCATCCCCCGAACTCGACCTCGAGACCGCCTACCGGGTGCAGCGCGAGCTGCGTTCGGCCGCCGGCCCGCTGGCCGGCCGCAAGCTGGGCGTGACCTCACGGGCCAAGCAGGCTCAGGTCGGCGTCTCCTCCCCCGTGCACGGCTACCTCGCCGCCGCGGACGCCCTCGACCTCGGCGAGCACCTGGACACCACGCAGCTGATCCAACCCCGGTGCGAGCCGGAGATCGTCTTCGTCCTGGGTCGTGAACTCGCGGGGCCGCACGTCACCGCCGCGGACGTCCTCGCCGCCTCCTCCGGAGTCGCGGTGGGGATCGAAGTGCTCGATTCCCGGTACACCGGCTACGACTTCACGATGCCGGACGTCGTCGCCGACAACACCTCCGCCGCCCGATATGTGGTCGGCACACCCGTGGAGCCCTCCGGCATCGACCTGCGATTGGTCGGTGTGGTGCTGGAGAAGAACGGCACCGTCTCGGCCACGGCGTCCGGCGCGGCCGTCCTCGGCCACCCGGCTTCCGCCGTGGCCTGGCTGGCCCGGCAACTGTGGGCGCAGGACGAAGGTTTACAGGCGGGCGAGATCGTCCTCTCCGGTGGCTTGACGGCCGCGGTCCCGGTGGGCCCAGGAGATGTCGTCGTCGCCTCGATCGACCGGATCGGCTCGGTCGAGCTGGCGTGCCGGTGAAGCATCGAACGGACAAGGAGTCCTCATGCCGCTCATCCAGGTGACACTCGTCGAAGGCCGCTCGCCCGACCAGCTCCGTGCGCTGGGCGACGGCCTCACCACCGCCGCCGAGCGAGCTCTCGGCGCGAAGCGCGAGACGATTCGCGTCGTACTCACCGAGTGCCAGGCCGAACACTGGTTCATCGGCGGCTACTCGATGGCACATCTGCGGTCCACCGGCGCGGGGTGACCCGGCCGCTCGCGCCGCGGACGCCTCGGCGAGTGCCTTCAGCGAGGCATGCGTCGGGGCGTCCGGGACGGCAGCGGCGAACCTTCTCCTTGGGCAGCGCAGCACGGGAACGACCGCGCCACCGAGCAAGTCGTGCCCAATCTCAAGAGACAGCCCTCGAGCGTCCACAATGAACATTCGCAGCTGGTTGCCGCCGAAGCCCTCGCGGAACCGCATCGTGCGGTCGACGACCAGTGCCGGTGAGAGTCCTAATCAGACTGCGCCGCGGCGAGGTCGTCGCGCACGAGGGGGACGAATTCCTCGGCGAAGATCGCGAGCTGGCGTTCGTGATCCTCGCTGGGCCAGAACACGATGCCGTTCATCCCGAGCTCGGCGACGCTCGTGACCACGTCGTCACGCCATCGGGAGAGAGAGCCGTGGAACGCACCACGGTCAGCGCCGCCGATGACCCCGGAGACGTTGTAGACCTTGCGGATACCCGCCGGGTCCCGGCCGGCGTCGGCAGCCGCGTCGTCGATCCGGCGGACGGCAACGCCGAGGCGGTCGAGGCCCAGGTAGGCGTGCGACGGGAGCCAGCCGTCGGCATGGGCACCGGTCAGGGCCAGCGTCCGCGGCCCGTAGGCGCCGAGCCACAGGCCCAGCCCAGGTCCGGGCCGCGGCCCCGGGTGCACCCCGGACAGTGCGTAGTGCCGGCCGGTCGTGCGCACGCTGCGTTCGCCGCTCCACATCGCGCGCACCACGGTCACGGCCTCGGCGAGAGCGTCGGCCGCTTCCTTCCGGTCGCGCCGCGGTCCGCCCATCGCTTCGATCGCGTCCCAGAACGCGCCGGCGCCGAGTCCGAGCTGGATTCGCCCACCGGACAACAGATCGAGACTCGCGGCCGACTTCGCCAGCACGGCGGGTGGCCGCAGCGGCAGCGAGGACACGGTGGGGACCAGCGTGACGCGTTCGGTGCTCGCCACCAGGTAGGTGACAAGCGTCCAGGCGTCGTAGAACGCGGACTGGTATGGGTGATCCTGCACTGTCACGAGGTCGAGACCGAGCCGTTCGGCCGCTCGCGCCTGGCGAAGTGGTGCGTCCGGCTGCTGCCAGACCGGGTCGACGTTGGCTCCGAACAGGACGGGCAGGCCCATGATCTCCTCCTGGAAGGTGAGCGGGCCCCCGGCGAACGGGGGCCCGTCGCGGTCAGACGCCCGCGGATTCCGGCTGGGGCGCGACGAAAGACACCAGCGAACCGTAGAACGGCAGCGCGTGCTCGGCGAAGATTCCGGCCAGCTCGGCTCCACCCTGCTCCCGCCAGTCGTGCAGCAGCTCGGCAGCGACCGCGACCGTGCTGTTCAGCACCACTCCTGCGGCCTGCATCCGCAGCGCCGCCGCTTGCGAGGCCAGCGTGTTCCACGTGCCCGAGGCGTCCAGCACCGTGTGCACCTGATAGCCCTTGGCGATCCCGGACAGCGCGGCGAACGCCACGCACACGTCCGTGCTGATTCCGGCGACGATGAGCTGATCGCGACCGGCGGCGCGGACGGCTGCCTCGAAGTCGGCATTGTCGAACGCGTCGATCTCTCCGGGGCGGCGCACGACCTGGACACCGGGAAGCAGGGCCTGCAGTTCCGGCAGTAGCCGGCCGTTCGCGCCCTCGTCCGCGCTGGTCGTGACGATCACCGGCAAGCCTTGCAGCCGGGCGATCTTGGCGAGCGCCAGCACGTTGCGCCGAAGCTCCTCCTGGTCGTGGTCGTGAACTCCGAGCAACAGGCCGACCTGGTGGTCGACCAGTAGGACGGCGGCACGATTCCGGTCGAGCCGGGCGGCGGGGTAGGTGTTCGCGGTCATGTCGGCCAACCTCTCAACGATGGGAACCTGATAAGACCAAGTTACTTTTTAAAACTCCAATTCGCAACCTCCGGCGCGTGACGTGCGCGACACGCCGGTCACTTCACCGCGTACCCGGCGTCGACCGGCAGCGCGACCCCGGTGATGTAGCGCCCCTCGTCCGAGGCCAGGAACAAGACGGCGTTGCTGATGTCGTCGGGCTCGAGGTAGGCGACCGGCAAGGCGTTCAGCGACCGGTAGACCGGTCGCACGTCCTCCTCCCCTGGGTTCTCGACGTCGGGCCGGAAAAGGGCGAAGTTGGTGGGGTTGAGCAGCATCGGAGTGCCGACCGTAGTCGGGTTGACGCAGTTCACGCGGATCGAATACTCCGCGAGCTCCAGTGCCAACGTCCGCATCAGCCCCGTCAGCCCGGCTTTGGCCGTGCCGTAGGGAGCGAGGTTCGGCACCGACCGCAGCCCGATCGAGGAACTGGTGATGACGATCGCCCCGCCGCCGCGAGCCGCGAGATGGGCGATCGCCGGGCGCACGGTGTGGAACACGCCGGTGAGGTTGGTGTCGATGACCGCTTGCCAATCCGCCGGTGTCGTACGTGCCGCCGGCCCGGGGTTGCCCTGGATGCCGGCGTTGGCCACGACGACGTCCAGGCCACCGAGTTCGGCGACGCCGCGATCCACCAGGTCGGCGACAGCGCCGGAATCCCGGACGTCGGCGCGGGTGGCGATGATGCGGCGGCCGAGCTTTTCCACCAGGCGCACGGTTTCGGCCAGGTCTTCCGGTGACGCCGCCGGCGCCCCCTGCGCGGGCACCGCAGCCGCCACGTCGAAGGCGATGATGTCGGCGCCTTCCTGCGCGAGTCGAACGGCGTGATTGCGTCCCTGCCCGCGAGCCGCGCCGGAAATCAGGGCGACCTTGCCCGTCATACGTGTGGTCATTGCTTCTCCCTGGGGCGCTGCGACGGCCCTCAGGCGAAGGCGCGATCGAGCCCGTGAGTGGTGAACTGGTTCGAGGAAAGCCGTTGCGAGGCCTCGTCAGCGGCCAGGCGCACCGCCCGGACCGACGACGCGCGCCGGACGTCGTGGGTCCGGGCGGTCACCGACACGGCGCCGACCACGCGGTGCTCGGCGTCGAACACCGGGGCCGCCACGCAGGAGATACCGATCTTCGACTCCTCGTCGTCGCGGGCGAACCCTTGGCGCCGCGCGGTTTCCAGCTGGCCGACGAAGACGGCCGGTGCGACGACCGTGCGCGGCGACTGGCGACGCAGGCCCCTGTCGAGCACGGCGTGGGTGTACGCCGACGGCGCGTGCGCGAGCACCGCCTTGCCGACCGCCGTGCAGTGTGCGGGCATGCGGCCGCCGACGCGCGAGGACATCGGCGGCCCATCCGGCGCCTGCAACTTGTGGAGGTACACGACCTCGGTCCGGTCGAGCACCGCGAGGTGCACGGTGAGCCCGGTGCCGGCGTGCAACCGGGCCAAGACCGGCGACACGATGTCCGGAATCCCCTGCTGGCGCGGCACGAGCTGGCCGAGCTCGAACAACCGCAGCCCCAGCCGGTAGCCGTTGGCTTCCCTGGCCACCAGCCGCCAGCCGACGAGCTGGTTGAGCAGCCGGTACGCGGTGGGTTTGGGCAGTCCGGTGCGCCGGTGCAGCTCGGCCAAACTGAGGGCGTCGTCATCCGGGCGGAACGCGTCCAGCAGCCGCATGCTGCGGCCGAGGACCGAATCCTCCGGCGGCGCTGGTTCCGGCATCGTCATCGCCGGGCTCAGACGAGCTCTCGGTCCTGCCAGCCGGCGAGGAGCTTGTCCTGGCCGTCGATCCCGGGAGTGCCGTAGACGAAGTACGTTTCCGCGGGCAGGGTGGCGCCGCCGATGGCCAGTCCGGTGTCGAAGTCCGACAGGTCCCAGGTCACCGTCTCGTGATCGGGTTCGAACTGCAGAATGCCGGAATTGCCGAACAGCTCGATGCGGTTGCCACCGGGTTCGAAGACGTAGAGAAACGCGCCCTGAGTGATGCCGTGTACGTCGGGACCGGCTTCGATCTGAATGCCGTATTCGCGGCAGAGTTCGGCAGCGTCGCTGTTGTGCTGCGGCACGCCGTACCAGAACGCCAGGTGGTGCAGCCGGCCCTTGCTGCCGGTCTGATCGCGCATGATCGCCATTTCGTGCCCGAGGGCGTTGACGCTCATCCACGCGCCGATCTCGGTACCGCCCGACGCGCCGTCGACGACCCGCTCCCGGGTGCCGAACCCGAGGATGCGCTCGAACAGTTCTTTTTGGACGGTGACGTCGGAGGCCATCAGGTTGACGTGGTCGAGCCGGCGGGGCGGCAAGCCATGCAGCGGCCGCTTGGAGCGGCGGGTCAGGATGCGGCTGCGCAGTTCGGTGGGAGCGCTGTACTTCTCGACCTCCCAGACCAGTTCCATGCGGTGCCCATCGGGACTCTGGAACGCGAAGGTGCGGCCCACACCGAGATCACCCTTCGTCCACCCCAGACCGAGCCCGGCGGCGTCGAGAGCCGCGGCGCGGCGTTCGAGGGCTTCGGCCGAAGTCGTGCGCCAGCCGACGTTGCCGAGGCCGGGCCGGTCCCGCTCGGTCAGCTTGAGGCTGTGGTGGTAGGGGTCTTCGTAGCAGCGCAGGTACACCGAACCCTCGTGACGGCCGGTCTCACGCATACCCAGCAGCTGCGTGAAAAACCAGAGGCTGCCCTCGAGGTCCGGGGTGTACAGCTCGGCGTGGGCCATGTGTGCCAGCTCGAACCGGGCGGCGGCGATGTCGGGAGTAATCATGGTGGTGCCTTTCACGGGCTCAGGCTTGGGGCAGCAGTTCGTGGTGGTCGTAAGCGTGGATCCAGCTGAAGTCGTCGACGAGGGCCAGCAGCCGCCGGTCCCGGTTCGCGGCGACGTCGCCGTCGGGCAGGTGCAGCAGCGACGAGGTCACCCACGAGCTGCGCTGCACCTGCCGGGTCCTGCTGCGGCGCAGGCGCTCGTAGACCTTCAGCGCCACCGAGACGTCGTCGTAGCGGTGCAGGCAGCCGGCGAGGACCGCGGCGTCCTCGATGGTCTGGTTCGCGCCTTGGCCGTGGTGAGGCAGCATGGCGTGGGCGGCGTCGCCCAGCAGCACCACTCCGGGTGCGCTCCACCGAGTCAGCGGCGGCAACGAGAAGAGCCCCCACCGAAGATTTTGGGGTACCGCCTCGACCATGGCCCGGACGGCGGGGTGCCAGTCCCGGAACGCCTCAGCCAACACCCCGTCGTCGGCGGGCATCATCCCGCCCGGCGCGTCCCACCGTTCGGGCCCCTCGACGACCGCGAGGAAGTTGATGAATTCGCCCGTCGCGTAGTGCAGCAAGTGCGCACCGGGCCCCATCCAGAACTGGACAGCGTCCGGATCCGGCAACTCGGGGACGGCGTCGCGCGTGACCAATCCCCGGAAACCGCTCGTGCCCGAATACACGGGAGTCACGTCGGTGATCGACGCGCGCACCCGCGATCGGATGCCATCGGCGCCGACCACGAGCCCGGCGGCGGCGGTGGAACCGTCGGCGAACACCAACTCGCTCCGATCGCCGTCGCGGCGAACGGCGGTCAACTCCTTGCCGAGATGGAGATCGTCGCTCCCCCACGCCTCGGCGAGGGCCCGCTGGAGGTGAGCGCGGTGCACGCCCCAAAACGGGGCCCCGAAGCGTTCCTCGTACCACGTGCCCACTGGGTGGGCAACCACCCGACCGCCCTGGGCCCAATGGCGGTAGATCAGCTCGGTCGGGACCGCCGAAGGCGGCTCCAGCGCAGCCCCGAGACCGAGGTCACGCAGAACGCGCGTGCCGTTGGCGGCCAACGCCACCGCGGCGCCCACCTCGGCGAGCTCGGGTGCCTGTTCGTAGATCCGGGCGCGGATTCCGTGCCGGCGCAGCGCCAGGCCGAGGGTCAGCCCGCCGATGCCGGCGCCGATCACCGCGATGTCGTGCTGCTCCATGTTTCACGCGGCCTTGGTCGGGGTCGGGTCGATGAAGACGCGCAGGTCGTCGATGAGACCGTCGCGATGCTCGATGACCGTCAACGCCGGCACGGTGACGTCACGGCCGTCGGGACACCCGTAGGTCACATTGGCTTCCAGCAGCAAGACCGGACCGGCGGCCCAGGCGTGCAGAAACTCGTGCTCGATCCTGCGGTAGCTGGTGAACAACCAATCGAGACCCGCGCGGATGGCGTCGCGGCCGGGCATCGGTGCGCCGGCTCCGTAGGTCATGCTCGCGTCGGGGGCGAATCCCGCGACCACCGCCGCGGCGTCGCACGCGTCGACCTTGGCGTAGAAGTCGCTCACCCAGGCCGGAACCTCGATGGCCTTGGCCGTCGCGCCGGTCATCGGACCGGCTCCGCGATCCGCGACCGGACGGCGGCCAGTGTCGTCTCGACGGCCGCCTGGTACGCCGCGCTCATGTCGCGGGCCAGTTCCTCGTCCGTCACCGGCAGGTCGTCACCCGGCCGGACGGCCAGCGCGAACTGGAACCGAAGCGAGAGTTCGCCGTCCTGCTCGAGGATCTCGTTGGTGATGGTGCCCAGCACCGGACCTTCGAGCCGGGTGAAGACGACGCGGTTCGGCTGATCGAGCCACACCCGCTCGACGTACCGGGCACCGCGCAGCTCGATCTCCCGGTCGAACACCGTCGGGCTCAGCCGTGCGATCTCGCGACAGGAGGTGATCGCCTCCACGTACGGGACGGCATCCACCGCCTTCTGCTCGAGCCCCTGCCAGATCTGCTCGCGATCGAGCGGTGCGGCACCCGGGGGGTTGGCGGGCAGGGTCAGTTCGCTGAACATCATGGTTCCTCCACGTCGTTGTGTGCGTCGGTGAATCAGTGATCGAGGATTTCGGGAAGGACGGGCCCCCAGGCGTTGGCGGTGGCGATGTCGACCTCCCACGTCTTGGGGACTTGCGGCCGGTCTTCGTGCCAGGGCCGGGGTTCGAAATTGCCGTTGGCCTCGTCGATCATCTGGTCGAGCTGGGTGAACAGCTCGATCGTGTTGCCGTCGGGGTCACGGTGGTAGGTGAAGACGTTGTGCCCGGGGCCGTGCCGGCCCGGCCCCCAGTACAGCCGAAAATCGTTGCGGGCAAGATGATCCAGGGTCGTCTGCAGGTGGTTGAGGTCGCGCATCTCGTAGGCGACGTGGTGCATGCCGGAGAACTTCCTGCTCTCCAGGAAGTTGGCCGCGTGGTGGTCGGCGTTGCACCGGAGGAAGACGAAGAAATCCCCGATGGTGTCCGACCAGCGGAAGCCGAGGAGATCCTGGTAGAAACCCTGGATCTGCTTGAGACTCGGGCTGAACGCGGCGACGTGCCCGAGCTTCGTCGGCCGGTACTCCGGACCGGGTTCCGCGCCGCCGCCCGCCGGCGTCTGCGACTCGTACAGATGCAGCGGAACATCCGTCCCCGGCTCGGCCAGCACGAGCACATCCGGAGTGCTCGGCGCGATGTCGCTGCGCCGGGAAACCTCATATCCCGCGTCGGCCAGGCTCCTGTGCGCGTCGCCGAGGTCGCGGACGACCTCGTAGCCCACCGACGTGCGAGCGCCCGCCTCTCCCTTGCGGATCACGACACTGTGGTGGTCCAGACCGGTGTTCAGGTAGACGACGTCGGAGGAGCGCTCCTCGACGTGGAGGCCGAGGCACGTTTGGTAGTACTCGCTCAGCCGCTCGACGTCCGGCGTGGTGAATTCGACGTAGCCCAGCTTGGAAACGCGGGCGGCCGCGTGGTCGGTGGTCATGTGAACTCCTTCGGATCAGGCGGCGAGGTAGCCGCCGTCGACGGGCAGCACGACGCCGTTGACGTAGGCAGCGGCAGCGGAACAAAGCCAGACGACGGCTTCGGCGACCTCGGGCGCTTCGCCGTAGCGCCCGAGGGTGGTCCGGCCGATGACCGGGGCCATCGCCTCCGTGGGGACCGCGGCAGTCATGGCGGTCCGGATCGGGCCCGGCGCCACGGCGTTGATCCGGATTCCCCCGCCGCCGTAATCGATCGCCGCCGTTCTGGTCAGGCCGGCCACGCCATGTTTGCTCGCGACGTAGGCGGCCTGGGCCGCCGAACCCTGTTCGCACCAGATCGAAGCGGTGTTGACGATGGCGCCCCCGGTCTCCAGCAGGTGCGGAATCTGGTACTTCATCCCGAGGAAGACACCGCTCAGATTCACCGCGATGACGCGGTGCCAGTCGTCCTCGGCGAGGTCGGCCAAGGGCGCGGGCGAGAAGGTGCCGGCGTTGTTGTGCGCGAAGTCCAGCCGGCCGAACGTCTCGACGGTCGCGGCGACCGCGTCGCGTACCGCGGCGCCATCGGCCACATCCACCTGAAGCGACCGGACTTCGACCCCGTGCGCGGCCGCTTCGGCCGCGGTGCCACCCGGGTCCACCACATCGCAGACGACGACCGACGCACCGCGCGCTGCGAAGGCGAGGGCACTCGAGCGTCCGATGCCCCCGGCCGCTCCGGTGACGAACGCGACCTTGCCGTCGAACTCGCGGCTCATGCGATCCTCCGCGGGCTCGCGGAAGCGACAGCACCATCGACCACCGGATTGCGAAGCGTCCCAAGGCCACCGATCTCGATCACGACTTCGTCGCCGGGCTGCAGGAACTCTCCCCGCGGCGCCCCGACGCCGGCAGGGCTGCCGGTCGCGACGATGTCCCCCGGTTCGAGCGTCATGATCCGGCTCGCCGCCGCGACCACGGCGAACGCGCTGTTCATCATGTCGTCGGTGCCGGAGTCCTGTTTCACGACACCGTTCACGGTCAACGTGATGCGAAGGTCCTGCGGGTCGGCCACGAACCAGGACGGCGTCACGCCGGGGCCGGTGGGGCAGAACGTGTCCTCACCCTTGGCCGAGGTCCAGTCGAACCCGAAGGGCGGCGCCACGGCGTCGGAGCGGCTCAGCAGGTCGCGGGCCGACACGTCGTTGACGATGGTGTAGCCGGCGACGTGGCCGGCGACGTCCGCCACATCGAGGTCGCGGGCCTTCCGGCCGATGACGACACCCAGCTCGGCTTCCCAGTCGATCCGCCGACCGGGACGGTCCGGCAGGACGATCGGTTCGTCGGGGCCGATGATCGCGGTGGACGGTGGTTTGAGGAAGAAGTACGGCGCACCCACCGGGTCGGGCCGGTCGACCTTCATCTCCGCGAGGTGCGCGAAGTAGTTCGCGCCGGCGCAGACGACCTTCCGCGGGAAGCGGATCGGCGCGTCGAGCCGCACCGGCCCGGCCACCGGAAGACCGGAAACCTCGACCGTGCGCAGCTCCTTCGCCACGGCCGGCCAGTCCTCGAGCAGGTCCAGCAGGGTCCGCCCCGCATAGTCCGGCAAAGCGCGCACGGTTCCGTCGGCTTCCCGGAGGCCGACGCACGCGCCGTCCCCCGAGTCGCTGCCGCGGTAAGAGACCAATGACCACGTCATGAGGAATTCCTTCGGGTGTCCGGGGCCGCGGCCCAGTCGTCGTCGGCCGTCGTCAGCACGACGCGGCCGGTGTTGGCGGAGGCTTCGAGGTAGCGATGGGCCGAGGCGGCGTCGGAGATCGGGAAGGTCCGGTCGATCACCGGGCGGAACCCCGCTTCCACGGCCGACCACACCCGGCGCGCGCTGCGCAAGTTTCCACTTCGGACACCGATGACGCGCTGCGATCGGGAGTACAGCCGCAGCAGGTCCAGCTCGACCTTCCCGCCGAGGAACGCGCCCGAGGTGACCACGCGGCCGCGGATCGCGAGCACGTCCATCGTCGCGCTCCAGATCGTGGGAGCGCCGAGGTTGTCGATGACCAGGTCCACCCCGTGGCCGCCGGTCAGCGCCCGTACCTGGTGCGCGAACTCGGGATCGGTGGGATCGACCACCGCCTCGGCCTTGAGCTCGCCGGCCAGGCGCTCCCGCTTGGCCGCCGAACGCGACCCCGCGATCACCCGCGCCCCGCGGTGCGCGGCCAGCGCCGCCGTCAGCGACCCCAGCGCGGACGAAGCCCCGTGGACGAGAACCCACTCGCCGGGCATCAACCCGGCCTGCTCGAACTGGTTCTCCGCGACCGCCCCGGACCAGACCAGCGCCGCCGCCTCCGCGGGGCCCACTCCGGGCGGAACCACCAGCACGTTGGCTTGCGGGACGACCGTGTATTCCGCGTAGGCACCCCGGGTGTGGACTCCCATGATCCGGGTGTAATCGCAGGCTTCGAGCGCGCCGTCCACGCACGCCGCACAGGTGCCGCAGGTCAGGATCGGCACGACGGCCACGTGCTCGCCGGGCCGCACCGACTCGACTCCCGCCCCGACGGCGGCGACCGTACCCGCGTGCTCGGCCCCCAGCACGTGCGGCAGCGTGATCCGGGCGTAGGGGTGCGTCCCGGCTCGGGCGGCGAGATCCAGCAGCCGGCCGACGCTCACGGCCGCCACGCGGACCGCCACCTCGCCCGGTCCTGGCTGATGTGTATCCACTTCTCGTAGCTGCAGGACGTCCGGATCCCCGAAGTGATCGAACGACATCACCCGCATCCGCTCCGGCAAGTCAACCGGACCGTCACCTACGACGGGCCAGCGCTCCTGAGCCGCGGCGAGCGATCGGGACATCTGTGTCCTCCTTGCGTCAAGTCAGCGAGTTCATTCGTCCTATCTGTCCGACGAACTGGGTATTCGACAGGCATTCGTCGAACACTCGCTTCTCGCCTTGCGGAGAACTGTACACACTTAGCTCGCTCGAGGGAAGCGTCCCGTCCCCCACTTCCGGGCAAGACGGACGAGCGACTGACCAAAAGATCGTCGCCACCCTGCTCCGCGAAAGGGTGTCAACCTGGATACACTGTGCACATGAGCGAGAGCATCGCTAAAGAACCCGAATCAGGTGAAGGCAGGCCGGGCCGCCGCCTCGCCCTGGATGTCCACGCCACCGTCCGGGCCATGATCCTCAGCGGAGAACTGCCGCCCGGCGCGCCGCTGCTCCAGGCGGCGCTCGCCCGCAAGCTCAAGGTGAGCCGCACACCGATGCGCGAAGCCTTCCGCCTGCTCCAGGAAGAAGGCCTGATCGAAAACAAACCCGACCAGCGGGCCGTCGTCCGGGCGATCGACCCCGGCGAAGTCGACGCCGTCTACACCTCGCGCGTGATGCTGGAGTCGGTCGCGGTGAGCATCTCCGTCCGCAGTGCGACCCCCGAGCTCGTGGAGCGCCTGGCCAAGTCACTCGCGCAGATGCGCCAGTATTCGGCGGAGGAGGACATCGACCGCTGGCAGCAGACCCACCGCGAATTCCACGTGCTCACCACCGAGGGCGCACCGATGCTCCTGGACACCCTCGCCGGACTGAGCGATCGCGCCGAGCGCTTCCTGCGGCTGGCGAAACTGGGCCACCCCCAGGCCACGGGCCGCTGGGACGCCGATCACGAATTGCTCGTCGAGGCCTTCCGCACCCGCGACCACGATCTCGCGGTCACCACGATCGCCCAGCACCTCGCGCGGACCGCGTTCACGGCCATGGCGGACATCGCGCCGAGGCTCGATGCCGTGGCCACCCGTGCCGGGCTCAATCTGCTACTGGCCGACGGGTGAACCCGACCACGCTCGTTACTTATGAGAACTTAGTAGCACAAGTGTAATCTGGGGTCATGGCCGAGACCTGGCGACCACTGCACGCGTGCCACTACACCGAGCAGGTTTTCGGGCTGCTCGGCAAGCGCTGGACCGGCTTGCTCATCGACCTGCTGTTGCAGCGGCCGGCCCGGTTCAGTGAGCTGACCGCCGCGGTTCCACAGCTGTCCCGGCGAGTGCTCACCGAACGGTTGACCGAGCTGCAGGAAGCCGGGCTGGTCCTGCGCGAGGTGGCACCCGGTCCGCCCGTCGCCGTCTCCTACCGCCTCACCGAACGCGGCGAAGCACTGGGGCCGGCAATGGATGCGTTGCGCGTCTGGGCAGGTGCCCCGACCGACGCGAAAGGTCGCGCCCTTCCCCTCACCGCCGCCGAACACGAGGTCGAAAGCACCTGACGTCGAAGCTCTCCGAAGCGAGTCGTTCCCGGACTCGACCCGCGGATCTGAACCTGGCCCGGAGCACAATAGCGATCCACCCCAGGTGTCACGCTTGGCTCCCGGCGCTGTGTCGACCATTTCGCCGCATCACAGGGTCGCAGCCGTTGCGCCGGAGCCGGAGAGGGCAGGCCGACCAGCCGCGAAACCGTCGACGAGAGTGTCCCGAAGGTGGGCAGCCAGGCGGATCCGCAGCCCCCGCACATCGACGAGGTCGATGGTGAAGCGGCAGACGGGGCGGTAGCCGACGACGTCGGACGCCTTCCCGCACGGCCCGTTGAGGTACACGAATCCGTCCTCGTCGTCCCTGTGCGGCTGCGCCCACCGCTGGGCCGGGCGGCGGCCCGCACCGCGGTATGCCCGCCAGAACAGCGGCGTCTTCATGATCTCGCCCAGTGCCGCGGCAAACCCCGCGACGTCGGATTCCGGCAGGCCGAGCCCGCGTCCGTCCCAGACGCGAGGCATAGATCGGGCAGTGGCGTGCTCCTCAACCGACGGTGTGCACGTGAATATCGCGACGTTCTCGCGCAGCTGTATCGTCCACCGCCGCAGGTCGGCGGACACCGGAATCTGGAACATCTCAGCTATGCCCTGCTTCCAGGAAGACTAGTCCTCTGTAGACATGGATGGTCGTGGGACATTCGCTCGCGATGGGCAGCGCGACCCGCGATCCGCCACCGTCCGGCGCGGCCGGGCCGGTGTTCGGGGTTGGTGTACTTCTCGTGCTCAGCGGACACCCTCGAGGCCGGGCAACGTCGAATCGGCGTTGATCATGGTGTTTCGCAAGCTAATGCAGGTTCACTATCACGAAATTCTTGAGCACGATCATCATCGCCCCGAGCAGGGCCCCGACGCTGGTGAGCGCGATCAACGGCCAGCCACTTACCCGCGCTGCGCGACCGGCGGACCAGGCGTGCCAGCCGAGCAGCACGAGCGCCGCCGCGAGGCCGGCGTTCGCTGCGATCAGGCTCGTGGCTCCGGCCAGGCGCGCCAGAAGCGTGACGAGCAGGGGGCCGGAGGACGCGGTCACCATCGGCCACGTCGCGGTGAGCTCGGCCCGCACCTGGTGGCCGTCCGGAAGCTTCCCGTTGACGATGTGGTCGCCGATGAGGTGAGCGTATTCCTCAGCGACCCAGTACACGAGCAGTGTCACCACGACCGCGACCGAGAGCGCAGCGGTGGAGAGCTGACTTCCCGCCGCGGCCAGGATCGCCGCGGTCACGATGACCCCGTAGACACCGGCTGCGCGCCGCCGGCCCGGACGCCCGGCCGGACGATCCACTTCGGACGCTGCTCGCCCTTCGTCCCGTTTGGTCACACCGCCAGCAGTTTCGACTTGGCCTGCTGGTACTCGGCTTCGGTCAGGTCACCGTGGTTGCGCAGGCCCGCCAGCCGTTCCAGGTCGCCGATCCGGTCGGGCCCCACTGTCGACGGTGCGGGCTCACGCGCCGCTTCCCGCACATATGATCGGAATTCCCTCTCCTGATGCTGTGCGCGCGACAGCTCGCGCTCGCCCATCCCGCGGCCCCGCGCGATGAGGTATACGAAAACACCGAGGAACGGCAGGATGCAGACCAAGATGGTCCACCCCGCTTTGCCCCAGCCGCCCAGGTGATCGTCGCGGAAGATGTCCCCGATCACCCGGAACAGAAGGACGAACCACATGATCCACAGGAAGAAGTACAGGAAGGTCAGGAACAGGTCGAGCAGAGGATAGTTCGACACCGGGCACCTCCGATTGCCGGTCTTTTGGCGGCGGAATCCGTACCGCCGCAGTCAGGCTTGGCCAGATGACGTCATTGCGCACCACCTGGAATGTATGAGGCGTACCCCGCTGCCGGTCGGGATGTGCGGCCAGTCGTCGAGCTCCCGCGCCCGGTGGGGATAGCCGACGAGACCGCAGGACCTCCACGCGAATCACGTCGTGCCACCTCCCGCCGGCCGGTCCGAAGAGCTCACGGGCGGTTCGTCCAGGAACTGGATCACGCCGAGGCAGACGACCAACACGACGGCGATGACCAGTGCGGCAAGGCCGCTGGGCGGGCTGAGGAGGATGAACACGAGCACGGCCACCCCGACGGCGCCGGCGCGCAACGGGGCGCGATGGTCGTGCACCCAGATGCCCACCTTCCCGGTGCGCAAACCGGCTTTGGTACCACCGCGACGCAGCCAGGCAACCAGGCGGACGGACGCGGCGCGGAGGTGTACCGCCGTGGCCGAGGGTCCCGCGAGGAACGCCCCTATGCCGACAATGACGCCGACCGCGAAGATTGCGCGCAACCCGTCGCGGAGGAATCGCACGATCAAGTCGAAGGAATCGCCCACCGGTGCCGCCGAGCGGCTGGGCACGTTGCTGATCAATATTCCTCGCACGACGAACAGCGCCACCGCGACCACCACCATGCCTCCAGCCACCCCGAACGCGGTGTTCAGCAGTGCCCGCCGGTGGTTGCGCGCCAGATACACCCCAGCCGCGAGGAACACGAGGGTGACCCACGGCAGCCAGGTCGCCACGGTGTCCAGCGTCGTGTAGGCCGACTTCGCCTTGACCAGAGTCCGCGCGTCGCCCACCGCGAGCGTGGGATGCACGTCGGGCACCGCGTTCACGGCGGTGAACCCCTCCGCGGCCAGCCTTTGCTTCGCGGCGGTGATGACCGGGCCCAGGTCCAGCTGCACCTTGTCCCCAGCAATGCTGATCGCCGACGCGTTGCCCGAGAGAACAGCGTTGAGCTGCTCGTGGCCGCCGCGCAAGGCTCGATCCCATACCGCGTGCACCTGCGGGCTCGCCACGAGTGTGTGGACCTGGTCATGAACGAAGCCCTGCAAGCTCGAGGCCAACGGGCCGGTGAGCGAGCGGAGCCGGTCGGTGAGTACCGGTGACACTCCGAGCCCGGCAATCGCGTCCACCGCCTGGTTCGCATACGCCTGCACGTCGACGTAACCGAAAATCGTCTCGGTGACCCGGTCGGTGACCGCGGCCTGCACCGACGGCTGCTCGATCAGCGGGCTCATCGTCGCGACGAAGCGATCGGTGTTCGCGACCTGGTTGTGCACCCAGACGGTCAGCAGCGAAATCGGGGCCAGTAGACAACCCAGAACGATCAGGAGACCAGCGCCGAGGGATTTCCAGTTGGGCTGTCGCCACCGCCGGGTCCGCCTCAGCGTCTGGACTTCCGCACGAAGGCGGAGCAGTTCGGCGCGCTCGTCATCGCGAAGCGGCGTCATCACCGCGCCGTCGGCCTTACCCGCGATCGGTTCGGGCACTGTCGGCCTCCCGTCCAGTCAGCTCCGGTAGCCGCTTCATCGAGACGACCTGCAGGTCGAGATGAGCGAGCAGGGTGAAAATGCCCTGCAGGTGCGCTTCGTCGGTGACGTCGACGTAGAGAACGGTCTCGGCCGGAGCCGAGACGATGCGCACCTCGCCGTGGCCACCGAAGGCGCGCTTGGCCCGTTCGGACAGCCTGCCGTCGACTCGTACTTCGTACTGCACATCAGCCACGCCGATCGCCTCGTCAGGCCTCCGCTTCGGCATCCGCTGTGACGACTGCCCAGATCACCAGGATGTCGAGCGCCATGACGATGACGGACCACAGCGGATAGGCGGACATGAACGCGAGGCTCGCCAGTGCGTTGAACCCGGCCAGCACGGCGGTGACCACTCGCGCCCAGGTGGCGCCGGTGAACAGGGCGGCGCCGGTGACGATGATGAGGGCGCCGAGGATCACGTGCAGCCAGCCCCAGCCGGTGAGGTCGAGCACGAGCAGACCCGACGCGCTGATGGTGTAGTAGGTGCTGTTGACCAACGCGACGATCCCGATGATCACGTTGAACAACCCCACTACCAGCATCGCCGTGGCGCCGAACGCCAGCTTGCCGCTCCATCGTGGTTCGGCTCTCGTGACATCGGTGGGGGGTCGCGACATGTCGCGCGCCGGTGCCGTCCCCTGTGGGTGGTAGCCGTGCTGAGTCATTTTCGGTTCCCACTTCCCGACTCTTGGATTCACACGAGCGCCAACCGTGGCCCGCGCGGGCCCGCGACCACTTCGCCCCAAGTGGATGAGATGCCCCGCGAAGCGCTCCTTCCCGCCGCCGGCGACCCAAGCTGCGTATCGGGGGGCGGCGAGCGGTGCGGTCACCCCGTGGGCGACGACGGAGAGACCGACTGTCCACGTGACCACGGTCAAAATCAGGCCGCGCTCGGCGAGGCCCGCCTGCTCCACCAGGACCATCACGAACACGATGGACGCGAGCCCACGAGGGCCGAACCAGCCGAGGAACGCGATCGTCGGCAACCGGTCGCCCCTGCCCAGCAGGGCCAGCGCAACGGGGATCATGCGGACCACCGTCAGGCTGGCGATCGCGTACCAGGCCACCGGCCAGCTGAACGCCGTCAGTGCGGGGCCGAGCAGGACCGCGCCGAACACCAGGAACGTCACGGCATCGAGCAGCTCGCCCGTGTGCTCGGCCAAGACCGTGGCCCGCTGCGCCTCGCGCCCGGCCATCGTGCCGTACACGCTTCCGGCGACGAAGGCCGCGATGAATCCGCTGCCACCGAGCGCGTCGGCAGCGGTGTAGGCGAACAACGGGGTCACCACTCCGTTGATCTGCTGCCAGACCTGGTTCGACCAGCCCTTGGCGGCGAACTTCGTGAGGACCCAGCCCCCGAACGCGCCGGCCACGACGCCCGCACCCACGCCGTACCCGATTTCGGTGACGACCACCCACAGCGGACCGGTGTGCGTGGCGTGCTCGCCGGACTCGGCCACGCTCAAGAAGATGATCAGCAACGGCACGCAAATCCCGTCGTTCAGTCCACTTTCGACATTGAGCCCCTCGCGGAGGTCGGTCGGCACGCGACGGTCCTCGATGACCGGTCGGCCAAGGGCGGCGTCCGTAGGCGCGAGCATCGTCGCCAGCGCCGCGGCGACCCACGGGCTCAGGTCCGGAAAGATCGCCAGCGCCATCAGGGTTCCGGCACCGATGGTCAAGGGCAGGCCGATCCCCAGCAGCCGCGCGGGCAGGACGCGATCGCGCCACAGCCGGCCGACCGAGACGACCGAGGCGTCCGTGAAAAGCAGCAGCGCGAGCGTGCCTTCGGCAAGGACCCGCACGCTCTGGTCGGCCACGTCGCCGGAGAGGAACCCGCCGAGCCGGCCCAGCAGCACGCCGGCGACGACGAAGACCAACACACCGGAGACCACAGTGGACCGCAGGCGCGCCGACAGTGCGCCGTAACCGAGCAACACCAGGGCTGCAACCGGAAAAACCCACGCATTCATTGGTCCTCCCGGCGGCACCCCACCACCGAACGCTCACGGGAAGCTCACCTCCCGCGGGCGATGCGATGCCCGGCGCAGGGCCGGATGGTCGGCGCGAGCGGATCTGCGGTCCGCAGAATGGAGGCACATCCATGACGATCGGACCCGTGCAACTCGTCGTATTGGGCTTTCCGAATCCGGCTTTCCACGGCGCGATCATCGAGGAGTTGAATCGCCTGCGGGAAACCGACACCGTCCGCGTGATCGACGCGCTGGCGGTTCACAAGAATCTCGACGGCGCGATCGAGGTCGCGCACCTCCGCAATATCAGCGATGAAGAGGCAGTCGAGCTCGGCACCAAGATCGGCGCCTTGATCGGACTCGGGATCGAGGGTGAGGAAGGATCGTCGACCGGCGCAGCCGTGGGGGCCGAGGCAGCCGAGGACGGCCTCGACGTGTTCACCGACGACGACGCGTGGGACGTATTGTCGGAGATTCCGGACGGCTCGGCCGCCGCGCTGTTGCTGCTGGAACACCGCTGGGCCATTCCGTTGCGTGACGCCGTCGCGGCCACCGGCGGTTACCGCCTCGCCGACGGATTCGTCAGCCCGCTCGACCTGATCGGCATCGGCATGGTCACCGCCGAGGAAGCCGCCCGGCTGCACGCGTTCGAAACCACCGCACCAAGTCACACCTGAGTCAGGAGGCAGCCCATGTTCGGCTCTCGCAGGATTGCCCGCCGCACCTCGCGACGGACGGCGCGACGCCTGCTGCGCCGACGGCGCTGACGTGCCCGCGCGCACGCCCGGTACGAGCGCAGGAGGCAGCCGTGACGAGCCGCACCCACCATCGCACCCCACGCCGGTGCGCCGGGCAGCCGCCGCGGTGGCCTTGCTCTGCCTGCCGGCCGCCGTCGCCGTCCTGGTGGGGAGCCTCGTGCGACATCCGCTCCAGCTCGCGCTCGGTGTGGTGTTGATTGTCGCTGCGGTGCTGTCGGCCTGGACCGCACTGGTCCACCACGGCGTCGCCCGTGTTCTGGCCACGATCGCCGTGGTGGTGGCACTCTCCGCGATCGCCGCGCTGCCCGACGCTCGCGTGGTCGCGGTGCTGGCCACCGTCGTCGGCCTGGCCGCGCTCTCCGCCGCCACGGGCACGCTCGCGATCGGGCGTGATCTCGCACAGGAGACGTATGCGCGTGCCGTCGGACCCGCCCGGCACGGTGTGCTGCTGATGAACCCGAAGTCCGGCGGCGGAAAGATCGAGCGATTCGGTCTCGAACGCAAGGCCCTCGAGCTGGGCATCTCGCCGGTCGTGCTGCAACGCGGGGATGATCTCCGGCAGCTGGCGGAACAGGCCGTTGCCGACGGCGCCGACGTGCTGGGCATGGCCGGTGGCGACGGCTCCCAAGCCCTGGTCGCGGACGTCGCGCGACAGCACGGCGTGGCTTTCGTGTGTGTACCGGCCGGGACACGCAACCACTTCGCGCTCGACCTGGGTCTCGACCGCGACGACGTGCCTGCGGCGCTCGCCGCGTTCGGCGAGGCCCTCGAGCGGCGGGTCGATCTGGCCCTGCTCGGTGACCGCGTGTTCGTCAACAACGCTTCGCTCGGCGTGTACGCCACGGTCGTGCAATCCGACGCCTATCGCGAGGCGAAGCTCGCGACGGCCACCCGGCTGCTGCCCGAACTGCTCGGTCCACAGGCGCCGGGCTTCGACCTGCGGTTCCCCCGGCCCGACGGCACCACCGCGCGCACCGCAGACGTCGTACTGATCTCCAATGGCGCCTATCACCTCGAAAGCCTCAACGGATTCGGCACCCGCGCCCGGCTGGACGCGGGTGTGCTCGGCGTGGTGACGCTGACCGTCGACCGCAGCCGCGACATTCCGGCCCTCCTGTCGGCCGAAGTCGCGGGACGACCGAACCGCTTCCGCGGCTACTGCGAGTGGACGACGCGGGAATTCGTGATCGACTCGAGCGAGTCGCTGCTCGACGTCGGAGTGGATGGCGAAGCGATGCGGCTGCCGCCGCCGCTGCGCTTCCGCTGCCTGCCGGGGGCCTTGCGAGTACGCACACCCATCGAGGCGGCGGGCGGCACCGCACCGCCCGTCCGTCCCATGGAAGCGGTCACGGCGCTGTGGCGGGTGCTGTGCGGTCGTCCAGCGCACGGTCGAGCGTGAGAGCGGCGTCGATCAGCGACAGGTGGGTGAACGCCTGCGGGAAATTTCCGATCTGCTCACCCGTCAGCGCGATCTCCTCCGAGTACAAACCCAGGTGGTTGGCGTAGGTGAGCATCTTCTCGAAAGCCTGCCGCGCCTCCTCGATCCGGCCGGCGAGGGCGAGCGCCGAAACGTAAGCGAACGAGCACAAGGAGAAAGTGCCCTCCGTGCCGGCCAAACCGTCCGGCGAGGCATCGGGGTTGTAGCGGTACACCAGGCTGTCGGTGACCAGTTCCGTGTCCATCGCATCAAGCGTCGACAGCCAGCGGCCGTCCCGCGGCGCGATGAACCCCACCGTCGGCATCCGCAGCAGCGCGGAGTCGAGCACTTCGGTCTCGTAGTGCTGCACGAACGCGCCCCGCTTCTCGTTCCACCCCCGCTGCATCACCTGGTCGTAGATCGCATCACGTTCCCGGGTCCAACGTTCGATCGGCGCAGGACGCCCGCGCGCGGCGGCCAGCCGGATGCCCCGGTCCAGCGCGACCCAGCACATGAGCCGTCCGTAGGTGAACGGCTTCCGGCCGCCACGGGTCTCCCAGATGCCCTCCTCCGGCTGATCCCAATGCTCGGCGAGCCAGTCCAGTACGTCCCTGATGGCGAGCCAGCCACGGTAGGGCACTTCGAGACCGGCCTGATCCCCGACGAACACGCTGTCGAGCGCCTCACCGTAGATGTCGAGCTGAAGCTGTTCCGCCGCGCCGTTGCCGAGCCGCACCGGGCGGGAGCCGCGGTAACCCGACCAGTGCTCGAGCACTTCCTCCTTGAGATCGGAGGAGCCGTCGATGCGGTACATGATGTTCAGCGGCCCGCCCTCCCCGCCGGCGTGCTCGCGGATCCGGTCGCCGAGCCAGAAGCCGAAGTGCGCCGCCTCTTCGACGAAACCGAGTGACAGCAAGGTGTACACCGAGAAGGAAGCGTCGCGGACCCAGGTGAAGCGGTAGTCCCAGTTCCGCTCGCCGCCGACTTGTTCGGGTAGCGCCATCGTCGGTGCGGCGACCAGGCCACCGGTCGGCGCGTAGGTCATCAGCTTCAGGGTGATCGCCGAGCGGGCCACGACCTGGCGCCAGCGTCCGGTGTACGTGCAGTGGCCGAGCCACCCTCGCCAGTAGCGCACCGTTTCGTCGAACAGGCCCTGGATTTCCGCAACCCGGATCTCGCGGGGCCCTCCCTCGGCTTCCGATTCGAGGACCATGCCGCGCACCTGCCCGGCCACGAGATCGAGCGAGACGTGCACGTCGCCGTCGTCGACGCGGGCGCGAGCCAGCCGTTCGTCGTCAGGCTCCCGCACGGTGTGCAAGGTGAGCGCCAGCTGATCGGTCGAGAAGACGGCACCCCGCGGGCTGACTTCCGTAGTGTGCGTTCGTCGCCCGTAGTCGAACCTTGGCGCCACTTCGATCTCGAAGCTCATCCGGCCACGCACGCAGCGGAGCATCCGCACCAGCCGGTGCCGTTTCGTGGCGGCCACACCCGCCGGCGGCATGAAGTCCACGACTTCGCCCACACCTTGTTCGGACAGGAAGCGAGTGATCACTATGGCGGAGTCCGGGTAATACATCTGCTTGGTGATGTATCCGGTACCTGCCGGCCGCACTCGGAAGCGCCCACCACGGTGCTCGTCGAGCAACGCACCGAATACGCTCGGCGAATCGAATCGCGGGCAGCAGAACCAGTCGATACCGCCATCGGTGCCGACGAGCGCGGCGGTCTGCAGGTCTCCGATGATGCCGTGGTCGGCAATCGCGGTCTCGGTCATGCTCACCTCCACAGTAGACTTTCGCCGCAGGCTTACGGCGACAGCGCAGTTTCGCCACAAATGTCGGGGCGGCGCATCACCCCGGACGGACCAGCTCACGCTCCGCAGGTGAGGCCGCGGGGCCCTGCGGTCGGCACAGTGGGAGCCGGGATAGCGCACTCGTGCGAGTAGCCGTACTCCGACTGCTGCTGTGCGGTGTTACGCCGACGAGGCGGTGCCCGACGTCCGACGATCGGGGCATCACTTCAGAACGGCAACGGGACCGTGGCGTGGCAAGTAATCCTGACCGACGGCACAAGGAGGTGGCGCAATGGCGGAGCGAACCTACGAGTTCCGCGTCAGCGGTGAGCTCTCCGAACAGATCTGCCGCATCGTGGGTGACTTCAGTGAGGTGCGCATCGTCGCGGCGCCACCGGAGACCATTATCTACAGCCGGGTGTCCGACGTCATGCACCTGCATTCCATCCTGGGGCTGTGCGAGGACCTCGGACTGAGTATCGTGTCCATGCAACAGGTCCCCGACCCACAACGAGCACCCTGACCCGACCAGAGACCGCGCGCGTCATCCACTGGTCCTCGGAGCCGACTGGCAGCTCGCGGCGGCGGCGTGGAGCGACGTGACGAGGTCGTTCGCCGCTGTCCGCATCCCCGCCGTGTCCGGTGGCTGCGCTCCGGCGGCGTCCACCACCCGCTGGAGTGCCGCCTTGGCATCGGTCAGCCGTGCGCTGACGTCGGCGCCCACGGTGTGCTGAGCGGAGTCGATCGCACTGGACATCTGCGCCGCCGCGGTACGAACTTGGTCCCGGGACCCGCTTCCATCGATCAATTGCGCCACGCTGGCGGCGAGTGCCTGTCCACTGGCCACCAGGTTCGCGCATTCCGGCCTCGTGGTGGGGGTTCCCGAGCCGGCCGGCGGCGACGCCACCGTCACGGTCGCCGGAGGTGTCGGTGGTGGGGAGGACGCCGGCGTACCTTGGCCTGATTGGCAGCCGGCCACCACCAGGGGCAGCAGACCGGCCAGGGCCACGGTCGTTGCTCGCCTGTGGGAAATCATCGCGATCACACCCCTTCGCTCGAGCAAGTGATGTTTCCCGGCGGGATTCCCCTTCACCTCATACGATCCGGGTGACACGACGGCGGACAGCGAAGCGGCCGGCATGGGAAACTGGTGATCGCCGCACCCGGACAACCCCCACAGGGCAAGGCATCTTCGATGCGGAACACCAACTCCGATTTTTCCGACCACGACGACGGCGCCGGTGACTACGGCTGGCAGCGGAGTTAGCGCGAGCCCGCTTTGCGTGCCGCACACAGCGCCGCGTGGTCGCGCTCGTTCTGATCGGCGTATGTGGAGGCGAATTCACCGACGGCGTTGTCGAAGGAAGTGCCGGACCCGAGGTAGGAGCCGATCGCGATCGAGTCGCCGGTGCGCGCGTGGGCCCGGGCGAGGGTCCAGGCGCACAGCCGGCCGTAGGCTCGCAGACCTGTCGCGTCCATCGTCGCGATGTCGGCCGAACTCTTCCAGTCCCGCAGTTGACGCACGTAGAAGTCTCTCGTGCAGCCATCGAGTCCGACCACCCGGACCCAGCCGAGGAAGATGTCGCCGACCGTCTGCATGAGACGCTGGCCCACGACGACCCGCTGAGCGAAGTTGTCGTACTCGCTCCGCGCCAGGTAGCGCTCAAGGACCGACGGGCCGGCTTCCTTCGCTTGCAGGAACAGCGGATCCTGCTCGTCCCGGCCGACGAGGAGCAGCATCCAGCACCGCGTACCGACGCTGCCGACACCGACCACCTTGCGCGCGAAGTCGACCACCCGATATCGGTCGAGCAGCGGACGCCGGTCCGGCTCCAGGGTGTCCCGGTATGCCGCCAGCACGTCCTGCAGCCAGCCGATCATCTCGCTCGCCTCCGTGCGGGGGATACCCAACTCCTCCACGCGGACGACCAGAGGCGGGTCGGAGGCAATCCGCCGGGTTCCGTCGGTGATTTCGGTGAACCGGCGCAGTGCGCCCAAGTTGTCTCTCGTGCGCGCCTTCGCCGTAGTGCGCGCCAGCTTCTTCCTGTGCCGGGCGCCGAGATCGCCGGCGAACGTCGTCCGCACCATCTCCTCGTCCGCATGGGCGTACCAGACCTGCAGCACGGGGGACCGGGAGAATTCTCGCATCGCACGGCGGTACTCGCCGACCGCGGAGGTCACGATGTCGCGCCGGTGTTTGCGCGGAAGTTCATTGTCGCGCCCGGCTATCTCGAGACTGGCCGCGAGACGCTTGACGTCCCATTCCCACGGGCCGGGCAGGGTTTCGTCGAAATCGTTGAGGTCGAAGACCAGGCGCCGCTCCGGGGAGGCGAACAATCCGAAATTGGCCAAGTGCGCGTCGCCGCAGGCCTGAACGGTGAAATTCGTCCGCGGGCTCAGCGCCAGATCACTGGCCATTGGCAGAGCCGCGCCACGGAAGTAGCTGAACGGCGACAAGGCCATCCGCTCGTACCGGATCGGCAGCAGGTCCGGCACCCGGCTGGTGTCCTGCCCGAATAGCAGTTCGAGCGGGGTCGGCGCGTTCGTGTTCCGCCTGAACTCCGCATGGTGCGCGCGCGGCACTGCCGTGCGAGCCGCCCGGCCCAGTGCCGCCCGCTCTGCCGGCGTCGGCAAGGAAGTGGCAGCCGCGCCGGCCGGGGCTTCGCGAATCGCCGTGGCCACCGGCTCAGTCCCCATGGACTGGGGAGTGGACCGGGGCGGGCCACTTCAGTTCCACCTCCATTTCGATCTCGTCCCCGTCAACCTCGAGCTCGATCTCGCAGCGAACGTGATCCGGCACATCCATCTTCACGTTGCTGCCGCCCAAGGGAACGTGGACCTTCTCCCCCGCCGCCAGTGCGGCGGCCAGCGTGGACAACCGGCTCGCTGCCTCTTCGCGCGTCAGCAGCTCTTCGCGTTTCACTTCCAATGTGGACATGTTCAGAGCAAACGCCAGCTGAAGCCGCGCTGCTTCACCCGCAGTGGATGAGGACGTCGCGACTTGCCTGGGCACCATTTCCCCGTGGGAGGGAGCCGAGATGAAGCCACCGAAGGTCGCGAACACCCGGCGACCCGTGCATGCCGGCGACCTGCGGATCGAGGCGTGGGCACCGACCAGGGAGAGCTGCCTCGCGGAGGCGGTGAACGCCTTGATCGGCAGCTTTCTCGGGCCTGCCCGTCCACCGGTCTCCTCATGTTCGCACTTCCACGTGACCGGGGCCAATGACTCGGAGCTCCTGCACGCGGTGCTGGACAAGGTCATCGCCGCCGTATTGGAGCGGCACGAAGTGCCGGTCGCGACGGCGATCTCGGCCACCGCGCAAGGAGTGGCGGTGGTGTGCGACACCGCCAGTGCTGCCGCGGTCGTGCCGGTGAGCTCGATCCCCAAGGGCGTCTCCCGCCGGAGCGCACTGTGCCACCAGTTCGCCAGCGGCTGGTTCTGCGCCGCGCGGATTGACGTCTGACCGCTCCGCCACCTTCGCCTTCGGCACCCGGCTCGCCGGTCCCGGCCGCGTCGGCCGCGGCGATGGCAGCTTGGCCTCATCCTTGACAGATGAGGTGAGCGCCGACAGCGCCGCGGCAACGTGGGGTCCACCGATCCACGGGAGGACGAGATGACTCAGACGAAAGCAGGCGCCCGCACCGCCACCGGTACCGCAAGTTCCAGCGGATGGACGGGCTGGATCGCCTTCGGCGGGGTGATGCTGGTGCTGCTGGGGCTCTTCCACGCCGTGCAAGGGTTCGTCGCCGTGTTCGTCCCGGGCTACTACGTGGTCACCTCGTCGGGCCTGGTGATCAACGTCGACTACACCGCATGGGGCTGGGTGCACGTCGGGCTCGGCGTAGTCGCCATCCTGGCCGGCATCGGTGTCCTGACCGGCAACGCCGCCGCACGAGTCGCGGCCATCGTCCTCGCCTGCCTGAGCGCGTTGGTCAACCTCGGGTTCATCGCGGCCTACCCGCTGTGGTCCCTCGCGGTGATCGCCTTGGACGTGATCGTGATCTACGCCCTCGCCGCACACGGACGGGGCGTGCGCCTCACTTGACCGGCCTGCCCGAAGGCGCCCTGGCCGCCATCGCTCGGCCGGGGCGCCCGGTGTCGGCTACGGACAGGTGCAACAACCCCGCGAGCCATCTCGTCCGCGGATCCATGTCCAGCAGGACGGACCGCACGAACAGCGTCACGGGGATCGCCAGGATCGCACCGAGCGGCCCGAGCACCCAGGACCAGAACACGAGCGCGACGAAGGTGACAGTCGCGGACAGTCCGACCGAATCACCGACGTAGTACGGCTGGATCAGCGACTGGATCACCAGATTGAACAGGCAGTACACGGCGATGACGATCACCATCGGGCGCCAGCCACCGTCGAGCAGCGCGAGCAGTGCGGGCGGAATCAGGCCGAGCAGGAACCCGACGTTGGGAACGTAGTTCGTCACGAACGACAGCAGCCCCCACAGTACGGCCAGCGGCACACCGATGATCGCGAGCGCGATCGTGTCCAGCACGGCGACGATCAGCCCGAACACCGTGGTGACCACGAGGTAGCGCCGCGTGCGCACGGCGAATTCGGTGAGCGCGCCCGCAACCGCTGGCCGTTCCGCGGCGAGCACTGCCATCCGTTTCCCGAACCCACCGGCTTCGACGCCGAGGAAAAACAGCAGCGCCAACAGGAAAATCACGTTGCTGAGCAGGCCGGTGACCCCGCTCAAAACAGAGGCGAGAAAGCTAGCGAGCTTACCGAGATCCAGTGACCGTGCGGCGTCGCGCAACTGCTCGGGTCCGACGCCGGCGCGGGCGAGTGCGTCGGTGGCGCGCGCGACGAGTTCGTCGAAGCGGTTCGCGTACTCGGGCAGCAGCGTGACCAGCTTCGCCAATGAGACGACCGCCACCAGAGCGAATCCGAGGATCAGACCGTAGACCAGCAGCAACAGCACGAGCGTCGCGGCCCAAGCCGGAAAGCCCCTCCGGCGCAGGCCCCGCCGGATCGGTGCGAAAGCGATGACGACGACGAGGGCCAGCAGGAACGGCGCGAGCAACCACGCGGTCGCCCGTGCACCGGCGACGGCGACGGCCGCGGCCGCGACCCCCAGAAGGATTACCACAGGGCGCGAGAGACCTGGCCCGGTTCGCACGCCGGGGTCGGTAAAGGTGTGGACCTTGACTTCCCCGTCCGTCATCACCACGACGTTAAGGAAGCCCGTGACACCACGCTTCACCTCTCAAAGGCGACTAGGTCAGGCAATGCCGCGCTCGCGGGCGCACAGCACCGCCGCGCGCCTGTTGTTCACACCGAGCTTGGCGTAGATGGCGCGGATGTGCGTCTTGACCGTGTTCACCGAGACGGCCATGTCGGTGGCAACCTCGTCGAGCGACCGTTGGGTGTCGAGGTGGGTGAGCACCGCATGTTCCCGTTCGGTCAACAATCCGTCGTACTCGGCGTTCGAGGTGGTGACAGATCGACAGATGTCGGCGGCGAAAGCGTCCGCGGCGCCATAGCTCCCGACCTGGTCCATGAGGAGTTGCAGCACGTGCGGATCGGCCCACCGGAACGGCCGGACCAGGCCGGCCGGGTCCGCACACTGCACCGCCGCCTCGAGTTCATCGCGGGCGCGGGTCCGCTGAATCGAACTGATCGCCATGGCACTGCGCAATAGATGACCCTCCACGGCTGTCTCCGCGAGCAACGGTGGTCGACCCTCGTCGAGGGCATGGACGGCCTGCTCCACACTCCCGTGAGCGAAATGTCCCCACGCCGTCATCAGAGCCACTTCACCACTGTCGCCAATTCGCCGGTGCGCCCACCGCAGCACGTCACCTGCGGCGGCGTCGTACCCGAGCAGCAGCGCGCACCGGTACTCGACCAGTGCTCCCGCCGCGGTCAACTCCGGCAGGAGCGATCGGTCGGAGAGCAGCCGGCGCGCCCGGCCGATGAGCGCAACCGGGGCGTCTCGCTCACCGACGTCGAAGCGGGCACCGCCCTCGACGACGGCGGCGAGATACGACAACCGGGGCGCCCGTCCATCTGCGATCGTGGCCTTCGCGGCACCGGCCTCGGTGAGCGCCGCGGTCGGTTCGAGACGCAGCAAATGCGCAAACCCCAGCATCGAGTGTGCGAGGCCCAGGCATGGCGAGACCGGCCAGCCCTTGGCGGCAGCGAGCGCGACGGCCTCCGTTGCCGCTTCGACGAGACCATTCAGGTCGCTCTCGAGCCCGGCCGCGGTGCCGCGTGCGAGCAGCACGTGCAGCAGGAGGTAGTCGAGCCCGAGGTCGCGGGCCATCCGCTGGACGACGTCAAGCTGTCGGCGCGCCGCGGCTCGATCGCCCCTGCACAGTGCCGTCCAACCATCGACCAGCCGCGCCCACGTCTCCAATCCCGGACGGTAATGCCCCTCGGAGAAATCGGGCCACGTCTGCCACGCCGACTTCCCGCATTCGGCCCGCATGAGCGCGTACGTCGATCCGATCAAGTCGCGCAACGGGTCCGCGACCACTGGGTCGACCGGTTCCAAGAGCACGTCGGCGCGAGAGAGGTGGGTACCGGCGAGTTCGAGCTCACCTTGTTCGAGGCGGGTCAGCGCAGTGATCAGCGTCAACCGCCGGTCCGCGGCAACCGCGGCCGGACCGGCCGCGCGCAGCGCCTGCTCGACAATGTCGTGGTTTCCGTCCAGCAGCAGGCCGACGGCGTGATCCCGCAGGATCATCCTGATCGTCTCGGACTGATCCGCCCGCACTGCGTGGTCGAGTGCTGCCCTTGGCATATCCTCCGACGCGAACCACGTGGCGGCGGCGTGGTTGAGCTCCGCCGCGCGGTCCGGCCGCCGACGACGTAGATCGCCCCTCAAGTAGGAACGCAGAAGCGGGTGAAGGCGGTACCAGCGTCGTTCATGGCCGATACCCATCACCAGGGAATTCTCCCGTTCCAGCCCATCGAGGACGACGCCGGCCTCTTCTCGGTTGGTCAGCTCCGCAGCAAGCGATGGGGCTACTTCGTCGCAGACGCTCACCGCGGCCAAGATGTCCTTGGTTTCCTCCGGCAGGTCTGCCAGCACTTCGCCGACCAGGTAGTCGGCGACTGCTCGGTCGTCACAGGCGAAGTCGTCGAGGAACGCGTTGCGATCCGTTGTCCGGCGCAGCGACTGGGCGGCGAGCCGAAGCCCGGCCGCCCAGCCGTCCGTCTGCTCGAGCAGCCGGTGCAGCTGATGTTCGTTCAGCCGCACTCCGCTCGACTCGAGCAGTGCCGCCGCGTCCCTGGCGGAGAAGAGCAGGTCGCTGGCACGGAGTGCGCGAAGGCGCTCCTGCAACCGCAGCCGGGCGAGGGGCAGCGGGGGGTCCAGCCTGCTGGACAGCACCAAGCGCAGTGGGCCCGGTTGATGCCGGATCAACGCCCCGATCCCGTGTAGCGTCTCGTGCTCGACGATCTCGTGGAAGTCGTCGAGTACCAAGCAGAACGGGCTGGGCAGGGCCTCGAGTCCATCGCTGAGTTCGGCGAGGAACTGCACGATCTCCGCCGGGTCGGCATTCGCCGTTCGGAGCGGACTTCCGCGCGGCAATATGCCGTGCTCGCGCAGGGCGTGCAAGATCGCGTTCCAGAATCGCGCCGGTGAGTTGTCGTCGCTGTCGAGCGACAACCAGGCCTTCGCCGGCGTGGCAGCCGTCGTGAACCAGTCGGCCAGCAGCAAGGTCTTTCCGTAACCCGCCGGCGCGCACACCGTTGTGACGGGCGCCTCCACCGCTGCTTCGAGCCGCGCCAGCAACGGTTCCCGCCGCACGAAACCAGCCGGAATGTGTGGCACGACGAGCTTCGGTCGCGCTATCTCGGCCGCACCTTGCCAAGCGACGTAGTCCGTGCGGCAAGTCCTTCTCATCTGAGCGAAGCTATGCGGACGAATCAGCCCTTCCCAGGGTCATTGGTCACCTCGGACATACCCTGAAGTAATCCCCGTGCCACAGCGACGTTCACCGCGTCTCGACGCCTTCGCACACCGAGTTTTTGGTAGACGGCACGGACATGCGTTTTCACGGTGTTCGACGAAATGGTCAGATCTTGTGCGATTTCCTCGTAGGAGCGCATTGTCGGCATCAGACTGAGCACCGTACGTTCGCGATGTGTCAGTGGTACCGGTATCAGCGGAATTTGCTGTGTCCGCTGGGTGTCGAGCACTCGGTCGGCGATCCGCTGCGCGCCACCGAGCTTGCCAAGCCGCTCCACCACCAGGCTGGTGACGATCGGTGAGGCGAAGACGAGCGGATACAACGCATCCATCTGCTCCGCGAGGGAAAGCGCGCTGTGCAAGGCGCGCCGCGCGCCCGAGTCATCGTCTCTGGCCAGAGAGATCTCCACGTCCAGGAGCCACGCGTCAATTCCTGCCCAGGGCACCAGTAACGTGTGAAAAGCACTGAGCAGCGGGCGCAGCAACGCATCGGCGGCCTTCGCACGGCCCACCGCGAACTGCGCCTTCGCTCGCATCAGCGCGAGCTCTCCGCACCCGGGCACCTCGGCCTGGACCCAGTCGGCGGTTTGACGGGCGTAGTCCAGCCAACCGAAGCGCAGCGCGGCTCGGTGCTCGAGCAGCCCGGAAAGCACCACGTGACCTGCGGCCAAACGGCCGCCCCGTCGAGCGTTCGCCCGTGCTTCGGCCAGCTGCGCGAGGCCCTCGGCCCACTCCCCTGCCTCGAAACGTGCGGAGCCGTCCAGAACATCGAGGAGCGCGGACAACCCGCGGCACGCGGGCGGTCCACCATCGACCAGCGGAGTGGCGTAGGCCGTCTGCCGCCTGCATTGGTCGAGGTGACCCAGTAGCAGCTCGCGGTAACCCAGCATCGCCGCCGAGGTGGCGGCGGCCATCGTGTGCTGCCAGTTCTTGTCCTCGGCCTCGTGCAGCGCCTGCTCGGCGAAGCACCCCATCGAGCGGTAGTCCCCGCGGATTGCGGCGACCCCGCTCAGCATACCCCGGCACTGCATGGCGACGTAGTCCTGGTGGTTCCGCTGGGCGATTTCGAGCGCCGCCGTCAACTCCTCCTCTGCGGTCCCGGATTGACCGGCTGCGACCAAAGCAGTGCCTCGACGCAACATTCTGAGCGCGTCCAGGCTGTCGTGCGCTTCGCCGTCCTGCAGATCCTCGGCGGTGCGGCGCATGTCGACGGCGTCCCCGTTCAGCTCGGCGATCCGCGCCTTGACCAGGGTGCGCAACTGTTCGAGCTCGGCCGGAGTGGGAAGGGCCCATGCCGCTTCCGCACGAGCCAGCTCGACCACCGCGCTGCCCGCTTCGCCTTCCTCCAGATGCAGCAACGCCGAGACGAGCGCGAGCGAACTGTCGGCGGCGACCACATCTTCGCCGACCACCGTCAGCGCGCGAGCCAGCAGATCGTATTCACCCGCGAGCGCGAGCGGCAGGGCAAGCCGCCGCAGCGAAGCCACTACGCGATCGGCGTCGCGGGTGTGGATCAACTGAGTCAGCGCCTGCGCCGGGCGGCCGTGTTCGACGAACCACCCCGCTGCGTGCTGGTGCAGCACCGCGGCCTTGTCGGAAAACTGCCGGCTGAGGTCGGCGAGCAGGTAGGACCGCACCAGCGCGTGCACGCGGTACCACTGCCTGGAGGTACCGACCGGCATGACCAAGGAGGTGGTTCGCTCAAGGTGATCGAGCACGGTACCCGCGTCGGCGCGCCCGGAAATGACACCCGCCAGACCCGCGGAGACCTCGTCCACCACGCTGACGGCGCGCAAGAACTCCAGCTGCTCGGGAGATAGCCGAGACAGCACCTCGTCGAGCAGGTAGTCCGCCATCGCTCGGTCGTTACCGGCGAATTGGGCGAGCAACCGGCCGGGATCCTCCGCGTCCCGCAGCGACACCGTCGCGAGCCGAAGACCCGCTGCCCATCCCTCGGTGCGATTCACGAGCGTGGTGAGCTGGTCGGCGTCCAGCTCCACCCCGCCCGACGAGAGCAGAGCCCGCGCCTCGGACTCCGAAAACCGAAGGTCACCGGCCCGGATCTCGGTGAGCCGGTCGTCGAGGCGCAGTTTGGCCAGCGGCAGCGGTGGATCGTTGCGAGTGCTCACCATCAACCGAAGCGTGGGTGGGCGCAGGCGAAACAGGGTTTCGAGGCCTTTGAGCGGTCCGTCGTCGACGATCTCGTGCACGTCGTCCAGCACCAGCCACACCGGGGCGGGCAGCTCGGCCAAGGCGTTGATCACGGCGCCGGTGAACCCTGGGTGCCGGCTCGGAGCCGCAGGCACCGCGAGGTACCGCACCGGATTCTCCAGCGGGACGGCCGGGCACCGCTCGAGCGCCGTCAGAATTCCGGACCAGAATCGGCGATCGTCGTTGTCGTCGGAATCGAGCGTGACCCACGCAGTGTCGTCGAGATGACGAAGCCGAACCCACTCCGCCAGCAGCACTGTCTTACCGGAGCCGGCGGGGGCGCTCACCAAGGCGACCGCGGCGTCCTGCGTCCGATCCAACGCAGACAGGAGGCGCGGCCGGGAAACGGATCTTGGCGGGACTTCGGGCATGACGATCTTGGCTCTCGGCACTCGCCGCCTCGTCCCACCCCGAACTACTTTCGGCATAGCGCTCCCCACCACACGACCCGCTCACCGTGGCACCGGCCCGCGACCCACGGCCAGACCCGACGTGACATCTCATCCGCCACGGGCGAAGGGCCGCACCGCGATCGACCACCCCCACTTCTCGCCATATCCCGCCCTTTCCGGGTGAGTCGCGCACCGGTCGGCAGGCGTCACGATCCGCACATGGCAGCTCCGTCGACACCCGGTTCGCTCAGAACGGTGCTGATTCCCCTCGCCCTCGCGCAGTTCGTGTGCAGCTTCGCGGGATCGAACATGACCGTGATGATCAACGACATCAGCCACGACCTGCACACCACCGTCCAAGGTGTGCAGATCTCCATCACCCTCTTCCTCCTGGTGATGGCGGCGTTGATGATCCCTGGCGGCAAATTGACCGACCGCTACGGGCGCAAACGGTGCTTCCTGGTCGGCCTCGCGCTCTACGGCATCGGCGCAATCCTGAGCGCGCTCTCGCCGGGTATCGGCGTGCTCATCCTGGGCAACTCGATCTTCGAAGGAGTCGGCACGGCGCTGCTGATCCCGCCGGTGTACATCCTGACGACGCTCCTGTTCACCGACTTCGCCCGGCGAGCGCGCGCCTTCGGCGCCATCATGGCCATGGCCGGCATCGGCGGCGCTGCCGGCCCCCTCATCGGCGGCCTCATCACGTCGTTCATCAGCTGGCGCGCCGCGTTCGTATTCCAGGCGTTGATCATCGTGGCGATCATCGCCCTCAGTCGCAAGATCACCGATCCGCTGCCTCCGAACCCCACCAGGCGGCTCGACACCGGTGGCACGGTGTTGTCCGCAACGGGCCTGGTCCTGGTTGTGGCCGGCATCCTCTTGGCCAAGGTCAACATCTGGCTCATGCTCGCCTTCCTCGTGGCAGGTGGTCTCGTGCTGCTGTGGTTCTTCCTGTGGATCAGGGCGAAGGAACACGCGGGCGGAGAACCGCTGGTGTCGATCCAGCTCTTCCGCAACCGCACGGCAAACCTCGGCATGATCACCCAGAACATCCAGTGGCTGCTGCTCATGGGCACTTCGTTCGTAGTCGCCTCCTACCTGCAAGTAGTCAAGGGATACAGCGCCATCGCGACCGGCGTGATTTTCACCTCCGCCACGGCCGGCCTCCTCGTGTCGTCACTGGCCGCGGGCAGACTCGCCAAACGGCGCACCCAGCGGACGCTCGTCGTCGCGGGCTTCGCGCTCGCAGTCTTCGGTGTCGCCGTCCTGCTCGTCACGGCCTGGTGGCTGCCCAATCCGTGGGCTTCGGCTCCCGGACTGCTGCTGATCGGGTTGGGGCTCGGCGTGATGCTGACCCCGTCGGTCAACGTCGTACAGTCCAGCTTCGACGAAGACCACCAGGGCGAGATCTCCGGCCTCTCGCGCAGCGTGTCCAACCTGGGCTCGTCACTGGGCACCGCCGTCGCAGGCACGATCCTCGTCATCGGACTCACGAACCACGCCTACGCCGCCGCACTCATCACCCTCGCCGCCATCGGGCTGGTCGGCCTCTTCGCCGCGGCGCAACTCCCGCGCGGACGGACCACCGTCGAATCGACGCCGGAACCCAGCAAGAGCTGAGGGATGTCCGTAACCCGGTTTCGGTCTCGCTGGCCGGTAGGTGATCACGACGTCGCTGCCGGGTTGGATTATCCCGGTCAAGACCTCAACGCCAACCGCAGTACGGGCGCGATCGGCACTTCGCGATCGAGCTGGCGAAGTAGGCCGGGCCCCGATGGCGACCGTGGTGAGCAGCCCCGAGAGAGCGGAGCGCGCGTCGCGGGCGGGCGCCGTCCTCGTCGCGAACTACCGCACGCAGGACGCGGGCGGGTTGATCCGTGCCTGCAGTGCGGGTGTTCACCGGGTGAGGAAGGATGCGGTCGGGTGCCGTAGCCCCGTTTCTACGCACCCGCGTGCCGCACCCGCAACAGCTGCTTGCCCAGGTTCTTGCCGTCGAAGAGCCGGTTCATGGTGTCGACCGCGTCCTCGATTGTGCCCTCGCGGACGTCCTCGGCCCACACCAGGCGGCCCTGCCTGATCCAGTCCGCCAGCCGGCGCGTCGCCTCGTCGAACCGGTCGGCGAAGTCGGTGACGATGAATCCCTTGATCGTGGCGCTGCGCACGGTGATGGTCGACATGTTGGTGGGCCCGTACGCCACTGCCTCGTCGGAATACCCGCTCGAGATTCCTCCGCACATGACGACCGTGCCGCAGCGCGCGATGTTCGCGATCCCCGCCTCCAGGATGCGGCCGCCCACGTTGTCGTAAAGGACATCGACACCGCCGGGCGCGAGCTCGCGGGCCCGCGTCCGGACGTCCTCGGCCTGGTAGTCGATGACGTCGTCGAAACCGCCGGTTTCCGAGAGCCAGCGGGTCTTTTCGGCGCCACCGGCGATGCCGATGACGCGAGCGCCCGCCAGCCGCGCGAGCTGTCCGGCCACCGAGCCGGTGGCGCCGGCGGCGCCGGAAACCAGCACCACGTCACCGGGACGGGGAGCGGCGAGGTGCAGCATCCCGAAGTACGCCGTGAGGCCGGTGGTGCCCAGCACACCCAGCGCCGCCGTTGCCGGCACGCCCTCGGGAACCGGCCGCGCGACGGGCAGGCCCACCCCGGCGGAGTGGATGTGTTCCAGCATCGCCGATGGGGCGTCCGGCCGCGCCACCACGTGGGTCTGCCAGCCGAAGTTTCCGGTCACGACGGTGCCGACCGGCAGGTCGCCGGTATCGCTCACCACGACCTCGCCGACCGCGTGCGCCCCCAAAACCTCGCCCAGCGGCACCGGCGGCGCGTACGACGGGCCGTCGTTCATCCACCCCCGCATCGCGGGGTCGAAGGCGAGCCAGTCGACGCGGACCACCACCTGTCCAGCGGCCGGCTCGGGGACCGCCGCCTTCACGAGCTCGAAGTCGTCGCGGGTGGCGGTCCAGGTCGGCCTGCGGACGAGCCGCAGCCGGCGATTGACGATTCCAGTCATGAGCGCGAAGATATCCAAAAAGGACTAAAAGATCAACCAATGGACTTAAGGAGACCCTGGATGCGCTCCCACCGCTCGCGACCGGTCATCGGCCTCACCCACTCTTCGACGGACTTCGAGCGATTCTCCTTGTGGCGCAACGTTCTGCACGGGTTCGCCGAGGCCGGCGCCGTCCTGCTCACCATCGACTGCCGGCAGCCCCACGCCGACATCGAGCGGGTGATCCGCCGCCTCGACGGCCTGGTGCTCAGCGGCGGCGCTCTGTACCGCGCAGGGGAGCGCCAGGTCGATTCGCGCAGCGAAATCCCCCGAAGCGACAACACACCGACAGGTGAAGAGGTGAATGCACGGGCACCCTTCTCGGTGCTGCCGGGGCCGCCTGCTGAACGTCGACAGTAAGCGACCTAAGGACTAAAAACAAGATCTATAAGCCTTTAGACCTTTGCCGCGTGCCCTCCCCCGTCACGGGAGCACGCTCGGATAGCCTGGCTGAGAACAAGGAGGTTGCCGTGACGGAGGACATCGGCCTCGGGCCGGTCAAGCAGATAGCGGCGCACGAGCTGGTGCTGGACCAGATCCGGCGGTCACTCGACCTTGGCCGGTTCCGCCCCGGTGACCGGCTGCCGGTCGAGCGCGACTTGGCGGAGATGCTCGGCGTCTCGCGCATGACCGTGCGCACCGCCGTGGCCGTGCTGGAACGCGAGGGCCGAATCGCCGTGCGGCGCGGCCGCGGCGGCGGATTCCTCGTTCTCGAGCCGACCTACGACGCCGCCGAGGCCAAGCGAGAGCTCAAGCGCAACAAGGTGGCCGTGCGGGATGCTTTCGACTACCGCATCATCGTCGAGACCGGCGCGGTGCGGTTGGCTGCCGAGCGCCGCAGAGCCGCCGACCTCCCGCCATTGAGCGACCTGGTCCGCCGGATGAGCGACACCATCGACACCGCCCGAGAGTCGCCGACCGCGGCGCAGATCACCGACTTCCAGCTGCTCGACTCGGCGTTCCACCTCGGGATCGCTCGCGTCACCGGAAACGAGCAGCTGGTCCAAGCGGTCGAGTCGGGGCGTCGCGCGATGTGGCTACCGGTCGGCGCCATCTTCGGCCGCATCGAGGACAACGCCAACGACCACCACGCCGACATCCTCGAGGCGATCCGCGCCAAGGACCCTGATCTGGCGGCGGCCACGATGGCCGCCCACATCAACGAGACCCGGCACACGATCGAATCCTGGCTGAAGCGCTGAGGTTCACCCCATGGTCGTGAGCCAGCCGCCGTCCACGACGAGGTCGGTGCCCGTGACGAACGACGCACCGTCGGACAGCAGGTAGTCCACCGCCGCACACACATCGTCGGTGGTGCCGACCCGTCGCAGCGGCACCCGGGCCGCCATGGAGCGTTCTCGAGCCGGATCGGCCTCGTAGATCCCGCTGATCATCGGCGTCCGGATCGCTCCGGGACACACGGTATTGGATCGGACGCCGTGCTGCCCGTGCTCCGCGGCGATCGCGCGCGACAGGCTGATGAGACCGGCCTTGGAGACCTGGTAGGCATCCAGCGAGCCGTCCGCCCGGTGCAGCCCGGCGACGCTGGCGATGTGCACCAGCGCACCGGACCGGGCGGGCACCATCGCCCTCAGCGCGGCGCGCGCGAACAGCATCGGGCCGGTGAGGTTGATGTCCAACACCCGCTGCCACCCGGCCGGCTCGATGTCGGCGATCGAGCCGTCGACATACGGCGGCTCGGGCAACCCGGGTTCGTCGAACCAGGCCACGCCCGCGGCGTTGACGAGGTAATCGAGCCGCCCCTCGCCGGAGAGCTCGGTTGCCGCCCGCACCGCCATGGGGGCGAGTTCGGGATCGGTCACGTCGCCGCGCAAGTACGTGATCCCAGGAGCTGCCTCCGCCGGCTCGGGCTTCACGTCCACAGCGACGACCAACGCCCCGCTCTCGGCCAGGCGCCGGGCGATCGCGAGCCCCATGCCACCGCCGGCACCGGTCACCACGGCCGTCCGGCCCACGTGGTCAGCCATCGGCGAGCCGCCCGCGCAGGAACCCGGCAGCCTCCTCGACCGCGTCGTCCGCCAGGTCGAACAACGCCGGGAACTGCGCGAAACCGTGGATCATCCCGGCGTAGTTGCGATGCCGGACTTCGACCCCCGCCTCGGCGAGCTTCGCGGCGAACAACTCCCCCTGCGGCCGGATCGGGTCGTACTCGGCGGTGATCACCAGCGTCGGCGGCAGGCCCGCCAAGTCGGCACCCAGCGGACACGCTTGCGGCGACGAGGCGTCGTCCACGTTCTGGAAGTAGGCGTCCTTGTGCCACTGGACCTCGTCGCGGAAGAGCACGATCCCCTCGAATTCGGGTTCGAACCCGACGGCGAGGTCGAACGTCGTCGCCGGGTAGAACAGCACTTGGCTGCCCACTGCGGGTCCGCCCTCATCACGGGCCCGCAGGGCGACGGCCGCGGCGAGGTTCCCGCCCGCGCTGTCCCCGGCCAGCGCCACCCGCCCCTGGTCGATACCCAGCCGCGCGGCATTGTCCACCACCCACACCAACGCCGCGTAGCAGTCGTCCGGCGCGGCTGGGAAAGGGTGCTCGGGCGGCCGCCGATACTCCACGCCGAGCACCACGAATCCGGTCCGGTTGGCGAGGACGCGGCAGATGCCGTCGTGGGAGTCGAGACTGCCCATCTGCCACCCGCCGCCGTGCAGATACACGACGACCGGCGCGGCGGCATCCGCCCCCTCCGGCCGGTACAGCCGAACAGGAATATCGTGGCCAAGCGCGGGCACCGAGAGTTCCTTGGTGAGGGCGACGTCTTCGACCGGCAGCGCGGCGAACGTCGCCTCGAAGTTGGCTCTCGCCTCTTCGATCGGCAGGAGGTGGGCATTGGGCCGCCCGCTCTCGGCGGCCTGTCGGAGCAGGTCGGCGGCGACGGGATGGAGGGGCATCGCGAGGTCCTCACCTTCGGCTACTGCGATCCTTAAGAGCTTATGGCTCGGACTATAGACCATATCTGTGTTCTCAGCCGAGCGTCAGACCAGCGGGTCCCGCACTCGCGCGGACCGGCTGTCCCGTCCCAGACGTGATCCACGGGCCCGGCCGCCCGCCGGCCCTCGCGCGCGGCCGGTCGAGAATCCTGGCGAAAGTCCCCCAGCTCGGGGAACTCTGGCCCTCCACCGGGAGTGCATCCGGCTGGCACGGTCGAGCCAACCCCTTCACGACACGAGTAGGCAGGCGGGCCATGGAACACGGATTTCCCGACGACTTCACCATCCGCACCGCAGTGTCCACGGCGATCCGGGCACCGTCGGTGCACAATTCCCAGCCGTGGCGCTGGGCCGCCGGCGACCGCACGCTCCACCTCTACGCGGACCGCTCCCGGCAGTTGCCCGAGACCGATCCCGACGGCCGCGACCTCCTCATCGGCTGCGGCGCGGCATTGCACCATGCGCGGATCGCTTTCGCGGCGCTCGGTTGGCGCGCCGACGTGCACCGGCTGCCCAACGCCGCCGAGCCCGACCATCTTGCCGCCATGGAATTCCATCGGTGTGAACCCACCGACACCGAAGTCGCGCTCGCGGCTGCGATCCCTCGCCGGCGGACGGATCGCCGACGCCACAGCTCATGGGAAGTGCCCCGCGCCTACCTCGAATCGATCGCGGGCGCGGTCGCGGACGAGGGCGTGGTCCTGCGTGTGGCCGAAGGGCCCGAGCGCTATTACCTCGCCACCGCGATAGAAGAAGCGTCCCGCAGGCACCGCGGAGACCCTGCTTATCGCGTCGAACTGGCGGCGTGGAGCGGCCGGCGTGCGGCCCCGGACGGAGTCCCGTCGCGGAACACGCCGATCGTGGACACGACCCCGGGTACGCTGCCTGCGCGTCAGTTCTCGGACCCCGAACTGGCGGAGACACCCGGCGCGTCGAGCGACACCGCCGAAACGGTCCTTCTCGTGCTCAGCACGGCATCCGACGATCGCATGTCTCAGCTGCGCGCAGGCGAGGCGACCAGCGCGGCGCTGCTCACCGCTACTCGGTTCGGTCTCGCCACCTGCCCGCTGACCGAGCCACTCGAAGTTCCGGACGTGCGCCGCACCGTCGAGGCGAAAGTCTCGTCGGGCAGTTTCCCGCAGATGGTCCTACGCATCGGCTGGGCACCCACCAACGCGGACCCGCTCCCTGCGACTCCCCGCCGCGACGTCGAAGACGTGCTGTCCCCGCTCGACGCCGTTGCATTTCGCAGATAGTCATACTCGGTCAAAAGTCTCGATCTCTTCGCGAAAATATATATCACCAGATACTTTTGATACTTCAACTATGTCCCGAGCCACACTAGACGCATCGTTGCCCAGAGCCTCCGCTTCGAGAACGACGGCAAGAAGTTCAGCTGCAAGCTCGAACGCCTGTGCGGACGACTCGACTGCGTCGAACGCTGCGCGGTCGACAACGACCCTGCCGCCGGGAAGGGCACGACGTGCAGTTCCCTCGACCACAGAGGGCGCGAACTCGTCCGCCAACCCGGGCGTCAGACGCTTCTTCGCCAACTGACTCATGCCCGTCGGCGTACTGCTCAGGCCGGGACCGGACGTCATCACCTCGATGAGGAGTAGCGGGTCGGCCCATGGAGTGAAGACGCCCCCCACTAGTGCACGCGGCATCAGCCCGCCGAAGTGGCGAAGGATCTCTACAGTTGCTCGAGCTGGCCGCGCCTCGGGATCGCTCGGCTGGAGAATGATCGACCGCTCGATGGTCATGACTGGCTCAAACACGGCCGTCGGTTCATCGTTGACGATCGATGCCCGCCGAGCGCCTGTGGCGACGATCATTCGATTCCCCAAACTTTTCTCCAGTTGCGGTTAAAAAGCTCGTCGATCTTGGACGCGTCGTTGAGCAGGCCCGCGCAGATTTCTTTCGGACAACAGGTTCTAATTCAGAGATTGATACAGAAACTGGATTCATTCGGACGTACCATGAGGTACTACTTCTCGCCCACGTCGAGGCGGTTAATGTCCATCCAGCGTGCCGACCACCTATTTGCCGCCTCTCGATCGACACCGACGCAAAGTGGGAGCAACTGGTGACATCCTTACGAAGAATCTCTTCGTTGCTGCGCAGAAACTGGAAAATCACCACCCAGATCGGAGTGGTGATCGTCGGTGCCATCGTCCTGCTCACGTCAGGCCCAGCGCCCCAGGCCATCGCCTACGCCAACGTCTCTCGCAACTACCGCGTCTGCCTGCTCTCCACCACCAACGACACCGCCGACACCAACCGGATCTGGCCCGCGATTCAAGCCGCCACCACACGGGCGCCCATCAACGCCGAACATGTCACCGCCCCCACCGGCACCCCCGATCAACTCACCCCGTACCTCAACAGCCTGCTCTCCCTCCACTGCGGACTGATCATCGGCGCCGGCCCCGACCTCGCCGGACCCATCGCGACACTGGCGAAAACCCACCCGAACCAGCACTTTCTCGCAGCCGAAAGGCCACCAGGGTCGGTTAACGTCAATGCAATCCCCCGCCAAGCGAACGACCTGACCATCGCCATCGTGACCGCGTCCCACACGGCCAAGCGAGACCATTCCTAATACTGCAACGGCGCCCGCGGGCCGGCGGCACCACGACGTCCGGAGGGCCCGCTTTGTGGGGACGTCCGCCCTTCGGACGGCCGTCTTCGCCAGCTCCGCATACCCCTCTCGCTGCCACATCCGGGCGCGGTGTCGGTACACGGACGTCGTGATCCCGTAAGCCAGCCCCAGCGCGAGGCGAGTGGCCGCTCGATCCAGCCCGGCCTCCACTGGCACTGAACCGGATCCCGCGTCACGGCCTCCTGCCGCGCCGCCTTTACCGTCGGCGGCGCGGGAGCCTGCGGAAGACTTCGTCGGCGCCCCACACCAACAACGGCATCGGCAGCAGCATCGCGAGCACCCACGGTGGGGGCGGCATCATCTCGAACACGCCCTGCAGTCCCGGCGTGTAGAGGAGCAGGGCGGCGAACAGCACTTCGAACAGAATGCCGCCGAGCAGCAGCCGGTTTGTGGTGAGCCCGACCGCTTTCAGCGGCACGTACTCCGTGCGCGAGGCGAACGCCGTGCCGATCTGGCAGAACACGATCGCGAGGAAACTCGTCGTGGTCGCCTGCAGGTATGCGTGGTGCAGCGGCGACCCCGGCGACACGTCCGCGCCCGGTCGCCACCCGGCGAAGTGGAGCACCGCGAAGTAAGCGAGCAGCACGAAGATCCCGGACAGCAGCCCCATGATCCCCCACGCCCGCAAGAGCATTCGTCCGGTGACCACTACTTCATGCCGGTCTCGGGGCGGTCGGGCCATCAGCCCCGGCTCGGCCGGTTCCCGGCCGAGAGCCAACGCCGGCAATGTCTCGGTGCCCAGGTCGATCGCCAGGATCTGCAACACGGTCAGCGGCAACGGGATCGCGCCGCCGGAGATCGCGAACACCAGGAACGGCAGGACTTCGGGGACCGCGTGGGCGAAAATGTACAGCACGAACTTCCGGACGTTGTCGAACACCCGACGGCCCTCTCGCACGCCGGCCACGATGGTCGCGAAGTTGTCGTCGGTGAGCACGACCGTGGCCGCTTCCTTCGCCACGTCGGTACCACCGACACCCATCGCAACCCCGATGTCGGCCCGGCGCAAGGCCGGCGCGTCGTTCACGCCGTCGCCCGTCATGGCCACGACTTCGCCGCAGTGGCGCAGCGCGTCGGCGATTCGCAGCTTGTCCTCCGGCGTCGCGCGTGAGAACACCACCTCGCCGCTCGCCAGCGTGTCGTCGAGCTCGCGTTCGGGCAGGTCCGCCAGTTCACCGCCCTCCACGACCCGGTCCGCGCCGATACCGACGCGGCGGGCGATCTCGGCGGCGGTCAGCCCGTTGTCACCGGTCACCACGTGGACCTTGATACCCGCCGAATGGCAATCGGCCACGGCCGGTGCGACCTCAGCCCGCGGCGGGTCGACGAGACCGGCGAATCCGGCCAGGCACAGCCGGTTTTCAGCTTCGCCGCGAGCCGCCGGAATCTCAGGGGTGACCCGGTACGCGATCGCCATCACCCGCAGCGCGCGCCGGGCCAGGTCGTCGACGAGACCGGCCAGCTCGGCCCGCCTTTGCGGGGTGATCGGGGTTTCGCTGCCGGATTCCGCCAGCTCCGTCGTGCACAGCGGGAGCACCTGTTCCGGCGCGCCCTTCGTCGAAACCACCAGGTGACCACCCACGGGGTCCACTGTGGACATCCGCTTCAGACGAGGATCGAACGGGTACAGCGCACGACGTGCCGCGTCGCGGGTCAGCGAAGTGACGTTCACCCCGCGTTCTGCCGCATACGCGAGCAGCGCCAGCTCGGTCGGGTCACCGGTGCCGGCGGCGGAATCCGCGGTGCTGCATCGAGCGAGCACCCCGACCGCCGCCGGCGGGGCGGCCGGCGCGCCGGCCGGATCCCGCAACTCCTCCACTCGCATCGCATTGCGGGTCAGCGTCCCGGTCTTGTCGGTGCAGATCACGGTCGTCGAGCCCAGCGTTTCCACCGCGGAGAGCCGCTTGACCAGAGCACCGGCCTTCGCCATCGACCGCACTCCGGCCGCCAGCGCCAGGGTGATCGTCGGCAGCAGGCCCTCGGGCACGTTGGCCACGAGCAGCCCGATGGCGAACACGAACGCCGCCGACCAGGACAGTCCCGCGACCACCCCGAGCGGCAGGAATCCCACGCCGACGACGAGCGCGACCGCCGCGATCAACCAGGCGACCCGCCGCACCTGCCGTTCGAGCGGGCTTTCCTTTCGCCCGATCTGGGCCGAAAGCGACGCGATCCGGCCGATCTCGGTGTGCCGTCCGGTCGCGTGGACGACCGCGCGGGCCGCACCCGCCACGCACACCGTGCCGCTGAACACGAGCACGGGCGACTCGGTGGGCCGGGCGGCATCGTCGACGGCGTCGGCAGTCCGAGTGACCGGTGCGGACTCCCCGGTGAGCATCGAGGCATCAACCTCGAGCATCCCCTCCACCAGCCGCGCGTCCGCGGGCACCCGGTCCCCTTCGGCGAGCAGGACGACGTCGCCACGGACCAGGTCGTGTGCGGCCACCCGCGCGACGGCTCCGTCACGCACCACCGACGTGCGTTCGGGCAAGTACTCACCCAGCGCCTCCACCGCGCGTTCGGCTTGCTGCTCCTGGTAGAAGGCGAGCAGTCCATTGAGGATGATCACACCGCCGATGGCGAGCGCCAGGTTCGTCGTCCCCGCGAACCAGGCGAGACCGGCCGCAACCCACAGCAGCAGCGCGAGTGGGTGGACGAACTGGCGCAGCAGCGCGAGCGGCCACTGCGCCCGGTCCCGGTGCGGCAGCTCGTTCGCGCCCTCGACCTGCAGCCTGCGCGCCGCCTCCCGGGAGGTGAGCCCGTTCGGCCCCGACCTCAGGTCACGCAACAGCAGCTCGGACGGCTCACGGGCGTCGATACCGGGAGTTCGGGATTCCGCGGCGGGCGGCCGGACTTGGGTGGTCATCGTGGTCCTCCAGCAGGGTCTGCGACGGGTGCTTCCAGCGCTTCGGCACGGTGTACCCCGGTCACCCCGCGACCCGTTGGCACAGCACGGTTTCAGCCCCGCGAGCGAGTTCAAGCTCTTCGCGCGTCCGCACGATCAGCACCGGCGCGGCCGAGTCCGGCCCACTGATGATCCGGTCGGCATCCGTCTGCTCCAGCCGCGCGATCCGCAGGCCGAGCACCCCGAGCCCGGCCGCGACCTCAGCGACCGTTTCCGGCTGGTACTCGGCCACTCCACCGGTGAAAACGAGGGCATCGAGTCGATCGAGGCTTGTCGCGGAAGCGCCGATCTCCCGCCGCAACCGGTGTGTGTAGACGGCCACGGCGCACTTCGCGTCGGGATCCCCGGCGGCCGCGGAAGCCAGTGCCGCACCGAGGTCGCCGCTGCCGCCGCTCATCCCTGCGATTCCGCACCGGGTGTAGAGCACGTCGTTCATCTCGTCCGGTCCCAGCGAAGCGGTTTTCATGACGTGCAAGAGCAAACCGGGGTCGATCGAGCCTGAGCGGGTGGCCATCGCCGGACCTTCCAGTGGGGTGAACCCCATCGACGTGTCGGCGCTGGCCCCATCGCGCACGGCGGTGACCGACACCCCCGCGCCGACGTGTGCGACCACCAGCTGAAGGTCCGACTCCGCCCGCCCCAGCAACGTTGCGGTCCGCCGCACGACATACGCGCATGAGAGACCGTGAAACCCGTAGCGCCGCAACCGGCCTTGCCTCGTCCACTCCCGCGGCAGCGGGTAGTGCGCGGCCGCTTCCGGCAGTCCGGTGTGGAACGCGGTGTCAAAGCACGCCACCACGGGCACCCCGGGCAGCAACGCCACGACGGCCCGGCTCACCGCCAGCGACTGGGGCTGGTGAAGCGGCGCGAGCGGCACGAGCCGTTCGAGGTTGGCCAGCAGCCCGTCCGTCACGAGCGCGGGTGTTTTCTGGGAACCGCCGTGGACGAAACGCACCGAAACGGCGTCCGGGCGTGGCCAGCGGCGCACGGCGTCGGCGACCTGCGGCAGGTCGGTCGACGGCCAAGCCGCCCAACCCACCGCGGTGCCGTCTTCGACGAGAGCCGCCTTCAGGCTCGACGAGCCGGGATTCAGGGTCAGGATACGCACGGTCACTCCTCGAACCGGGTCAGCCGGACAGACGCCCAAGAAGCGGATCGACGTCCGCGCGCCCCTCCAGGCGCACGCGGACGTCGACGGCCACGCATCCGGACGCGTGCACCGCAAGGGGTTTGAGGTCCACCACGGAAAGCTCAGGGAGCACCAGCGCCAGCCGGGCGAGCTTCAGCACGACTTCGCGCACGGCGGCCCGGTCGAGGCCGGACGCCCACAACTCACGCGACGACCGGGAACAATCCAGCAGCAGGTCCGCATCCGCGACGGTCCGGGGCGCGGGCCGCTCCGGCCGATCAGTGTCGTCACCGATCGGCCCGAACACGACACGCGGGCCGGACGCCGGAATCCGCCGCGCGCCCACGAGAAGCTCTCGGCCGCAGTCCACCATCGGCTGGACCGAGACCCCGCGCAGCGCCGGGCCGAACCTGGCCTTCAACACCCGATAGGCGTCGCAGGCCCCACCGGCGCCGTAGACGCCGAGCAGGACGCCACCATCGCGGGACTCGTCCTCGAGCCCCTGAGTGTCGGCCTTCACCGCCAGCCGACCGGCGAGCTCACCGGCGACGCCGATCGCGTCGAGCTCATCCCGGGCGTAATGCGTGGTGACACATCGGAAACCGGCCAGCCGGATGAACCGGTAGGCCTCGGGTGGGGACAGCCAGCCGTCCCCGTCGCTCCTGTGGTCCGCCACGAACGCCCGCAGCGCCGCGACGTCGAGCGCCGGCAACTCAGGTACGGCGTCGCCGCGGAGGCACTGTGCTGCCGCCGCTCCGTCGTGGGAACCCGGCAGCAGCCCAGTCATCCCCGTTCCTCCCGCCGTTTCGGCTTCACCACAAGAAAACTCCACACGCCCCGACGGCGACGCGGCCGGACTGCCCGAGCCCGAAGGACGAAGGTCACGTCGGCCGATGCCGACAGCAGGAAGGCGGCTTGCCGCGGGACCGCATCCGCCAGGTCGTCGAGGCACTCGTTCGCCGGGGCCGGGCGCCTCGGCAAGGTCACCCGGCGGCGCACCGCTCACGAGGCCGGCAACGTGAAGAACGCTTCCTCTTCCTGGGTGAAGTGCAAGGTCAGCACGGCGTCGAGGCCGTAGAGCGTCGCGCGGAGGTCGTCGATCTGGTCGGGCTGGATCGTCTGCGGTGACTCCTGCAGGTGGCGGTCGAGCCGGCGCGCGAGCCGCGCGATCTCGGCGTGCGTACGGCTCATCGTCACGGTGCCCTCCGTCCCGCCGAGCGGTCCCGCCAACGCCGGGTAGAGCTCGTGCTCCTCCGCGGCTTCGTGCGGCAGGATCTGCCGGAAGAGCACGGCACGTGCCCGCCGCACGGCCCGGTCCGCTTCCGGAGTCGCTCCGCCCGCGAGCGCGTCGGCCGCCTGGCGGATGGCCAGCAGCGCCGGGCGCAATCGCTCGTGCTCGGTCTCGAACCGCTTCACCAAACGGGCGGGCGCGGGATCCGTGACGCCCGGCACCCGCAACGCCCGCAACGCGTTCACAATGACTGCGACGTCGATGGCCTCCTGCACGAGAGCTCCCCACACCGGCGGCAGCAGGCCGAACGCCGCGGCCACCATCGCGGCGAACGACAACCCGATCCCGGCGCCCGCGCTCTGCACGGCCAGGCGTCGCGCGCGGCGGGCGATCTCGGCGGCGTCGGCAAGCCGGGCCAGCCGGTCGTCGAGGATCACGGCATCTGCCGCCTGCGCGGCGGCTGTGGCTCCTCGCGACCCCAGCGCCACACCCACATCGGCGGCCGCCAGAGCGGGGGCGTCGTTGATGCCGTCGCCGGTCATCACGGTCAGCCCCGACGCGCGGGCCGCGGCCACCGCCTCGAGCTTGTCGGACGGGGTGGCCTCCGCGTGCACGTCGTCGAGCCCGAGCAGCGCGGCGACCTCGCGGGCATTGTCGACCCGGTCCCCGGTGAGCAGCCGGAGGGAGGTGATTCCCGCACTGCGCAGCCGACGCATGGTGCGGGCGGCGTCGGGCCGGACGCGGTCCTTGGCCAGCAGCGCCGCGATCGGCTCGTCGGCACGGTCGACCCACAGCACTGTCGCGAGATCGAGCCGGCCCCGACGGGCGGCGCTGCCCGCCCACTCCGGCAACGCCCGGCCCCGCGGCCACCGGCCGACGCGCACACGGTGACCGCAGACGCGCCCGGACACCCCGGCGCCCGGCTCTTCCCGAACCTCGGACGCGGGCAGGCGATCGACACCGGCCGCCTCGGCGGCCCGGACGACGGCCGCGGCGAGCACGTGCGGTGAATAGAACTCGACGCTCGCCGCCACGCGGAGGACCTCTTCGGCCGCGACGCCCGGCGCACAGATCACGTCGACGACGTCCGGTCGCCCGACCGTGATCGTGCCGGTTTTGTCGAGCAGCAGAACCCGGGCCCGTCCGAGTGCCTCCAGCGCGGCACCGTCCTTGACCACGACGCCCGCCCGGCTCGCCCGGGACATCCCCGCGGTCACGGCGATCGGCACGGCGAGCAGCAGCGGACACGGAGTCGCCGTGACCAGCACCGCGACCGCCCGGGTCGCGGAGCCGGTGAGCAGCCAGGCCAGCCCGGCCAGCACCAGCGCCGCGGGCAGGAACCAGATGGCCGCGCGGTCGGCGAGCCGGGCGATCGGCGCGCTGTGCGCGGCGGCCGACTCGGCCAGCCGGACGACCCCGGCGTAAGTGCTGTCAACGGCGCTCGCCGACGCCCTCACCGTCACCGCCGCGCCGGCGTTGACTACTCCACTGTGGACGGTCGTGCCGGACGGACGGGACACCGGCAGCGGCTCACCGGTCAGCGCCGACTCGTCGAACAGGCCCTCGCCGACCACCACCGCGTCGACCGGGACAACTTCACCGGGCAGCACCACGACCTCATCACCGACACACACATCGGCGACCGGCACCGAGCGAAATCCGGAACCGGACTTCAGGTGGGCGATACGGGGGGCGCGGTCGAGCAGTGCCGTCAGGTCACGGCCGGCCCGGCGCCGGGCCCCCGCCTCGAGCACCTGGCCGGTCGCGACCATCACCGCGATCACCGCGCCGGCCAAGTACTCGCCCACGGCGAGCGTGGCCGCCAGCGCCAGCACGGCCAGCGAGTCGGCGCCCCATCGCCCAGCACGCGCCGGCCCCGGGAGCACCCGACAGCCAGAGGACACCGCCGACCATCAACAGCGCGAGCACGATGCCCAGAAGTGCCGATTCGCGGAACCACCACGGCCCACGCGCCACGCCGGGTCGGTGGGTCACGGACAGTGCCCGTGCCAGGCGACCGGGACGGTGCTTGGCCGAACCGGAGTACTCACGGTTCGCGGCCATCTCAGCCTGGAGATCCGTCTGTCGCATCATTCGTCGCTCCTGTTCACGACCTCCAGCATCGGCGGACGCCCGGCGGCGCGACGACGTCCGCAGGGCCCGTGCTGCGAGGACGTTAGGCACTTCGGGCTGAAACCGGCTTCGGAGTCCGGGTCACGACGGACGCCGGAAGTCCTATCCCCTCGGGACTTCCGGCCGCAGCGATAAGCCGGGGGACGTTCTTACCCTCGGCCCATGACTGCTTCCCTCCCCGCACCGATCGTCGCGGGCGTCGATGGTTCCGCCGAGGCGACCGACGCCGTCCGCTGGGCCGCGCGCGCCGCACTCCGACGCCGGCTACCACTAGAACTGGTCCACGCCACGGCATTTCCCGACCTGCTCGTCGGCGGCGTCGTCCCGCCGACCGAGGAGGCCAAGGACTACCTGCGCCGGCACGGCCGGCACCTCCTGCGTGCCGCGGCCGACGTGGCCCGCGGCGCCGGAGCGCCCGACGTGCGCGATCGGCTGGACACCGATCGTCCGGCGCCGGCGCTGCTCGACCTCGCCGCCCAAGCGGCCACCGTCGTCGTCGGCCACGGGCGCGGCCGGTTCGGAGCCTTGCTCGCCGGCTCGGTCGCCACAGCTCTCTCCGCACACGCACCGTGCCCCGTCGTGGTGACCCGAGGGGATCTCTGGGACGCGCCCGGACCCGCCGGCCCGGTGGTCGCCGGGCTCGACGGCGGCCCCGACACCGTCGCGGTCGCCGCCGCCGCGTTCGCCGAAGCCGACGCGCTCGGCGCCCCTCTCCACGTACTCCATGCGAAAGACGACCCTGAGGCCGGCGAATTTCGGCCGACCCTCGACGAGGTTCTCCACGAGCAGGGCCGCCACCATCCCGACGTCCGCGTCGAGCACACGGTCGCGGCCGGCAGGCCCCGCCACGAACTCCTGGACCGCAGCGCGCACGCGCAGCTCCTCGTCCTCGGCCGGCGCGGCCGCGGCGGATTCCCAGGCCTGCTCCTCGGCTCGACCGCGCAGGCCATGGTGCACCACGCCTCGTGCCCGGTGTTGATCACCCACGCCGGCCAGTGACCTCCCGCCGGTGAGCAAGCCCGTTCAGCACCTCGGGGCGACGACCGGCGCGCGCCGGGCCCGCCTCCCGGAAGTCCCCGCGCGACATCCGGCCCCACACTCTTCGAGGCTCTCGCGGCAGTCCGGTAGTACCGAACCGCCGCGCTGAGCGGAACCGGTCGCGCTAGGAGTGTGTCTTCTTCGCCAGCTCCGCGTACCACTCGCGCTGCCACATCCGGGCGCGGTGCCGGTTCATCACGAACATCGTGATCCCGTGAGCCAGCGCCAGCGCGAGGCACGTGGCCGCGAAAACCCCGGCCGCCGCGGCGGTCGCGTTGACCAGCACGACCGCCGGGGACAACGGCGGGCCCACCAGCGCGCCAGAACCGTCGACCCATATCCGCACGCGGTCGCCGCGGTGCGCACCCCGGTCGGCGTTCACCTGTCCGACGTGGCGAACTCCATCGGGACCGAGCCACGACGCCGCGGTCGGCATCGGGCTGCCGAGTTGCCCGCTGCGGCCCGCGGCGGTGGCTGGTGGCCCGTCGGCCAGCAGCGTCGCGATCGCGGGCCGGTCCTCGGCGAGTTCCCGGACGGACTGCTGCTTCTGCGCGGTGTAAGCCGTCGAGCCGGCCGACACCGCGAACGGGATCGCAGCCAGCGCGACCAGAATCGCCACGACAACCAGGCCGGCCTGGACGCGGTCGGAGGTCCGGGCCACCGAGCCGGAGCCGGGGACGAGCAGGCGCCACCACCTCGGCAAGCGCTTCGCCGATGGGTTCATCTCTCGCACCTTTCCCTGCCGCAATACGGGATTCGGCCTCCAGCATGGGCCGCGGACCCGCCGGGTCGAAGAGGCCTTGTGCCCGGCGCGGCAGGTCACCCGTCCTCGCAGCGGGGCCGCGCTTCCCCGGGCGGGAGGACCAAAGACTCTTGGCCGGTCACCGCTGTCGCCGTCAAGGTCTAAGCGAACGACGACGAACGGAGATCGCCATGCAGACACGCGACATCATGACCACACCGGTCATCGCGGTGACTTCGGCGGCCTCACCCGCGGAAGCCGCGGAAGTGATGATCGACCACGGCTTCACCACGCTCCCCGTCATCGATCGCCACGGCAGGCTCGTGGGCGTCGTCACCGAAGCGGACCTCGTGCGCCCGGACCTCCCCGACCCCGCCAGAGCGGCCGGAGACCCGGACAGCGGCGCCATGCTCAGCGGGCCCCGCACGGTCGCGGCGCTCATGCGCGGCGCGGACACGGCCGTACCGGCCAGTCTCGATGCCGCCGAACTCGCCCGGATCATGACCGAATCCTCAGTCCGCGTCCTTCCGGTGGTGGAGAACGGAACCCTCGTCGGCATCGTCACGTTCCGCGACGTGCTGCGCGGGTCCGCCACTCGTCAGTCCTGAATGGACCGCTCCGCCACCGTGGCGTCGGGTGTGGTGCGCACCGTCGTCACTTCCGCCACCGGCCGGCGCCCGGTCATCCGTACCGGCACGCCGTGGCCGATCCGCACCAGGACGTGCGGCTGCCCGACGCCACGGAACAACTCCAGCAGCGACGCACGGATGCCGGGAATCTCGAACGGCTGGGAAACACAGGAAGTGGCGAGCCCGTCCGCGGTCGCGGTGAGCAAAACCCGTTGCAGGACCAGCCCCGCCCGCACGTCCGCGGGCGCACCGTGGTCGCGGGTCAGCACGACGGCCAACGACGGATCCTGCTCGAACGAGCGCGCCGGGATGGCGGTGTTCTCGTGAGACGACCGCAACGGCACCACTGGTGGCACCTCCGCGGGCGGCCCGAACGCGCCGGTCGGCACCCCGTCCGGGCTCCCGGGCGCGCGTCCGGTCCAGTGCGCGGATTCCGCCCTGAACCTGGGGTCGGCAACCTGCACCGCCTCAGCTCGCCGGACCAGCGAAGTCACCTTCGGGTACCGCTGCGAAGCGTCGAGGAACTCCAGCAGTCCGCCCTCCCCCAGCGCCGCGGAGCGCAACCGCGCCTGGGCGGGGCCGGACACCGGAAGCGCGGACAGCGGCCGCCGGTTGGTGTGCCTGCGGAACACGGCCTCGGCAAGGCGACGGTCAGGCACCGACGGCCAGGCCTCCCCGCCGATGCGGATCACGGCGAGCAGATCGCGTTCGGCCGGAACGGGCATCAGCCGTACCCCGGCGTCGAAGCCGTTGACGCGCAAGGTGAGCACGAGATTGCAGACGGCCGCGCCACAGGAAAGCCGGGCCTCCCGCGCGGCCGGATCGGCGACCGCCAGCACCCGGTTACGGTCGAGCCACACCTCGATCCGCGGTCCGTCCACAACGAACCGCCACGGCTGCGTATTGTGCGGTGACGGGGCGCGCACCGCCGCGGCGAGTGCCTCTTCGACAGCAGAGGTGAGAATTGTGCTCATCCGGTGCTCCAGTGCGGGTCTTCGAGTTCGGTGGTGCCGTGAAAGCCGCGTGGCAACACGTTGGTGAGTGGCCGGCACCGGGCCACACCGTCCACTCCGGACATTTACGGCTGACGGCTGGTCGGCGCCGCCGCCCTGGCATCGCGCACGCGCGAAGTCCGGCCCGCCGCGGTCCCCCCGGGACCGAATGGCACTACCGGCAACGAGGTCGTCATCCGAAGTCCCTCCGGCCGGAGCCGGGAGCTCCGGCGCACTCCATGCTCGCCGTTTCCGAGCGTCGCCGCCGGGGTCCAAAGTCCCGATTACCGCGGCGGAGAACCCGGGCGACCGCTTGGGATGGTTCGGGTCGCCGACAACACCCGGCGAGCGCGGTCGCTCACCCTTCCCATTGCCAGTTCCGAACCTCAGGCAGATCCTCGCCGTGCTCGACGATCCATCGCCGGTGGCGATCCTGCGTTCGCGCCATGCGCTGACGCAGCACGCCCGCCGTCGCCACCAGCCCGGGAACGCGGTCCAGCACGTCGATCACCAGCTGGAAGCGGTCCATGTGGTTGAGCACCAGCATGTCGAACGGGGTGGTCGTGGTGCCGTGCTCGGTGTAGCCACGGACGTGGAACTCGGCATGGTTGGTGCGGCGGTAGGCCAGGCGGTGGATGAGCCACGGGTAGCCGTGGTAGGCGAAGATCACCGGCCGGTCCGGGGTGAACAGGGCGTCGAACTCACGATCACCCAGCCCGTGGGGGTGTTCGGCGGCCGGTTGCAGGCGCATGAGGTCCACGACGTTGACCACCCGCACGGCCAGCTCCGGCAACTCGGCACGCAGGATGAACGCCGCGGCGAGCACCTCCAGCGTCGGGGCGTCACCGGCGCAGGCGAGGACGAGATCGGGTTCCCGGTCGAGGTGGGTGCTCGCCCACTCCCAGATGCCGACGCCGCGGGCGCAATGCAGTGCCGCCTCGCGTGCGTCGAGCCAGTCGGGCGTCTCGTTCTTGCCCGCCACCACCACGTTCACATAGTCGCGGCTGCGCAGGCAGTGCGCGGTCACCTCGAGCAGGGTGTTGGTGTCGGGCGGCAAGTACACTCGCACGACTTCCGGGCTCTTGTTTGCCACGTGGTCGACGAAACCGGGATCCTGATGGGAGAAGCCATTGTGGTCCTGCCGCCACACGTGCGAGGTGAGCAGGTAGTTCAGCGAAGCCACCGGCCGGCGCCACGGGACCTCCCGATGCGTGCGCAACCACTTGACATGCTGATTGACCATCGAATCAACGATGTGCGCGAACGCCTCGTAGCAGGAGAACAGGCCGTGCCGGCCGGTGAGCAGGTAACCCTCCAACCAGCCCTGGCACAGGTGCTCCGACAGGACTTCCAGCACGCGGCCGTCGCGGGCCAGGTTTTCGTCCGGCGCGGCGACGGTCAGCTGCCACGCCTTGGCCGTGACGTCGTACACGGCGTCGAGCCGGTTCGACGCCGTCTCGTCCGGCCCGAACAAGCGGAAGTTCGCGAATTCGGCGTTGCGCCGGAACACTTCGCGCAAGAAGCGGCCCAGCACTCGCGTCGGCTCCGCGACCGACGCGCCCGGCCCGGGAACGGGTACCGCGTACTCGGCGACTTCCGGCAACGCGAGCGGGCGCAGCAGCACGCCGCCATTGGCGTGCGGGTTCGCGCCCATGCGCCGGTTGCCGCGGGGAATCAGCGCGGTCACGGCTCCCACGGGGCGGCCTCGTGGATCGAAGAGCTCCTCGGGACGATACGACCGCAGCCAGGCTTCCAGCATCCGCAAGTGCTCCGGGTCTTCCCGTACCCGGGCGAGCGGGACCTGGTGGGCCCGCCAGGTTCCCTCGACCTGTCGACCGTCCACAATGGCTGGACCGGTCCAGCCCTTCGGCGACCGCAGCACGATCATCGGCCACGGCCTCCTGCGCCCGCCCCGCCGCAGCACCGCCAGGTCGGCCACCACCGCGTCGAGTGCCGCCGCCATCGCTTGATGCATTGCCTCCGGCTCGGCACCCTCCACGTACACCGGTGCCCAGCCCGCCCCACGCAGCAGGGAATCCAGCTCCACCGCGGGGATCCGGGACAGCACCGTCGGGTTCGCGATCTTGTAGCCGTTGAGGTGCAGGATCGGCAGCACCGCGCCATCGCGGAGGGGGTCGAGGAACCGGCTCGCCTGCCAGCTCGTGGCCAGCGGGCCCGTCTCGGCCTCGCCGTCGCCGACCACGCAGGCCACGAGCAGCCCCGGGTTGTCGAACGCGGCACCGAAGGCGTGGGCGAGCGAGTAACCGAGCTCGCCGCCTTCGTGGATCGAGCCGGGCACGTGCGGCGACACATGGCTCGGTACCCCACCGGGGAAGGAGAAGTGCCGGAAGAGCCGGCGCATCCCGTCCTCGTCACGCGACACCTCCGGCCACACCTCGGAGTAGGTCCCTTCCAGCCACGTATGGGCCCGCAGCGCCGGCCCGCCGTGGCCGGGACCGGTCACGAACAGCGCATCCAGGTCATGCGTCAGGATCGCGCGGTTGAGGTGCGCGTAGACGAAGTTCAACCCCGGGGACGTGCCCCAGTGGCCAAGCAGACGCGGTTTGACCTGCCCGGCCACCAAGGGTTCGCGCAGCAACGGGTTGTCCAGCAGGTAGATCTGGCCGACCACGAGATAGTTCGCCGCTCGCCACTGAGCGTCGATCTGAGCCAGCTCGACCGGGGACAAGGTCGCCGCGGCGGTGTCGAGTGCGGTCACCGCTTCGCCTCCGGCCGCACCACGAGCACCGGGCACGACGCGTGCTGCAGCAACGCCTGGCTCGTCGACCCGAGCAGCATTCCGGCGAACCCGCCCCTGCCGCGGCTGCCGACGACGACGAGCTGCGCACGATCGGACTCGTCGAGCAGCGCGCTGCGCGGCCGGTCCTCGACCAGCACCCGGCGCACCTCGACCTCGGGGTACTTTTCCTGCCAGCCGGCCAGCCGCTGTGCCAGCAGCCGTTCCTCGGTCGGCTCAAGGGACTCCGGGTACGGCATCAGCAGAGTCGTGCCGTCGGCCGGGTCGTAGCCGACGTCGTTCCACGCGTGCACCGCGACGAGCGGAACCTCGCGGAAGGCCGCCTCCTCGAACGCCGCCGCGATGGCGGCTTCGCTGTTCAGTGTGCAGTCCACGCCGACGACCACGGGGCCCTCCAGTGGCACCCGACCGTCGCCGTGCCGTCCGCGGACCACCGCGACCGGACAGCCGGCGTGGCTCGCGACGGTGCTCGCCGTGGCACCGACGAGCATCCCCGTGAACCCTCCGGCACCACTGCGGCCGACCACGACCATCCGGACGTGCTTCGACCGGTCGAGCAAGCCGGCCGGCGGGGCCGTCGTGAACACCCGGGTGTGCACGGTGAGGGCGGCGTCGACCGACAGCGCCAGGTCTCGGGCCGTTGCGACCAAGCGTTCGCCCTGCTGCCGGATCTGTTCGAACAACGCGTCACTTCCGGCAAGGCCACCGCCGTAGTAGAGGGCGCCCGCCTGCAGGCAGTGCACGATCTCCAGCTCGAGACCGCGCCCCGAGACGAGTCGGGCAGCCCACCGGACGGCTTCTCCGGCGCTCTCCGAACCGTCGACACCCACGACGACGGTGGAGCTGTTGTGCGTTGTCATGACCAGGGGTCCTCTCGGGTCGAACTGGTTTCCGCGCCGACGACGCCGGGCACGGCGAGCGCGAGCAGGGTGGCGACATGCCGGTCGGTCTTGTCGTCGAAGCGGTCCACGATCCGCACGAGCCCGTCGTGGACCTCGACCTTCCAGCGATCCGTGCCGCCGTAGATCTCCAGCCGGTGGCGCACGTCCGACGCGATCGCGGAGTCCTCGCGCGCCAGTGTCCGGACCACGTCGCCGCGGGTCACGATCCCCACCAGCCGGCTGCCGTCGACGATCGGCATCGCGCGAATCTTCGCGTCGACCAATGCCTGGCACAGGTCGGCCACATCGGTACCGGCGGACATCGCGGTGACCGGCGACGTCATCACCTGCGCCACGGTCGCGCCGACCGGCGCCGGCGGTTCGGGGCGCAGGTGCGCAGTCCGCGCATCAGCCGGGATCCGGCCTCGGATCAGATCGGCTTCGGTGACGATGCCGACGAGCCGTTCGTCGTCGTCGACCACCGGCAACGCGGTGAAACCGTTCTCGGACAGCACTTCGGCCGCCTCTTTGGCCGGTGCTCCCGGCTCGACCGTCACCACCGGCGCGGACATCAAGTCTCGTGCACGCATCGGGTTCTCCTTTTCCCTTGTGCCGTGCCGAACGTAGGCACCCGGTGGCATCCGGCTCTCCGGTCCGGAGTCACCACCGTGGTGGACCAACGTCACCGATCACGCAGCGGCTCGAGGCCCTGCAGCACGGAGTCCCACGCCGACGGCAACGCAGCTGCGCATCGCACCGCTGCGTTCTTCTCGGCATCGGCCAGCGCCTCGAACGCCGGGATCGGCTCGGCTGCGCGCGCCGACATCGAACGAAGCCATTCACCGGCGACGACCGCGTCCTGGTGTTCCCCCAGAAGATCCTGGAGCGTCCGGCAGTCCGCGAGCACCCCCTGCAGTGCGAAGGGCAGCGCGTCCTCCGCCGCTTCGAGGGCGTACCGCAGCCGCTTCACGCTCTTGCGCACCGAGTGCACGGCGTCGGGCCCGCGATCGCGGGAAGCGGCTCGGACCCGCGCATCGGTCTCCGCCGCCACCGTCCACACAAGACTCGGCAGAACGGCGGCCGCCGGTCGGCGCGCGGCCTTCGGCCGGTCGTGGCGCGGCTGATCGCGCAGGACCGAGTCGAGGATTTCGAGCGCGTTGAGCAACTGGAGATAGCGGTGCGAATCGAGGGCCTCGCCGCATTCGGCACTGGCCTGCCGCGCGGCCGCCTCGAAGTGCTGCTGAGCCACGAGGGGCACCGGGTCGAGCCGACGGCGAAGGCGCTCGCGCTGGACCTCCGTATCGCGCGCCGGCCCCACGCTCTCGCCCAGCCACCGTAGTGATCCACACAGGTTGCGGACAAGGCGGCGTCCGCCGAGCACGGGCGCGAACGTGCGAAGCGTCGCCCGGATTCGCCGCGCCGCAACGCGCAGATCGTGCACACCCTCGGGTTCGTCCAGCCGCACCGCGAGATCCGCGCGGGCGAGGGCCGCGCTCTGCGCCTCCAGGTAGTCGAGCACCACGTCACGGGCAGTCGGGCAAACCGACCGCACGCGCTCGATCGCAGGCCCCGGCACCGGGACGAGCTCGAGGTCCCGGCTGTAGGCGCGGACCAGCCGCCTGAGCTCGTCGGGAACCCGGTCCGGTTCGACAGCCGTCAGCTGGCAGATCCGGCCGTCGCCCCGGTCGAGCTGCCAGCAGTCGCCGCAGCGCGTGAGCATCAGCCCGTGCCGCCGCAACCGCAGGCCGGCCGTGTCGTAGTAGTCCAGCCCGCCCTGTTGGAGCGTTCGCTCGGCGACGGGCAAGATCCGAGTCATGTGGTCACCGGCCCGAGCCACGTCCCGGCTTCTCGTACCCCAGCACGCATGGTTCCTCCTGTGTTTTTCAGTGGACGATCGCGACCGGGCACGCGGACTGGGCGAGCAGCCGGTTGCCCGTCGAGCCGAACAAGCCGGCCGCGACCGGTCCGCGGCCGCGGCTGCCGATGACGACGAGCTGCGCGTCGTCGACGCTCATCAACGCGTGGGCGGCCGAGCGGTCACGAATCAAACGGCTTTTCACGAACACGTCGCCGTAGCGCCCGGCGACGTGTTCGACCCGCTCCCGCAACGCCTGTTCTTCGCGCGGCTCGGCGGCGTGCAACTCGCCCGTCCGCGGTGCCTGCCACGCATGCACCGCGACCAGCGGCACGTGCCGGCTCCGCGCGGCTTCGAACGCGAACTCCAGCACCCGGTCGTCTCCATCGACGCCGGCAACCACTGGACCGTCCGGCTTCACGCGACCCCGAGCGACCACGACCGGGCAGCGGGCGGTCGCGGCCACCCGCAACGCGACCGAACCGATCGTGACACCACGCAGCCCACCGATACCGTGCGAGCCCAGAACGAGCAGACCGGCTTCCGCCGACAGCCCGACGAGGAGGTCTGGCGCGAGACCGACGCGGACCACGTACTCGACCGGCACGCCCGGCGCGGTCGCCTCGGCGACCCGCACGGCCCGCCGAATCCAGCGGTGCGCGCGTTCGAGCAGCACCGGCGAGTTCTTCGTGTGCTCGTGGCGGGCGAGGTCGGCGGTGTCGAAGATCCCGGCGTGGAAGAGCAGCAACCGGCGCCCGGTGCGCAACGCCTCCTCCGCGGCCCAGCGAACGGCCGCGAGCGCGGCTTCGGACTCGTCGACTCCCGCCACCACCGTGGCGCTCATTCCCGTGTTCGGCACGACCCGCCTCCCTTCCGCCGCCGGTTCGCGGCGGCACACACCCACCCTCACGCGGCGGCGGGCGGGCCGGGGAGAGAACGAAGTCCTCTACCAGAAGGACGAAAGCGCGGAAGCCTCGACGGTGACGTTCGACGCGGATTTCACGACTTCCGATCGCCCGGCCAACCCACGACCCCGACGCAGCCAGACTCGTGAGTGGCGCGGCCGGCTAGTACTCCAGCTGTAGTTTGTGATCTTGTTGGAGGGTGGTGTGAGACGGGTGCGGCCACCGCGTGATCATGGTGTTTGTGAGGACAACTCAAGATCATGTGGTGGCCGCGGGTGTCAGCGTAGACTGTGCGGGTTGGCAGGCGCTGCTGGGTGAGATGTTGCTGCGGGTGGGGCGCCGGTTCGCCCGGGTGGAGTCGCGTCGGCGGGCCGGGCGGTTCGTGCAGGGGTTGTTGGCCGGGTTGACGCGGGTGAACTGCTGGACCGTGGCCGAGTGGGTCGGAGACCGGTCCCCGGACGGGATGCAGAACCTGCTCTCGCGGGCGAGATGGGACGCTGACGGGGTCCGCGACGACCTGCGCGAGATCGTGGTCGTGCAGTTGGGTGGGCGGGATGCGGTGCTGGTCATCGACGAGACCGGTGACCTGAAGAAAGGCACCGCATCGGTCGGGGTGCAGCGGCAATACACCGGCACGGCCGGACGGATCGAGAACTCGCAGATGTCGGTGTTTTTGGTGTATTCCACCCCGGCCGGGCACACGTTCATCGACCGCGAGCTCTACCTTCCCGAAAGCTGGGCCGCCGACCAGGCGCGGCGGGAACGGGCCGGGGTGCCCGAGCAGACCCGGTTCACCACGAAATCCCGCCTGGCCTCGGCGATGATCACCCGGGCCCTGGAGGCGGGGGTTCCAGCGGGGTGGGTGACCGGGGACGAGGCCTACGGCAAGGACGCCGCCGGCCTGCGCGATCCGCTCGAGACCCGTGCCCAGGCCTATGTGCTGGCCGTGGCCTGTGACCACCGCATTCCCGGGGTCGACGGCACCAGCATGCGGGCCGATGAGCGGGCCGCTGCGCTGCCGACACGGGCCTGGCAGAAGCTCTCCGCCGGGGCCGGCGCGAAAGGCCGGCGTTACTACCTGTGGGCCCGCATCCGGCTGCACCCGGCGGGCAAGACCGGACACCACTGGATCTTGATGCGCCGGAACCGGCGGACCGGGGAAACAGCGTTCTACCGCTGCTACAGTCCCCGCCGAGTCTCACTGGCCGAGCTCGTGCGCGTCGCCGGGCGGCGCTGGACGATCGAGGAGACCTTCCAGACCGGCAAAGGACTCACCGGACTGGACCAGCACCAGGTCCGCACCTGGACCTCCTGGTACCGCTGGACCACCCTGGTCATGCTCGCGCACGCCTTCCTCGCCATCGCCGCAGCCCACGCCCGCACCACCCCACCGGCCGAAGGCCTGATCCCGTTGACCCGCAACGAGATCAGACACCTCTACAGCCAACTCATACTGCAACCAGCACGCACGATCATCCACATCCTCGCCTGGTCCACCTGGCGCCGACAACACCAACACCGCGCCCGCCACAGCCACTACCAGCAACGAAACCAACAACCACCACCCGATCACGAACTACAACTGGAGTACTAGAACCGGCACGGCCACTCACGAGCTTTGGTCGCGGCGCTGTCCCGGTTCCGCGCGGGCACCCGTCTGGTTGGGCGGCGCAAGCCGGCGGCCGTTGGCTGCACTCCTGGCGACGCGCACAGCCGGCCGGTACTGCGCCCCGATTCGGGACGGCGAAAGCCCCCGCCGCCAGGGAATTCCGGCCCTGTTCACGGGTCCGCGACTGCTGTCAGACTCGTGGGGGTACCGCACGAGGTGAACGGGCCCCGGCGGACGTGCTCCGCCACGCTTCCCCGGGGCGCTGAGCCGAGGAGGAGACCATGCCCTATTGGCACTACGGATCCGCGGCCGGCTGGGTCGGTCCGCTCGTGATGATCGTCGTCGCCGTCGCGATACTGGCCGCGATCGGCGTGGCCATCGCGCTGCTCGCCCGGCGATCCTCCGGCCCACCGCAGGCGGATGCCGCGTTGGACATCCTGCGTCGCCGGTTCGCCAGCGGCGAAATCGACCAAGAAGAGTTCGACCGGCGCCGCGAAGCCCTCCGGCACTGACGAGGCGAAACTCGTACGTCGCACGAAAATCGCGTCAACGGGGTTCTCGTGCCGGGCGCCCGCAGCCGCGACGGCGCCCGGCCCCCGCACGTCGAGCGGTAGGGCTCATGGTTCCCGGCCGCCCTGGTCGAGCCGGAACGGCGGGTACTCGTCGGTGAGCAGGCAGACGTAGGCGGCAACCCGCAGAGCCCACCGGTCCATACCGAGGGCGAAGTCGAACACCGAGCGCGGATAGGTTCCGGTGAACAGCAGGACGATCGCCGCGACGAGCATCAGGATCCCGATCAGCCCGCCGTTCCACCCGGCGCTCGCCTGCACGAGCGACCCTCCGCCGCCGACGAACAAAGCCACGACGATGAGGTGCGGCAGGACGAGCAGCCACCACTTCACGAGCACCAGCCCACGGGAGAGCCGCTCCGGGTAGCCGATTTCCAAGCGAGCCGGGTATTCCGGGACGTCGGCCAGCGTGAACGGCGGATAACGATCGGTGCCGAGCGCGGCGTACCCGTAGAAGTGCACCCGCCAGCTCCAGCGCAGCAATCCGGTCGTGAACCCGAACAGTGGGCGCGGATACCGACCGGTCACCAGGATCGCGAAGAACGCGAACAGGCCGACCACCGGGTAGCACAGCCACAGCACCGTGAGCACGATCCAGTGCGGGATGAGCAGCAGCCACTTGACGAGCCACAGCCAGCGCGAGAGCGGCTCGTCGAGATCCGCTTCGACCCGCACTTGGGAAGCAACGGTCACCGCGTGCGCCCCCGACTCCCTGTGCCGAATCTCTGCCATGACGGTCCCCTCGTCTCTCGGCGGTCGCCAGCCAACGGTCGCCGGGCGGCGCGACGCGACACAGGGCAGGAAGTCCCTTCGTGTGATGACGAAATCGGCGCGGCGACGGCCTCTCGCTCCTGGTGCGGCGCACCCACCTCGGCCGAAGCTGAGACCCTCCATCGACGACTGGGAGAAGTCATGACCACACAGGAATCCCGCGAATTGCTCGGTGACCGCTTCATTCCCAAGCCACATTTCTCGCTCGTGCGTCACCAGATCGTCGACGCGCCGGTCGAAGAAACCTACGCCGCGGCGCGCGGCATCGATCTCACCGACATCCACAGTGGACTCGCCACGGCCGCGGCCCGGATTCGGGAACTGCCGGCGCGCTGGCACGCCCGCCGGCACGGCCCCCCTCGCAGGCCCACGCGCATGACCATCGACGACCTCGACACCGGTTCCGATTGGGCGCTGCTGGGCGAACAACCGGGCAGCGAGTTCGCACTGGGTGTGGCGGGGAAGTTCTGGCGACCGGTCATCACCTGGCGACGGGTCGAGCCCGACGCCTTCACGGCGTTTTCCGACCCCGGTTTCGGCAAACTGGTGATGACGATCATCGTGCGGCCCTACGGCGCGCACCGGAGCCTGTTGACGATCGACACCCGGGTACAGCTCACCGACCCGCCGAGCTGGCTGAAGTTCCGCCGCTACTGGCGGGTGGCGTCACCCTTCGCGCTCGTCGTCCACGCCGCACTGATGCGCACGATCGCACGGAACGCACGCGAACGCGCACTCGCCGCCTACCGCCGCACCGACGACGGGTACTGAACTCGCACGCTGCTGGCCGCCGAGGATGCGAAGGACCGCGCGCTCAGCTCTCTCGCAGGCCCCTCGATGTCCCGGGTCCGCCGGCTGACGCGCGTTCGCGTCAAGCTGTCACGCCCGGCGAACAGCGCGAGGTCGGGCGACCTGCCCCAGCGTCCACGCCGGTCAGCCCGGGTCGCCGACCCGGGGTGCGGGAATCGCCACGTCGTCGGCGATCCGACGGCCGTGGTAGCGGGCCATCACCACCCGAACGCCGTTGCCGAAGGTGTCGGGGATCGCCGCAAGGACTGGCGAGTGCAGCGCCGGGCGCGGCACGTCGGACCCGGTCATCGGGCGAGCAAGGCCGATGCCCCGAACCGTCCATCGCACGCGCCCGGTCGGGTCGTAGTCGGTGAATTCCACGACCACGGGATGCAGCGCCGCCATCTGCACCAGTGGGCTGCCCGGGCCGGCCGGAATCAGCACGTCGCCCGAATCGAGCAGGACGCACGCGAGCGGAACCGGTTCCCGGCCGTCGATCGCCACGAACCCGCATCGGACCCGCTCGGGGGACCGAAGCAGCCGGACGCAGTCGCGATGCTCGAGCAGCAGGCTTTCCATGGCGCGGCTCCTCCCCTTGCCGTTGCGGGGCCGGCGGCTCCGGCCCCTGTACTCAACTCGGCACCTCCACCGATGCGCACCGCCGGACGTAACTGGTCCGCGGGACCAAAGTCCTGAACTGGGCGTGCCGATTCCGCTCCCACGGCGAACGGCTCAGGCGCTCTTACACGCCGAAGTCCGCCGCAGCTGAAGGAGGCGCTGGCTACGGCGGGGCCGGGCCGGCGACAAAGGCACTACCCTGCCCGTACGAGCTCAAACGTCAGTGCCCGCAGAGTTTCGTCCGTCGGCTGACACAGGTGATCCGTTGCGATTACTCCGATTCGCCGGGTGCGGGGACGGGCCGCACTTACCTCGTTTCGCGGTGACACGCCTCAGCAGGGCTGTCCGCCCGGCAACCGGGCTCGCGGCCGCGGACGGGCGGCGTTCCAGTTCAACGCCGCCGCCAACTGCCTGCCGGAGAGCCTCGCTCGCCGCGCCACTTCCGACAGCGACGCGCGCGTCATCGGGGCAGTCACGCTCGCCTGGCACAGCAGCCCGAACCACCACTGCTCGTCGACCCAGTCCTGCTGAGCCTGCCGCACCAGCAGGTTCATGTGGTCCTCACCGCAGGCGTGGACGAGCCGCCGTCCACGCAACGCCGAATCCGCGAGATCGACATTCGACGAATCGGGAACCAACGCGGTCTGTAGATCCTCCGGCGGAATCGGCTCACTGCAGATTTCGCACAATCGTCGACCGCGGGTGCGGAAAACGACCTCGGCAGGACACGACATAGGCACTCCGGACAGATTCACACGGATTCCAGGACACAGATGTCAAAAGCCGAAGCTCTAGCCCGAACGGCATCTGTACGGTCCCCGGGGCCTTCGGTGGCCCGGGATCCGGAAGTTTCACGCTAGTCGTGGCCGACAAGCGTTGCCAAGACGTCCGATCGGGCTAACCGACGATCACCACTTTCGCGACGGCGCCGTTCCGCGGACCGTCGCGACTGAGCACCGACCAATCGGCGACTTCATTTCGGCGCATTTCCGAGCGCCGACAGTGACCAGTTGTACTCGCTTCGCGACAATCCGGCTGGATCACGTTGCACCCGGATCGCCGAAAATCCCCGCAGGAGTTTTTCAGCGGGCGCGACCACCTCCGGGCGGGCCGGAGCCAACCAGGTCCTGCAGCATCGTGGCGGACTTCTGGGGCCCGTCCTGGGCGATCAGGCGGGCAGCGGAGCGGCGTGGGCTTCGGGCTTCGGGCTCCGGGCTCCGGGCTCCGGGCTCCGGGCTCCGGGCCGATGCTGGCCCGAGGTCATGAGCTCGGGCCGGCATCGGCCTTGCCGCGGTACACATCCCGGGGCAGCGCGGAGGGCGAGAAACCGCCGCCACGGGTCCACCGGGTGCCGAGGCGGCGGCGCCGTACCCGGGAGGCCGTAGTGCCCTGGTGGGACGACCTTGGTCCCTATTCCGGCACCGCCGGCTCGCGGCAGGCTGGATTCGCGGCCGTGGCCGCGTTGCGGGCCGGTTTCCGGCTTCCCCCGGCAGACGATCGAGGTGATCCGTGTTCGCTCGTGCGGTGTGGTCATCGACGCTCGGATGCTCGGTCCTGCTGTGCGCGTTCGGTGTCGTTCTGGTTCCGATGGCCGTGCTGGCCGCCGTGGCCGCGGTGATCGTCGTGCTGCTCTCGTTCGTGTCCCTCTGCGTGCAGGAGGCCGCCTGGGTCGAACGGTACTTCGGACCACGGAACGCCACCGCCAGGGCGATGGCGACGCTGGCGCTCGTGCTGGGCGTCGTCGGGCTGGTCATCGCCACCCTCGTCGTGCTGGTCGGGCCTGCAACAGCGCTCACCGGCACGGGGCTCCTCATGACCGCCGCCGCCTGGTCCGGGTGGCGGGTGCGGGCCAGCGCACGCCGGCCCGCACCCGCCGGCGTGCGCCGGCCCGCGGTCCGCCCGAAGCCCGCGGACGTCCCGCCTGACGACGCCCCCGTGGCCGTCACCTCACTGTCGGTCGACGAGCTCTGCCTCGCGTGGCGCCGGAGCTTTGTGCAGCTGCAGCACACCCACGACGAGCAGGCCCGCCAAGCCCTCGTCGCGGCTCGTCAGGCCTACCTCGACGAGTTGGAACGCCGCGACCGCCTGGGTTTCGCGAAATGGCTCGACAGCGGACCCCGCGCCGCCGGCGACCCGAGCCGGTTCGTGGGCCGGGCCGAGTGACTACAGACCTGCCTCGTCGGCGAGGCGGGCCGCGGTCACTTCGACACGCTCCGGCAGCCGCAGAAGTCGGCGAAGAACTCATCGCGGACGATCGAGCGCCGCGTTCCGGTGGTCACGAGTGCGTGCGCTTCGTCTGCTCGTCGTCCCACTCGCGTTGCCACCAAGCCGACCGGCGCCGGTTCAGCACGAACACGACACCGCCGTACAGCAGTGCCAGCAGCACCCACACCGCCGCCCACAGCGCCACACCCGCGCACACCGCGTCGACCACCGCGGCCACGGCCGTCAGAGGCGCCGCGACCGGGTTGCCCGCCCGATCGACCCAGATCGCGATCGCGTCACCACGGTGCGTGCCGTCGTCGGCCGCCACCTTGCCGACCCGACGCGAACCGTCGGGCGCCTGCCACGTCGCGTCGGTGGGCGCCGAATTCGGCGACACTCCCGTGGGTCCCGTAACTGGTTCCGCCTGGCTGTCCGCGAGCAGGATCGCGGTCGCCTGGCTGCGCTCGGCGAGCTGCTCGGCCGAGACCCGCATCTCCCGCGCGTACTGCTCGGAGCCCGCGACCGCCGAGAACGGTACCGCCGCGAGCGCCACGAGAACCGACAGCAGGAGCAGCCCGGCCTGGCACCGGTCCGAGGGCCGAGCCACCGAACGTCGGCCCGGAACGAGCAGGTGCCACCATCGCACCACGCGAGACGCCGACGCGTTCATTGTTCACACCCTTCGTGCGAGCCCGGCTGGTTTCCGCCACCAGACTCGTCCGGCCCGCCGCGTGGTCGAAGAGGAGTTCTGCCCGAGTTCGCGGGTCTCCCGGCCCGCTTCGCAGGGCACCTGCGGCGAGGACCAAAGACCCTTGGCGCACCCCGGTCGCGAGGGTGATCGTCGTAGCAACCCGTGAAGAAGACCGGCAATGGAGACCCCATGCACACCCGTGACATCATGACCACCCCGCTGATCGCCCTCGCGCCTTCGACGTCGCTCGCCGATGCGTCTCAGCTCATGGCCCGCCACGGGTTCTCCACCCTGCCGGTCGTCGACGACCAGGGACGGTTGCTGGGGCTGCTGAGCGAGGAGACCCTCGCGTACGTGGGCGTACCAACGGACGACGACGATGCCCGGCTGCGGACCGCGGCCGCCGTCATGCGCACTCCCGGTGTGGCCGCTTCGGCGGACCTCGACATCGCCCAGGTCGGGCATTGCATGGCCGAAACCCGAGTCCGCGCGCTGCCCGTGGTCGACGAAGGAACCCTCGTCGGCATGGTCACGTTCCAGGACGTCCTTCGCGCACTGCCGGTGGCCCAGCTGTCTTGATCGGCCAGGCTTGATCGCGTCATCATCGCGCCACCTCGGCCGGCCCGCGTCGGGACAGGGAACGCCGAGGAGTCACCTCCCGCCCGCGTCAGCGCGCAGCTAACCCGGTAGCAGTCGCACGGCCGCCGCCGTCCCGGCGCCGTTCGGGTCCGGGCAACCCCCGGGCCGGTCTGCTTCGACGGTGCGATCGAGCCCGGCCGAGCACCATTGTGCCGGACCCCGCGGGGAACGGCACAGGTCAGGAGGGATCTCCCGGGAGCAGCTCGTCGAGTGGCCGCCGCGGGGAAGGCGGCGCGACCCCGGCCGGGCGACCGCACCGGAAGAGCGCCTGTGGCAGGCCGGGCAGCCCGAGCCCGTCGGCCAGGTGCTCGCGGAACCCGGTCAGGTGCAAGGGCTGAGTCAACACTGACCCGGCCAGACCCAGCACGGTCGCTTCCAGCCACATCCGTTCGATCGCCGCACCCGCCGCCAGGCGCGCGCGTCTCGTGTCCGCGTCGGTGCAGATCACCAGTAGCGTTTCCGCGGCGAGCCTGGCGGCCAGGTGCGGGTCGTCGGGGACCGGCGTCGTCCGCCGGATCAACCCCGCCGCGGGCAGCGGACCGGCGCCGAACCCGGCCTCCGGGACACCGTCGACCGCGCCCAGCGCTCGATCGCCGAACGTGTGCGCGGTCCAAGTGTCCAGCTCACGCTGGTAGGCCGGATCGGCACGGAACACCCGAGTCGCGAAGCCCAGCATTTCGGCGAGCAGCCCGAGGTCTCGTGGTCGGACCACCGCCACGGCGGGATCGTTCGCGGCCGCGACGATCTCGGCGAGATCGGCTTCGCCCACCGCTCCGGGTGCGAAGCCGCGGCGATAACTGCGCCGCCATTCGATCGCGTGGTAGCGCGCCAGCTCCGCGATGCCGGGAACACTGCCCAGTCTCGTGTGGACGGTAGCGGCCACCGCACCGGCAGCGGGGAACGAGGTGGTGATATCGCGCCGGAGCGCCCGGGCGGCGAGCTCGAGGTTCGCGAGCGCGGCGCCACAGGAGAGCACTCGGTCGCGGCCCAGCGGGTCGTGGCTGGGCAATGAAAGCTCAGTGCGCTCGATCAGCTCGGCCTCAGCACCGCGGACCCGCAGCAGCCACGGCTGGGTGTTGTGTACCGACGGGGCCCGGCTCACCGCACGGGCGAGCACGCCGATTTCCGACGGGGCGAGGACGGCGGTCGCCGAGATCGTCATGGCTCACTCCTGGGAACGGGGGTACCGCCCAAGGTTGCCATCCTCGGCCCCGCCGGCGCAGAGGCCGAAAGTCACCACCAGCACCTGCGACGTCCCCGCGTTCGCCGATGACCTCCGGCCCTATCCCCGATCCCGCACCGCAGCGCACGATCGGGCGGCAACCGAAGAAAGGGGCATTCGATGAGTTCCCCCGGCCGACTTCTCGTCGTCGGATTCGACGGCTCCCCCCACGGTGACGCGGCGCTGCGCTGGACGCTCGGCGTCGCCGCGCAACCCGGCGACCGCGTTCGGGCCGTGGCCGTTCGCCCGGCCGAGGCGTTGCTGCCCGGGACGTCGTTCGCACTCCAGCCGCACGGCCGCCGCCCCGTCGCGGATTACCATCCCCAAGACCACATCGCCGAGTTGCGCCGGGACTTTCCCGGCGCCCCCGAGGTCACGGTCGCCACCCCCTGCGGCGACCCGGCCACCGAACTGGTGACCGAGTCGACGAAGGCCGACCTGCTCGTGATCGGCGCCCACGGCACCGGCCTCGCGCGGGACCTGTTGCTGGGCAGCGTTTCGCGCGACTGTGTGCGCTATTCGAGGTGCCCGGTAGTCGTGATCACGCCGGAGGCGGCGCGGCGCCTGGCCCCCGCGGCAGCCGGCTCCGGCGAGGTGCCCACATGAGACGAGCCGCCTCCGGTACCGCCGCAGGGACGCCGAACCCCGAAAGCCGAGCGAGCGTCCCAGCCATGAAAGAAGGTAGCGTCATCAGCGAGATCGAGCACGAGTGGACGGTCGCCGTCACGTTCGACCGGACCGCCCACCACACCCGCGCGCACGCCGTGCTGCGCACGCCCGACGGCGACGAGTTCTCCGGAATCGGGCTGGCGCACAGCGCGCTCGAAGGCCGTGGACTCGCCCACGTGGCGCCCTATCTCGCGGTCGAGCGAGCATTGTCGGACCTGACCCAGGAGTTCCTCGAAACCGTCGCGACCGACGTCGACACGGCAATGAGCCGGATCGACGAGATCGGCCTCCACGGGATCAGCATCGGAGGAAACGGCGCCGGGGGGATCGACGCCGGAGGGATCGACGCCGAGGGGATCGGCGCCGGGAGGATCGACGCGGGAGGGATCAACGCAGCGGCGCCGACCAGTCAAGGCGGACGCCGCCGCCCGGGGGCGATGCGAGCGTGAACGTGCCGCCGGCGGACTCGGCTCGTTCGCGCAGATTGCCCAGTCCGCTCGGTGAAACATCGGCGGGTAACCCGGCTCCATCGTCGGCGACTGACACACGGACGACACCGTCACGCACCGAAACCGCCACCGTGAGCGTGGCCGCGCCGGCGTGCCGAACCGCGTTGCTCACCGCCTCGCGCACCACCGCCTCCACGTGCTCCGCCAGCTGCGCGGGCACCGCGTCGAGCGTGCCCGACATACTGACCGTCGGGTGCAGCGGTGCGTTGTCGGTGAGTTCCGCGATCGCGTCGTGAAGCCGGTGCCGCAGCGGTGTCTCCCCCGCCGCGCCGCCGTGCAGGTCGAAGATCGCGGTCCGGATTTCGTGCACGATCTCGTGCAGCTGGTCGATGCTGTCCTGAAGCCGCCGCTGAACCTCCGGTGCTCGCGCCCGCCGCTGCGTGCCCTGCATCGCGAGCCCGACCGCGAACAGCCGCTGGATCACGTGGTCGTGCAGATCGCGGGCGATGCGATCGCGATCGGACAGCACGTCGCGCTCCCGTGCCGCACGCTGCTGTGCCGCCAGCTGCAAGGCCAGCGCCGCCTGGTCCGCGAACGACGCGAGGACCGGCAGCTGCGTCGTCTCGAACACCGGAGATCCCGGAGCCCGCACCGCGATCAGGACACCGGACGTGTGGTCCCCGGCGCGCAGCGGCACCACCAGGGCCGGGCCGTGTCGGCGGTCAGGCGACAGCGCCAGCTGCGCCACCCGGCGCGGCGTGCGGTCCCGGTAGACCGAACCCGGCACCGTGCTGGCGACGGCCATCCGGAACCCGCTCAGCTCGTCGGCACCGTCCCCGGCGCACACGGCGACCGTGAGCTCGCCGGAGACACCGTCCGACTCCTCGTCCCCACCGTCGTCCCAGCCGTCGCCGTCGAGCCGGCCGGCGCCGGGCAGCGCGAGCATGGTGACGTCCGAACCGGTCAGTTCCAGCGCCCGTCCGGCGATCAGGTCGAGCGCGTCCACCGGATCCGTCCCACCGAGCAGCTCGGTGGTCACTTCGCTGGTCGCGCCGAGCCAGCGTTGCCGTACCCTCGCTTGCTCGTAGAGGTGCGCGTTCTCGATCGCGATCCCCGCGGCGGCGGCCAGCGCCTGCACGATCACCTCATCGTCTTCGGTGAATTCCTCGCCGTCGTTTTTCTCGGTGAGGTACAGGTTGCCGAAGACTTCGTCGCGGACCCGCACCGGCACCCCGAGGAACGAATGCATCGGCGGGTGGTTCGGCGGAAAACCGACCGAAGCGGGATGGGTCGAAATCTCCTCCAGCCGCAGCGGCTTCGCGTCGTCGATCACCAGACCCAGCAGCCCGTGCCCTTCCGGCAGGTGCCCGATTCGCTCGCGGGTCGGCTCGTCGATCCCCTGGTACACGAACTCGGCCAGCGGGCCACCGTCGTCGCCGAGCACGCCCAGCGCGCCGTAGCGAGCCTCGACGAGCTCCACCGCCGCCTGCACGATGCGCCGCAACGTGGTGTCCAGCTCGAGGCCCGACGCGACCGCGAGCACCGCGTCGAGCAGGCCGCCCATCTTGTCGCGCGTGCCGATCAGCTGCTCGATCCGCTCCTGCAGGTCGCGCGACGTTTCGCGCAGGCGCAGCTGAGAAAGGGTTCCGGACAGCCGCCGGCCGTCCTCTCCGGTGTCGGACATCAGTACCGCGACCCCTTTCCGTCGCCACGCCGCCCCGGAGAAATGGACTTTCTCCCCTGTGCTTTCCCGGGAGGAAGACGCATGCTGACGGGACCGACTTCGTAAACGACAGTGTGCCGCGTTTCGCGGTCCGAGGAGAACCGATGACGCTCCAGGTGGCTTCGGCTGGCCGGCTCAGCGCCGAGCAGGTGACCTCGGCGCTGCGCTCGGCGACCCTCGCCCCCTCGACGCACAATACGCAGCCGTGGCTGTTCGGCACGTGCCCGGACGGCATCGAGTTGTTCGCCGACGCCGACCGCACCCTGCCCGTCGCTGACTCGGACCGGCGAGAACTGCTGCTCTCCTGCGGTGCCGCGCTGTTCAACCTGCGCACCGCGATCCACGCGATGGGCGTGCACCCGGCCACCACGCTCCTGCCTCGCCGCGACGACCCCGACCTGCTCGCGATCGTCCGCCCGCGGGCGACCGCGCTGATCGACCGCAGGCTCGCCGTACTGGCCACGGCGATCCCGCGGCGGCACACCAACCGCACCCCGTTCCTGCCGAAACCGGTTCCTGCGACCTTCGTCGGCCGGCTGCGGCACGCCGCGGAGGTCGAGCACGCCTGGATGCCGCAGCTGGACGAGGACCAGCTCCGTGAGCTCCAGCGGCTGGTCGCGGAAAGTCACCGGATCCAGGTGAGCGACCCGGCGTTTCTGGCCGAGTGGCAGCGCTGGACCGGCCGTGCCCAGAACTGCCGTGACGGGGTCCCGTTCGCCGCCGGGGGAACCACGGTCGCCGACGACGCCTGGGTCCTGCGCGATTACGGCGACGGCACGCGTGCCGTGGGCGCCCCGCCGCTGGTCGTCGTGATCGGCACGTTCGGGGACACCCCGGCCGACCGGATCCGGGCGGGGCAGGCGATGCAACGGGTCCTGCTCACCGCGACCGCCGTCGGGATCGACGCCTCGTTCATCTCCCAGCCCGTGGAGGTCGCCGCCACCCGCGCCAGGCTCCGGAACGTGCTCGGCGGCGGCCTGTGGCCGCAGATCGTGCTACGCCTCGGCTACGGCGCGCCGGTGTCCTGGACGCCTCGGCGAGAAATCGAGGACATCCTCGTCGAGGCACTGCCGACGTCGGCCTGACCGGGCGCTACCGGCGCTGTCCCCGCAGCTCGGTCGCGAGCACGGCGGCCTGCGTCCGCCGTTCCATCCCGAGCTTGGTCAGCAGCCGTGAAACGTAATTTTTCACCGTCTTCTCGGCGAGGAACATCCGCTCCGAGATCTGCCGGTTGGTGAGCCCTTCGCCGATCAGCTCCAGCAGCGTGC